>JAJPKP010000044.1 GCA_021323675.1 Pseudomonadota bacterium | reverse complement strand
TGCTCCCTTTGGCCACTCGGGAACCTCTCCGCAAGGCCACCTTCCGAGCCAAGCCGATGGCCAGAATCGAACTGGCAACCTACTGATTACAAGTCAGTTGCTCTACCTTTGAGCTACATCGGCAAACGACGCTTAAAGTCGCAACGGTATTCGGATGATACCACATAGTCAAGAACGAACCGAACCGTTCGGAAATGAAAACAAATCGACGGGCCGCGGGCGCGGACAGAACTACGTTTTATCGTACGCGCCTCCGCTGTACCTCAAACAGCGCCACCGCCGCCGCCACCGATACGTTCAAAGATTCCACCTTTCCCCGCATCGGAATCGACACCACGAAATCCGCCGCCTTTCTGACAATAGGGCGGATGCCCTCCCCTTCCGATCCTACGACGATCACCAGCTTGCGACTGGTGTCGAGTTCGTAGATCGACACCTCACCGCCCGGCGCAAGCGCGGCAATCCAATAGCCCGCCTCTTTCAGCATCTCCAGCGTCCGCGCGACGTTCCCGCATCGGGCGATCTTCAGATGCGCCCACGCTCCGGCCGACGATTTGACCGCCGCGGGAGTGATTCCAACCGTGCGATCGCGCGCCAGGACGATTGCTTCGACTCCGGCGCATTCCGCCGACCGGATCATCGCGCCGAGATTGCGCGGGTCGGTCACCCCGTCGACCAGCACGATCGGGTCCGGTTCGGCGCGCACCAGTTCGTCGAGATCGGCGTACTGATAGTCGCGCATGATCGCGGCGACGCCCTGATGGCGCGCGTTTTGCCCCGTGATTCTGGCAATCTCCTCCTCGCGTACGCTCGCGATACGGCCGCCTGCCCCGCGCACGCGTTCGATCTCGCCGCCAAATCGCCGCTCGTCGCCCGCGCGCACATACAATGTCGCAATCGAGTCCGGCGCGGCCGCGACGAGTTCGTGCACCGGACCGGCCCCGAATACAACCTCGGGGCCATCGCGATGCTCGCGCAACGCGCGATGCGCTCGCGATGCATCGGGCGACCGCTCCGTTGCGCTGCGCCGATGCTTGTCGCGAAACTGTTTCATCGGATCAATCCTGGTGTTTCCGAACCCTCGTCTTCAGGTCATCATCTCGTGCGAAGGATGACGGGACATCCTTCGTCGAATGCGCATCCACCCATCCAAGCTTAGCAGGCTGTTGTGAAAAACCCTCCAACGTTTAAAATCGTATAATTGGTCCGGTCCTCGTGAGCACAATTGAGATTGCCTTTTCCCAAAATCACCATCCTGGACCGCTACGTCGCGTGGGAAGTACTTGCGCCCTTTTTGATGGGAGTGGGCTTGCTCACTTTCGCGCTGGTCACCGGACGCCTGGTCAAACTCACCGAGATGGTGGTGAACCACGGCGTCACGGTCGGCGAGGTACTCGGCCTCATCGCCTACATTCTGCCCGCGTTTCTGGAATTGACGCTTGGGATGGCGGTGTTGCTGGGAGTGCTGCTCGGCTTCGGGCGGATGTCGAACGATCAGGAGATGACGGCGGCGCGGGCGTGCGGGGTAAGCCTGTACCGGATCGCGGTGCCGGTGATGGGGGTGGCGCTGGTAGTTTATGCGATCGCGACCTGGTTTGCGTTTTCGATTCGGCCCTGGGCCAACCAGCAGCTTGAAGATCGGCTCTATTACCTGACCCGGAGCAAGGCGACGGCGGGATTGCGCGAGAAGGTTTTCAACGATGACCTTCCGGGAATCATGGTCTATGTCGATCACGTTTCCGATGACGACGGGACGCTGCATGGCGTGCTGATTTCCGATTCCCGCGATCCGCATCAGCAGACGACGATCGTCGGCAAATCCGGCATCGTGCTGCCCGACCAGAAAAGCGGCGGCACCACGCTGCGCCTGTTCGACGGCTCCATCTTCGGAACCGATTCGCGCCGAGACCAGAGCCATGTCACCAGCTTCAACATCTACGACCTGACCATCCGTCCCAAGGAATCCGCGGCAAGCTCGGATCGCGATCCCGAGGAGCTCTCTTACGCCGATCTGAAGGATCACATCGCGACCCAGCGGGCGGAGGGCAAACCCGACTACGAAGCTGAAACTGAGCTGGCCTCAAGATATACCGTGCCGCTGGCGACGCTGTTGTTTGCGATGCTGGGAATTTCGCTTGGGTTGAAGCCCGCGCGGGGCGGACATTCCGAACGTTTCGGCGTGGCCGTCAGTCTTTTTTTTCTGTACTACGGCCTGATGCTGGTGGGACGCACGCTTGCGGAACGGGGCCGGCTCAACCCTTTCATCGCAATGAGCATCCCCGACCTGGTTTTTGTTGTGCTCGCGGTCTGGCTGTTTGTTCGGGCCGCGCAGGACAAGGGCAACCAGGGCCGCGGGCCGGGCGACGTCATCTGGGATGTCGTCGAGCGTTTTCAGAGGAGCCGTAAAGCCGCATGAGCCTGCGCCCGCGCCTTTCACCGGTGATGGACCGGTTTCTGGCGGGCCAGTTTTTCGGCCCGTTCATGGTCTGCACGGCGGCATTCACCGCCGCCTATCTGCTCGGAGACATGTTCGACCGCTTCAATGATCTCATCAAGTACGGCGGCCTCGGACTGATTGGCCTCGAGTATTTCGCGCTCAAGATTCCGCTTATCGTGTCGCAAATATTGCCGGTGGCGTGTCTGGCGGGTGTGCTGCTCGGTTTCGCGATTCTGAACCGGTCAGGAGAGGTTCTGGCCTGCCAGCAACTCGGAATCAGCCGGCTCGAAATGGCTATTCCGGTGATGTTCGTCGCGGCGCTCGTCACCGCCTTTCATTTCGCGCTCAGCGAGACGGTGGTTCCGCATGCGACGCGCGAGGCGCAGTACCTTTACCACGTGGAAATGAAGAAGCGGCAGTTGCAAAGCGTGTTCTCCGACAAGCGCATCTGGATACGCCTGCGCAACGGCTTTGCTTCAGCGGACGCTTACGACAAGGGCAAAAAAGAGCTGCAGGGCCTCACGGTTTACCGAATCGGCGAAGACTACTCCGTCAAGGACATCGTTTACGCCGCCCGCGCGGTCTGGAACGGCAAGCAGTGGGTCCCGACCGAGCTGAAAACCTTTTCACTCGATCCGAATGGCGACGTAACCCAGACCGGGGCGGACCGGCTGAGGCTCGGACTCAAACCAGCGGACTTCTCGATTCTTCGCCTCGACCCTGACGAGTTCAGCCTGTGGGAGCTCGATGATTACATCGCAAGCCTGCAGCGCAAGGGACTTGACCCGGGCGGTTACATCGTCGATCGCGATCTCAAGTACGCGATGCCGGTATCGTGCCTGATCATGGTGGCGCTGGGGATGGCATTGAGCCTCGACCCGCTGCCGCGCCATCTGAGCCTGGGCCGGAGCTTCGGCCTCGCCATCGCGATCGGTTTCGGCTACTGGCTCGCGTTCGGAATCACCTCCTCATTCGGACGCTCGGGCCTGATGCCGGCGTGGACCGCGGCGTGGCTCCCCAACGTGATGTTTTCACTTATCGCGCTGTCAATTTTCCTGTTCGGCGAAGAGCGCTGACCCCGGCGCGCTTCCCCCGCGGAGGGGAAGCAAAAGCCAAGGCATTTTGAGGATCGAGGCCGCTTGCGCCCCGTCCGGATGCCTTGCCGCGCGCGGGGCGTCCTGCCTACGATCCTTCTGTGGCCGCCCTCGAAGCCGTCGTTCTGCAGTCAATCTCGCCCTGGGACCTGCTCGGCCTTGAGCTCTATTTCCTGGACACGGTTGCCGCGCGCCGCACGCCGCCTCAGCTCGTCATCTACTCCCTTGCGGGAAGGCTGGTCTCGATCGGACGCTATCATCTCTTTGGCGGACCACCCGAGCGCGAGGGAACAGGCGCGATGCGCCGGCTCACGGGCGGACGCGCCGTGGGGGGCGGCGATGGATGGGTCGGGCTCGCTTTGATCGCGCCGAGTTGGAGCGCGATGCTGCCCGAGCGCGATGCGAATCTCAAGCCCGACCAGGTGATGAACCGCTACGCGCGCGGCGTTCTGGCCGCGCTGCGCTCGCTCGGCCTGGAATGCTTTTATCCGGGCCGCGACGCGATCACGATCGACAGGCGCGAAGTTGCGATGTGCAGTTTCGAGTCGGATGCCTCCGGTGCGCTGCTGTTCGAAGTCTCGCTCGCGGCCGATCGCGGGATGGAGGAACTGAGCCGCGACCTGGATCGCCTCGATGCCGAAGGCTCGGTGCCGTCCGCCGTTCACGGCCCCGATTCCTCGACCACGCTGAGGCGCGAACTTCATCGCGAGAGCGCCTTCTCCGAAATCGCGCGGGCCTTGATTGCGGGTTTCTCGCAAATGTTCGGAAACGTGCGGGAACGAGAGCTGGCGGCCGGGCAAAAGCTTGAGGGCGCTCATCGCGGCAGGGAATTGCAATCGATCCACTGGCTGAACCGCGCCACCAGCGGCTCGCACTACAACCGAATGGGACGCGTTGCGGGGCAACTTGGCCAGATCGAAGCGCGGCTCAGGATATCGGGCGACAATCGTATCGAGCGTCTGTTGCTGAGCGGCGACTTTATCGCGAACTCGCGGGCGATCGGCGCATTGGAGGCGGCCCTGGAAGGCCAACCACACGACCTGCCGGCGGTGTCGCGCGCCGTAACGAAAGTGTTTTCCGCCAACGGCAACTTCATTCTCGGGGCCGGCGAGTTGTCCAATCTTGTTCGACTGATCGCGAACGCACAATGAACACCAGGCGAGAGGGCGATGCACGGATGGCCGCGCTTTTATCGGCGGCGCCGGAGCTTTGCCTGAGCGCGCTGGCTGGCATAATCGAAAATCCCCCCGCCGAGCTTTCCGCTGGCGCCTTCGACGCAATCGCGCGCTGCTTTGCGGCCCCAAGCAAGACGATTCGGCGGCGCGCCGCCGACGCGCTCGCGGCGGTTGCGCGCCACAACCCCGCCACCATCGAGCAACTTCGCGCGCTTCTTTCCGATGCCGACCCGCGGATGCGTTTCGGCGCGGCGTACACGCTCGGCTCGCTCGGCGGGGCCGCGCTGAGCCTCGAAGCCGCTTCCGTCCTGTGCGAGGCGCTGGGCGACAGCGACGGCGACGTACGATGGGCGGCCGCCGATCTGCTGCTGCGATGCGCCGAGATGCACGGCGAGAGGATCCACGCGGATCTAATCGCGCTTGCGCGCTCCGACAACGCGGCGGCGCGCAAGATGGCCCTTTACTGCATCCGCGATCTGCGCGCCGGCCGCGACGAAGCGCTGGAAGCCGCCCGCGCCGCGGTTGCCGATCGCGATACTCACGTCCGTCTTGCCGCGCTCGCGCTGCTTTCGGCCTGTTTCGGCGGCAGCGAAACGGCGGCGGCGCTGATGATCGAGCGGCTTGAATCGGACTCCGACCGCGGGGTTCGCCGCGCCGCGGCGGCCGCGCTGGGCAATGCCGGATGCCGCTCGGCGCGCGCGATCGAAGCGCTCAGGCGGGCCGGCGCGCAGCCGGAGGACTCCTCGCTGGCGCGCGCGGCGCGCACCTCGCTGGATCGGATAACAAGGAGTTGATGTGCCATGGCCGCGAAGTCGATCGAACAGTTGTCGCATCCAGCCGTGCGCGAGTTTCTGATCGCCGAGCGCGTCGCCCGGATGGCCACGGCGGGCAAATCAGGCGAGCCGCACGTCATTCCGATTTGCTTCTGGTTCGACGGAGCCCGCTTCTACTTCGCGATAGACGAAAAGCCCAAGAGCCGAAGCGGCCTGGCTTTGAAGCGGATGCGCAATATTGCCGAAAATCCACGCGTCGCGATAATCGTCGATCACTACGAAGACGACTGGTCGCATCTCGCTTACGTTATGATTCGCGGATCCGCGCAGGTGGTCGATGACAACGAGGAATACATGCTCGCGCTCAGAAACCTGCGCGACAAATACCGTCCGTACCGCACGATGCCGCTGAGTCCGGACCGCAACCCGATCGTTCGTATCACTCCGGATCGCGTCAACACCTGGGGCGGCCGTTTTCGTTCGGCGGGCGGCGCGCAGGAAGGCCGATGAACGCGCGCATCGCCGAGATTCAGGACGCCCTGCGAGAAGCCGCCCTCGACGGATGGCTCTTCTACGACTTTCGCCTGAGCGATCCGATCGCGTACCGCGTGCTCCAGCTTTCCGAGCATGGCGCGACGACTCGCCGATGGTTCTGCTTTGTGCCGGCCAGTGGCAGGATCCGCACGCTGGTCTCCGCCGTGGAAGCCCATCGGCTCGATTCGCTTGGCGCGGACGGAATCGTTTACCGGTCATACGCGGAGATGGCGGCGGGGGTGCGGAGCATCCTCGCGGGCGCCCGGCGCATCGCGATGGACTATTCGCCGAAAGCCGCGATTCCCTACGTCTCGCGCGTCGATGCGGGCACGCTCGAAATCGTTCGATCGACCGGGGTTGAAGTCGTGTCTTCCGCCGATCTGGTCCAGCGCTTCGAAGCGCGCCTCACCGCAAGCCAGCTCGCGGGCCATCGGCGGGCGGGAGCCGCGCTGGGCCGCGTAGTCGGCGAAACATTTGGCGAGATCGCGCGATGCGCGCGGCGCGGACAGGCGGTGACCGAATTCGCAATCCAGCGGTTCATGATGGATCGGATCGCCGCCGCCGGGCTGACCACGGCCGAACCGCCGATCGTCGCGGTCAACGCGCACAGCGCCGATCCGCACTTCGGACCCTCACGCGAAAACTCAAGTCCGATCCGCGCCGGCGACCTGGTGCTTCTCGACCTGTGGGCCAGGGAACTCGACCCCGATGCCGCCTACGCCGATATCACCTGGACCGGATTCGTCGGCGAGACCGTGCCGGACGAGCCCGCGCGAATCTTCGAAATCGTAGCTCGAGCCCGCGATGCCGCCGTCCGCCTGGTAAAGCAGCGCATCGACCTTGGCGCGCCCGTCCACGGCCACGAAGCGGACCGCGCGGCCCGCGAGGTGATCGCCGGCGCCGGTTTCGGCGCCATGTTCGTGCATCGCACCGGCCATTCCATCGGCCGCGAAGTGCACGGGATGGGCGCGAACCTCGACTCCCTGGAGACCGAAGACCATCGGATGCTGATCGAGGGAACCTGCTTTTCGGTCGAACCCGGAATTTATCTTCCGGGCAGGTTCGGAATTCGCAGCGAACTCGACATGACGATCGAAAACGGCCGCGCCGAAGTGAGCGCTCCGGAACCTCAGCGCGAAATCGTCCCGATCCTCGCGCGTTACCGCGAGTGACCCGCGCCGGTCCGGCTGTAAAGAGACCTCGTGATTCGGACGGTAATTTTCGACCACGATGCGATCTTTTGCGCGGATGGCAGTCTCTGCCGCGGCGCCGATGGGTTCATTCGCGCATGCGCCGTTCGCTTCCCGCTCCTGCTCACATCCGCGGCGGCGCGTGCGGATGCCGAGAAGCTGCTTGGCAGGAATGAACTCGCGCCGCTGTTTCTCGACATCCTGACCGCCGCCGAAGTTGAAAACCCAAAACCGGCTCCGGACCTCCTGATCGCAACACTGGGGCGAATTGGTTTTCTGCTTCGCGATCGGAATCCGGTCCAGCCCGGTGAATGCCTGGTCGTGGAAAGCTCGGGCACTGGAATCGAAGCGGCCCGCCGCGCGGGCATGCGTTCTCTCGCCGTCACCCATCATGCCGCCGCGGAGCTGGGCGGCGCGGATTTCGTGCGATCTTCATTCGAGGCGGCGGATCTGGATGACATCCTGCGCCGCTGCAGGGCATAGCCGGCTTGCCACGTCATCCGGCGCCCTCGCGTGATAGACTCTCTTCGCGATGCCATCGGGGATCCAATATCTGGTTGGAACGGCGTCGTGGACCGACCCAACCCTGGTTAACTCCGACACCTTTTATCCGTCATCGCTAAAGACGGCCGAAGACCGCCTGCGGTTTTACGCATCGCAGTTCAACGTGGTCGAAGTCGACGCGAGCTATTACACGCTGCTCTCGGAAAGAAATGCGCGGCTATGGGCCGAGCGCACCCCGCCCGAGTTCGTGTTCGATATCAAGGCGTTTGCGATGCTCACGCAGCATCCCGCCGAGGTCGCGCGGCTGCCTCTCAATCTGCGCGAGATGCTCACCGAAAAGCAGCGCGCCGAGGCTCGCGTCAGGTATCCGTCGAAGCAGATGCTCGACACCGCGTTCTCGATGTTCCATGGATCGCTGGCTCCGCTTCGGGAAGCCGGCAAGCTCGGGATGCTGCTGTTTCAGTTTCCGCCCTACTTCACGCGCAAGGCGTCGAATTTCGAATATATCGCGAGCCTGCCCTCGCGGCTGCCGGGCGACTCGATTGCCGTCGAATTCCGCCATCGCAGCTGGCTCGCAGAGGAGCGCCAGAAGCGCGAGACGATCGATTTCCTGCGCGCGAACGGCCTCTATTACGTCTGCGTCGATGCGCCCGAAGTGTCCACCGCTATTCCTTCGTTTCTCGAAGTCTCCGGGCCCGAGGCCTATATCCGTTTCCACGGCCGCAATCGCGAGAACTGGAACGCGCGCAACATCAGCGCCGCCGAGCGCTACAAGTATCTTTATTCCGAGCGCGAGCTGGCCGAATGGGCGGACAAGATCAGGAAGATCGGAGGCATCTCGCGCGCCCACGTCATTTTCAACAATTGCTATCGCAACTTCGGAATCATGAACGCGACTACGATGCGCGCGATGCTGGCGCGTCCCGACTGAACCGCCGAGCATACCCGGACCCATTGCGCGCGGCGGCGCGTTTGGTCCGTCCAAAGCGGGGGCGGAGGCGGCTTGATGACGCCGCTCATGGATTCACATACTCTTTTTCTGCCATAGGCAGAGGCATCCAACGATGGCAGCGCGACTCTATCAATTCATCGGCAGCCCCTATTGCGCGAAGGTCCGCAAGATCCTCGATTTCAAGGGCATCGACTACGAAGTCGTCGAGGTTGACTACCTGGAACGCAAGGAGTTGCTGACCGCGTCCGGACAAATCATGGTGCCGGCGCTTACGCTCGACGGCGGCGAGACGATCGTCGATTCGGCACGCATCGCGATGCGCCTGGAAGAGATGTTCCCCGAACCCACGATCCTGCCGCCGAGCTGGAGCGGACTTCATCGAGTGCTGGCCGACCATATCGACAATGCGGTCGAGGATGCGCTTTTCCGCGCGGCGATTCCCGACGAAGCCGCGTTCTGGCGCGAACGCGGCCGGGATCGCGAAGCGTTTTGGCGCCTGGTCCGGGAGCGCAAGTACGGCGCGGGCTTTGTTGACCGGATGATCGACGAGCACACCTCGCACCTCGCGCGCGCGTGTGAAGCTCTGAAACCCTTCGACGACGCGCTTTCCGAGCGCGCCTTTCTGCTGGGGAGGATCGGGCTTGCGGACTTCGCGCTCTACGGCCAGCTCTACTACTTCGCCTTTACGGGAGAATTGAAGATTCCCGGCGAGTTGAAGAACGTAATCGAGTTTTTCGGCCGGATGGACCGAATCTCTTCGGCGCCGGAAGCGGTCTGAAGCGGCAGGGCAAGGCCGCCGAGAGCGCAGCGCCGCCGGCTCGGAAACTAGACCAGTTCGCTGATTGCCGCGCGCAGAAACCCGCTGAACATCGCGCCGGTGGAATCGAGCGCGACGTCATACAATGACGCGGTTCGCCCAGGCACGAAAAACTGATGCCCTTCGTCGGTCAGAGCGTATGCCACGCATAACGCCATCGCCAGAAACGGCCGCCCCTTGAGCGGACCTCTGATAAGCAGCCAGAAGAGAATTCCGTACTCGGCGAAGTGCGCGGCCTTTCGCGTGAGCGCGTTGGCGAGCACCAGCGCGGCGGTCGAAATGCCGGGGAACAGCCACTTCAGGAACGGAACGACGATGCGGGAAGTGTTGGCCGCTGAAAAACCCGAGGTCGAAAAGGTGAAAATGACCGCCGCCCACAAGACAATCGGCAGCCATTCGATCAAGGGCGACGGTTGTCGGGGCTGAATCGCAACTGCCTGTCCACTCATCGAAGCGGCTCGCGGACCAACGTCAAGCTGGAGGTACTACGGCTGTGAACCCGAATCATGACCGCGGTGAAAGTCCGCCCCTTTGAAATTATCACTTGCGGATGATCAGGGTCCAGTCGGAAGCGGATGGCTTCCATTGTTGCGCGGAGTAGCATCGTGAGCATGAACGACACGCTGACTTTCCAGAGTTCCCGTCCCGCCCCGCCCTGCACCGTGGTCATCTTCGGCGCGTCGGGCGATCTCGCGCGCCGAAAATTGCTGCCCGCTTTGTACAACCTGGCCCATTGCGGACAGGGGCTGATGCCGTCGAACAGCGCGGTGCTGGGGTTCGCGCGTTCGGCGATGACGCAGGACGCGTTCCGAGCGGCCGCGCGCGAGGCGGTCAACAAATATTCCCGCCTGAAGATAGACGAAGGATGCTGGCGCGGGTTTGCCGACGGTCTCTACTACCAGTCGGGACTCGACCGACCCGACGGCTTCAAGCAGCTTAAAGCGCGGCTCGAGGAGATCGAGCGCGAACGCAACATCCCGCCCAACCGAATCTACTATCTGTCGATTCCGCCCGAAGCCTTCAACGATTGCATCGCGCGTCTTGCCGCGGAAAAGCTCATCGCGCCGCCCAACGCGGGATATTTCACCCACGTGGTGGTCGAGAAGCCGATTGGACGCGACCTGTCCAGCGCGATCGAGATCAGCCGCACGCTGCACGAGCACATGGACGAATCGCAGATCTTCCGCATCGACCATTACCTCGGCAAGGAAACGGTCCAGAACCTGCTGGTGCTGCGCTTCGCAAACTCGATCTTCGAGCGGCTGTGGGGCAGCCGCAACGTCGACCACGTGCAGATCACGGTAGCCGAGGCCGAAGGAGTCGGCACTCGCGCGGGCTACTACGACCATTCGGGCGCTCTGCGCGACATGATCCAGAACCATCTTCTGCAGCTTTTGACGATGCTGACGATGGAGGCGCCGGTGACCCTGGATGCGCGCGACATCATGGAAGCGAAGCTCAACGTGCTGCGCGCGCTCAGGCCCATCCGCGGCGAGCAGGCGCGCGACTGCACCGTGCGCGCGCGCTATACCGAGGGCAGAATCGGAGACACGGAAGTCCGCGGCTATCTTGATGAGCAGGGCGTCGCGCGCGACTCGCGCACCGAAACCTTCGTCGCGCTGAAGATGTTTATCGACAACTGGCGATGGTCCGGAGTTCCGTTTTTCATCCGCACCGGCAAGAGCCTCAAGCGCCGCGCCAGTTCGATCGTGGTGCAATTCAAGGGCGTCCCGCGCATTCTTTTCAATCGCGCGGGCAACCTTCACAACAACCTCCTCACCCTGCGCATCCAGCCCGATGAAGGTTTCTCATTCGACGTGGTTTCCAAGCACCCCGGGCTCGACCTCGGCCTCAAGCCCGTGCGGATGAACCTTAGCTACTCGGATGAATTCGGGGCGGATTCGTCGCCGGATGCGTACGAGCGCCTGCTGCTGGACGTGATGGAAGGCGACCACACCCTGTTTCCGAGCGCGGAGTATGTGCGGACTTCGTGGGAATTCGTTCAGGGCATCCTGGATGCCTGGAAGGACGAATCGATCGTCCCGATCGACGAATACACGGCGGGAAGCTGGGGACCCGCCTGCGCGGACCGGCTGATCGGATCGATCGGCCGGGGATGGTACGAGCCGTGACCGAAACTGGCCGCGGCATTCGCCCGCACCGTCGTTGCGCGGGCGGAACCCGCAGAGGAGTTTTTCGTGGCCGAGCTGGCCGAGCATAAAGTATCACTTTAGATTTGCCCTTCGCCCCAACCGAACATCAGTTAGGCTGGCCGGCAAACACAGTGGCGCCATCGATGCCGCTCGGCTAACATCCCTTATCGCGTCTGCGCCGGTCCGCGCAGGCGGCAAGCCGCCGCCTTTGCCTGATCTTCCTGGTCGAGCGGCCCGCGCCGCATCGAAGAAGCGCCGCGCGTTGCTGCACGCCGCGGTCACGACGGGCCAGTGCGCGGCTATTCAAATAAGCAAGGAGATTTGCTTGGCCGATAAAGTCAAAAAGGTGGTCGTACTCGGAGCGAATGGAACGATGGGAGCCGGCGCAGGCGGCGTCTTTGCCGGATCCGGATGCGAAGTGGCGATGCTCGCGCGCGAGCGCGACAAGGCCGAGGCCGGCGTGCGCGCCGCGCAGAACGCGGCCCGGGCGGAGGCGGTTTCGGATCGCATGACCGTCGGCGCCTACGAGACCGACCTCCAGCGCGCGGTCGGCGAAGCCGACCTGGTTTTCGAATCGCTGGCCGAAGACCTGGCTCTCAAACGCCACTTCTTTGAACTCGTCGACCAATACCGCCGCCCCGATACGATCGTGGCGACAGGGTCGTCGGGACTGTCGATCGAAGCGATGGCCCAGGGAAGAAGCCGCTCGTTCCGCGAGCACTTTCTCGGGATCCATATGTTCAATCCGCCCCACGTCATCGTCGGGACCGAGGTCATCCCGGGCAAAGACACTCTTGCCGAGGTTCTGAGATCGACCCTGGCGATGCTGGCGTCGCGGATGGGCCGCAAGGTCATCGTCTCGAAGGATCGGCCGGCCTTCGTGGGCAATCGGGTCGGCTTCAAGGTTCTCAACCAGGTCGCGCAACTTTCCGCCGAGCATGGCGTTGCGTTCGTTGACTACCTGATAGGACCGCATACAGGACGCGCGATGGCGCCGCTTGCGACTATCGACCTGGTGGGATGGGACGTGCACAAAGCGATCGTCGACAACGTGCATGACAACTGCCCCGACGAAGCGCACTCCGACTTCAAGCTGCCCGGATTCATGGAGCAGGGAATCAAGGAAGGCAGGCTCGGAGACAAAACTCCCGAAGTTGGCGGCTTCTACAGAAAAAAGGGCAAAGAAGTCCTCGTGCTCGACCCAAAAAGCGGATCATACCAACCGCTCAAGAAGCCTGAGCCGATCGTCTTCGTGGAGAAGATGAAATCGCTCAACCGGGTGGGCAGATATTCCGACGCGATGGCGTGTCTGCGCGATGCGAAGGGCGCCGAGGCGGAGCTTTGCCGGCGCGTCGTCCTTGGCTATGTCAGCTATGGCCTGAATCGCGTCGGCGAGGTCGCCGAAACGCCCAGAGACGTGGACATCATCATGAGCTACGGCTTCAACTGGGCGCCGCCCACCGCGATGGTCGATCTGCTCGGTGCGAAGCAAACCATCGAGATGCTGTCACGGCTCAAGCTCGCGGTTCCCGCGTGCCTGGAGCAAGCCGCCAGCAAGGGTGCTAAGATGTTCGCCGGTAATGTGCTGGACTACGGCCGCACGCTGGCGGCCTAGAGGTTGCAATCCAAGGAGCTAACGCGATGGCAAAAGCGGCGCCGGTTTACATCCTGGGTGGAGCGCAGACTGACTTCGCCCGCAACTGGTCGAAAGAAGGCAAGCACTTTGTCGCGATG
>JAJPKP010000030.1 GCA_021323675.1 Pseudomonadota bacterium | reverse complement strand
TTGCCGCCGCATCCGCCCGCTCCGATCACCTTGATGCGCGCGCCCGGATCGGGACCATTAACCAACTCGATCATTTGACTTCCTCCTGCACCACCCACCGGCAAAAGTTGTTGAACGCCGTAGTGCTTTTGTCTGCGGCGCCGTTTCAAAAGAAATCCCTCACCCAGTCGCTGAGCCGCGATCGCAGCCATCCCAGCCGGCCGAACCGCGCGCCGTTGTGGATCGAACCGCGCGAGGCCTGATGAAGAATCAGTCCCGCCGCGGTTGTGTACATCGGCTTCATCAGCTCTTCGGGCATGCCCTTCAGATTGATCGGCAGTCCTCTGCGCACCGGCACTCCGAAAATCCGCTCCGCCAGCTCCTGGGTTCCTTCCAGCAGCGACGTCCCGCCGACCAGCACGACTCCGGAAGCGAGGCTGTCGGCGACGCCTGAACGCATGATTTCCCGCTGCGCCATCGCAAAGATCTCTTCCATGCGAGGCTCGATGATATCGGCGAGCAGCTTGCGCGCGATCGCCTTGGGCTCGCGCCCGCCGACGCCCGGGACCTGCACCATCTCGTCGCGCCGCACCACCTGGCTGGTGGCCGCGCCATAGGCGATCTTCAGCTTCTCCGCTTCCGTAACCGGCGTGCGAATTCCGGCGGCGATGTCGCTGGTCAGATGGTTTCCGCCGAGCGGAAGCACGGCGGTGTGCATCACCGCGCCGGAATGAAACACCACGATGTCGGTGGTGCCGCCGCCGATATCGATCAGCGCCACGCCCAACTCGCGCTCCTCGGGAAACAGGGCCGCTTCCGCCGACGCGAGCGGCTCGAACATCAGCTCCGCCGGCGTTACTCCCGCGCGCTCGCAGCACTTGCTCAGATTCTGTCCGTAGCTCTGCGCGGCGGTGACAATGTGGATGCGCGCTTCGAGGCGAACCCCTGCCATCCCAATCGGCTCGCGCACCCCTTCCTGATCGTCAACCGCGAACTGCTGCGGCAGAATGTGCAGCACCTGGCGATCGAGCGGAATCGCGACCGCGCGCGCCGCGTCGATCACCCGATCGACGTCGCGGCTGCCGACCTCGCCGCCCCTTACCGCGACTATTCCGTGGCTGTTGAGTCCGCGGATATGCGGTCCGGCCACTCCGACAACCACCGACCCGACCCGCGCACCCGAGGTCTTTTCAGCCTCGTCCAGTGCCGCGCGAATCGCCTCGACCGTCGCCTCGATGTTGACCACCACCCCTTTGCGCAGGCCCGTGCAGGGCGCGACTCCACTGCCGAGAAGAGCCACTTCCCCTTCAGGACTCGCGTCGGCCACCAGGGCGCATACCTTGCTGGTGCCGACATCCAATCCGGTGAGCAGGTTCCTCATCGCGTCATGGACTCCTGGTCTTTCTCGCCGATACGCGCCCTGCGCCCGCAGGGGCACGATCGGAAATCCTGCTGACCACGCCGCCGTGCGCGGGTGAAACCGCGACCGTCTGCGCCAGGCTCACAACCGCTTCGCCGGGCGTGGTCAAATCGATGGCGGAAATCATCTGCTCGCGATCGCGCCAGTGGCCGAGAATCTCCGCCGCGCGCGCCATCTCGGCCGGCATCGAATCGAGATCGAAAACCACCATCGTGTGCGCGCGCTCGAGGTAAAGCGACGCGGTGCCGTCCTTGTCCACCTTCATTTCGGAAATCAGATGCGAAAGCGCCGCCTCCGCCCGCACCATCATCGCCGCGAACTCGACCAGATCGCTCCCGCGCGCGTTCTCGACGCGCGGACCGCTTAGAACCGGCAGATCGTCCGCCGCGTTCGGAGAGACCGGTCCGCGAAGCTCGCCGTCCGCGAAAAGCGCATAAAAGCCGTCGTGCCGTTCGACGAGCGCGATCGCGCCGCCCGCGGAGCGCGCTCCACCTTGCCGGCCGCGAAAGCCCGCCAAATCTATTCCGAAATGCTCATGCAGCCAGCGCAGGCGATCGTTGAGCCATTGGCTCGTGCTCCCCGAGGGCGCCTGCGTGCGTGGAAGCCTGCCGGCCAAGGATCCGATGAAATCGGAAATGCGCAGCGCGAACGCGCGCCCCGCCGCGCTGAATCCCGTCATCACGCCCAGCACGAAGAAGGCGCACAGGACCAGCCCCAGGAGCCTGGGGTTCCATCCCGCCGCCGTCTTATTTCCGCTCCGCCTCGCCACCCCGCAACATCCGTCTCCGCGCTTACCAGTCCCCTACCAGCTTGACCTCGGGTTCCAGCCAGACTCCGCTTTGTTCCTTGACCTTGCTTCGGGCCATCTCGATGAGCGCGCGAACTTCTTCCGCGCGCGCGCCACCCAGGTTCACGATGAAGTTGGCATGCTGCGGGGAAAACGCCGCGCCGCCGAGCCGCGCGCCCTTGAGCCCCGCTCCCTCCAGTAAACGGCCCGCGAAATTCCCCGGCGGATTCTTGAATATCGATCCCGCATTGGGCACTCCGAGCGGTTGCCGCGCGGCGCGCTTCGCGTGAAGATCGGCCACCTTCGCCCGCAGCCGCTCTCGATCGCCCTGCGCCAGATCGAATTCCACGCGGGTGATGATGAATCCCTGCGCAAGCGCGGTGCGGCGATAGGCGAACCCGACTTCGTCTTTCGAGAGCGACCGCGCCGCGCCTTCGCGCGTCACTCCATGAACCAGGGCGACAACCCGGGCAATTTCGCCTCCGAACGCGCCCGCATTCATCACCAGTCCGCCGCCCACGCTGCCCGGAATTCCTTCGCCGAACTCGAGTCCTTCAAGCCCGCGCTCGACCACGGCCTCGACCAGATCGCCAAACTCCACCGCCGCGCCCGAAACGACGTGCAATCCTTCGATCGCGATCGAACGAAAGCCGGCGCCGAGCCTTACGACCATCCCGCGAACGCCGCGATCGCTGACCAGCAGATTGGTGCCGGCGCCGAGACAGAATACCGGCACGTTCTCGCGATGCGCCGCGGCCATCGCTTCCTGCAGCTCGGCTTCGTTCTCCACATCGACAAACAAATCCGCCGGACCGCCGATCCGAAACGAAGTGAGATCGGCGAGCGGACGCGACGGCGCAAAGCGCGCCCCGAAGCGAGACCGGAGCTTTTCTTCAAGCCGGCTCATGAAGGTTCGCCTCGTCGCCCAGCTCGGCGAGTATTTCGTCGCCGAGCTTGTAGATGTCGCCCGCGCCCAGCGTGACGATCAGATCTCCCGCGCGCGATGCCTGCGCGAGATCGCGCGCCGCCCGGGACGCATCGCCAAGGTAGTGCACCTCGAGATGCCCGCGCGCGCGCAGCGCCTCGTAAAGCCGCCGCGACGAAACGCCCTCGATCGGATCTTCGCCGGCGGGATAGATGTCGAGCAGATACAGCGCGCTCGCATCGTCGAACGCGCCGAGGAATTCGTCGAACAGATCGCGCATCCGCGTGTAACGATGCGGCTGGAAGACCGCGACCACGCGGCGTCCGAACGCCGCGCGCGCGGCGGCCAGCGTCGCGCGCACTTCGGCCGGATGATGCGCGTAATCGTCGAGCACGATCCGGCCCGCCTTCTCTCCCTTGATCTCGAATCGGCGATGGATTCCGCTGAACTTCGCCAGCGCGCGCGCCGCGATCCCGAAATCGATTCCCAGCTCGAGCGCGACCGCTATCGCGGCCAGCGAATTCAGCGCGACGTGCACCCCGGGAGACGGGATCGCGACCGCGCCGAGCCGATCGCCGCCGCGAACCACCTCGAAGCGCGTGGACAGCCCATCGATAACGATCCTATCCGCGCGCAGGTTCGCGTCCGCCGCCGCGCCATAGGTGATGACCGGCTTGCGCACGTGGGGCAGCAATCCGCGCACGTTGACGCTGTCGATTCCCAGTACCGCCGCGCCGTAAAACGGAACGCGATTGACGAAACTCAGGAACGCATCGCGCACCCGATCCATCGTGCCGTAATGGTCGAGATGCTCCGGGTCGATGTTCGTGACAATTGCGATGGTGGGAAGCAGCAGGAGAAACGAGGCATCGCTCTCATCGGCCTCCGCCACCATGAAGTCGCCGTTGCCGAGCCTTACGTTAGTGCCGCTGTTGCGGATATTTCCGCCGACCGCGACGGTGGGATCCAGTCCCGCCTCTTCCAGGATCAGCGCGACCAGCCCGGTGGTGGTGGTCTTGCCATGCGTGCCCGCGACCGCGATTCCGAGCTTGGCCATCCTAAGCAGCTCGCCCAGCATCTCCGCGCGCGCGATCACCGGAATCTTCATCGCCCGCGCGCGCACCACTTCGGGATTGGAAAATTTTACCGCCGAGGAGATAACGATCGCGTCGAGCGCGGAGGCCACGTGCGAAGGATGATGGCCGATGTGGATGTCGGCGCCGAGCGCCGCGAGGCGGCGAGTCGATGCGCTCTCGCGCTGATCGCATCCGCTCACCGCGAATCCCAGCTTCAGGCTGAGTTCCGCGATTCCGCTCATCCCGGCGCCCCCGATTCCGATGAAATGAAGCCGGCGCTGGCGAGTAAGCAGTCCGGATGCGCGTACGTCGCTCACGGATCTAGTTCTCCACCCCCGCGGCTTCAAAGCAAACCCTCGCCGCTCTCGCCGCCGCGTCGGGAAACACCGCCCCGCGCGCTCGCGATCCCATCTCGGCCAGACGCGCGTCATCGGCAAGCAGCGCCTGCGCCTGGTGGGCCAGATTTTCTCCGAGGTGTACGTCGTCCATCACGATGATCGCGCCGCCGGCGCGCTCGATGACGCGTGCGTTGTGAAGCTGCTGCATGTCGCGATGAAAGGGATAGGGGACGTAAATTGCGGGGCGGCCCGCCAGAGCGACGTCGGCGACCGTGCCGCCACCAGCGCGGGCGATGACCAGCGTGGCGCGCGAAAGCGCGGCAGGGACATCGTCGATAAACGGGACGACTTCAGCCCGCACCGGGATATTCCTGTACTCCGCCTTAAGCAACTCCACGTCCGCATCCCCACACTGATGTAGAAGGCTCCAATTTATAACACTTTTTCCCCAAATTTTGAAAGCCTTTAGGACTCCTAAATTCAGCCGGTGCGCGCCGGTCGATCCACCTAAAACGAGGATTTGTTTTTGCGCGAGGCTCGGAAGCCCCGGCTCCGCCTTCGTTTCGTACCGAACCGGGTTGCCCGTGACGACCACCTTACCCGCACTAAAATAGGCCCTGCTTTCCTCGAAACTAACGCAGACCTTCCGCGCAAACCGCCACAGCATCCGGTTCGACAAGCCCAGCTTCGTGTTCTGCTCCAGCATCACCAGCGGCACCCGCGCCACAATCGCCGCAATCGCCGTCGGCGCCGATGCGTAACCGCCGGCCGTCACGACGAGGTCGGGATGAAACCTCGCGACCAAAGCCCGCGCCGCTCCGATCGCGCGAACGAATTCCAGAAAAGAACGCGCGCGGGCCGTGATGCTCCGTCCGCGAATTCCGTGCACATCGAACAGTTCGTATAGATAACTCTGCTTCGGAAACCATCGCGCCTCGAAACCGTTGGCCGTGCCCGCGTACATCACCTGCGCCTCGGGGCGCTGGCGCACAATCTCCTCGCCCAGCGCTACGGCGGGAAACAAATGCCCTCCGGTTCCGCCGCCTGCGATTATCACCCTCATCTCACCGCCGGCCGCCTGCCGAGTGCGAGCAGCGCGCCAAGAGCCCCCATCGCCATCACAATCGCGGTGCCGCCGTAGCTGAGAAACGGCAGCGGCAGTCCCTTGGTCGGGATCATTCCAATCACCACCGCCATGTTGATCAGCGCCTGAAGCGACAGGAGCGAAGTCAGCCCGACCGCGAGCAGGCTCGCGAACGCATCCGGCTCTTCATGGGCGATTCGCATGCCGCGGAACAGGATCACGCAGAACAACGCTATCACGGTCACCGCGCCCGCGATGCCAAATTCCTCGCCAACCACCGCGAAAATAAAATCGGTATGCGATTGCGGCAGATAAAACATCTTCTGCCGGCCCGCGCCCAGCCCGACACCCCATCCGCCCCCCGCGCCGAGCGCGATGAACGATTGCACCAACTGGAAGCCCGCGCCGCGCGCGACCACCCACGGATCGAGAAACGTCGTCATCCGCCGCATCCGGTAGGATTTCGCGAAGGCCTGGAACACCAGCAGGCAGAGTGCGCCCGCCCCGGCCATCCCGAGATGCTTCAGTTCGGCGCCGGCCGCGTACAGCATTACAAACAGGATCACCGAGATCATCACGGTCGATCCGAAATCCGGCTGCTTGAGCAGCAGCAGCGCGATCGGACCGACGATGAAAAACGCGGGCAGCATCCCCTGCGAAAAAAACCGCATCCGCTCGCCGCGGCGGGAAAAGAAATCGGCCAGCAGAAACACCAGCGCAAGCTTCACGAACTCCGACGGCTCGATCACCATCGGTCCGAGCTTGAGCCATCGCCGCGCCCCGCCCCGCACCAGTCCCAGCCCCGGCACATAGACCATCAACAGCATCACGATCGAGATGACCGTCAGTGGAACGACAAGCCGGCGCAGTCCGGTCAGCGAGAACTGCGACAGCAGCACCATCACGATCGCTCCGGCGATGATGCGGGCGAGATGCTGCTTGAAGAAATGGAACGCGTCGCCGGTTTTTTCCAGCCCCAGAAAATACGTCGTGTTCAGCACCATCAGCAGGCCGACCAGCAGCAGCACCGCCGCCGGCAGCCACAGCCATGGGTCGGGCCGCCGATAACCTACCGCTTCAAAGCGCCCGAACCAGCTCTTTAAATACGTTGCCGCGCTCCGCATAGCTCCTGAACTGGTCGAAACTCGAGCACGCCGGCGACAACAGCACCGTGTCGCCGCGCCGCCCAATCCGCGCCGCCCGTTCGACCGCCTCCCCCAAAGTTGAAACCAGTTCCACGTCGACCGCCCCGCCCAGCGCCGCCGCCATCCGCTCGCGCGCCGCGCCGATCAGGATGGCGCGGCGGACCTTGCGCCGCAGCGGCTCGATGAGCGGCGCGTAGTCGCCGCCCTTGTCCACGCCGCCCGCGATCAGGATGACCGGCGCGTCCACGGCTTCGAGCGCCTCGACCACCGCGCCGACGTTGGTTCCCTTGGAATCGTCGATCCAGGTGATTCCGTCCTTTTCCCGCACGAATTCAATTCGATGGGCCAGCGGCTTGAAGCTCGCCAGCGCCCGCTCGATCGCGTCCACGCCCGCGCCCATCGCGATCGCCGCCGCTGCCGCCGCCATCGCGTTGGCAAGATTGTGCCGCCCGGCGAGCCGGAATTCCTTCAGGCTGATTCGCCCCCGCGACTTGCCGATCTCGAATTCCAGCGCTCCGTCCGCGGGCGCGATTGCGTCGCCTGAGAAATTGCGCCCGAGACCGAAGCTCACAACCCGCGACCTCACCTGCGACGCCAGCTTCCATACATTCGGATCGTCGCGATTCAGAATTGCCCAGTCGCCGCTCCCCTGGTTTTCGAACATCCGCGCCTTCGCGCGCCCGTAGTCCTCGAGATCGCGGTAGCGGTCGAAATGATCGTCGGTCAGATTGAGATGAATTCCCACGCGCGGACGAAAGCTCTCGATCCATTCGAGCTGAAAGCTCGAAATCTCCGCGACGATCGCGTCGTATTCGCCGCCAACGGCATCGGTCAGCGGCGTTCCGAGATTGCCGCCGACAAACACGCCGCGCCCCGCAGCCCTGATCATCTCGCCCAGCATCACCGTCACGGTGCTCTTGCCGTTGGTTCCGGTCACGGCCGCGATGGGTGCCTTGATGAAGCGCGCCGCAAGCTCCACTTCTCCGATCACCGGGATCGCGCGCGCGACCGCTTCGCGCAGCAGAATCGCATCGCGCGCAACGCCCGGGCTCGTCACCACCAGCTCGACTCCGTCGAGCCATCCCGCGTCCTCGATACCGAGCCGGACCTCGCCGGCCGGCAGCGCCGCGCGATCGATGTCGGCGCGGCGGTCGGTCAGGATAAGCCGGGCGCCGCGTGCGGCCAGGAACCGCGCCGCCGCGATTCCGCTCGTGCCCAGCCCCACGACCATTACAGTGGCGTCCCGCAATCGCATCTCACCTCAACTTGAGCGTGGAGAGCGCGACCAGCGCGCACACAATCGACACGATCCAGAATCGCACCACGACGATCGTTTCCGGCCATCCCTTGAGCTCATAATGATGATGCAGCGGCGCCATCCGGAACACCCGCCGATGCGTCATCTTGTAATAGTAGCGCTGGATAATCACCGACACCGCCTCGATCACGAACACTCCGCCCGCGATCACCAGCGCCAGCTCCTGCTTGGCCAAAATCGCGACCATCCCGAGCGCGCCGCCGAGCGACAACGCGCCCACGTCGCCCATTATCATCGAGGCCGGATAGGCGTTGTACCACAGGAAGCCGAGCGACGATGCGATCAGGGCGGCGCAGAAGATCGCGACCTCGCCTACCCCGGTCACGTGCGGAATCTGCAGGTAGGTCGCGAATTTCAGGTTGCCGGCGACGTAGCTGAAGACCCAGTAGGTGAACGCGGTCGTCATCACCGGCCCGATCGCGAGTCCGTCCAGCCCGTCGGTCAGATTGACCGCGTTCGAGCATCCCACCAGCACCACCATCGCCAGCGGAATATAGCCCCACCATCGCAGGTCCGGATGGATATTCTTGAAAAACGGCACCGTCAGATGCGTATCGAAGCGCAGGCCCGCGAACAGAAAGAGCGCCGCCGCGAACGCCAGCGAAAACAGCATCACCAGCTTGGCCGGTCCGCTGAGCCCCAGCCCCTTGCCGCGGCGCAACTTCAGATAATCGTCGGCAAATCCGACCGCGCCGAACGAAACCGTGACAAAGATCGCCAGCCACACGTACGCGTTGGTCAGATTCGCGAGCAGCAGCGTGGCTGCGAGCGTCGCCGCAAGGATGAGCAGTCCGCCCATCGTCGGCGTGCCCGCCTTCTTCTGATGGCTCTCGGGAACTTCGTCCCGGATAGTCTGGCCTATGCGCGCGGATCGAAAGCGCTCGATGAGCAAAGGTCCGAGCGCGAGCGAGAGCGCGAGCGCCGCAAGGCCCGCCAGCACCGATCGGAACGTCTCATAGCGCAGAACGTTGAAAGCGGGATGGACCCGGTGAAGTTGATACAGAAGCAGATACAGCATCGTTCAGCGCGATTCGCTTTCCGCCGTCCGTCAGTGTTTCGCGCCCGAGAGTTCCGCGGCGATCTCACGCACAACTTCCCGGTCATCGAAGTGAATTACCTGGGAACCAAGGAGCTGGTAGTCTTCGTGCCCCTTACCGGCGATGAGTACCGTGTCCCCCGCGGAAGCGATCTCGAGCCCCAGTCTGATCGCGGCGCGGCGGTCCGGCTGCACCAGATAATAGCGCGGACCCACTCCGCTCGCATCCATCGCGCGTGAACGCCCTTCCTCCGCAAGCCCGTCTTCGATCTCCCTGATTATCGCGATCGGATCCTCGCTGCGCGGATTGTCGGAGGTCACGATCGGCACATCGGCCAGCCGCGCCGCGATGCCGCCCATGATCGGGCGCTTGCCCCGATCGCGATCTCCGCCGCATCCGAACACGCAGATGATCCTGCCCGGGGTGAGCTTGCGAACCGTGCGCAGCACCGCCTCGAGCGCATCGGGCTTGTGCGCATAGTCAACCAGCGCGTTCACGCCCGGCCGCGCCGCTATGGCTTCCATTCTGCCGGGGGCCCCCGGGCACCGCCGCGCCCCCTCCTCCACCGCCTCAGGTTCGATGCCCAGGGCCACCGACACAGCGGAAGCCCCAAGGATGTTCAGCAGATTGGGTTCGCCAACCAGCGAAGAATCGATCGTTATCTTCCTGCCGAGCACTGAAATGATTGCGTGAATCCCGGACAGGCTTGCCGCGTATTCGATCGGATGCGCATCCAGCCCCGCCTCGAATCCGAAACTGACCTTGCGGCCCGAGACCGCGTTCAGGATGCGCTGGCCGTAGGGATCGTCGCCGCGCACGATCGCGACGGCGTCGGACCGTCGGCTGCGCGGAAGTATCTCGGCGAACAATCGCAGCTTGGCCGCGAAATAGTTCTCGATTGTCCCGTGATAGTCGAGATGGTCGCGGCCGAGGTTGGTGAACAGGCAGGCGCGAAAGTTCAGATGATCGGCGCGCCCTTCCGCAATTCCGATCGACGAGACTTCCGCCGCCGCCACCCTCACGCCCTCGCGCTCCATCTCGCGCAGCGACGCCTCGATATCGAGCGACTCCGGCGTGGTGAGGCCGCTGTACACCTTGCGCCCGCGGATAAAGGTTCCGATCGTGCCGATAATTCCGGTGGGACGGCCCGCGGCCTCGAACATCGATTGCAGCAGGTAGGTGGAGGTGGTTTTTCCGCTGGTGCCGGTAACCCCGATCAGATCGATTCGCTCGCTCGGCGACCCGAAAAAGCGCGCGGCGGCCGCGCCCATCAGCAGGCGCGGCCGCTCGCTTCGTACTATGGTCACCGCAGGGCGGGCGGCTCCTGCATCTCCACCCCTCACCACCACCGCCCGCGCGCCGCGGCTTAATGCATCTTCGATGTTGGCGCGGTTGCGCTCCGGCGCGCGCGCCAATGAAAAAAACAGGTGACCGGGACCGGATTTGCGCGAGTCATAACTGAGACCGCTTACCTCCACCTCCGCATCACCCTCAATCCCCTCGTAGTCCAGCCCCGCAAGCAACCTTGCGAGCTTCACCTCGTACTCCTTGCCGATTTGCCCGGATGGGCGGGCGAGGATGCCGCCACCTCCGCCGCGTCCGCCACCACCGACCCGAGCGTGAGCTTGATCGTGCCGCGGCTGAGCGGCGCACCCGCCGCCGGCTCCTGCGCCACAACGTACCCGTCGCCTTTCACATCGACCGTGATTCCAAGGCGGCGCGCGGCCTGAAGCGCCCGGCGCAAACTCATACCGGCAAAATTCGGCGTGACCGGCGATTTCGACCCGGTAAGCGCGGGAATCGCGTCGTCCGCATCCGGCGCCGCGGGCGCCGCCGTCCGCTTCCTTGCGCTCTTCGCCCCCGGAATCGGAATTATGCTCGCAACTTCATAGTTCGGATCGGTCGGCCGGATATTGAGATCGCGCACCGCTCCCGATGCGATCTCGCTGAACACCGGCGCGGCGTACAGACCCCCGAAATGGCCGTGGCCGACATCGTAGAGCACCACCAGGATCAGCAGGCGCGGATCGTCGGCGGGCAGAAAGCCGATAAACGAGCATACGTGCCGGTTCTGAAAATATCCGCCCGCGGGATTCACCATCTGCGCCGTCCCCGTCTTTCCCGCGACTTCGAATCCATCGACCTTCGCGCGATGCGCCGTGCCGTTGGCTCCGTTCACCGGCCCGCGCAAAAGCTGGTTCATCTCGTGCGCGATGTCCGGTGGAATCGCACGGCGCATCACCTGCGGCGTATGCCGGAAAATCACGCTGCCCTGCGCATCGTACGCGGCCTTCACCACGTACGGCCGCACGATAAGCCCGCCATTCGCGATCGCCGAGTACGCGACCGCAAGCTGAATCGGCGTAACACCGACGCCCTGCCCGAAACCGTGGTTGGCAAGATCGATCTCGCGCCACGTGGAAGGCTTCATGATTAACCCTGCCGCCTCGCCGGGCAAATCAATTCCGGTCCGATAGCCGATTCCGAACGCGCGCAGCCCTTCGTAAAACCGGTCCGCCCCGAGCGTCAGCGCAATCTTTGCCGCGCCGATATTCGATGACACCTCGATGATCCCGCCCAGGTCCAGCCATCCGTGCTTCGCGTCGTCGTGGATCGTGCGATGGTCCACCGTCCACTTGCCGTTCTCGCAGTAAAATTCCTTGCTCGGCGTGATCGCCCTGTCCGCCAACGCAATCGAGGCCAGGATGCCCTTCATCGTCGAGCCCGGCTCGAACGCATCCTGCACCGCGGGATTGTGCAGCCGGTCGTGAATTCCCGCCGGATCGGCGTTGACGTTCGCCATCGCGACGATCTCGCCCGAAAACGGATCCATCACGATCGCCGCTCCGCGCCTGGCGCCGCTCTGCTCCACCTCGGCCGCAAGCTGCGTCTCGGCGAGCGACTGAATCGACGCGTCGATCGTGAGTTCGAGCTGCGCGCCCGGCTCCGGCGATTTGAGCTCGAGCGGGCTGTCGAGAATCGGATGACCCAGCGCGTCGTGGTAGAAGTTCAGGGTCACCGGTTCTCCGCGCACGATCTTGTCGTATTCAAGTTCAAGACCGGAGAGCCCCTGGCCATCCATCCCCGCCAGCCCTACCACCGCCGAGGCCAGGTTGCTCTCCGGATAGAAGCGTTTATATTCGCTGACCGCGCCCACTCCTTCGATTCCGACCGCCTCCGCCGCTTGAGCCTTGTCAACCGCGACACGCCGCGCCAGCCACACGAATGGCGCCGGCTTCTTCAGCTTCGCTTCCAGCTCCGCCGGCGTCATCCCGAGCGCCGCGGCCAGCTTCGCCCGATCGCGCACCGTCGAAGACTCGAACACGCGGCGCGGATGCGCATAGACGGAGCGGGTCTCGGCCGACAACGCCAGCGGCTCGCCGTTGCGATCCACGATCGGACCGCGCACCGCCGCCAGCTCCTCTTCCGCCGTATGCTCGCTGCGCGCGAGCGAGTTGAGCCGCGGCCCATCCAGCGTTACCAGCACCACCAGGCGCAGGACCGCGACTACGAACAACGCGGCCAGCGCCAGCGTCAGCCATCCGATTCGCGTACGCCGCTGCTTGAATGCGGTATTCACGGCACCATCACCACCTGGCCGCGCTGCGGCGGCGCAAGATGATAATTCGCGGCGAGCGCTCTCAGCCGTTCATGCGACGACAACTCGGCCGTCTTCAGCCGAAGCGTCCGATTCTCGTCCTCCAGATGCGCAATCTCTCCCTTGAGCGCCGAGAGCCGGTAGCCTTCGCGCGTCGTCTCCAGCCGGATCATCAGCGTCGCGAAGCCCAGGATCGCAATCGCGATCATCAGCACCGCCGGCGCCACCTTCGAAGGCGGTTTCGATGGGCGCACGCGCCGATTCATCGCCCCGCCCTCTCGATGCATCTAAGGCGCGCGCTGCGCGCGCGCGGATTCGAAGCTATTTCCGAGTCCGCCGGCTTCAGCACCTTGCGCGTGAGCGCGACGTAGCCGCCGCCCGCCGCCAGCGCCCTCATTCGCTCCTTTACCGCGCGGTCTTCGAGCGAATGATACGCGATTACCGCCATCCGCCCGCCCGGCGAAAGAAGCCCCGGCGCCGCTTCCAGGAACGATGCCAGGCTTTCCATCTCGTGGTTGACCGCGATGCGCAAGGCCTGGAAGGTGCGGGTCGCGGGATGCACTCCGCCGCCGCGCCTCAGGCCCAGCACCCGCTCGACGATCGCGCGCAGCTCGCCGGTCGTCTCGATCGGCCGGCGCCGGCGCGCATCGACGATCGCGCGCGCAATCCGCCGCGCCGCGCGCTCCTCGCCCAGATGGTGCAAAATATCGGCGAGGTCCGCCTCGCTCTCTTCATTCACCAGATCGTACGCGCGCAGCTTCTGCGACCGGTCCATCCGCATGTCGAGCGGACCCTCCGAGCGAAAGCTGAAACCCCGCTCGGCGTCGTCGAGCGCAAAGCTCGACATCCCCAGGTCGGCCAGAATCGCGTCCGCGCTTTCAATTCCGCATTCGCCGAGCAGCCTCGCGATTTCGCCGAAGTTCCCGTGCAGCAGCGTGACCCGATCGCCGAACGCGCTCAGCCGATCGCGCGCGACCGCAAGCGCGTCCGCATCGCGATCGATTCCGACCAGGCGCGCGCTCGTCGCCTTCAGCATCTCGAGCGCATGGCCGCCCGTCCCCACGGTCGCATCGACGACGACGCGCGGTCCGCGCGCGCACAACAGTTCGCGCACCTCCCCCGCCATCACCGGCACATGCATCCGGACCGCTGCGCCGTCGTCGTGTTTCACCGCCAAAGTCATCGATGCCTACAGGTTCAGCTTCTCGAAGAACGCCGGATCCTGAACCTCTTCCTCCGTCGCGCGCAGCACGCGCTCCAGAACCGCCTTGTCCCAAAGCTGAAAATGATCGCGCCGCGCCGAAAACGTCACCTCGCGCCCAAGCCCCGCCCATTCCCGCAGCTTCGCGGGAATCAGGATCCGCCCCTGCCGATCGACCGGGACTTCCTGCGCGCCCGCGATATAAAACGTCTCGAACTTCTGCACCGCCGTATCGAACCTGCCCCGCTCCGCTATCTTCGCCACAAAGGCATCCCATTCGCGGGGAGGATAGAGCTCCAGGCAGCGCTCCCGGCTGAAGAAAAAGTTGGTGATGAAGAGGCGGTCGTGGCCCTCGCGCTGGAGCACCTCGCGGAACCGCGCTGGGATGCTGACGCGTCCCTTTTCGTCGATCGCGTGGTCGAACCGACCGCTGAACACCGCGGGCCTCCCTGATGACCCACAATATCCCACTATCTACCACTATCGTCAAGGCAAACAGAGGCAGATGGAGATTAAATGAGTATTCAATTTCACTAGTCATTTGGCGAAGTAAAAGCGAAACTCGATTTCGCCTAGAACACCGCCTCGACGCGGCACATCACCGCCGATCCGGGGCCGCGCTTGATTTCATCCCCCTCCAAAAGGCGATAAGCGGCCAGGCTCGATTCAAATTTCGGGAAAAGCGGATGGAGTTTTTTTCGGCCTTCCGGCGGACGCATTCTTGACAGGGCGATACTTCATTAGGGAAACTCGCGCCCGTCCTCCGTGTTACACGACCAAGACGAATTTTCAGTGACATAGAGCGGAGAGGGGATAGATGATGACAGGAAGAGTTTGGCTGCGCAGCGCGATCGTGATCGCGGCTGGAGTGATCTTTGCCGTGGGACTTACCAGCCCGGCGGCGTACTCGCGAGCGAAGAAGAAGGAGCCCACTCCGACTCCAACTCCAACGCCAACCCCCACCCCCACGCCGGAGGTGAAAGTCTGGAACTTCGACCAGGATAAGGCGCATGCGATGCCGGCAGGATGGACCGCGGTAGAGGGCGACTGGCAGGTCATCCCCGACCCCAGCGCGCCCAGCCAGCCGAACACCTACGGATTGCCTCCGGGCAGAACCGTAAGCTCCCTGATGCACGGTCTGGCCTACAACCTGGTGACCGTCCTCACTGACCCGACCGAGTACAGCGACTTCACGCTGGAGGCATCGTTCAAGTCCGCGGGCGGCCGCTTTGATTGCTCGGGCGGACTAATTTTCCGCTACGTGAATCCGCAGAACTTCTATGTTCTATCGGCGGGATGCCCGAGCGATTATTTCGCGCTCTCGCGGATGAGCAATGGCAAGCTCGAAAACCTCAAGCAGCAGGTCGTGCCGACCGACAAGGACACCTGGTACAAGCTCAAGGTGTGGGCGCAGGGCAGCCATCTTACCTGCTACGACGACAACAAGATGATTTTCGACGTGGACGACGCCAAGATCGCGAAGGGACGCATCGGCCTGTGGGCGAGCGACGATTCGCAGGCGCGCTTCGACGACGTGAGTATCACCCTGCCGCTTCCGGAGTCTTCGGCTGGCGCCGCGACTCCTGCGGCGCTTCCTCCCCCGCCGCCGCTCCATTGATCGGCCCGAGCTATCGCGGCGAAGCGCCTTGAATCGAGGCGCTTCGCCGCTTAACCTCTTGGTCGATGGAAACGACTCAGCAATCCGCTCATGTAGAGCTCGAAATCGAGCGGCTGACTACCCTCGGCTATCTGAAGGAATTGGTCCAGGGAATCGGCATCACCCTCGGCCTGGGAATCCTGTGG
This sequence comes from Pseudomonadota bacterium, assembly GCA_021323675.1. Lineage (GTDB taxonomy): Bacteria > Desulfobacterota > Binatia > Binatales > Binataceae > JAFAHS01. The sequence goes on along the minus strand of JAJPKP010000030.1, from coordinate 25,913 downwards.
GGCCTCGAGATCGCGCGCAATGCTTACTTCCGGATGCTGGATCGGCTCAACGTGAAGCCGCGCCGCAAGCCGGCCAGCGCCTTTCCTCCGGGCCGCCCCCGCAAGCATCGCCCCGCCCGCGCCTGAAATCCTTCCAGCCCTTCGGAGCGGTTCACTGTATCAGACCACGCCTTCGGCGCGCAGGCGCTCGAACTCCGCGGAATCGATCCCGATCGATGCGAGCACTTCACGGGTATGCTCTCCGAGCTGGGGCGGCCGCCTCAGGTTCTCGGCAGCCGGCTGCGGCGCCTCCGACAGCTTGATCGGCGATCCGGCGACGCGAATCGGTCCGCGCGCAGGAAACTCGCTGTCAATCAGAGTTCCCCTGGTCGTAATCTCCGGGTCCGCCGCGACCTCTTCCATCTCCCGCACGGGAGCGCACGGCACTCCGGCTTCGATAAGCGTCTGAATCATCTCGTCGCGGGCGCGCTCGCGCGTCCACTCGGCCATGATTCCGTCCAGCTCGTCGGCGATTCGAAGCCGCGTCGCATGCGATGCGCATCGCGGGTCCGAAATCAGTTCCTCGCGCCCGATCAGTTTCGCGACCGTGCGCCAATGCGCCTCGGTCAGGCAGAAAATCAGTATCTCGCCGTCACGCGCGGGATAAACGTTGGTCGGGCAGGCGCCCCAATGGCGATTGCCAAGCCGCTTGAACTTGAGCCCCTGCAGCGTCGGCGCAAGCGCGCTCGTCAGCGCCGGCACCGCGACGTCGATCATCGCCACTTCCACCTTCTGGCCCTTCCCCGTTCGCCCGCGCTGGATCAGCGCGGCGAGGATGCCGCTGACCAGATGGCTCCCCGTGCCCATGTCGATGAATGTCGCGGAGGTCTTTACGCCGCGCTCGGGAAACCCGGTGATGCTGATAAAGCCCGACGATGCCTGGATCGTGTTGTCCATCGACCCCAGCCGCGCCCATCGGCTGTTCGATCCGTAACCCTTCCCGGAAGCGTAGATGAGCCGCGGAAAGCGCTCCGCAATCTGTTCGTACCCCAGCCCGAACGAGTCCATCACCCCGCTCAGGTAGTTCTCGACCAGCACGTCGGCGTCTTCGAGCAGCCTGAGCGCGATTTCGCGCCCGCGCGGATCCTTGAGATTCAGCGTGACCGACCGCTTGTGCGCATTCAGCATCAAAAACGAATACACGCCTCCGCCCGGAGGCAGATCGGGACGCCGGAGCACGTCGCCGATTTCCGGAGGCTCGATCTTGATCACGTCGGCGCCCAGGTACGCGAGCTGCATCGTGCAGTACGGCGCGGCATAGACCTGTCCGAAATCGATCACCCGAATTCCGTCGAGCGGCAGCGTCATTTCGCTTCCTTTCCGTGAATCCTGGATTTTATGTGCGGCCTCGCGTTCTCTAACGCAGCAGCGTGCGCGCGATGACCATCCGATGCACTTCCGAGGGACCTTCGCCGATACGCCGCACGCGCGCCTCGCGGTACCATCGCTCCAGCGGCAGCTCCTTGCTCACGCCGTACCCGCCGTGAATCTGCACCGCGCGATCGATCACGCGCCCCAGCACTTCGCTGGAATACAGCTTCGCAATCGATGCCTCCGTGCGGAAGTCTTCCTTACGGTCGGCCTTCCATGCGCCGTCCCACGTAAGCCATCGCGCCGCCCGCAACTCGACTTCCGAATCCGCCAGCATCCACTGGATAGCCTGCCGGCGCGCGAGCAGCTCGCCGAAAGTGCTGCGCCGCTTCGCATGCTCGATCGCCATCCGGAGCGCCGCCACCCCGACTCCCACGTTGCACGCCGAGTAAGGAAACCGCAGCCGCGCCAGCAGATCGAGGCATAGGTTCAGCCCCTGCCCCTCTTCGCCGAGCCGCTGCTCGATCGGCACCACGCAATCCTCGAACGCAACCTCGTTGGGAATCGCCGAGGTGCGGATCGTCCGAATCGGCCGCGCCGTAAAACCCGGCTGCCCCTTCTTGATAATGAAACAGGTGACGCCCTGGCGTCCCGCCTTGGGATCGGTCCGGGCGAAGACCACTCCCCATTCCGCCTCGTGCGCGTGCGAGATGAAAATCTTGGTCCCGTTCAGAACGTAGCTGTCGCCCTGGCGCACGGCGCGGCACTGGATCGCGCCGGCCGGATCGGAACCTCCCGACGGCTCGGTGATCGCAAAGAACGTGTACCACGCATTTTTGATCGTTCCGCCCGCGTACCGCTCCTTTTGCTCGGGCGTGCCCGCCCAGATGACGGGCGGAGGCGTGCGGCCGAAAACTCCTGCGCCCGGGTTGTACAGGCCCATCCGATGCTGCGCCATCTCCTCCGTCAGCACCGTCATCTGGAACGTCCCGAGTCCACCGCCGCCGTATTCCTTTGGCGCGCCCATGCACCACATCCCGGCGGCCTGCGTCTTGCGCGCGATTCGCCAGTAGTCGTCCTCGGGAATCTCGGGAGCGTCGGGATCAATTTTGCCTTCGATCGGAACTATTTCCTCGCGGATTATCTTGCCCACCAGGTCGCGCAGCGCGGCCAGTTCTTCCGGAAGCTGATATCCCGCCATCGAATCCATCACGGCATCTCCTGATGCTGCTGAGTGTTGGCTTCAAGGCCGCGGCGAAGCGCCGCAAGCCAGGCCTCGCGAATCCACTCGAGATCGTAAGCGCCCCACGTCCCCTTTATTTCCAGGTCGATCGCGCGAACATGCTCGATCGCTTCCGCAATCTTCGCGATTGCGGCCTCGCCGCGCTCCGCGCGATCGCGCCCCGCGCATTCCTTCGCGCCGAGATACTCCGCAATTCCTTCGAGCACCCGCGCGCTGTATCTCCACAACTGATGCTCCCCGCGCGCCAGCGGCTCGCCGCGCGATCGCAACACCGCGCCGGCGGCGTCGATCGCGCGATGGAACATCCGCGCCGCGCGCTCGAGGTCTCCGCGCTTGCGCCGCGCCTTGCCGGGCTCCATCCGCGGATGCATCACGTCCGCGTAGTCCAGCACCATCGCCGAAGCATCCGCAATCGCGCGATACGCATCACCCATCGCGGCAGAGCAGGCGGGATGCCGTCCGCTCGCCACCGAATTCCCGGCAGCTTGCGGATCCGCGCCGGCATCGCGGGCGCATCGCACGAACGTCTCGATATTCACCGGGTACGCCAGCAGGCTGAATGCGCCGAACGTGAGGCACGAGATGCTGCCGATTCCGATCGCATGATACGCGCGGATATCGCGCGCGATCACCTCGGGCGTCGCGAACGCGAGCCCGCCGAACAGGATCGCGTCCGCGTAGTACTCGAAGACGTGGCATCGCCCGTCGAAGATCTCCAGGTAGCGCTTGAGCGATTCGAAATAGCGCGGATTCGTCTCGCAATCCGAATCATCGATCGCGTGCGAATAGCACCGCTCCCGCGGCGCCCATTCCACCCATACGTTCCCCAGCGGATGCAATCCCGGATACGGATCGATCGTGTCGTGATACGCCAGATAGGCGACCTGCCGCGGATGCGCGCCGGCGGCCAGCGACTCCGCCACCGCGTTGACCACCGCCATGTACTGATGCTGCGGCGCAAGCTCCCTGCATCCGCCGCATCGGCACCACGCGCCGCGCCGCACGTCGGCGCCCCAGATGTGCAAGAGCTCGTTCTCCGGATAATCGGCGACGTAGCGAATCGCGCCGTCGCGCACAATTTCCAGCGCCGCCCGGTTCGATACGCACAGGTTGCCGCTCGCCAGCCGGTTTCCGTCCTCGTCCGCCGGAAACATGGCCGGATCGCTCTCGAACCGCTCGCGCGGCAGCAGAAGCTGCAGCACATGGCCGCCGTACTCGGCGCCGATTCCATGCTCCCGCAGCATCCCGGCGATCTCATCGATCCGAAGCCGCGTGTCGTGCGCGTGCCGGATATAGGAAAACGCGTTTATCCCCCGCCGCGCCATCCAGGGAATAAACTCGCGATCGTGCCCCAGATGAAGCTCCAGCCGATCGGCGAAGTTGTAGTTCCAGGTCATGATGTCGGAAACGAAGGCGCGCCGCGCGAACGACGGCACAACCGCGTATGGCTCGATCCGGCCGATCGCCGCCGCATCGATTCGCGGATAGAAAGGCGCGACGCCGGGAGCGAGCCGCGCGCCAAGCCTCGTCACCAAATCCGCCGCCGCGTGAATAAGGCCGCGGTCGCTGCCGGCCCGAATCCGAATCGAATGCGCCCCCGCGCGCTCCACGCGGAACGCATCGCCGGCGAGCATTTCGCCGCCCCCGCCGCGATCGACTTCGCTCCCGTCGCTCGATACCACGATTTCGCGCGGCGCCACGCCCGGGTCATCACGCACCCCCACCTCGCGCCCGGTCATCGATGAAAGCGCCGTCTCAAGCTCTTTCACCGCCGTAACCGGCGCTTCGGCTCCCTTCCAATGCGCGATAACGAGCGTTTTGGATGCGGGTTTCTTCAACGATCTCTTGCTCCAGGGAAGATCAAAGCCGCCGAGGCGCGTCCGTTTTTCCGGCAGTCCCGGGATGATAACATGGTCGGGCAGCATTTATAGCGCCGCCTCTTCGCGCGCGCCTCCTCGAAAACGAAAATCAGGATGCCGAGTCCAAACGAAATTCTTGCCGAGCTGAAAAAGGTCAAATATCCCGGCTTCACCCGCGATATCGTTTCTTTCGGGATAATCAAAGATATCGAGGTCGCCCATGCCGGCGTGACCGTGATTCTGACCGCCGCGACCGCCAAGCCGGACGTGATTGAGAAGATCGTCGCCGACGTGAAGGCGGCGGTGGCCGCGATGCCGGATGTACCCGCCGTCGAGGTGCGCATCGAACAGCCGCCCCCCTCCGCCGCGCATCGCGCCGCTCCCCCGCAGGCCCATCGCGATATCCCCGGCGTCAAGCACATCATCGCCGTCGCAAGCGGCAAGGGCGGAGTCGGCAAGTCCACCGTCGCCGTCAACCTGGCGCTCGCGATGCGCGCGCGCGGATGGCGCATCGGGCTGATGGATGCGGACGTGTACGGACCCAGTATCGCGATGATGGTCGGGGTCGAAAAGGCGGTCTCGCTCACCCCCGAGCGAAGAATCATCCCGCTCGAACGCTTCGGCATCCGCTACGTCTCGATGGCGCTGTTTGTCGATAGCGAAACCGCGATCATCTGGCGCGGCCCGATGGTCACCAAGCTCGAGGCCGAGTTTCTGTTCAACGTCGAATGGGGCAATCTCGATTGTCTCGTGCTCGACCTTCCGCCCGGAACCGGCGATGCGCAGCTCACCATCACGCAGCGCGTCGCGCTCGCCGGCGGCGTCGTCGTGACCACGCCGCAGGACATTGCGCTCATCGACGTGAAGCGCGGAGTCGAGATGTTCCGCGAGGTGAACGTGCCGGTGCTCGGCGTGATCGAGAACATGAGCTACTACCTGTGCCGCAAATGCGGGAAGCGCCACGAAATCTTCTCGCACGGCGGCGGCGCGCGGTACGCCTCCGAGCTCGGTGTGCCGTTCCTGGGCGAGTTGCCGATCGTGCGCGAGCTGCGCGAGGGGGGAGACAACGCAAACCCGATCGTCGCCGCCAACCCGCGCCATCCCGTGTCGATCGCGTTCGGCGAAATCGCCGCCCGCGTCATCGATCAAATCGAGCATCCCAACGCGCGGGAAGCCGCCGAGCGCGGCTAGCGGCGCGCGACCGCCGCCACCATCGATGGCCGATCGACCGAAAATCTCTCTGATCACGATCACCAAAAACGAGGAGGAGCTGATCGGCCAGTGCCTCAAAAGCGCATGGTTCTGTGACGAAAAGATCGTCGTCGATTCCTTCTCGACCGACCGCACGATTGAAATCGCGCGGCAGTGCGGCGCGAAAGTCTTCCAGCACGAGTTCACCAACTACGTGATGCAGAAGCAGATGGCGCTCGACCGCGCGACCGGAGATTGGGTGCTGCTGATGGACGCGGACGAGCAGGCCACGCACGACCTCGGCGAGGAAATCCTGCGCGCGATAGCGTCACCGGCGCCGGCCGACGGCTACCGAATTCAGCGGATGCTGTATCATCTGGGGCGCTACGACCTGCGCGGAATCGAACCCGACACACCGGTGCGGCTGTTCCGGCGCGACCGCGGCCATATCGGCGGACGCGACCCGCACGACAAGGTGGTGGTCGATGGGACCGTAGGGAAGCTTAGCGGCCGAATCCTGCACTTCAGCTATCGCGACATCACCGACCACGTAGCGACGATGAACCGCTTCTCGACCCGCGCGGCGGCGGAACACGAACCGACCGCGATGACGCCGCTGAAGATGGTCATAAACCCGGCCGCGCGCTTCGTCCTGTTCTACATCGTACGCGGCGGCTTCCTCGAAGGCATCCGCGGCTTCTACGCCGCCGCGACCTCCGCATTCTACGTATTCCTGAAATACGCCAAACAATACGAACGCCACCTGAAAACCCACCATCCCCGCTAGCTCCCGATGCCTCTCCCCTGACGGGGAGTCCGCCGCACGCGTCAGATAAGGTAGCGGGCCGGATGCCCGCGCGAATCCCCATGCCTCTCCCTGATCGGGAGAGGCCGGCGCGAAGCGCCGGGTGAGGGACCGAATCCAGCGCGTGCATCGCACGCGCGACTCAAACGATGCCCCGATTACCCCAAATCCCCCCGACATCATCCACCAACACCGCCTAAGACCGAACCCAATGATTGCGCAACGCCCCGTGCCTCTCCCGATCGGGAGAGGCCGGCGCGCATCTCGCGCGCCAGGTGAGGGACCTTATTCAGCGCGTGCATCGCACGCGCGACTCAAACGATGCCCCGATTACCCCAAATCCCGCCGACAATCCCCACCCCATCCACCAACGCCGCCTAAGACCGAACCCAATGATTGCGCAACGCTCCGTGCCTCTCCCCGATCGGGAGAGGCCGGCGCGCATCTCGCGCGCCGGGTGAGGGACCGAATTCAGCGCGTGCATCGCACGCGCGACTCAAACGATGCCCCGACCCCCCAAATCCCGCCGACCGTCCCCACCCCATCCACCAACGCCGCCTAAGACCGAACCCAATGATTGCGCAACGCCCCGTGCCTCTCCCGATCGGGAGAGGCCGGCGCGCATCTCGCGCGCCGGGTGAGGGACCTTATTCAGCGCGTGCATCGCACGCGCGACTCAAACGATGCCTCCGCCTCCAAACCTACTTCCGTCAAACTCACCAGCGGGAGTAAGCTCGGAACCCGATCATATCAATTTGTCAGTTCCGGAGTTTGAGAGCACAATCGATGCCGCTTCAATGCTGTCCTGCGCACGATACACAGTAACCTTCAAGGTCCTCGAACCTCTCGATCTCCCCGCCTATCTGGGCTCGACTCTGCGCGGCGCCTTCGGCCACGCGTTCCGCGCGGTCGCCTGCCCGGCACCGCGCGGCATGGAATGCCCGATACCCGCACAGTGCCCCTATCATCTAATCTTCGAAACCTCGCCACCTCCGCACTCAGATGCGCTCAGGACCCACGAAGATATCCCGCGTCCGTTCGTTATCTCCCCCGGCACCGCAAACATCAACGCCGGCTCCTTCAGGCGGACGTTCCATTCCGGCGACGAACTCTCCTTCGAGCTGGTGTTGATTGGCCGCGCGCAGGAGTTTTTCCCGTATTTCGTCGTCGCGCTGCGCGAAGTGGATAAAATCGGCCGTTCCCGCCGCGCGGTGGAGTTGCGGCGTATCGATGCGCTCGGCAAAGGAGAAGCCCCGGCCGTCGTTTACGATGCGGCCGACAACCTTGTGCGCGGTAATGCGCCCGCGGTCACGCTCGAAGAACTTGCCGTCGCATCACCGGGCAGGCACCTGACCATCGAGTTCCTCACCCAGACCCGGCTCAAGCATGAAGGCCGCTTCGTCCGCCGCCCGGAGTTCCAGATCGTTTTCCGCCGCCTGCTGGGCCGGCTTTCGTCACTGTCAAGATTTCACTGCGGCGCGCCTCTGGATGTCGACTTCAAGGGACTGATTGATGAAGCCGCATCGATCCGCTTGACGCAAGACAACACAAAGTGGACAAGATGGGAACGATACAGTTCCCGCCAGGACAAGCGGATGGAATGGGAAGGAATAATCGGCCAGGCAACCTACGAGGGCGACTTCACCCCGTTCTGGAAATTCCTCAAATTCGGCGAATTCGTACACGTCGGCCACAGCGCCACGTTTGGGTTGGGGAAGTACGTAGCTGCTTCCCCGAAGCGCGCCGCCGGTTCTCATTAGACGTAGGAATCGACTTCTAAGAATGCGGAGGGTTGACTTGCGGCGGTGTGCGCGTAAAATGGCTTAATACCGGACCCAGTACCAACCAACGGTCAAGGAATAAGCATGAGTCCAATACAAACGAACAGTAAGGAAAATCGCAATCGAACTGGTGAGCTGTGGAGGGGTGGACGAGCGGTTTAAGTCACCAGACTCGGCATCTGGCAAGCTCTGGCAAGGCTTCGTGGGTTCGAATCCCACCCCCTCCAACAGGGTCTTCGGCGATTCCAACCCTTGCTCGCGCCAACGTCGAGGCTAGTCAACTCGAGTATGCTTAGCAACTGGCCCGGTGGGCCGCTGCAACAATTCCCCGACAAGGAGGGGACTGAAATTTGGTTGGTGCGTGGGTTACGGTGATCCTAACGCGAATTCCCCGACGAGGAGGGGACTGATGGTTCCTGGTGAGACTACATGGATCACGCCGGTTATCACCGACACTTCCGCGACCTGAGCGGCTACTCGCCCTACGAATATCAAGTGCAGGTCGCGGAACTGCTCTTTTCTGGGCGCAACGTGTTGCTGCGAGCGCCGACCGGAGCCGGCAAGACCTGGTCGGTTCTTGCTCCGTTCTTCTATTCCGACTGGCCCACTCCGCCCTCCAGGCTGATCTATGCGCTCCCCCTTCGCACCCTTGCCCAAAGCGTTTATCGTGAGGCTCGCGAAGCAGCCGGGAGTCTCGGACACCCCATCGATGGGATAACACGAGATTCTCGCGAAATTGTATCACCGTTTGTAACCTTGCAGACGGGCGAACAACCCGACGACCCGTTCTTTGATCGTGGCAGGATCATAGTTACCACCTATGACCAACTGCTGAGCGGAATTCTTTGCGGCCCGTACAGCTTGTCGGGGCGCCTCCATAACGTAAACGCAGCCGCAATCGCGGGGGCGTTGGTGGTGTTCGACGAATTTCACCTGATGTCGCCGGATAAGGCGTTTCTCACTGCGGCGGCAGCTCTCCGCGCTTTCCGCGACCTCTGCCAGTCGGTGTGGATGACCGCCACTGCGACATCGCCGCTGGAGCAAATCCTGTGCAAAGCCTTGGATACCGCCTGCGTACCCAAGACTGCGGAAGAGACGGAGCACATGATGGCTTCTCTTCCGAGTGTCAATTCCGTAACCCGCACCCTGGCATGGGAGGCCAAAGCCCTAAGCGCCGACTCCGTGCTCATTCATCACCGGCAGAGATCAATTGTGCTGGCCAATACGGTCGGGCGAGCGCAGGATTTGTTCGAACAGTTGCGAGCAAGGCTTGCGAATCAACCGGACGTCAACCTGGTCCTCCTTCATTCGCGTTTCTTCAAGAGTGATCGGCAAAACAAGGAACACAAGCTTCGAGGTCTGTTCGGAAGATCCGCCCAGGGATCCTCTATTCTCGTCGCAACCCAGGTAATCGAGGCCGGCGTCGATATTTCGTGTGATCAGATGCATACCGAACTGTGCCCAATGAACGCGTTGGTCCAGCGTGCGGGCAGATGCGCCCGCTTTCCGGGTGAACGCGGACACGTGCATGTTTATGAGCTGCCCAAGAGCTTCGGCTGGTTGCCGTATGGCACTCTCCAGAAGCCGGACAGCTCCATTGATGCGACACGCGAACTGCTCAGAACCTCTGGTCATACCGCCCTCGACCCGATTCTGGTTGCTGAATGGGTAGAAAAAGTGCACCGGGACGAAGATGAGCTAGCTGTCAAACCGGGAATTCAGAGTCGAATCGGCAGCTTGCTTGATGCCATACACCGAAACGCGATCCAACGCGACACCGCCGGCATAGCCCACCTCATCCGCGGCGACGACAGCGAATCGATTCGCGTAATCGTCAGCGAGGCCCCGCAGCTGCCAAACTCTCCCGGAAGGGTAGAAACGATATCGATGTCCCGATGGTCGCTCGCTCCACACCTTTCCCCGCCTTCGCCGATCGGTTGGTATTGGGACGGCGACGAAACCAGGCCGTGGAAAGAGCTGATTTACCGCGACCACCTCGCCAGCACCTATGCCGTCGCGTTACCTCCAGCAATCGCCAGCTATGACGATTGCATGGGTCTTCGACTTGGACGCTCAGGAACATCGGTTAGCCCTCCCCGAGTAGAGCCGCCGCGTCCCGGATATGCTCCACTGCGTGAAGAGTCATGGGTGAACCATGCGAACATGGTAGGCGCTGCATCGGGCGCTCGCCTCCAACGAGACGGATTTCCGGCCGGGATGATCGGCCGCGGGTTCGAAAAGCTCTACGGTCTTACTGCACAGCACATGCAAATAGCTGCACGAGCGTGCGGTCACCTCCATGACCTCGGCAAGCTCCAAGCCCGCTGGCAGCAGTGGGCGCAGGCTTGGCGATTGTCCAAGAATTCGTCGAGCGAACCCGGACCTCCCCTGGCTCATACCGACTTTGACCCTGACAGCAACCAAGACCGGGAGAGGCAGCGGAGTCTAGGCAGACGTCCTCCGCATGCCGCCGCAAGCGCCTACTATGGATGCTCTCTTCTGAGCGCAGCGCTGGAAGGAATCCCCGACGAATTGTTGGCACATGTCGCGTCGGCATGCGCAGCCGCCATCATCGCACATCATGGAGGGTTCATTCCGAGGTCGCCCGACTCAAGTTTGGGAGTCCTTGAACTATCGGCGGGCTGGGAGCAGGTTGTATTTCAGTGTATGGGCCGAACGCCGGATCCGAAGATTGCGGCATACTTGTCGAGCGAACGCGACAAACGTGGCTACCTTAACGACTTCCTGGAAATGACCACCAGCCGCGATTCTTTGACAAAGTGGTGGCCCCTGGTTTCATACCTTACGAGAACGCTGAGGCTTTCCGACCGACGCGCGACTTCCGAATGGGCTTGCAGTGAGTGAAATGACCTCCTTCAGACTGGCAAAGGCCACAGGCACTCACGGTGACGTCTTCGCCGCCGCTGGTCTGGCAGACTTGCTTTCAAGCGCAGACGGCGTCGATGAAGTACGAATCAAGGAATTGCAAACCGCATTCGAGATTCAAGCGCCCCTCACCCCGGAACGTATCACGTCTATTGCACAAATCGCTGGATACCCTTTTCTTAAGACCAACCAGAAAGTGAAAGTCCCCGGCGGTGTCAGTGATTGGGTTGACTATCAGCGCGAAAAGGAAAAGGCCGCTCGAAGGAGGAAACTACTCGAAGGCAAACGGCGCAAAACCGCCGGAGAAGAAATCGAACAACTGCTGAAACAGGAAGAACCACGCCCCGACTGGCGACTGCTGCAGGTTCTCAACACGGTGCAGGGCGACGAAACGAGCAATCGCATTCACTCGCTGATTGTAGCGCTGAAGCCACGGGAGTTCTCGGATTCGGTTCGGTCCGCGCTTATCGCGCTCGCCGCGGGAGAGCAGTCGAACCTGAAGTGGCCCGCGACTTCGGTCCAGCTCTTTTCTCCGACCGCGGCGAAGGGCTACTCACGGCTGAAGCCGGACAGCACTGATCGCAACGACAAGACGAAGGAGCAATGGACTGATCCGTTCGTCGAATGGCTGCGGTACCGTGGCTACTTCGCGGTCGGCTGCCCGTTTTTTCAGGGCCAGAAAGCCGAACATGTTCGTCTCCTCTGTCCAATTCCGGCTGACATCTCCATAAATGCTTTTAAGCAAGTTGCAAGGGAGTTGCGACTTGCCGGGCTGTTCGGCGGTCCACCTAAACTCGACAGTCTGGCTGTGCTTGAACTGGCGGAACTTCTGGTCAGACACTCCGAGGAGTATGCCGCTATGGCCTCCGCGAGACCGATTCCCGGCTTGAAGATGCGCGGGAAACGTCCTTCGGACGTAATCTCAGGTATCTGGGTAACTCACTATCAGTCACTCGGCAGCGCGAAAGCCGTCTCCGCGATCGCGACATTGGCGCTGCCGGGATGGTTCGTCGTCGACAATGACATCCAAGCGAAGGCCTTTATCGATATCCTGACCGAACATAAGCGCGTGGTGCGCTCCCTTGAGGATGACCATTCTGATGAGATAGGGCTGCTGATTACTTATCGTCGCTTTCTCGAAAGTCGGGGGGAGCACGCGATTGCAACGCTCCTGGAATTTATGGCGCGGTTTGGAGCCCTGGTTCTCCGCGCGCGCGAACAGGGTCGGAAAATCCCACAGTTTACCACTGCACATTTGGAGAAGCTCGTCATGGGAAATGCCCCGAAGTTCAGCGACATCCTTGCAGACGCAGGATTCAAGGCGGTGGCTGCCGCAATCCGTGCCGCCACGGTTAATGCTCAGGCGCAAAAGGCGATGAATCGCCCTGATTATAGGGAAATTCGCTATGACTTGCTCCCCGACCTCAGACGCAAAAGCGGCCTCCCAGGTAATGAGCAGCTTATCCAATCCATATCTGAGTTCATTTCCTTGTATAACGTTGAGAATGCCCGCCGTCGCGAACTTAACAAGCCAGCGCCTCGCAACGTCACAACGGAAGAGTTTGAATCCTTAGTCCGGCTGATAGAGTCACACGGTGCCTCCGTTGTAGGACCGATGCTGTGCGCCTACGGATCGTGCAGACTTCCCAGAGAGGAAGAGCCAACTGACGTCGCCGGTGAACTCAAGTAGCCGGCCAATCGGGACAAGTTCAGGGAGGAGGAGAAAGTGGCTAAAATAAGTTCGTTGTCGATGTCCGCGCGAGTCACGATCGATTTGCATAATCTGAACAGCGAAGGCACCGAAGGCAACCAGCAACAGACGCGGATGGTGCACATCATCGACCAGAACGGGCATCGAAAGCTCGTCAACGCGATAAGCGGCGACATGTTTAAACACATTCTGGTCGAACACCTCGTCCCGCTGTTAAAGGAAGCCCAACAGCCGCTGTCTCCGGGCGCCTCGGTTCACGATGCCGATCGAATCAACGCCCTAAACCCGGCTTTCGTTGATTTCTGCGAAGAGGAACAGGAATTCGTCGACAACGGCAAACGGGTCAAACGCAAGGCGCTGGAATCCGAAATCATGACCAAGATGGTCGTCGATTGCAGCCTCACGGACATGGCGGGCGCCCTTGTAACCAGGGGCCGCGCTGTCGGGCGCAAGTCGGTTGTCGAATTCGGTTGGGTAGTTGGAATCCCCGAAGATAGCGACGGCCAACCTCTGACCGTAACCGAACAATACTTTCATGTGAAATACGCTCCAGAGGGGCGCGGAACGGCTGCAGGCGGCGAAACCGTCTCGGGGCGACAGGCCATCTTTCACCGCCCTGCTTCCTCGGGAGTGTATGCGCTGATTTGCAGCGCCGACCTTTACCGCATCGGACTTAACGATATCACGCGACGATATGTGATCGACGGAGAAGCCCGTCGCAAAAGAGCGGTTGCCTTAATCCAGGCACTTGCGGCGACGCTGCTGAAGCCGGCCGGCGCGCAGAGAAACACTCAGAACCCTCACATCGTCGACTGCAAGGGTGTGGTCGCGACTTCATCGACGTCGCTCCCAGCCCCTACGGTTAGTCCCCTGCATGACGACTATCGCGAAGAGATCGGAAGAGCAGCCGGGGTCCTGAACCAGGTCAAAGCAAACAGCATCCAGGTGAGGACTTTTGAGTCCCTTTCCGGCGGAGTGAAAGTCCTCGCTGAGCTATGCGAAGGTCTTGAACTCCCCAATTGAAGATCATGGCTCGGAAGTCAAGCCGCCTGCACTCGGACGTGACAACGGCGTCAACACGCGTCGCCAGGTTGGAACGGCCCGATCCCATAGCCGGGGTTCCGGGCCCCGGACGCTGGCTAATGGCCGAGTTCACCGCGACGGCGCTCTTCTCTCTCAAAATCAGCTCTGCAACGAGCTCGGTCGGAAAGACACTGGTGATACCGACCCCATACTCCATCAAGATGGCTCTGGTGGATGGCGCCTTTCGCGCAGGATTATCGGACATCGAGTGCGCTGAACTGCTGCATGCTCTCGCCGAAATGGAGGTGCGAATAGCACCCTCCGCTGAGGCCGTGGTCACCCACACGTTCGTTAAGGTGCGCCAGGAATCGCGGGACGGCGATCCGACACGGCCATATACTCCGACCATTGCCTATCGCGAAGTCGCACACCTCGGCCGGTCGTGTATATGGGCTTTCGATCTTGCCGCCGCAGACGACGCTACCATCGTCCGCCTGCCAGAACTGCTGCCCCACATAAGCTACATCGGAAAACGAGGTTCCTTTGTCCGCTTCGTTCGCCTCTATAGATCCAGCACCGTAGGTCCCGAATACACTCAGCCGGTGACTCGTGCCGGATCGTGGAGTCCCCCGTCTCGAGGACACATAGTGCCACTCGACGACTTCGGCGCTGATGCGGACCTGGAAACGTTGAGCTCGTTCACTAAAGCCCGTCCGAAAAAAGACCGTCACCGCCGTTTCATAGAAACCATCGTGCCTATCGGCATCGTAAACACTGGCCCCGGCTTCACCCACTACAGCCGGGAGTGAAGCTGCGAACTGAACTGCCCAGCGCGGGCCTTCTCTTGCGCTACGCATGCCGCGGCGGGTTGCCAGTAGCGATGAAGTTCGAGGACTACATCAGCGTCTCGTCCGAGGTTCGAAGCGGCAAGCCGGGCGTCAAGGGAACCCGAATCACGGTTGCGGACATCCTTGAGTATCTCGCCGCCGGGATGAGCGAGGGGAAATCCTGGCTGACTTTCCCGCGCTCAAGCCCTAACATATTCGAGCCTGCCTCGCTTTCGCCGCCGCCTGCGAAAGCCATCTCGCCAGCGGATCGAGCCTCGGCGGTCTGAACCGCCATACAGGATTCCGTGGAAAGCCTTCTGATTCTTGAGTTACCCGAGCCAGCGGCGTAACTGACAGGCAAGGGGGGCGAACCCATGAATTCCGTTATCATCTCCGACTACGGCGTGATGCTCGCCAAGACCGGCGAGCGATTGGTGATCCGCGGACCAAAGCCGCGGCTCGAACTGATCGAAGGCGGTCCGCAGCTCTTCCTGCCTCTCGGAATCGATAACAAACGCCCCACTCTTTCCGTCGCCACTTCCGACGGTGTCAAGACTCCGCCCCCTCCCCTGCGCCGTACCGCCCCCGGTCCGAATGGCATCAAGCCCCCGAAAAAATCCGCCGACGAAATCGAGCTCCCGCTCTTTCGCGTCGGCGAAATCGTCATCGGCTCCCCCGGCGTCGCCATCTCCGCCGACCTCGTCGAGGCCTGCTGCGAACGCGGAATCCGCCTCTCCTTCCTCACCCGATCCGGCAAGCCTTACGCGATGCTTTCGTCGCCGATGCTGACCGCTACGGTGATCACACGGCGCGAACAACTTGCCGCGTACAACGACGCGCGCGGCGTCGATCTCGCAAAAGCTATCGTGCGCGGCAAGCTCGCCAATCAGGCTGCTCTTCTCAAGTACTTCGGCAAGTACCTCAAGGAATCCAATCCTTCCGCCTTCGACGAACTGAGCGGATTGGCCCGGTCGATCGCAAAAGCCCGCAAGAACGCTGCTTCAATTGACGCGCCCAATATCGATTCCGCCCGCGAGGCCTTTCTTTCGATCGAGGGACTTGCGGGGCGCACCTACTGGACGGGCGTGCGCCTCCTCATCCCGGAAGAGCTCGGATTCGATTCCCGAGATCATCGCGGCGCTCCCGATCCCGTAAACTCGGCCCTCAACTACGGTTACGGAATTCTCTACACCCAGGTGTGGGGCGCGATTATGAACGCCGGCCTGGAACCTTTCGCCGGCTTCCTGCATGTCGATCGCCCCGGCAAACCCTCGCTGGTGCTCGACATGGTTGAAGAGTTCCGCCAGCCGGTGGTCGATCGCGCCGTGATCGCCGCGATCGGACGCGGCACTACTATCGAAACCCGGGACGGGATGCTCACCGACGGCACTCGCCGCGCGGTCGCATCCGCCGTGCTGGAACGGATGGAGGGCGAAGCAAATTTCCGCGGACGGCGCTACAAGCTCAAATCCATCATCCAGATTCAGGCGCGCGCGGTCGCTTCCTTCGTTCGCGGCAGCGCCAGCTACCGAACCTTCTCTTTCAAATGGTGAATGCCAAAGGAGGCTCAGGTGGCGACCAGCTTATCTAATGCTCCAACTTCAAGCGCACGGACTTGGCGCCTCAAAGCGCTGACGCCGATCTGGACGGGTGACGCGAACGGCGCAGGAAAACGCTTGATCTTGACCGGTCTTCTCGGATCCTTGCGATGGTGGTTCGAGGTTTTGGTGCGCGGATTGTGTGGCTCCGCTTGCGACCCAACCCAAACAAACCGCTGTCCGAGCCCGCAGGTCAAGGGGCCGACACAACCACAGCATCATTGCGTTGTCTGTGAACTGTTTGGTTGCACAGGCTGGGCACGGAAGTTTCGCTTTCAAGCGTTCGACATCAACGGCAATATTTGTCAAGAGCAAATTACGAAGAACCAAGACTTCGAATTGCGTTTCACACCCCTGAGGCCGATCGGAGTCGAAGAGTGGACGCTGCTCGAGATGACGGTTCGTCTGATTGCGGAGCATGGGGCTATTGGAGGACGAACCGTGTACAAACCGTCCAACGAGCGCACTCGTGCCGGAGTCGAACACCATCGGGACTATGGGCTCGTGAAGCTCGAGCAAGCACCCAATGTATCGAAGGAAATCGGGCTCAAGACTCTCGAGGATTACGTGCACTCTGCCCGGTGGCGAAAAGTCGATCAAAATGCTTTCGCCTGGGCGTCGCTTGGAAATTTCTGGTGCGTGCGGCAAAGGTACCTGGCTCGTCAGAACTCCAGTGCAAGCACCTTCAACAGGGCCCTTTGTCGGAACGAACGGAAGGGGCGGTCGGACGAATTGCTAGGCAGCGGTGCTGCGGGCAAATGGCTTGCCGGGGGACGTCGAGAAAGCAAGAAAATCTTCAGCTTCAAGGAACCCGCGGAGGCGAGACGCACCTTCGGATTCGTAAAACCAGGGACCGTCAGCTTCGACCAGATGAAGGATCGTCTACGACGGATATGGCCGAGTCTCAACGATACTGACTTCGCTGCAGGCACGCCAATTATAGAAGCTTTATTCAAGACTGAAACAAGGAGGGAACGGTGAGCTTCGATCTTTATGCCGATCTGACCCTGTTGGAGGCATGTCCAGCGGACAGCGCGATGCCATTCGGCCTCGCTTCGGGCCTCGTGGACGGCTGCACCGTGTGGTCCACAGGTGGAAAAGATAGGAGAAACCAGGCGCGCCAGTCTTATATCCGGTGTGCCCAAAAGGAAAATCTGAAATTTCCGCCGCGGCTTGAGGTCGACCAAGATGGCGGAGAACCGCCGGACCCGTCCTGGATCAGGTTCGAAATCGCTTTTCTCCTCGAAACACCATGGTACTCAAAAGACGATCGGCCATTCCATGTCCTGGACAATCCCGTCCGCAAGGATCGCGTTTTCGGGGTGCCCTTCATGTCAGAAGCGAGCTGGAAGGGCCTGTTGCGGTGGGCTTGTCGAATGAGTGCGGGACTGGCCGAACATCTCCATCGCAACCGTGGCAAGCTTGACGGCTGGAAAGACCCCGCCTGGATTCTCCACCTGTTCGGCAACGAAAAGGAAGAAAAGAAGGACTTTCAACGCGGCGCTCTGGCGTTCCATCCCACGTGGTTCTCAAGAATTGGCTTTGAAGTCATCAACCCGCATAGTCGCAAGACCAGAGCCGGCACCCAACCCATTTATTACGAGGTCGTACCGGCAGGCGCGTCCGGCGTATTCAAGATGCTGTACGCCCCCCTGCCCGGTTCCGTCGAGCGGAGCAACGTAAAGCCCTTCGAAGCGATCAACGGACTGCTCGACGCCGCACAAGCACTGTTCACGACCTATGGAATCTCGGCCAAGCGCATGGCCGGTTGGGGCACGGCCAGAGTTACGCAATGGAAAGCAAAGCAGCGATTCAAACAACCGATATCCAAAGGATCGCTCGCTGAGTTCACGGAACAGTTTGCCACGTGGTTCAACCGGGCCTAGGCCGCGCAATGACGGATCGCTCAACTTTAGACAGGCTAAGAGACTGTCGTTCGCTTTTACTCGCCATGGAAGCGGTCGGCTGGCTTCACATGACCGGCAAGGCGCATCCCGATTTCCTGCGAGAGCAAGCCGGCCAGAAGACCGGCTATAAGTACCAAGACTGGCATAAACACGAGGCCCCCCAGTTTCCGTGGGACGATCTTCTAGCTTGGGTTACGACAAGGTTCTCCGCGCAATTTCCATTGCCCAGCCCGCTAACGGAGTTCATTACCAAACACGAGCAGAGCGATTCAGGCGTTCTGGGTCTGCTTCAAGCCGCACACGGAATCACTTCCGGGATCGAAAAAAACCTGCCGCGGGGCACCTCGCACTACCTAAAGCAGGATGCCACGCATATGTGGGGGTCTTCGGCCTTTGGCTATCCACAACGCAACCTACTGGCCGATCCACCCGTTCTGCTCACGTCTCGCGGCTGGAAGAGATTAACTGAGGAGAGTCAACGAATACTTGGGGAGCTCAAAAGGCTCGGCGAGGCGGGCGCAGCAAATGTAGGTGCGTGGTGGGATTGGCGCCATAACACAATCGGGCCAGCGAGTTTCCTGCGCAACGCCTTCTCCTCGACTCTCGCCGAAACGCGGCTCCCCAACAACGACGTCACCCTTTGGGATCAGTCGTACGTAACCGCGGCACTTTTCAAGAGCGCGCTGGCGGGAGCGATTCTGGAAAGTGACAAGTTTCCTTGGCGATGCAATCAGATCAAACAGAACACGCGATGGCGCTTGCTCACGGTCGGCATCGGCGCCGACCATTACGAAGCCCGGAGCGTGCGGATGGGAGATTGGCTCGGTGCACGCGAAGCGATCGATGACTTCTTCCAATGCGTAATTCGGCTGGTGGAGGTTGACGTCCCTCTCGGCTCGCTTCTTTACAGGGACAGCTCGACACTGGTCTTCTCCTTCCCGGGCGAACGCTTCGATATGCAGAGTCACGTCTCGGAACTCGATAGGAACTGCTGGACCGCTTGGTTGCTTTCCGACATCGATAAGCTGGCGCACAGCCTGAAGCTTGAGACTCCACCACACATCCGTATCAGCCACTCGACCCGATCACTCGTCCCGATCGTGAAGGAGACGAGCAAGACCCGTGACATCCTCGCCGTCCCTGTTCATCGGTCTTGGGAAATTCCGCAGGAAACTGGCGACAATCACGTATGCCCGGTTTGCCTCGTGCGGCAAAGTGTTAGCCGCAAAAACAAACAAGCACCGTGTGCGACGTGCGCGGACCGCAGACGTAACCGGCTCGACGCCTGGCTTAGAAGTGAACTCGGTCCGGATACCATTTGGTTAGGCGAGGTAGCCGATTCGACCGACCGGATCGCGATGCTGACGTTGAGCCTGGACATCGAACCTTGGCTTGAGGGCTACCAGGTTGATTCACTCCGTACACAGAGTATCGCCGCGTGGCGTGCTTCGAATCCCTTGCTGCGAAAGGTTGCCAATCCAATTGACCCTAGTGCACCTTTTGAAAGTTTGATTACCTATGTCAAATCGACGCTGACTGCCTTTAACCGTGACGACCCGGTTCTAGCGAGTTTGCAGGAGGGCTACACGAGTGAGCAGAACTGGATTACGTTCTTCGACAAGGTCGTTGAGGATAGGTCCGACAGTCCAACTTGGGGCGAACTGAACGACGAGCAGCGAGCGCGATGGATCGTTCACCAACTCTTTCGCAAGCTTCCCTCCCCAGGCCGCATCTACCGCTTCTGGCGTCAAGCAGAGGAGTTTTTCGACGAGCTCATGCGGAAGTTCCGCGGAATCGCCGCTCGGAGTGCTAATCGTTGGCGCACCCGCCGTCTAATTCTTAGCCCGCCCGAAGCAGCGGCCGACTTGCTTTGGAAAGATCGACAGGTCTACGACGGCCGCTGGGGCGAAGGGCCAATAAGCCTGCTCTACCTTCATGAGAAAAGATCCTTCGTCACTTGTTGCAACTTAGCCCGGCTACTCCCCGCCGGGGGATCAGAAAAGACCCTCTGCAACGCTGAATTGGGTGTTACTGCGGAGGAGGACGGTCTCGAGCAAAAAGACCTGAAGGTGATTGGCGTTTCCGACGACGTTGGCCCGCTTGGCACCTATCATCCCGTCATTCCGCTTGAAGTGAACCCTGCCCGATTCCGCGTGTTGGTTCCCTTGGAAGCCGCCTCACCTTGTGTCGATCTTGCGGTCGAGGCATGGCGGCGAGAGTTCGCCCGCGTCTGCGACAGGCTCCCTTTACGGGTAGGCATTGTCGGCTTTCCACAGAAGGTGCCATTTCAGTCCGTGATCGAAACCGCGCGCCGAATCGAAGATCAGTTCTCCGAATCGTCTGACCCTGAATCATGGCGCGTGGTCGAGCGAAATCTGCGCGACGGCGTTCTGGGAATAGGTTTTCAGCGGCCGGATGGTGGGCGCGAGATGCGGATGATCCCTCTGAGGCTGCCAGACGGGAGGAAAGACGTTTTCTACCCCTATTTTGCCGTTGAGGAAGGCCCGGTCCGCTTTCCGAACGACTTTCAGCATCCAGATGGTCGGGTCTACCGTCACGCCTCCGACCTTAGACTCGGGGACGGTGTTCGTTTAGGGCCCGCTCGCATCGCAGCGGTCTTTCTCGACTCCGCAGCGAAACGATTCGATAAGATTGAAGCACGACACTTGTCTGAATGGCGCCGGGTTCGGGAGACTTGGCGCCTTCTGGAGCGCGTGGCGCCCTCTGCGAGCGCCCTTCGAGAAGCCTGGACGATTCTCGCGGAGCGGCAGACGACATGGCGGAACCCAGCTGGGGATTGGATCGTGGGCGGTAAACAGGCTTGGATCGGCCTCGCCCGTGCGGTTTTCAAGGACACCTTGGAAATCAGCGGCGCTGCTCTCGATACACTGGTTGAAGCGGCGGCTGACGGAGTGTTCGAACAAACCCTGCAGTGGCACCTGTCTGTCCTCAAAATGGGCTTGAGGGAGATTGGCAATGAACGATAATCACCAGAGCTATCAACCCAAAACCAACTTGGGAATGGCTATCGATCCCATTCACGTCGGCACGGGCGCCACCGGTCTCGGCAGGGTGGACAACGCGATCGTTCGTGATCCCGTTACCCGTGTGCCGAAGATTCCCGGGTCAAGCCTAGCGGGCGTTTCCCGGACTTACGCAGCGATGGCGAAGGGTAGATTTCCAAATTGCGCCGGCCTGGGGCAGACTGGACGCGGTGGCTCCATCGGCCACTGCGGGAAACCCAGTTGTCCAATCTGCGTGGTGTTCGGCTTTGCTCGCGGAAACGCGGGCGGATTCGCCGGTCTTGCGGCTTTCAGTGACGCACACGTTCTGCTCTTTCCGGTAGCCTCGCGAGAAGGCCCGGTCTGGATCACGTGTCCGATGGCGATACGCGCCCTCAAGCATGAAATTGACGGAGTGAAAGACAACGCCGTCTATCGAGCGGGCTCTAGTCAACATCTTAATCTCGGCTGGATCCTGTTGCCGGTGAAATCCTTCGATGCGCTCGATAATATCGGGAACCTGATGCCTATTTTGCAGAACCATAATCTCCCCGACTACGTGCGCGAACGCTTTGCCGTAGTCTCAGACAAGCTTTTCTCCCACGTTGTGAATACCAATCTGGAGGTTCGCACTTCAGTCGCGATCGACCCCCAGACCGGGGCTGCTGAGGAGGGCGCGCTCTTCACTTACGAGGCCTTGCCCCGAACAACTGTCCTGACCTGGGATGTTACCTGTAGGAATCCGTCGCATTTCAAAGTCGGCGCCGAAACCGTGACCGCCGTAACGACGCCCACCGACGTTTACGAGATCGTTGCCACCGCGCATCCGTACCTCGAACACCTCGGAATCGGCGGGATGAGCACGCGCGGGATGGGGCGACTGCGAGTTCTCGGCGCAAGTAGTACAGGGGCAGAGTCCGCCGGAACCACCGCGAAGGGGGCGTCGTGATGGAGAATCTCGATTTCGCTTGCGCCGAGTTCGGCAGGCAATTAGCTGCCAACGGTATCCAGGAGAAAATTCTTACCGACACACTCGTCGTGCTCGAGGAGAAGGGTGTCTATGCCGCCTTCCTCTTCGTAAAGGCACGCGGGGAAACCGCTCTCCTAAATTTATTTTCTGACTTCCTGCGCGGAACCCCGAGCGGTGCCCAGCTTCTGGGCAACGGGGACCCTTTCAATGCTCTCCAGAAACTCGCAGAAGACCTCGATCGGCTGCTCTTCGCACAAGACCTTCTCCGACAGTCGATTATCTACGGCCGCTACCACGTCAAAGCCCGCCGCGCGGCCGGAGGCGGCAAGTGAACTGGTTGCTGCATCGGTGGGTCTGGCAGCTCGACGCGCCGCTTTTCATCGGCATGCCACCCGCCGGAACCCTCAACCGCTGTCGACTCTACGTCCCGGCACGGGCGATTTGGGCGGCAATCACCGCGCACTTGGCGAGAGATAGGAGTCGCAATTTCCCTGATTACGACAACACAGGGAGACAAATCGGCGAGAAGACTCGCTTTACGTACCTTTTTCCGGCGGAGCATTTGGGAGGTCAGTGGTTGACCTGGTTGCCGATTTTCGAACCCGAAAAGGGTCCAAGTTGGTACAGGGAAGGCAACGGCACACCTCAGAAAACGGTTCTATCTGCGCGAGCTTTCAGACACCGACTCGTCGAAACCCGGCCTGGTACCGCTATCGAAGCGAGTTCTCACAGCGTCGCTGACGCAACGTTGCGCGAAACCGAGTGCATTAGCATGCACTGGAGAATGGAAGATAGCGGGGAAACAAGAAGAGTGGGACTCGTCGGCTACGCATTTTTTCGCGATGATGACAAAATTGCCGATGAAATTTCGAAGATCACTAGCCTGTCGCTCGGCGGTGATACGCGGTACGGATTGGGTCGCATACATAGGACCGGGTGGACTTACGCATATGACGTTTTCGGTGCACATGCAAATCTCTACACCGACACACCATGCGTCCGATCGCATACGATTTTGGCGCATGCATTCCAGCATGACGGAGGTCCGAAGATAGCCGGCAACCTGGAGCGTCTCGTAGGGTGGGATTCGACTGGTGACAGTGGTCCAAACGCATTTGATGATAGGCCCATGTGGGCACCAGGATCGACGACCGCTCGCGACTCTATACCGCAGTGGGAGATTACACGCTCAGGCTATTGGCGCCTCAAAACGGGAGAAATGATAGCTCCTTAGCGTCTTTGGTACTTGCGGCCGGCTGGACACTAACCATGCGTGGACAGGACCTCCTGACGTTCATCGTCTACGATATCACTGACGATAAGATTCGGCTCAGAATCGCGAATGTCTGCAAGGACTACGGCCTCGACCATATCCAATACAGCGTCTTCAGCGGCCCCCTCGATGCGACCCGGCGCAAAGAGATGTTCGCGCGGCTCGACGATACGCTCGGCGGCAACGAGGGAAAAATCCTGATGCTTCCCGTGTGTGAAAAAGACGTCGCCGCAAGGCGCGAGATCGTCCGCGTCATCAACCCCCAGTGAATCCCCACCTTCATACCTCGCGCCGCATCGAGCTTACCGTCACCGATCTCAAGCAGTGGTCCTACTGCCCCCGAATCCCCTTCTACCATCACGTGATGCCGGTAGAGATCGCGCGGACTTACAAGATGGAACGCGGGAGGAACGTGGAGGCCGCCGTTCAGGCGATGGAAAGGCGGCGCGGCTTCCGCCGCTACGGCCTCGAGCGCGGCGAACGACGCTTTGGAGTATGGCTGCATTCGCCTCGCCTGGGCCTCGCCGGCAAGCTCGACCTTCTCATCGTGGCCGAGGACGCCTGCTATCCCGTGGATTTCAAGGATACCGAAGGCGGGGTCCGGCATAACCATCGTATCCAGCTCGCGGCCTATGCGATGCTCGTAGAGGATAGCTTCAAACGGCCGGTACCGATGGGATTCGTTTATCTGGTCCCGGCACGACAGCTCGTAGCCGTGCCGGTCGGCGACAAGGAACGCGGACAGGCCGAAGTTGCCTTGAGCTCAATACGAAGAGCGATCGAGCGGGAAGAGATGCCCGAGCCGACCGAGGCGATGGCGCGATGTACCGCGTGCGAATTCCGTAACTATTGCGCGGATATATGGTGATTTTCGCAAATGAAGCCGGGTTCGGTGCAAACGCGGGCGTTGCGAAAAACGTTCAACTGGCGGATGCTTCAAGTACGCGTTTTTTCTGGACTTTCGCAGCCCGATCAGAAGATTCCCCGATGAGGAGGGGACTGAAATCCTATGGTCGCCCGATCCTGTCGCGCTTGAGCTCGGCGATCAGAAGATTCCCCGATGAGGAGGGGGCTGAAATGCCAGTGCGCATCATGAGATCCAAAAACGCTGTCCCCGATCAGAAGATTCCCCGATGAGGAGGGGACTGAAATGCAGATCGAGAAGCGCGCGGTGCGCAAGCTCTGGCGCCGATCAGAAGATTCCCCGATGAGGAGGGGACTGAAATCAACCGGAAACTGATCAGGAAAGTCAGGCGCCCCTCCTCGATCAGAAGATTCCCCGATGAGGAGGGGACTGAAATCACAGGACGTAGACGCCGATGACGCTCCAGACCACAACCGATCAGAAGATTCCCCGATGAGGAGGGGACTGAAATCATCGTGTTTCGCGCCTGTGCGGCGCGCGCGGTACGCGATCAGAAGATTCCCCGATGAGGAGGGGACTGAAATACGAGTTTTGCACGACTGTTTGTTATCTCGCCTGGCACGCGATCAGAAGATTCCCCGATGAGGAGGGGACTGAAATTGGACGCGCGAGCGCCGCGGAATACCAGGAGCGGTGAACGATCAGAAGATTCCCCGATGAGGAGGGGACTGAAATTAGCCTTCAAGAGTTTGTTGTGTATGATCGTTTTCACGATCAGAAGATTCCCCGATGAGGAGGGGACTGAAATGGGTCGAGCGTCCTAATTCGTTTAGGTGGACGACCCCGATCAGAAGATTCCCCGATGAGGAGGGGACTGAAATCATCGCAGGATGCGCAAGCGCAAAGACTGCGCGAGCTAACGATCAGAAGATTCCCCGATGAGGAGGGGACTGAAATGACCTGACAATTTTCATTCTAGAGCAAGAATTTCACGATCAGAAGATTCCCCGATGAGGAGGGGACTGAAATCGGTCCGCCCGGTCCATACGTGATGGCATCGCTCGCCGATCAGAAGATTCCCCGATGAGGAGGGGACTGAAATGCCAGTAGCCGCGACCGAACCAGCCCAGAACCGCCGATCAGAAGATTCCCCGATGAGGAGGGGACTGAAATCGTCTATTAGCGCCTTGACGATCGCGTCCTGATGCCGATCAGAAGATTCCCCGATGAGGAGGGGACTGAAATACTGGGAGTCCGACGTTTCGCGTCGAAGGGCGCGGGTCCGATCAGAAGATTCCCCGATGAGGAGGGGACTGAAATCAACTAGCCGCCCGCCGCCCTTGCCGCCCTTGCAACGACGATCAGAAGATTCCCCGATGAGGAGGGGACTGAAATGCGATCGAATCGGGATCGATCGCGGTAAAGGTTTTCCAGTCGATCAGAAGATTCCCCGATGAGGAGGGGACTGAAATTGAATGGTAGCGGTCCAAATGCAAGTCAATTCGACGCGCGATCAGAAGATTCCCCGATGAGGAGGGGACTGAAATAGCTCGAGGCCGAGCTCCGCCGATTCCATCGCGCAGCCGATCAGAAGATTCCCCGATGAGGAGGGGACTGAAATC
>JAJPKP010000072.1 GCA_021323675.1 Pseudomonadota bacterium | reverse complement strand
TCTCCGCGCCGCCTCCATTAGTTCACGGACGCGATACGCCTTGAGGATGGCTTCCTTTGTAGTTAGCGATGTAGCTGCCATACTGATTGTTCAGTCATCTGAACGTACATTCAGTCTTTCAGCCCGCAAAAAATGACGCAAGAGCCTTTCCGCCCCCGCTAACCTCCTGAATTTGTTGAGAATCCTAGCCTTTCGCGGCTTGCCGGCTCGATTCGCCCGTGGATGCTTCCAGCTTCTCGCTGAGCAGCTCCGACAACCGCTCCGCCGGCAGACGGCGCAGCTCAGCGAGAGAAAAGCCCGATGCGGCAGCGTGGCCACCACCGCCAAAGCTCTCGGCCAGCGTGGCAAGATTGATGTCCGAATCAGGACTCCGCCGGAGGCTGATGCCCTGGCTGCGCAAATCGAACAGCGCCACGACGGTCTGATGCTGCCCCTCATAGAGATGAGAGGCGACCTCGCTGCTGTAGCCGAAGCAGCACGCCGTGCGCACTTTGATGCCGTTTGGAAGCTCGCGATCCACCATCGTAGCGCGCGCCAGTTCCAGGCTCTTGCGCATCGAATCCTGCCCGGTCGCCAGCGCCTGCGCGAGCCGCCGCGTCATCACGGGCCGGTCGAGCTTCACGATCTCGCGATACGAAGCGACCCCGCCCAAAGTCTGGACGGCGAGCGCCCAATCGGATGACTCGGGGATGCGATGGACCCATCGATCGTGGTCGTCCGCAATCTCGACAAAGGGGAAGAATGCTTCAAACGCCTCGCGCTGCTTCGCGGACAGCGTCCTGGTCCCCGTCCGTTTGAGAAAGTTGAAGGTGAGGCGGGCGGCCGAATACTGCTCGGAAAGCATCTTGCCCGCAAAAGGCACCTTGAACTCGGGCGCATCGGCGCGGGAGACTGCGGTGCGATGATGGTCGATCCAATAGACTCGGGCGCCGCGCTCGATCAGCGAGTTCAGATGCTCCGCGGTCTCAACCGAGGTCCACGACAGATCGGTAATCCAGATTTCATCGATACCGTCGCGCGTCTTGAGCGACAGTCCCTGGATAGTCCGGTCGGTTTCGCTGTTGCCGGCCAGCGTCGCGATCACCCGATCGCCGGCGTAGTAGCGGGCAATCGCCGCGGCCGCCATCACACCGTCGAGGCATGAGGGGCCGTGGCTGACGATTTGCACGGTGCGTCGGGCGGGCATAGGAGGCTGATCTTAAAGCATTCGGACAAGCCGCGCGAACTCGAAAACGGTCTGCTCGTCCGCATACCCGATGCGCTCACGGTCTCCAGGTTCGCGATGGCGGCCGCGTGGATCGCGATGAGAAATGCCGCGCCGGACGCGCACGCGACATTCGCGGCAATCGCGATACTTGCGGCGGCCAGCGATTTCATCGATGGGCGCATCGCACGATGGCTTGGCGTCGCGCGCGAGGCCGGCGGATGGCTCGATTCGGTGGCGGATGTCACGTTCGTGCTCGCGGCGCTTTCAAGCTATGCCGCCGCGGGCGAGATTCCCTGGATCATCCCGCTCCTGATCGCCGTTTCGTTTGCCCAATACGCCGCCGATTCCCTGTGGCTCCATCGCGCGGGCGCACCGGTCCGCAGCCGCCTGGGCCATTGGGGAGGAATATTAAACTACGCGCTGGTGCTCGCGATGGCGCTTGGCGCGCCGATGCCGGCCATGCGCCAGCAAATCATCGCACTGGTTCCCGCAATCGCGATCTTCTACATAGCCGCGATCATCGAGCGCGCTCTCACCTATCGTCGGCCGCGCATCTGAGCGGCGCCGGTCCGCGCATTACTTCTTGCGCGGATGCGTGGCGTTGTAGTCGTGAATCGCTTTCAGGATAGCGCCGCTCGCCTTGCTCATCAGCTCCTGTTTGTTGGCCTGCACGCGGTCGGCGGAGCTTTGAATCGGGCGAATCAGCCCCTGAAACCGCGGCATCACGTAGCGCGCGATCATCTCATAGCTGCGCAGCATCTGCTCGCGCGTGGTCCAGTCGTGCGCGAAGGCCAGGATCGTGCCGAATCCGCCGGCGAGCGCCTGCAGCCGCTCGATTTTGTCGATCGCGTCGTCGGGAGTTCCGATGATAGCGCCGCCGTACTCGGTCATCCGCTTCGCCGCCTCGTATCCGTCGTTGAACGGCGCGCGCTGCGGAGTGCCGAGAATTCCCACGATGTACTCGTTCTGCCATCGCTTGAGCCCGTCGGCGACCTCGCGCAACGCCTGCTCCTTGGAATCGCTGAGATGAAACGGCACCACGATGCGCCATTCGGCGCGATCGATCTTCTGGCCGTGCTCCTTCGCGGAGGTCTCACCGAAATTCCATTGCGTCGGCAGCGCCTGCAGCCCCTCCTCCGAATACGATGCGACCGAGAGCACACCGACCCCGTATTTGCCGGCGCACTTCATGCCGGAGGGAGAAATCGTCGATGCGACCGCGACCGGAATTTTCTCCTGCAGCGGACGAATCTGAAGCGCGGCGTCGTGAAGCTCGAACCACGACCCTTGATGGCTGAAGGGTTCATCGGAATTGAGCAGCCGGAGAATCACGCCCAGACCCTCGTCCATCCGCTCCCGCTGTGTCATCGGATCGATTCCCAGCATCACCGCATCCGACGGCAGCGCGCCCGGCCCCACGCCAAGCATCGCGCGGCCGTGGCTGAGATGATCCAGATGCACGATGCGCTGGGCGACATTGAAAGGATGATGGTAGGGAATCGAAACCACGCCGGTGCCCAGCCGGATGCGGCGGGTGCGCTCCGCCGCCGCCACCAGGAACATCTCCGGCGACCCGATCGTTTCCCATCCGCCGGAGTGATGCTCGCCGACCCAGAACTCGTCGAAATGCAGATGGTCGAGCCATGCCGCCAGTTCCAGGTCGCGCTGAAATTGCAGGGTAGGGTGCTCGCCGATTGGATGGTGCGGCGCGAGGAACACGCCGAACCCAAGCCGATGGTTCATCTTAAGTCTCCTTGCGTAAGCCGTAGCTCGAGCAGCGTGAAGCTAGCCTCTGAGCGCGGCGGTCTGCGCCGAGTCCAGGTACTCGTCGAGCCGTGTGATACGGGCGTTTTCGATCGCGCATACGATGCAGGCGGGTATCGCGATCGGTTTGCCGGACGACTTCAGCTTGCCGCGCAGAACGTGCTGCTGCACGAAGCCGCCGGGAGTCGGCTGGCGGCGAATTTCCGAATACGAAATCTCGCCGATATTCTCGACCACCCATTTGAGCACCGCCAGATTCTGATCGACGGTTTGCTCGATCTCGTCGAAGTTGTGCCAGATTTTCGCGCCCGGAGCGTAGATGTTCCGGATTGCGCTCACGTCGCCGCGTTCGATCGCCTTGAAAAGCCGGTCGGCAACCTCGAGTGATTCTTTTGCCGATGCGCTCAGTTCCATCGTTGCTCTCCGTCAATCCGTCGTTTGCGCCCTGGATGAATCAGACTCCGTCCGGCGTCGGCGACGGCGACGGCTTCTGCGATTCGCTCGCTTTAGGCGACGCAGCCGCCGACGGCGAGGATGCCGCCGCAGGCGCGGTCGGCAGCGGAGTCGGAACTGAAACCGTAGGCAGCGCGGTCGGCGCGGCAGGCGACTCGGCCGGCGTTGCCGACGGCGTCGGACTCGGCTCCGCCGCCATCAGCGCCGTTCCTGCTCCGTAGGTGTAAACCAGCACGCCGCCCAGATGGCCGATATAGCCGAGCACGCCAATCGCGATGACCGCGATGATGAGATAGACGGGACGCGACCCGGCCAGCGCGCCGATGCTTTCTATAAGGATGCGCCACAGCGCTAGCACCGCGAACACGATCGCCGCATATTCGGCGAGCGTCGCGTGCCGATGGAGCACCGCGCGCGCCGGTTCTCCGAGCGCCTTCCAGATGCGATCGGCTTCCGCATCGCCGGTCGCATACGAGGCGCCGGCGGCAATAGCTCCCAGTATCATCAGGGTAAGCGCCATGTAGCGCATCCAGGCACGCATCGGAAAAAGGCTCGCGATCAGGTCGATCAACACCCCGACCATCAGCAGCGCAATCGTAAAGTGATCGACGACGGGATGAAGATCGAAGGGTTGAAGGAACTGCAGTGCCGCGTCCATCTGTTCTCCTGGTCTGCGAGCCGTCGCATTAAGGCCGGCGGTCTGGAAACTTTTCCCGTTTTTTATCGCAGAGCGCGCGGCTGCAAGCAATTCGCCGTTGGCGCCGCGGGCGAAGCGGCGGCAAAATCAGTGAACAGCGCGTTACGGGCTTTGAGCGCGCTTGCCATGTGATTATGCTCAGGATTTCCCGGAACCGGCCATGAACACGTCGAAACCTCCAATTTCCGCGCGACGCCTCGTGGGCGGGCTGGTTTCGTTCATCCTTCTGGCCGCAATAATCGCACTGTTCTTCGCCTACCAGCAGCGCGCCCTCTCCCTGCATCATCATCCGCCCCGCTTTCCGGTCAGCCTGGCCCGGCTGCCCTATTACGCCTTCTGCTCGTTCAACCGGATGCTTGCCGCGTACATCATCGCCCTGCTCTTCTCGATCGCGTACGGGATGGCGGCGGCGCGCGGCGGAATCTGGGAGCGTGTCCTGATCCCGATCGTCGATATCGCCCAGTCCGTCCCGGTCGTCGGATTCTTTCCCGCCGCCATCTATTTCTTCGTCGCGCTAGCCCACGGCGGCCGGCTAGGGGTCGAGATGGCGGCAGTGTTTCTGATCTTCACCAGCCAGGCGTGGAACATGACGCTCGGCATCTACGAGTCCGTGAAGACCATCCCGGGAGATTCCGGCGAAGCACTCGAAGCGTTCGGCGTCACCGGATGGCTGCGCTTCGAGCGGCTGCTGATGCCCGCGTGCGTGCCCAAGCTGGTTTACAACTCGATCCTGTCGTGGGTCGCGGGATGGTACTACCTGATCGCCTGCGAGATCATCACGGTCGGCCCCGCGAATTACCGGCTGCCGGGACTCGGGAGCTTCCTGATGGAAGCGGCAGACCGGGGGCGCGCGGTAGATATCGTCGCCGGCCTGCTCACGCTGCTCGCGGTGATCGTGCTGATGGACGCGATCGTATGGCAGCCGCTCACCGAATGGTCGGAGAAGTTCCGCTTCGAGTTCGCCGCGTCGTCGGGACCGGCCCATTCGCTGGGGATGCTTGATGTGCTCGGCGGAATCGGCCCGGTCGTTCTGCGCGCGCTGCGCGCCGTGCTGCTCCCGCTCTGGACCGCGGTGCGAAGGGTGCTCGATGCGATTTCGTTCGCGCCGCTTGTCTCCAGCCCCGCGGCCAAAAAAACCACCCGCCTGATGCGGATGTTCCTGATCGGGTCGCTGATCATCTTTTCCGCATGGGCGATCGGCGCGGGCTTGGTCGCGCTGGGGCGCGCCCTGCTCAAGCCGTGGCCGCCGGAAGCCAAACAGATCCCCGTGGCGACTTTGGCGTCATTCACGCGCATCGTGATCGCTTACGCCATCTCGCTGGCATGGACCGTGCCCTGCGCGCTTGCCGCGAGCGAAAGCCCTCGTTTCAAGCGCGTGCTGGCGCCAGTCGCGGAAATCGCCGGCGCCGTTCCGGCCACAGCCCTGTTCCCGCTTATCGTTCTGTTCGTGATCCGCCTGACGGGCGGGATGAATCTCGCGTCGATCCTGCTGATCCTGACCGGGATGCAGTGGTATCTGCTCTTCAACCTGCTCGCGGGGGTCAATTCTATCCCCGAGGATCTGAAGGAAGCCGCGCGCGCCTTTGGACTTTCGCGCTTCGCCACCTGGCGCAAACTGATTCTGCCCGCCGTGATGCCGTCGTTGATCACCGGAAGCCTGACCGCGTGGGGCGGCGGATGGAACGCGCTTATCCTCTCGGAATATTTCCCCTACCAGGGACACACCTACAGCGTCACCGGACTTGGCGCCCTGCTCGACGTTGCGACCTATCAGACCGGCAACAACACGATGATCCTGCTGAGCCTGCTCTCGATGGTCCTGGTGGTGATAGTGTTAAACCGGCTGCTATGGCGCAGGTTGTACGAGACCGCCACGGAGCGCTATCGGGTGGATTATTGACTATGACTTCCGAGCCTGAACCTGGAGATCCATGGCCCTGCTCGAACTGCATAACGTCTCCAAGACCTTCACTCTCCCGAAAGGGTCGCTCACCGTTCTCAAGGACATCTCGTTCAATGTCGAAGAGGGGGAGTTCATAGCGCTCGTGGGCCCGTCAGGCTGCGGCAAGTCCACGCTGCTTCGGGTGATCAACGGAATCATCCCGCTCACCTCCGGACAGGTGCTGTACCGCGGCAAGCAGGTTGACGGAATCAATCTGGAATGCGCGCTCGTGTTTCAATCCTTCGCGCTGCTGCCCTGGCTCACCGTGAAGGCCAACGTCGAGATGGGCCTCGAAGCGCGCGGCGTGCCGCTGGCAGAGCGCGAACGCCGCGCCGGAATCTATATCGACAAGGTCGGCCTCGACGGCTTCGAAGAGGCGTACCCGCGCGAGCTTTCGGGCGGGATGAAGCAGCGGGTCGGGTTCGCCCGCGCCCTGGCCGTCGAGCCGCGCGTGCTCCTGATGGACGAGCCGTTCTCGGCGCTCGACGCCCTGACCGCGATTACGCTTCGCGAGGAACTGCTCGATATCTGGCAGGCGCCGGACATGTCCGTCCATAACATCATCATCGTGACCCATATCATCGAGGAGGCAGTCGAACTCGCCGACCGCATCATCGTGCTCGCGGCGAACCCCGGCCGCGTGGTCGCGGATCTGAAGGTGGACCTGCCGCGCCCGCGCGATCGCCGTTCCGAGGGCTTCAACGCCTGGACCGACAAGATCTTCTCGCTGATCGAGGAGCGCGGATGATGGAGCCGGCGAACATCACCCCGATTCCCGATTGCCATCTGACCTGGATTTTCGGCCTGCTCGAATTTCTTGACGATCGTGGCGGCCGCGAGGACGGCTACAAAATCGCCCGCGACCTCCAGTTCAAATTCAGCGACCTGCTCAAGGTCATGAAAGCCGCCGAGATTCTCAACTTCGTTTCCACCCCCGCCGGAGACGTGGTGCTGGAGCCCTTCGGCAAGCAGTTCCTGGAAAGCGACGTCAATCAGCGCAAACTGCTGCTGCGCGAGCAGCTCAAGAAACTCGGCATCTTCGGCTACTTCGTCCGCCTGCTCCGCGCCCAGGAGGATCGATCGCTCAGCAAGGAGGTCGTGCTCGAGCATCTGGCGATGCTGCTGCCGAGCGAGCGGCCGGAACGCGTGTTCTGGACTATTGTAAACTGGGGCCGTTTTGCGGAACTCTTCGGCTACAACAAGGACGAAGACCGCTTCTATCTGGATCACGAGTAGGAGCCGCGCCGGCCTCGCCGCGGCGCAAGGAGGATCGAACCATGGCCGAAGCCAGCCACGAACTCGTCAATCAGTTCTGCAAAGCGTGGGAACGCCGCAACCTCGATGAAATCATCGGGTACTTCACCGACGATGCCGAGTATCAAAATGTCCCGATGGGACCCGCGGCCAAAGGCAAGGACGCGATCAAAGGCGTGATCAACACCTTCCTGCCGATAGCGCAATCGATCGAGTTCAAGGTCCTGCGCAGCGCCGCCAACGGCAACACCGTTCTCAACGAGCGAATCGACATCTTCAATATGGGCGGCAAGAAGGTCGAGCTTCCCGTCGCCGGCGTATTCGAAGTGCGCGGCGGCAAGATCGCGCTGTGGCGCGACTACTTCGACCTCGCGATGTGGACCAAGCAGATGGGCTGAAAAGGCGGGCCGCCGGATGCCGCCCCCCGATGGCTGCGTCCGGCGGCTTTCCGTCTGAGCGAGCGTTCAGACTTCTTTGTGATCGGCATCGAGTTGTTGTAAACACCGCTTTGGGGAGGTGTTTCGATGCCCAAGGCGCCGCAGGATTACCAGGCCCGCTACCCGATCGATTTTGCCGATATCGACCCCGCCACTCCGCATCGCGTAGTCCAGCTCTACGCGCAGGATCTCGGCAAATCCCGCGGCATCCTATGGCTCCCAAAAAAGGGCAAGCCCAAGACCTGCGTAATCATGTCGCATCCGCGCGCCGACTTCGGCCATCACTACTCGATTCCCTTCTGGGTCGAGGCGGGATACGCGGCGTTCGCCCTCAACACGCGCTACCTGAACAACGACGCGATGATGCTGCATGAGAATCTGCTTCTCGATCTGGCGGCGGGAATCAGCTACCTGCGCGAGGAAGAGGGCTTCGAGCATATCGTGATGCTCGGGAACTCGGGCGGAGGCTCGCTCTTTTCCTACTACGACGCGCAGGCGCGAACGCCGAAGGGCCAGCGGGTCTCATCGCCACCGGGAGGTGGCCCGCCCGACTTGAACAAGTTCGAATTGCCGACGGCCGACGGCTTTATCGTCCTCGCCGCGCATCCGGGGCAGGGGATGGTGCTGATGAACTGCCTCGACGCGGCGGTAGTCGATGAATCCGACCCGTTCGCGTCGGACCCGTCGCTCGACATGTACGACGAGCGCAACGGGTTCAAGACTCCGCCCGCGCCGAGCAGCTACTCGAAGGAATTCATCGAGCGCTATCGTGCGGGGCAGCGCGCGCGATGCGCTCGAATCGACGCGATTGCGCGCCGGCATATCGCGGAGGCCAATCAAGCGCGCGCGGCGATGCGCGCGGACGGGTTCGCAGCGACCGCCGCCGATCATCGCAACTACGTGGCGCGGCGCGCGATGGCGCCGCGGTACATGATCGTCTATCGCACCCAGGCGAATCCGAACTACTGCGATTTGTCGATCGATCCGTCGGAGCGGGTGGTGGGATCGATCATTTCGCCGCGTCCCGATCTGGCGAATTATTCCGCGTTCGGCCTCGGCCGCATCGTCACTCCGGATGCGTGGTTGTCCACGTGGTCGGGATTGTCTTCATACGCGAAGACCGCGGCAAACCTGCCCAAGGTCACAGTGCCGACGATCGTGGTCGGCGCGAACGCCGATCAGGACATCTTCCTCTCGGATGTGCGCGCGGAGTACGAAGCATCGGGCGCGGCGGACAAGACGATCGCATTCATCGAGGGCGCCGAACACTTCATGCGCGCCGGCGGCACCAAAGCGCATCTGGGAGATCCGCGCCCGCGCCTGATGGAAGTGCTGACAACCTGGACCCGCCCCCGCTTCCCGGCCTGAAACCCGGGCGCACCGCCATCTTCCGTGAGAGAAAAAGGTTCGCTACGCTAACAATCTTTCCAAGGCAGGGGCCACCCTAGCTCAGTCGGTAGAGCAGCTGATTCGTAATCAGCAGGTCGTCGGTTCGAATCCGACGGGTGGCTCCAGAAAAGCCAAGAGAATCAATTACTTCTGACGGTAGCTGAATTGACAGATCGGCGGCAGTCGTTCTGTGTCCACATCGTGTCCACAAATCGAAAACCCGTGTCCATGACCATCCCGCCAGAAGCAGCCATCACGGAATCCGCTCTCCAAGACCGGCGAGCCGTCGCCGAAGATGCTCCAAGGCCTCGCGACAATCAGCACGCATCGTAGTGCCAGCTCGCTAAGCACCTCCCGGTCACGCCGGCGAACTCAGCCGTCTCCCATTCCTGGCGAACTGGAACCCAGAGACGCTAGCCCCGATCACGCTTCGCTTAAGTGATCAGCCATCGTCGGAGAATGATGCGACCTCATCCGGTATCGTCATCCATGGCTGTCTTCGCTTCGTCCAGTAGTGAGCGTCGGGTTTGAGCCAAGAAGTATCGTCGAGCGTGCCAGCTTTGAGACTCATCCCGTTTTCGGTCTGATGATAGATGCGCGTGCCGCACTCCGGACAAAACGCGCAGGTCTTGATGCGTCCACTGTCGCACGTGACGTCAAACATTTTGAGCGCGCCGGAACTCAGTCTGAAGGCCGCCGCAGGAATGGCGAGGCTCATCCCGAAAGCGCTCCCCGATTGACGCTGACATTCGGTGCAGTGGCATATCGCGAGAAAGAGCGGCTGCTGTTCCACTCGATATCGCACACTGCCGCACTGGCATCCGCCCTCGATCGGAACTTTCGGAGCTTCTGAATTGCTCATCGTCGTCTCTCTTCTCCGCGCTGATTCGGGGATCGGAATCAGCAGTAGCTCGCTGATTTCGCAACGCCTTTACGTCTCGTCTTCACTCGCTCACCGTTACAAATCCGAGCGGCCAGTGCCCTCGACACTCGCCGAGACATTCACTGTCACAGGCCCGCGCAGACCTTAGACCGGCCGCAGCGACTCCGACAAGTGGCACGCGATCTGCTCACTTGCTGAAAGCGTCGAGCACGAAATTCACAGCTCGACCCGGCGTGGAAGGCAGCAACATGAGCGCGAATCCGTATGCGCAGGGATGGCGAGAATGGGATGAACGCTACGCCGATCTCGTTCTAGGCAAACGCAACTGGCAGATCGCGGCCGGATGCTCGCTGCTCACCACTCTCGTGCTCGCGGTCGGCATCGTCTGGCTGGCGCTGCGGAGCCGCTATGTCCCATACGTCGTCGTCACGGATCGGCTGGGGCAGGCGATCACAATTCCGAAGCCGCTCACGCCTGCGTCGATGCCGGTCGTTGCAGCCAGAATGACGCGCTGGGAGATCGAGGCCTTTGTTCGCGACGCGCGTTCGGTCTCAAGCGATCCAGCCGTCGAGCAGGAGCGGCTCGCGTCCCTGCATGCTCATGCGCAGAGCGCGGCGGATCGATTCCTCGACGACTACTACCACTCAGACAACTTCGCCCATAACCCATTCGAGATCGCGAAGAAGCGGACCATCGCGGTTCGCATCAATTCGATCCTGCAAGTTTCGCCACAGAGCTACGAGGTCCACTGGATCGAGGAGAGCCGCGATCTCAACGGAGTTC
>JAJPKP010000003.1 GCA_021323675.1 Pseudomonadota bacterium | reverse complement strand
TATGCGCAGTTGAACTTCACCGACAACCTGTCGGCTCGTATCGGCAAGCAGCAGGTCATCTGGTCGGAAGCGGACGCCCTGTCCGGTACCGAAGTCACCAACTCGGTCGATTTCACCTATCACGGCGCGATCCCGTTCGAATCCGCGGAAGACCTGCGCAAGAACGTCCGGATGGTGAAGTTCAACTACATCCTGCCGGACTTCCTTAAGACCGCAAACAACGAACTTGAAGCCTTCTGGATCCCCGGCGATTTTCAGGGTGTCGGCGCGATCGCCAATACCGCGGACTCGCGTTCTCCCTGGGCAATTGCCGCCTCGGAAGGTGCCGGCGGTGGTGGAGGCTTTGGCGGTAGCGACGCAGGCTTCCTGTTCAACAACAACGGAGTCAACCAGAACGGCCAGTCGGTTCAGGACCGCAGCTTCCTGCAGGTTCCCGGCAAGCCTCTCATCAATCTGGGCGGCTTCTATGCGTACAAGAACGTCATCCAGACCAGCAGCGCGCCGACCAACTCGCTCGAGAACAGCGAATTCGGCATGAGGTTGTCGAGCCTGCTTCCGGTCGGAAACGGTCTGCAGACGAGCTTCATCTACCTCTACGAGTATCGTGACACGGGTCCGGCCGGACTCTCGGGCGCGGAAGGAACCCAGCTCGTTCCCGGATCTTTCTTCTATGGAAATCCCGGACAGCGTCAGGTCCATTCCGTTCCACGCGCCGGCGTTCCTGTGGTCGGCACGCTCAACATCTTCCTTACGAACCGGTACCGGCGTAACCACTTCTTTGGCCTGACCGGCACGTATTACGACAAGGAATGGACGGATATCGTCTATCGCTACGATACGCTGTACACGCCGAATGCCAGCGTTGTGACTCCGGCCAAATTGCCGAATGGGAGCTTCCTTCCCAGGGCGCAATGGACCGAAGAGACCCGCTTCATTCTGGCGGGTGATCGGCCGACCTACATTCCCTGGCTCTCGAAGCAGCACACGTTCCTGACCGCGCAGTACGTCAACACGTGGTTCCCGGATCGGCCGAGCAACGCGGTCCCGAGCATCGCGAATACGCTTGGCAAAGTCCGCGAAGACAGCAACTTCTTTTTCCTGTCCGCGGTGAACTGGATACTCAACGGCCAGTTGACGACCACCAACGCGTTCGTTTGGGATGTCGACGACCGGGTTGGCGACCTCCAGTCCACAAACGTGTACCGTTATTCGCGCAACGTTCTGTTGGGCGTTAACGCGGTATGGTTCCTCGGCCAGAGCGGGCGCTATACCGACCCGTTCCTGGCGAGCGTCGAGCAGCGAACGAACGAGCTGGAGTTCACGCTTACATACGAAATCTGATCGGCTAGCAACGTGGCGGCTCCCGAGAAATCCGGGAGCCGCCATAAGTTTTCGGTCCAGGCAAAGACATAGACAGTTCCATCGGAGTGAACGCTTACACTGTAGAGACACCCGCGGCGGCGAATCGGATAAGGTCGTTTTCTCCTGCGACGGCCGCTTTGCCCCGGGTAGCCAGAGTCCCCTCTTCCCGAAGGTGACAAGCGTGTGAGTGGCGCGATCCCGTTCAGCCGCCCTCGACGCTCGACACCGAAAAAGCCCGGAGCCCTTAAAACTACGAACATCAATTTCCGGGCTTAAAATGCGGCGGCTGCGGCCCGACACACCGCAGCCGCCATTTTCCCCAACAACACAAACTCTACGCGCAAGCTGCCTAATCAACAGGCCCGAACGGGTCGGGCGCACCATGAGTCCGGTTGACTTGGCCGCCTGGAAGGCCGCTAAGATCTCGCGTTAACCTTCCAATGACACCATCGCGCATCCTGAGGTCCATTTTCCTCGCGCTGTCGATTGTCGCATGCGGCGCCGGCATCGCGGCGAGCGGCGAGTCGTCACTCGCCTCGATGCCCGGCAGGCTGCCGAACTCTGTGGTTCCAACTCACTACGCAATCGATCTGAAGCCAGATCTGACCAGCTTGACGCTCGCCGGTTCCGAGGTGGTCGAAATAAAGGTGGCGAAAAGTACCTCGACGCTCACGCTGAACGCACTGAAGATCGATATCGTTTCGGCCGCGCTCGATGGCGAGAGCGGTCAAAACGCGACGGCTTCCTTCGATGAGAAAGCACAGACGGTAAATCTTGCCTTTCCCAGCCCAATCCGGGTCGGCACGCACAAGCTGCGCATCGCGTTCAACGCGCGCGTCAACGGCTTTGGCGAGGGCCTTTACTATGTCGATTACCCATCCGGAGCCGGACGCAAAAGAATGATCGCGACGCAGCTCGAACCGACCGATGCGCGCCGCGTCTTCCCGTGCTGGGATGAGCCATCCTTCAAGGCGAGCTTCGAGCCTTCGATCACGGTGCCCAGGGACTTTCTCGCGGTGTCCAATATGCCTGTCGTGCGCGAGCAGGCTCTGGACGGAGGCTTGAAGCGCGTCAGCTTCCAGGCCACGCCCCCGATGTCCAGCTATCTCTTTGTGATGGTCGCGGGAGAGATGGAGCGGCTCGCCGAAACCGCCGACGGAGTGGATGTTGGCGTCGTAGCGCGAAGAGGCGATCAGGAACAGGGTCGTTATGCGCTAGAAACGGCGGTGCGCCTGCTTCGCTTTTACGATAGCTACTTTGGAGTGAAGTATCCGCTGCCCAAGCTCGATCTGATTGCGGTTCCCGGGGGATTCGGAGGCGCGATGGAGAATTGGGGCGGAATAACCTTTTACGAAGGCGCGCTCCTTTACGATCCCGCTTCAAGCCCGAAGGCCATGCAGCGCACGATCTTCGCAATCGTCGCCCACGAGATGGCCCATCAATGGTTCGGCGATCTTGTCACCACAGCCTGGTGGAGCGATCTGTGGCTCAACGAAGGCTTTGCGGACTGGATGCAGGCGAAGGCCGAAAACGATCTGCATCCGGACTGGCAGGTCTGGCTCAACGAAGGCCACAAGCAGATGGCAATGTATGCCGACGCGCGACCGATGGCCCATCCTATTCAGCAGCCCGTCGCTAACGAGAGCGAGGCCGCAATCGCATTTGATGAGATCACATACGACAAAGGCGCGGCGATTATCCGCCTGCTTGAAAATTACCTGGGCGAAGACGCCTTCCGATCGGGCATTCGCCGGTACATCAGCGATCACGCTTATGGCAGCGCGACTACCCGGGATCTGTGGACAGCACTTGAACGGGCCTCCGGCAGACAGGTGTCAACGATCGCGCGCGGATATACCGAGCAGCCGGGGATGCCGCTGATTATTGCCGGCGAGAGCTGCCGCGCCGGCAAGCGCGTGCTCGCGCTCAGGCAGGAGCGCTTCGTTATTCGCTACCCCGATGCGCCGCCGGAGCAGTGGCAGGTGCCGATCGATTGGGGAAGGGCGGGGGATCGAAAGCCGAGCGGAAATACGCTCTTGCGCGAGAAAGCCGCGAACATTTCCGCTGGTCCTTGCGACGGCGCTCTCAAGCTGAATTTCGGCGATATCGGCTACTACCGGACGCAGTACGATCCCGCGACCCTTGCCGATCTCGCCGTCGAGATTGAAAAGATGCAACCCGCGGATCGCGTCAATCTGCTTGCGGATAGCTGGGCTCTCATTGAAGCAAACCGGCTCGCGCCCGCCGGATACTTCTCGATGGTACATGAGGTCGAGAACGACGACCGCACGCGAGCCGTGTGGCGAGAGGTTATGGGAGCGTTTTCCCGAATCGATCGATTGGAGCGAGGCTTTCCCGGCAGGCCCGCGTTTCAGGCCTATGCCCGCGCGGTTTTGCACAAGCCTTTCGATCGAATCGGATGGAATGCGGCCCCCGGCGAATCCGAAGATATCGCCATCCTCCGCTCCCGATTGATCTCAGCGCTTGGAGACTTGAATGACAGCGGTATAGCGGCGGAAGCGAAGCGGCGCTTTGCCCAATTCGTGGAACATCCCGGGTCGCTGGATGTGAATTTGCGCGATGCGGTCGTGGGCGTGGCCGGCCGCATCGCCGATCAGAGCATCTACGACGAACTGAGGAAGCTTGCGCGCCAGGCAGGCGACGCGCACGACCGGATGCGCTATTACCGGGCGATGGCGCGAGCGGTCGATCCCTCGCTCGTCGAGCAAACCCTGCAGATGACCCTTGGTAACCAGCTGCCGCCCGAGCAATCAAGCGAGCTGATATTGATCATCGCCGCGGGAGAGCATCCGGATCTCGCTCTGAAGTTCGTCAAACAGAACTTCGCGGCCCTGGCGGCACGCAGAAGCCCGGAATTTAGATACTTCTTTATGTCGAGTTTGATGGCCAATTTCGCGGAGCCCGCGTACGCAAGGGAGCTGGCCGCGTTTGGTCCGGTCAACGAAACTTCGGGCGGGCGCATCGAGGCGCTGCGCGCTGAGGCGAAAATCATGGAGGCGGCCGATTTTCGCGCGCATCAACTCCGCGCAATCAACGAATGGATAGAGCAGGCGCGGAAGTCAGACTAGCGGCGCTTCCCGCGTAACGTCGTCGATCAGGCTGTAGCCGACTGCCAGCAGCGCCGGTCCCAGGAACACTCCGATGAAGCCGAATGCGACCGCGCCGCCAAATATTCCGATGAAAACCAGCAGCAGCGGCACGCCGCCGCTTTCCGCGATAAAAAGCGGACGGAGCAGGCCCTCGATCAAAAAATTAAAGACGAGCTCCCATACCGCCAGAAACAGCGCCCATCCTCCGTGCCCTTGCCAGGCAAGCCATATGGCCGCCGGTATCCAGATTATCGCCGCTCCCCCCGGAAAGGCCGAGAGCAGAAAGGTTACGAAGCCCAGGATCAGGGCTCCCGGCACTCCCGCGATCATAAGTCCGAGCCCCATCAGAACCGCTTCCAGCAGGCCAGTCCCAACCACTCCGTACACGACGCCCACGCAAGTGTCCTGCGCGAGCTTCAGGAGGCGTTCTCCCCGTTCGGCGCCGGCGACTCTGGCGGCCAGGTTGGATATCCGTGCGCCCAGCGCCTGACCGTCGCGATAAAAGAAAAAGCCGATGAGCAGGCTGAGAAGGAGCTGCCAAAGGCCGCTTCCCAGGGCTTTACTCCATTCAAGGATGGTCGTGCCGACCGGCCCACTGAGTTGTTTTGCCTGATCCACAAGACTCAATTCGCTTCCGACCAGCGCGCGATATCCGGCACTCAGTTGCGGCCCGACCATCGGAATCTTCCCGAGCCACACCGGCAGGGACAACGGCTCGTTCTCGATCGATTGCTTGACCACCGCGGCGAAGATTTTGACTTCTCCGACCAGGCTCACGCCGACTATCGCGAACGGCGCGACAATTCCGGCTGTCAGTCCCAGGGTCATGATGAGAGCGGCGAGGGTGCGATGGTCTCCCAGGAGGTGATCGAGCCGCTCGAACAGTCGCCAGGTTGACGCGCAAAGCACGACCGACCAGAGCGCGGCCGACAGAAACGGGCTGATGATCAGGAAGCATCCGATCAGCAGAAGCAGCGCCACGCTGACGCTGGCGAGACGTTCAATCCAGGTGACGTCCTCGGGATGAAGCTTGCGTTGGAGGGCGTTTGCCATGAGATTGCGGCGATCGGAACCTCTGGAGAACGATTTCCCGCGTTATGCGGTTACAAATCGGTGCTCCCGCGGGCAGCCGGCGTGCGGAGCGAAAGAGCTATCTGCCCTTGAACCGGGCAGGACGCTTTTCCAGAAACGCGCGGACACCCTCCCGAAAATCCTCCGAACTGCCGGCGATTCGCTGCATCTGCCGTTCCAGGTTGAGTTGCTCTTCGTAACTGTTCTCCAGGCTTTCCCAGTACAAGCGGCGAATGAGGCGCAACGACACCGTGGGGCCGCTTGCCAGCTCGCGCGCAAATTCTATCGCCTTGGGCATCAGCTCCGCGTCCTCGCAAATCCGGTTCACCAGTCCCCATTCAAGCGCTTTTTCCGCCGGGAGCTTTTCACCGAGCAGCGAAAGTTCCATCGCGCGAGCCTTGCCCACCAGACGCGGAAGAATCCAGGTCGATCCTCCGTCCGGAATAAGCCCGATGCGCCGGAAGGCCTGGAGGAAATAGGACGATCGCGCGCAGACAACGATGTCGCCCATCAGGGCAAAACTCATCCCAACGCCGGCGGCGGCTCCGTTGACCGCCGTCACGAACGGCATCGGCAATTCCCGCAGGCGGCGAAGAAACGGATGGTACATCGTTTCGAGCACCGATCCGGCGTCGCCCGATCCGCGCGACTCGTCGGAACGCGGCTGCAGGTTCGCGCCCGCACAGAAACCGCGGCCCGCACCGGTCATCAGCACGCACCGCACCCCGTTCTTCGGATCCTCGACATGGTCGAAAGCCGCCATCAATCCGCCCAGCATCTCGGGCGATACAGCGTTCATGACCTCCGGATGGTTGAGAGTGAGGATGCCGACACTTTGGTCGATTTCGAGTTTGACGCGTTCGAATTCCATAGCGATGTTTTTACCAGTCCGGTCCGCTGCCCGCCACGCTTGGGATGCCGGTGTGGGCCGTCAGGCCTCCATCGGCAACGATGCAAGTGCCGTTGACATAGGATGCCTCGTCGGAAGCGAGAAAAAGAACCACGTTGGCGATTTCGACCGGCTCGCCATACCGCCCCATCGGGATTGCGGCCTCGGTGTTTCGGGCAAGATCGGGCAAGGCCTGACGCGACTTCAGGATCGGCGGGGTGAGAATCGCTCCCGGACAAACGGCATTGCAGCGAATTCCCTTTCGCGCATATTCGATGGCGGTTGTTCGCGTGAGATTGATTACCCCGGCCTTGATCGCGTTGTACGCGCCAAGACCGTAGTCACCCGCCAGCCCCGAAACCGAGCCGGTATTGATGATCGCGCCTTTGCGCTGGCGCACCATCACCTCGAGCGCGCATCGCGTCGCATACCAATAGGAAGTCAGTCCGATTTCGACGGCCTTGCGCCAGTTGTCCAGCGACATCTCTCCAACCCGGCCGGTGTACAGCCGGATGGCGTTGTTGTGCAGGATATCGAGGCGGCCGAATTTATCGACCGCGAACCTGATCATCGCCTCGACTTCGGCGGGATTGCCGACGTTTGCGCGAACCGCTTCGGCGACAAATCCGCGTCCGCGAATTTCGCCCGCAACCCGCTTCGCGCCTTCCTCGTTCAGATCGACGACCACAACCGCGGCGCCCTCTTCAGCGAGCCGCTTTGCCGTCGCCTCGCCGATACCCGAGCCCGAGCCGGAGATCAGCGCAACCTTGTCCTTGAGTCTCATGTCATCGGCTCCTCTTGTGACAGGTTCTAGCAGGGTCGCTATGCTTTGGAAAAACCGCGGCTGAGCGGCGGAGAGACGGCGATGCGCTCATACACGAAGTATCTGACCATGAACGTCCCGGCGCGGATGGATTTTGTGAATATCACGCGCGAAGTCGAGGCTGCCGTGCGAGAGAGCAACGTGAAAGAGGGGATGTGCCTGGTAAACGCGATGCATATCACGGCCTCCGTGTTCATCAACGACGACGAGCCCGGATTGCACGACGACTATAAGCGATGGCTCGAAGCGCTGGCGCCGTTCGATCCGAGCCCTTCACGCTATCATCACAACCGCACCGGCGAAGACAACGGCGATGCGCACCACAAGCGGCAGGTGATGGGACGTGAAGTGGTGGTGGCGGTTACGGACGGGCGGCTCGATTTCGGCCCATGGGAACAGATCTTTTACGGCGAGTTCGACGGCCGCCGCCCGAAGCGA
Source organism: Pseudomonadota bacterium (assembly GCA_021323675.1). Taxonomy (GTDB): domain Bacteria; phylum Desulfobacterota; class Binatia; order Binatales; family Binataceae; genus JAFAHS01. The sequence goes on along the minus strand of JAJPKP010000003.1, from coordinate 78,102 downwards.
GTGCTGATCAAGGTGATCGGAGAGTGATAACCACCGCGCCGGAAAGCGCGGCCCCGCCCGCCGATCTCCGCCTGCTGATCGTCAGCGGCCGTGCCGCTCAGCCCGGCAAGGTTTTGTCGCGGACCAGGATTCCCTGGTCGTAGAGCGCGCGAACTTCGTCACGAGACAACCCTGCCAACTCCGTGAGCACGCGCTCGTTGTCCTCGCCCAGCCGCGATGCGCGCACATCGCTGCGATCGGGCCAGGCGGAAAACTTCACCGGCATCGCGGTGATCGCAACCCGCCCGAGCATCGGATCCTGAACCCATCGCACGGTCTTGCGCTCGTTCAGATGCGGATGATTCACGGCTTCATTCAGATTAAGCACGGGCGCGCACGGGACCCGCTCGGCATCGAGCACCGCGATCGCTTCGTCGCGCGTGGCGAAGCCAGCAAGCCACTTTTCGATTTCGTCGCGCAGTTCGAGTCGATTGTCGCGCCGGCCGCGCGCGGACCTGAAGCGCGGGTCTTCGCCAAGGTCCGGCCTCTTCATGGCGCGAAGAAGCTGCGGCCATTGATGAGGCGTGACGGCGAGCAGAACGTATTCGTTGCCGCGATAGTGGAAGATGCCGGTAGTGCCGCCATCCGGATGGATCGAGCCGCTGCGCGTCGGACGAAACTTTTCCCCGCGCAGCGAAACCATCGGAACCCTCCGCTCGTGCATATGGAAGTAGGTGTCGAGCAGCGAGGCGTCCAGATATTGCCCTTCGCCGGTGCGCTCGCGATGAAGCAGCGCGAAGCCGATCGCCATCGCGGATGCGACGCCGGTGGAAATGTCGCCGATCGCCATCGTGGTCATCGCCGGCGGGCCGTTCTCTTCGCCAATTCCGTCCGTGACTCCCGCGTAAGCCTGTCCGACAAAATCGTAGCCGGGCTTCGAGGAGAGCGGGCCGGTCTGACCCGCCATCGAGATCGAGCACATGATGATCCGCGGGTTGACCTTCTTTACGTCTTCGTAGGCGAATCCGAGGCGTTTGATTACTCCTGGCGCGAAGTTTTCAACCACCACATCGATCTTCGGAATCATCGACATCACGATTTCCTTGGCGCGCGGATTCTTCAGATCGATCGCCAGGCTCAGCTTGCTGTGATTGTGCTGCAGATAATAGGTGCTGTGGCTGGTCTCCCTGAGCTCGGGAGCTTGCGGCTTAAGTCCGTCCGCACGGACGCGATCACCCTGGGGCGCGAGTTCGACTTTGATAACTTCGGCGCCCATTTCGGCCAGCAGGCGCGTGCAGGTTGGCCCCGCCACGAACTGGGAAAAATCCAGAACACGATATCCTTCGAGCATCCGGGGTGCGCCGGCCATTTCATTTCCTCCGTTGTTGTCCGCTTAGGGTGCGACCCCCGCATCATAGAAAGGGCGGCGTCATTGCGCCAGAATCGCGCCCGGCAAAATCTGCCTGCGATAAAGCGGTCGCAGCGTACGCAAGGCTATCAAACTTCAGTTTCCGAATGGGATTGTCAGTTCCGTCTCGTTCGTGTCCACCACGAACACCGCGAGGAGCCTGGCCGGCTTAGTCGCGCTGGCATTGGCGCTGACGCCGTGGCGGTCGCCCGGCATCTCGGAAAAGCTCTGCCCGGCTTCGTAGGTCCTCACCGGCCCATCGTTAACTTGACTGCGAATAGCGCCCTCAAGCACGGTCGCGTAAATGAAGGCTGACTTCGGATGGGTGTGGCCGGGCGAATAGCCCCCCGGACCGTATTCGACCAGCACCGCCTTGATGCTTTTGCCCGGACAGTTCGGCAGTTCGTGCTGATAGACGAGAGTCACCTTGGCGTTTTTCGACTCCGGGGCGGCGGCGAGGATGTTGCCAAACGGCAGGATGGCGATAAGCAACGAGCAGAGAAGGCAGAGAAGGCCTTTCATCGGTGCGTCTCCTTCGATTCGCTGGACGGAGGATCAGGGTCTTGCCTGTGAGCGACGAAGCCATTCATCGAGTCCGATTCGGCCCAGCCGCGCCTGGCCCAATGGCACGAGCGAAAGCTCCTCGACCCGGCCGCCGAAATATCGCGCTTCGGGGTCACTAACGACCTTGCGCGGATCACCGATCGCCTTCAAATAGCGGGCGACGATTTCGTTGAACGGGGCACGTTCCGGCCCGGCGATCTCGACGATGCCGTTTCGCGGCGCTGCGAGCGCCACCTCGGCAACGACCGAAGCGACATCGTCGGCCGCAATCGGCTGGAACAGGCCGGGCGAAAGCCTGACTATGTTTCCGTCCGCACATGAAGCGGCGATGCCGCCGAGAAATTCCAGGAACTGGGTCGCGCGGATAATGGTGTAGGGGACGCCGGAAGCCTCGATCAGCCTCTCTTGGACGACCTTCGCGCGGAAATAGCCGTTGTCGGGCGTGCGGTCCACTCCGACGATCGATAGCGCGACATGATGGCGCACGCCCGCCGCGGCCTCCGCCGGGAGAAGGTTGCGGCCGGAAGCCTCGAAGAACTCCAGTACCGCTCGGTCCTCAAATGAAGGTGAATTGGTGAGATCGATCACCACCTCCGCGCCGCTCATGGCCTCAGTGAGCCCTTCGCCAGTGATCGTGTTGATGCCGTTTTTGGGCGAGGCGGCGATGGCCTCGTGGCCGCGTTGGCGAAGGATGGCGACGGTTTTCGATCCGATGAGACCGGTGCCGCCGATGACGACTATCTTCATGGTTTGACCTCGCTGGTATGTAATCGGGCCATTAGATCAGGGTGTTCGCGTTGGCAGTGCTCGTCGCCTGCCTTCCGGTGCTCGGACGTTACGCGCATCTTGTTAAGAGCGCACGAGCGCCCGGTTTGAAGCGGCAAGATCCATCACGATGAATCCGGCCGGCGACAGTGCTGTCGAAAGTGGATTTTCCTCGATCTCGGGCAGCGGCCTCCACTTTGCGCGCTGCCCGGTCCGCGTGCGGACCTGCTTCTGTCAGGGACTTCTTTTCACCTTATCAAATTGGTGGTTCACTCAGAAAACGATAATCCGAGTCACGCGACGATTGCGCAACGCGGGGAGATAAACGTGTCGATCACGGAAAATATCGCAAAGACATCCAGGCATACGACTTTTTACCTTGCGGACGGCCCGAACGACGGACCGCTCATCATCTTCGTGCACGGATGGCCCGAGCTTTCGATTAGCTGGCGCCATCAACTGCCCGCATTCGCGGCGCTCGGGTTCCGCGCGATTGCTCCGGATATGCGCGGGTACGGACGATCCAGCGTCTATGCTCGCCATGAGGACTACGCGCAGGAACACATCGTCCACGACATGATCGAGTTGATCGATGCGTTGGGACGAAAGTCCGCCGTATGGGTCGGACACGACTGGGGAAGCCCGGTGGTCTGGAACATCGCCAGCCATCATCCGGAGCGATGCGATGCGGTCGCGAGCCTGTGCGTTCCGTACTACACGATCGACCGCGGACTCGATCACACCCTGACCCTCGTGGACCGCGGGGTTTATCCGGAAAGCGAATACCCGGCCGGCCAGTGGGACTACATGCGCTACTACGAAGAGAGCTTCGCGGAAGCGATCGCGCCGATGGACGCGAGCGCATACAAGTTCCTGAAGCTCGCTTTTCGCAAGGGCAATCCCGCCGGCGAGGGCAAACCGGCAATCACGGCAACCGCGCGTCGAAACCACGGGATGCTTGGCGGCGGCGCGGTTCCGGACTTTCCCCGAGACTCAGATATCGTCAGCGAAGAAGACTTGAGCATCTATACCGCCGCGCTCGAGCGCAACGGCTTCTTCGGTCCGTCTTCGTGGTACGTCAATCATGCCGCGAATGCTGAGTATGCGAAGAGCGCGCGCAACGACGGATACCTCGATATGCCGGTCCTGTTTCTCAACGCGCGATACGACTACGTCTGCGAATGCACACACTCGCGGCTCCCCGAGCCGATGCGGCGCTATTGCCGCAACCTGAGCGAGCTGACTATCCGCTCGGGTCATTGGATGGCTCAGGAAAAGCCGCGCGAAGTGAATGCGGCAATCGCCGGATGGCTCGCGACCAGGGTGCCGGCCGTCTGGCCCCGTCCAAGCTGATACCCCGATCGCGCAAGACAGCGGCAGATGCAGAGGGAAGTATCACCCTACTCGTAGCGCAGGGCATCGATCGGATTCAGCATCGACGCCTTGCGGGCGGGGTAGTAGCCGAAGAAGATTCCCACTGCCGCTGAAAACAGGAACCCGCCCGCGGCTGCTCCCGGAGAGACCAGCGTTGGCCATCCGGCGAACGTCGAGATCATCCGCGACGCCACGACTCCCAGGCCCACGCCCATCAGTCCGCCCAGGATGCTGAGCAACAAAGCCTCGACCAGGAACTGGAGCAGAATGTGCAGGCGGCGCGCGCCGATCGCCATCCGAATCCCGATTTCGCGCGTGCGTTCAGTGACGGATACCAGCATGATGTTCATGATTCCGATACCGCCGACCAGCAGTGAAATGGAAGCCACCGCGGCCAGCAGCAGCGCCATCACGCTGCTCGCGCTTTCGGATGCCTGCGCCACCTCGTTAAGATTGCGCACAGTGAAGTCATCCTCCTGGCTGGCAAGGATGTGGTGGCGGCGGCGCAAAATCTCGCTGATTTTTTTCTGCACCTGCTCGACCTGTTCCTCGCTGGCCGCCTTGGCGTAGATCAGGTTAACCACGCCGACGATCTTGGGTGGATTGCCAAACGGATTGGCAAGCAGGTTCGCATAGGGGTTGATAATCGCCTGGTCGTAGATCGCGCTGTAGTTCAAAACCGGAGAGACCGGCACGGCAGGCATCGGCGTGCCGGGATTGGCCGAGACAATCGCTGTGGGTGTAGTGGGCGAGACCGGGGTCGGCGCCGCGACGCCCAGCACTTTGCGCTCAGCGGTCTGGAAAGGGACGAGCACAATGTCGTCGAGATCATGGCCGTAATTGGATTGGCCCTTCATGGCCAGGACTCCAACCACGCGGAGCGGGAATCCGCGCACCCGCACAATCGATCCTATGGGATTCTGGCCCGGGTCGAAGAGGTTGTTGACCACGGTCTGGCCCAAAAGGCAGACCGGCGCCGCGTTGCGCGCCTCCTCGTCACTGAAGGCGCGTCCCGAGGCCACCTGCCAGTTTCGGATTGTCAGGTAATTCAGCGTGGTGCCGTCAATTCCCGTGTTCCAGTTGCGGCTCCCACTGATTACCTGCGCGACCTGGCGATCGATATAACTGATCGATTCGATGCCGGCGACTTCGTCGCGAAGCGTCAGAGCGTCGCCCACCGTCAGCGTCGAACGGCTGCCAACCCCGGCGCGTACCCCGTTGGTGGTGGTCGCACCGGGAAGCACGACCAGCAGATTGGTGCCCAGGCTCTGCATTTTTTCCTTCACCGACGCGCGCGCCCCGTCGCCGACCGCGACCATCGCAATTACCGCGGCGACGCCAATGAAGATGCCAAGCATCGTGAGCACCGATCGCATCTTGTTGCGGCGCAGCGCGCGAATCGCCGTGCCCATCGCCATCGTGACAAATGGCAAAACCTCGTTGCCGCTCGGCTCCGGGACCCTGGCCGCTTCTTCATTCAACTCAGCCGGCGCTGAGCGCCGCACGACCCTCCGAGACGCGCTGTTGTTGCGGTCAGAGACGATCACGCCGTCGCGAAAGGTGATGACGCGGTCGGCATAGGCTGCCACCTCCGCGTCGTGGGTCACAAGGATGAGCGTCAAACCCTGATCGCGGTTGAGTCCCGCCAGCAGCGCCATGATCTCGGCGGAGTTGGCTGAATCGAGATTGCCGGTTGGTTCGTCGGCCAACAAAATGTCCGGATTGTTGACCAGAGCGCGGGCGACCGCCACGCGCTGCTGTTGTCCGCCCGAGAGCTGGTTAGGATGCTTGAGTTCCTGGCCGGCGAGACCAACCACTTTGAGCAATCCCGCGCCTAAGTCGACGCGGCCGGAACCGGCGCCGGAGTAGAATCGCGGCAACTCGACATTTTCCAGCGCGCTGGTGCGCGAGAGTAGATTGAAGCTCTGGAACACGAATCCAATTCGCCGGCTGCGCAGCGCGGCAAGCTGCTTTTCGTCCAGAGCCGCGACTTCCACGCCCTCGAACAGGTAGCGTCCCGCAGTCGGCCGATCCAGGCATCCCAGGATGTTCATCATGGTGGACTTGCCGGACCCGGACGCGCCCATGATGGCGACAAATTCGCCGCGCTGGATGCTGAAGCTCGCCCCGCGCAACGCGCGAACCTGGACTTCGCCCAATTGATAGGTCTTGTGCAGATCGATGACTTCGATAAGAGCGCTCAAGGTTCAATCCTCGCTCGGGCTTCCTAATGCTTGAGCGCGAGCACGTTCTGATTCGGCATCTTCGGACCCGGTTGCGCCAGTGCGGTCACAACCCGATCGCCCGCGTGCAGGCTGCCGTCAAGCAATTCGGCGAAACTGCCGTCATCGATCCCAAGCCGTACCGCGACGGGACTCAGACTCCCGGCCGCGGCGGGCATCCATACCTGCGCCTCGTTTCGTCCACCGTCCGTCACGGCCGCGAGCTCGGAGCTCGCGTGTTGCGGCGGGACGAAGCGGGTCGCGGCAATCGGAACGCGCAAGGCATTGTCGCGCCGCTCAACGACGATCGCGACGTTGGCGGTCATCCCCGGCTTGAGCATGAATTCGGGATTCGCAACGCTGACGACGACGTCGTAGGTGACGACGTTCTGCACGGTAATCGGAGCCTGGCGCACTTGCGCCACAACTCCTTCAAATCTCCGATTGGGAAAGGCATCGACCATGAACTCGGCGGGCTGGCCGGCATGGATCGGTCCGATGTCCGATTCGCTGACGTTGGTATCGACCTGCATCTCGGTGAGGTCCTTGGCGATCAGAAAGAGGGTAGGGGTCTGGAAGCTCGCCGCCACCGTCTGCCCAACATCGACGTTGCGCGCCACCACGGTTCCATCCACCGGCGAGACGATATTGGTATAACCGAGGTTGGTTTCAGCCTGCTTGAGAGCGGCCCGCTGCTGGCCGATTGCGGCGTCGTCAAGTACGACCTGGGCGCGCGCCTGATCGAGAGCGCTCCGCGCGTTGTCATAAACGTCCTGCGCGACGACGTTGGCCTTGAGCAAACGTTCGGAGCGCCGGAAAAAGACTTCCTTATAGGCGAGATCGGCGCGATCCTTGATCAATTGCGCCTGCCGGTTGGCCAGCGCGGCGCGCGCCTTTTCAACCAGGATTTCATAAGGCCGCGGATCGATTTTGGCGCAAAGCTGGCCGGCCTTCACACGCGCGTTGAAATCGGTGTAGATGGCCTGAATCGGCCCTGAGATATAGGTCCCGACCTGCACCGTGATCACCGGGTTGACCGTGCCCGTCGCGCTGACCGATCGGACGATTGGGCCGCGCGTAACTGCCTGGGTGACGTAGCGTGGGGAGTCAGAGCGCCAGGTTGACGCGTAGATAACGCTGGCAACACCCATCACGATCGCGGTAATGATGGCGGCGCTTCGCCGGATTTTCAAAGTGCTCATCGAATTGAAATGCCTCTACTGTTTGCGGGCTACTATCTCGGAGTTAACCTTCGGACCTAATTTCCCTCTCACGATGGTGCGAACTGCAGCCGGTGCAGACCGGCATATGTCCCGTTGGTTCTGAGCAGCTCCCGTGGAGTTCCCTGTTCAACGATTCTTCCCGCTTCCATCACCACGACTTGATTGGCGAAGCGGATGGTGGAAAGCCGATGAGCGATCGTAAGCGTGGTGCGCCCGGCCGCGGCACGCTGCAGCGCTTCGACCACCGCGCGTTCCGAGATCGCATCGAGGCTCGCGGTCGGCTCGTCCAGAATCAGGATTGGCGCGTCGCGCAGAACTGCCCGGGCGATCGCGATACGCTGGCGCTGGCCGCCGGACAATGTTGTGCCGCCCTCTGAGATCGTGGTTTCGTAGCCGCGCGGGAGACGGCGGACGAATTCATCGCAATTCGCTATCCGCGCGGCTTCAACGATCTGCTCGTCGCTCGCATCGGGACGCCCGAAGGCGATGTTGTCGCGGATCGTTCCGCTGAACAGCAGTGCATCCTGAAGCACCAGGCTGACCTGATCGCGCAGCGAAGAGACCTTGAAATTGCGGATGTCTTCGCCGTCGATCAGAATCGCGCCCGCGGTCGGATCGTAAAGGCGCGGCACAAGGCTCGCCAGCGTGCTCTTGCCGGCTCCGGTGGTCCCAACTATCGCTACCGTATCCCCCGCTTCGATGCGCAGGTTGACATCGGAAAGCACCGGCCGGCCGCGCGTGTATTCGAAGCAGACATCGCGGAACTCGATGGCGCCGGCGGGCGGCGGACAGATCCGCGCTTCCTTGCGGTCGATGACTTCGGTGCGCACGCTCAACACTTCGGCGATACGCTCGGCGCCTACGCTGGCCTTGCTGAACGAATACGAGAGCCGGGCGAGAGCCTTCATCGGCGCATAGAGATTGGTTACGTAAGCGAAAAACACGACCACGTCGCCGGTCGTTAGGAAACCCGCCCGCACCCACATCGCGCCGTAATACATCACTATTGCGAGGCCCGATGCCGCCAGAATATCGACCATCGGCGCGATCCGGGCCTGGTAGCGGATACCTTCGCGGTACGCCTCACGGCTGTTGGCGTTGAAGGCATGAAAGCGCCCGTCCTGGATATGTTCGCGCGCCAGCCCCTGCACGATCCGGATCGACGCGAGCGTTTCCTGGGCGACCGCGGCGAGCAGTCCGTCACTGGTGCGCGCCGAAGTGGTGGCAGCTTTGATGCGCCTGGTGTAACAGAACACCGCCCAGAACAGCAGCGGCGCCAGCGACAGCGAGGCCATCGCAAACCGCCAGTTGAGCCAGAACATCAGCACCACCATCCCGCTCAGCAACAGCCCATGACTGACCAGCTCGATGGTTCCGGTGGCGATAATGTCCTGAATATTCTGGATGTCGGTGGTCAGGCGCGTTATAAGGTCGCCGGTGCGCTGGCGGTCATGGAAGCGCAGCGAAAGACGCTGCATATGGGCGAACAGATTGCGCCGCAGCGCAAACACCACGTCGCGACCGACGTTGCCCATCGCGCGGGTATAGAGATACGTCAACGCGCCCGTTCCCAGCGCAATCAGCATCGTGGCCGCGCAGGCGCCGTGGAGGACGTGGATGACGTCGGGCGGGTGATGCTCGAGCCACTCGCCGATGAACGGAACGCGCGAATGCCTGGGACGCGCCGCGATGACCCGGTCGATCACAATCTTCAGCGGCCACGGGCGGCACAGGGTCAGCGCCGTGTCGAGCGCTATCGCGCACAGCGCAATCGCAACCCGCCAGCGCAAAGGCCTCAGCAGAGGCAGCAACTGGCGGGGCCATTGCGCCTTTTCCCGAAGGCGAGGCGGAGGCGACGATTCATGCATGGGTCGATCAGTCCTGACAGGCTCGTTGGGATTTTCGAGATCGCGATCCGGAGTCGCCGCGGCATTCGATGGTTCCCCCGACGGCGTCCGAAATCTTCAGGCGCGCACCGCTTGGTCCGGAAATCGCGGCCAGGTGCTGCAACACTCGGGTTCCGCTTGCGCCGCACAATACCGCCGGCCGGTAATTGACACGAGGGTCACGGTTCTTGACGTATAGTGGAAAGATGCGCGTAACGACTCGGTCGTCCTCGAATGTGACGCCCGCCATCATCCCCTCGGCCCTGCTGTTGGCGGAGCCGAACGTGAAGTTGCCCACGCTGTAGAGAATCGGCCGCTCGCGGTAGATTTCGAAAGGCTGGATGATGTGCGGATGGTGGCCCACTACCGCGTCGGCGCCGCAATCGATCGCCATTCTTGCCTTGGCGCGGTCCTCGCCGGATGGCTCCCGCAGGTAAGGCACACCCCAATGAAACGTGACCACGATACGATCGACCTGCGGCCGCAAGGAGCCGATGTCTTCCGCGAGCGCCTCCGGTGAGTCTACGGCACAACCGGGATCGTTCGTTCTGGAGCCGCAGCGATGATTCCAGTAGTAGCCAAGCATCCCGATCCGCAGGCCTCCCGCTTGCCGGATGACGGGCAGATGGGCATGACGGGTATCGACGCCGCCGCCCAGCGCCGCGATGCCGGCGGCGCCCAGCGCCGCGAGAGTTTCGAGCACGCCGGTTCGGCCGCAATCCATCAGGTGATTGTTCGCCAGCGTCAGGACGCCGATTCTCGCCCGGGCTATCGCCTTGGCGAAGTCCGGATTCATGCGGTAAGAGAAATTGCGATCCTGCCTTTGGGCGATCCGGGCAAAAGGCCCTTCGAGGTTGCCCATTACCACCACCGCGCGTTCGAGCAATGGCGCCACGGCCTCGAAAGGGTATCCAGCGCCGCGCTCGGCAATCACCCGGCGGGAGCGGGCGCCGAGCATGATGTCGCCGACTGCGACGAGCGACATGATGCCGTGGCCGTCGCGCTCGAGCCGATCCTGCAGTTGTGCGGCGCTCAGAATGTCGCGCGTTCGCGGTATCTCTTCGATCGGCACGCGCCGAAGAAGGCGCTGCATCTGCGGCGAGCTGTCGATGGGCGGGATGTCGAGTGTCGCGCAAGTATCCATATCACGCCGCGCTCCCCTGGATGGTCCGGGACGATTCGACGGCCGCGCGGTCAAAGCCGATGCCGCGGTCGGCGAAAGAGCGAAGGATTTCCTCCCGGCAAGTCGCGCCGGTCAGAAGCTCATCGGCATCGAGCAGGGCGAGAAGTCCGGTCGTGTAACTTTGCCGCACGCGCCGCACTTCTCTTATGTCCAGGTTGCGCCAATTGCCCGGCGTCTGGCCCATTAGCAGCAACGCTTTCAGCACAAGACGATCGGCCATCCGCGCGCCGGCCGCCTCTCGGACTGAAAGCCGGCAGCGCAAGTTCCACAGCGCCGCGGCCCAGATGGTCCCATTGCTATGCGGATCCGCTCCCGGACCGTGATCGAAATCCGCCATGGTTTTGGCCGATTCCAGGCTGCGCGGATGTCTTAGGATTTCGTCGTGGCGGCAATGCCAGGCCCATATATGAGGCGTCTCGAGCATCGTCGCGGCGAAATAGTCACTGGTGCCTTCGTCGATCGCGTACTTGCGATTGTTTTGCCGATTTGGCTTGCGCAGCGCGTTGGCGCGGAAGTCAGCAGTATGCCTGGTAATGTGGTGGCCGTACTCGTGGTAGATGATTCCGGCATTGTGAGAAGCGATAGAGCGGTACGTTCCCCCCGCCGCTTTCACCATCGCGCCATGGTCGTTCAGGCGCGAGCGGCCGGGACCGAGATGGATCTCGCCGCTGCTGGTGATCGGTGAAAGCTCGGGAAGGTCATAGCGGCGGCTTGGCAGCCGGTAGTGTCCTCCCTGGAACGGCACCCAGCGCTCACCTTTGCAGACGCCGTCGCGCCCGCCGTCGAGATCCACGGCGGCGCTGTGGGCGTTGACGATCGCGGTGATACGCGGCAGCCGCGCGGCTCCCAGCTCAGTCAGCAGTTCATTTACGTAGTTGGCAATGCGATCGAGATGGAAATAGGTGTTGACCTCGCCGAACCGGGCGGCCTGGATGTAGGCGCGGCGAAACTCTGGCTCCGCCAGTTCGACTTTGTCGATCCGTCCCCCGCCTTCGCCGGGCTCGAACAGGAAGTCACCCGCCGCGTCGGGGCGCGCGTCGCCCAGTGCCGCCGCAAGCGCCCGGCCGCTTATCGGATGCGGTTCGTTGATCACCGCTCCGTTGAGAACGCGGACATGGTGTCCCCAGAGCCGGCCTTGACCCTCGCCAGCGGCATCCAGCCTCTCCAGGGGTACAACGGCGCACGATACCGTGCCCCCGTGGCGCGAGCCGGGTTGCGGCGCCCACAGGTAAACCCGCCCGCGATTCATATCTGCGCGGCGCTGCTACGCTGTATATAGCGCTCGCTGGAGTGGACCATCCGCGGCTTGTCTTTCAAGAGGGCGGAAGTAAGTTCGCCGCGCTGAAGCGCCTCAGCCGATATGCAGGGCAGAGCGGTCGCTTCGGTCACTTCGCGCATCGCAAGCGCGCTCATCGAAACCAGCCCTGATACCGCCGTTGGTTCAATCCCCCAGCGTTGAAGCTGCACGACTCCGCCGACGGCGGCGAGTGGATCGGATGCCGCCAGCACCCACGCATCGATCGTCGAGATGAAAGCCGGCGACCGCAGCAGCGCCGCGGTTTCCTTTTGCACCAGCCCATCAGCGATTTCGATCACGATCCAGTCGGCTCGATGGGACACGGCCTGCGCGGTCAGCAGCCGGTAAAGATCAAGCAACTCAGGCAGCGGGCACATATAGGTGGAAGGATATCCGCCATCGACGAAATCCAGCGCGGCGCACGCTCCCGCGTCCAGCATGCTCCAGGTATCGCGCCCTGCCGCAGTCCCGGTCAGCTTGATGCCCGCAACGTTAAAGTTGCTGCGGCGCAGTCCTGTGATGATGCTCGCGACGGTGTAAGTTTTGCCCGCGTCCATCGAGCTTCCGCACACCGCGACGACGCGCGGGTGACTGGTGTGGGAAACGAATTCGAGCGAGAAATCGCGCAGCCGCAACGGACGCATCGCGCCGTCGCCAAGGGCGCCGAGTTGTCGCAATCGCGTCGGCGCGGCGACGCTGCTATGCCGGCTCTCCACCATCCCGCACAGCCCTCCGACTGACAGCAAATGCGAGCGATGGCCGTCGCGGCGTGCATAGCCTTCGAACTGCTTGGTCGCGTACCGGTTTCCGAACACCACCGCGAGCCGGTCGCCCTCGTGCAGACTGCATAGCCTGCCCGAGGCCAACTCGAGGCGGGCGTTTTTGCCGATGCTCTCAATCTCTGCCAGCACGATGTCTCCGGTCTGGGGCGACTCGGGCAGAGGCAGAAGCGTCTTGAAGGTGGATGCCGGTACGCGGCGCAGCGCGTAAGGCAATCGCATATCCGCCATCAATGCAGAAAACTGAGTTGTCGTCATTTTATAAACTGCTCCGGTTTTGTGTGCTCAGCTTTCCGCGTGAGCGTTTAGGACTCAGGTGAAGCAATGGCAAAAGCGGGGCCAATCAAGAACTTGGGCCCCATGCGGAGCAAAACAGGAATGTTTTTCAGCACAAAATGGATGCGCTGCCGCTTTGTGCCCGGCAGTTCATCCGGCGCGTCGTCCAAAGTTTCTGACGTGATTGTTCAAATCATCGGACGCCTTCTCTGAGATCCGCGCCTCTGATGCGTGAGATGAAATTTCGAAGTCGCTGGGTGCGAAAGGCTGGATCGTGTTTCGTCCGGTCTTGCGTCCGCGCCGGCTATTGGGCGGGGTTCTTGAGCTGAAACTTTCCGAGCTTGTAGGAGAGATCGCTGCGCGACAACCCGAGCCTGCGCGCGGCTTCAGCCTGCGCGCCGCTGGTTTTAAGCGCTCTTTCAATCACAGCCTTTTCGAGGGTGCTCAGAAAGAGACGCAGATCCAGCGTGTCGGGCAGGAGCGCGGCAATGTCTTCGGGTGAGGAAACCTCGCCCGAGAGCTCCGCGGCGTGTTTGGGCTGCACGACCGGAAAATTCTCCGCAGTGATGTCGTGGTTCGTGGACAGAATGCAGGCGCGCTCGATCAGGTTCCTGAGCTCGCGGATATTGCCCGGGAAGTTGTAGGCCGCCAGCGCGCGCGCCGCATCGGGGCTGAGTCTGCGCCGCGGAACCTTCAAATCCACCGCGGCCTGCGCCAGGAACAGTTCGCACAGCTCGGGAATATCCTCGCGGCGCTGGCGCAATGGCGGAATCGCCAACGGCACCACCGCGAGCCGATAGTAGAGATCCTCGCGAAACAGGCCCTCGCGCACGCGTTGCTGAAGATCGCGATGAGTCGCGACCAGCACGCGGACATCGACCGTGCGCGGCTTGGTCGAACCGATGCGCATTACCTGGCCGTCGGTCAGAACGCGCAGCAACTTGGCCTGCGCCGCAATCGACATTTCACCGGCTTCGTCGAGGAACAGCGTGCCCTGGTGAGCGGCCTCGAACAGACCCTCGCGCGCATGATCCGCGCCGGTAAAAGCGCCGCGCTCATGACCGAACAGCTCGCTTTCGAGCAGAGTTTCCGCAAACGCCGCGCAATTGACCGCTACCAAAGGTTTGGCGGCGCGTTTGGAACTGCGATGGATGGCGCGGGCGACAAGCTCCTTGCCGGTCCCGGTTTCGCCGGTGATCAGAACCGTGGCGCTAGTCGGGGCAACTCGCGCGATCTTCTCGCGCAGCGCCTTGATCGCGGGGCTGCGGCCGCGGATTTCGGAAGAGCCCTCCAGGCGCACCACCGCTTCGCGCAGCCGCGTGTTTTCGCGCAGCAGCTCCGTGTGCTCGACCGCGCGACGCGCGGTCGCCAACAGCACCTCCGGCATAAACGGCTTGGTGATAAAGTCGAACGCGCCGCGTCGCATGCTTTCCACCGCCAGCTCTACGGTGGCAAACGCGGTCAGAAAAACCACGGCGAGAGTTGAGTCCGCTTCGCGGGCGCTGGCCAGAACGTCGAGACCTTCGCCGTCGCCCAGCTTCTGATCGGTGATGACCGCGTCCAGAGGATCTTCGGCCAGGGCGCGGCGGGCCAGCGCGATGCTTCCCGCCTCGATCACTTCATAGCCCTCCTGCTTGAGGTTCGAGGACAGGATGCGCCGCATGCTCGGCTCGTCGTCGACCACTAGTATTCTGTTCATGGCGCCGTTGTATGAGCCTCTGGATGGGTCCGCGGGGCGGGAATTTCAATCGAGAAGCATACTCTGCCGGGCTGGTTGACGCTCAACTCCAGATCGCCGCCCTGCGCGCGCACGGCATTGCGGGCGATCGCTAGTCCCAGTCCAGTTCCCCCGGCTTTGGTAGTAAAGAACGGTTCAAACAGTTTCGCGGCGACTTCTTCGGAAATCGGACCCGCATCGTCGATCACTTCCAGCCGTATCCCCTTGTTTCCATTATCCGAGGCTCGAAGGATCACTTTGCCGGTACTCGGGCAGGCGTCGATCGCGTTGAGCACCAGGTTGAGCAGCGCCTGCTGAATCAACGAGGGGTCAAAGTCTCCCTGGAGGTTCGGGTCGGCATCAACGGTTATGGCGACCCTGTGGTTGGCGGCGTGCGCATCGGCGATAGCCGCCGTATAGTTCAGCATGTCGGCAACGTTGGTGCGCGAGATGCGAGCAGCGCGAGGACGCGCGTAGGCCAGAAAGTCCGAAGTCAGGCGCTCCAGCCGCGACGCCTCGCTCGCGGCGATCTCGAACATCTTGTGACGCTCGGTTTCGTCCTGGCCGGGACGGACTGCGGTCGCCAGAGAGCTGGAAATCATCGCTACCGGATTGCGGATTTCATGCGCGATCGCGCTCGACAGGCGGCCCACCGCCGCGAGCTTCTCCTCGACGGTCAGCCGCTCCCGAGTTCGGTTGAGTTCCTCGAGATTGCGCTCGAGCAGATGCTCACGTTGCCGCAGGTTTCTGACCAGCAGCCACACCAGCAAGCCGACGACAGTGTAGATCAGCGAGGTCGCCCCGGCTTCGAGGTATTCATTCATCGACCCCAGCCAGTACGCCGAAAAGAAATTCAGGGCATCGGCAAACCCGATGATCGCGGCCACGATCCCAAAGCTGAAAGTGAACGCTCCCTGGATAACCGGCACCGCCATCAGAATGAAATACTGGTGGTCGTCGCCCGCCTCGATTATCGACAGCATCGTGGCCAGCAGAGAGTTCAACAGAATCGGCCACCAGCTCAGGATGATGTCCGTGCGCTCGGACCAGATTTCGCGCCCCGAGCTGAGCAGGATCAGCTCCGTTGCCTGCAACAGAAATGCGACGGACAGCAAAAATATGCTCAGCGGCGAGCTCGGTCCGACATAGTCAGCCAGGGTTAAATGGATGACCAGCAGCCCCGCGATCAGGGTTAAATTGAGCAGCGCAAAGACCCAGTGCTGGCGGCGAATAGATTCGAATTCAAAGACTCTCAGCGAATCGACGTACAAGGCGGTCATCTTGGGTTCAAAAACGATGGTCGGTGTTCGATTAACACGTAACGGCTTCCATATCCCGCCGAAACAACAGGCATCTGACGCGACCGCATCGCCCTCACGCCACTCTTCGCCTCAGTCCAGGCGCGCCGAATTCTCGCTTGATCATTCTTCGGTCGATAAAAATCGGAGCCGCCCTTCGTTCGTCGAGAGCCGCAGTGTCAGTAATAAATTAGCATATAGCCGTCCTGGGAACGGACGAGTTTTTGCAAACAGCGGACGATTCACTCAGCCCCGGCCTCGCCACGCTTGAAAGCATCTCCAATTTCGCCTGCGGCGTTTAGATGAGTCTGCTCATGCAGAGTCATCTTATCTGTCCCTGCGTGTCTCAGGATTTGGGTCGTCCCGGCACGCCCGTAAGGCGGTCATTGGCCCTCAAGAGAAGCTGATTCCTTGACTGGATTTTATCTCGCCATTATAAGAGCGTTTCGACATGTAACATAGCGAGATTTCCATGAACTACTTTTCCGCTACCAGAAGTCGCTTTTTTCAGCTCGGCATCCTCGCGGCTGCTATTTCGATCCTTTCTCTCGTATCGCCTTGCCAGGCGCAGAGCGTGGACTCATTTGCTTCGGCAGTGGGCGACTATTTCCTGGATTGGTTTCCGAGGGTAACCAGGATTCAGAGCGAGCAGCCGCATTGGGTTACTCCGCTGGTCACCGTCACTCCTCGTCTGGAAGAGGAGCTTCGCTACGACCAGCTTTGGCAAGCAAACAAGCTTGGGGTAGCGACCAACAATTTCGGCGGCAGCAAGGGATTGGAGCTCATTCCTTTCCAGAACACCGAAATTATTCTCGGAATCCCGGCTTGGATCGCCCACGATGGGCATATCGAGCATTCGACCAAGAAAAAAACCGTGCCGACTGACGGATGGGCCGACGAGACGTTCCTGGTCAAGTATCGGCTGCTTTCCGCGAATGAAGAGAACGGCAATTACATCGTAACTGCGTTCATGGGCTTCAGCGCCCCTACCGGCGACGATGGCAACAGCGCCGGGCACGCGCTCTTCACCCCGACAATCGCGGCAGGCAAGGGTTTCGGGAATTTCGATGTGCAATCGACCTTGGGCGTGACCTTCCCGAATGGCGGCGAAGACCGATTGGGATGGCCGCTCGTGTGGAACACCGCCTTCCAGTACCATATCTTCAAGTACTTCTGGCCTGAGTTCGAGACCAACTACACCTGGTTTGCGAAGGGCACTCGCACCGGGCAGAACCAGCTTTTCCTCACGCCTGGAATATTGTTCGGACGTTTTCCGATTCACGATCGCGTGGGAGTCACAATAGGAGCTGGCTACCAGGTCGCCGTCACGACTCATCCAGCGTACAACAACGCGGTCATCCTCAGCGCGCGCATCCCGTTCTGATACCGCCGGGTCGCCAGTCAAATGTAGCGTTTCGCAACATTCCGGAACGTTTGGAAACAAGTCCGAATGCCGAAAGCCCTTGGCGGTTGTCCCGTCAAAGGCAATTCTTCGGCATGAATCTGGCGTCTTATCCTTCATCGAGGGTTGGAAGCGATGAAGGTCAGCCAGATAATGAACAGGAACCCGAAGGTTTGCCGCCCCGGCGATCCTTTAACTCGAGCGGCCCAGCTTATGTGGGAGAACTCCTGCGGAGGACTTCCGGTAGTGGACGAGCACTCCAGGCCGGTCGGTTTTCTCACGGACCGCGACATCTGCATGGCCGCCTACACGCAAGGGAAAGTTCTCGATGCCATCCGGGTTGAAACCGCGATGGCGCGAAAGATCGTATGTTGCCGCGCGGATGACGACCTCGTTTCCGCCGCCAATTTGATGCGGGGCAAGGGCTATCGCCGCCTTCCCGTGGTTGGCGCGGACGGAACTCTCGCCGGAGTGCTGTCTCTTGACGACATCGCGCACGAAGCCGCGCGTCCGCTGCGCGGAGGCATCAATCAGGAATTGAAAAACCTCGTCGCGGACGTCTTCACGTCGATCAATCGCGGCCGGGTGAAAGCGAGATCGTCCGACTGAACTGCCGCAAAGGGCGGGGCTCCGAACCGCGGCGGACGCTGCGCCGAACAATCGCGATGGCTACCGACTTGCGCCTTGACCCGAACGAGCTTCCGCTGCTCACGGACCTCTACGAACTCACGATGGCGGCGAGCTATTTCGCGCTCGGCTTCAACGACGACGCATGCTTCAGCATGAGTTCGCGGCGTCTGCCGGCCGGGCGCGGCTTCCTGGTCGCCGCCGGGCTGGAGCGTTTGCTCGAGCTGGTCGAAGAATTCCGCTTCGACTCCTCGATGCTCGAATATCTCGATTCCCTCAAGCTCTTCGATCCGCGGTTCCTCGACTTTCTGGGCAGACTCCGCTTCACAGGCGAGATATTCGCGCTTGCCGAAGGAACCATATTCTTCGGCCAGGAGCCGATTGTAGAGGTGCGGGCCCCCCTGATCGAAGGGCAGCTTCTGGAGACGATCGTTATCAACCAGGCTGGGATGGCATCGCTTATCGCCAGCAAAGCCGCGCGATGCACGGTTGTGGCAAAGGGGCGAGGGCTGGTCGACTTCGGCCTGCGCCGCAGCCAGGGCGCCGATGCGGGGTTGATCGCGGCGCGTTCGAGCTACCTGGCCGGGTTCATCGGTTCCTCCAACGTTCTTGCGGGTAAACGCTATGGAATTCCGCTTTACGGCACGATGGCGCACAGTTACGTCATGGCGCACGATCGAGAAGCGGAAGCGTTCGCGCATTTCGTCCGGAGTTTCCCCCAAATCAGCACATTGCTGGTCGATACCTACGATACCGAACGCGGAGTCGAAAACGCCGCCCGCGTCGGCCTCGAACTGAAGAAACAGGGGCACAAGCTGCAGGCAATCAGACTGGACAGCGGCGACCTGCTCGATCTCAGCATCAAGGCCCGCCGCATTCTCGATCGCCACGGCCTGACGGAGACTAAGATATTCGCCAGTGGAAATCTCGACGAGTATCGCGTCCGCGATCTCGTCGAGGCGGGCGCGCCGATCGATGACCTTGGAGTCGGTACGGCGATGGTGGTGAGCGCGGATGCTCCCTCGCTGGACGTCGCCTACAAGCTGACTGAGTATAAGGGAACACCCCGGATGAAGACCTCGCAACACAAGCTGAGCCTTCCCGGCCGAAAGCAGGTGTTTCGCGCGGCCGGCGCGGACGGTTCCTTTTATGCCGACCTGATCGGGCTCGCCGACGAAAAAGAAGCGGAAGTCGCGCGTGAGTTCGCTCCCGCGCCTGATCGGACGTCGATGCTGCTGCTCAGGCGTTTCGGCGGCGGAAGCCGGATCGGCCCTTCCCCGACGCTGGCGGAATCTCGCGAAGAATGTCTCCGCTCGCTGGCTGCGCTCGCTCCGCGCTACAAGCGGTTGGAGAAGCCGGACAGCTATCCGGTCGGACTGACAGCCGCGCTGGCCGCGATGGTCGAGCGGGGGAAACTCGAGGCACCGAAGCGGCAGGATTAGAACAACCACGTGCGCGGGTCCGTCTGGATTCCGCGCGTCCGAAGGCGACATCAAAAGACTTTTATCTCGCCGGCGATAAGACGCTGCATAAGGTCGTCTATCTGCGCCAGGCATCCACGTGCTACCGCCTCTACCCGCAGTGAGGTGGATCGATCGGTCGCGCCGGCAACTATCGCCCTAATCGCAATGAGTTGAGGCTCATTTACCGGAGTGCCGATAGCCGACAGAATCTGCACGGAAGCTTCCTGGACCTCGGGCACATCCGCACAAATCGTCCTGGCCATTTCGTGGGCCAGCACGTTGTACATTTTGCCGACGTGCGCGACAGGGTTCTTTCCCGCCGTTGCCTCCAGTGACATACCGCGTGAGGGCGTGATCAGGCCGCTGGTTCGATTCCCTCTGCCGACTTGCCCGTCATCTCCCTGCTCGGCGCTCAGTCCTGTCGCGGTGAGATAGATTCCGCGCTCGTCCGTCGCTGCGCGATCGTCGAGCAGGTTGATGCCGATCGCGCCGGCCTCGCCAATTTCTTCTTCGAGATGGCGGACTATTGCCGCCTTCGTATCGAAGTACTCTGAAGTGGAATGGATTTCGCGGTCGATGAAAGCCAGCGCGATCGTGAAGCGCAAAGACTGTCCGACCCGAACGCCCATGATTTTGTAGTCGTCGCCCGCAGCCGGAAAAGCGCGGCGGAACTCCGCCGATTTCAGGATCGAGGCAAGTTCGAGCACCTTGCGCTCGAGAATCGAATAGGGCGCGTAACCCGCGCCGACCGAGGTGTCGTTGGCGAGAGGAAACCGCGCACCGCGCGCGAAAACCTGGCGGAGGTTGGGGCTGCCCTCGCCAATTGCGGAGTCGATTAAGAACAAGCCGGGATCGCATCGCAACGCCCCCGCGACATATTCGCGCGCCGCGGCGATAACCAGGTCGCGGGTTTCGATCCCGGGCAGGGTGGTGGCGCGCCCTCCGACTATCAGCCGCATTGGGGCAATAATCTCTCCTCCTCCGAAGCGCGGCTGCGAGCGTCCCGCGATGAGCAACGCTTTGTCGGTGTTGTGATGCTGGACGGAGCCATACGCGTCCAGGTAGGCGCTGCAAAGAGCATGTGACACGAATTCCGCGACGCCATCACAGATGCTGTCAGGATGACCGATTCCCTTGTGTTCGCAGACCTCAGGCTTTGCTGCGATGCGCTCGGAATCGGACGCGAGCGTTATCACGAGCTTGTTGTCTTCCACCCTCAGGCACCCTCCTGAGTGCTGGCCGTAGCCTTGGCGTAACTGTACTTCTTATCCGCTCGGAGCGCATTTCCGGCGTGGAAAACGCGACTTGGACTGGATAGACTTATCCGGGCTGCGAGCACGAACAGCATCTGATGCTGCGCTTAATCATAGCGCAATTCGCCCGCGACACAGACGCGAATGCGGATAACGTTCGCGGATTCGAACCTTCGTTTGTAGGATTGTTGGCCTTCCCTTTGGAGCGAGCGACGCGCGCGAGATGCCTCGCGCGTTCACCATATTGGGGCTGCTGAAAAATCGATGAAAAAAAAGAGCAAGAAACCTTCAGAGCGGAAACCGAGGAGCAGCGTTCCGGCCAAGGCGCGAACGACCGCGAGTCTCGCCGAGCCGCAGCACAAGGCGCACCCTTCTCGGCAGCCATCCTCGAAGACGCTCCACACGCGGGTCGTTGGCATCGGCGCCTCGGCCGGAGGCCTCGAAGCCTTTATGCAATTTCTGCAGGCGCTTTCGCCCAATACCGGCCTGGCCTTTGTCCTGGTGCAACACCTCGAGCCGACTCACCAGAGCATCCTCCCCAAGCTGCTCGCCAGAGCGACCAAGATGCCGGTGCATGAGGCCCGTGACCGGATGCGGGTGGAGCCGAACCAGGTTTATGTGATTCCCGCCAATGCGGACTTGAGCCTGATGGATGGATCGCTCCATATGGTCGTCCGGAAGGAAACAACCGGACACTATCTCCCGATTGACTATTTTTTCCAATCGCTGGCGGAAAAGGAGAAATCCCGCGCAATTGGGGTGGTCCTGTCGGGAACCGCGTCGGACGGGACTGCCGGGCTTAGAGCCATCAAGATGGAAGGGGGCGTCACGTTTGCCCAGGATCCTTCCACCGCAAAGTTCGATGGAATGCCGCGCAGCGCGATAACCGCCGGATGTGTGGATTTTGTGCTTCCTCCTGACCGGATTGCGACCGAGTTGGAGCGCCTTGCCACCAGGCCGCTTGCGCTCGTCGAGCCGGTCGAGGTGCCTCCCCCCAAGGAGGAGGACTGGGCGCATTTGTTCCGGCTGCTGCGCGCCTCTTCCGGAGTTGATTTTACTTACTACAAGCGGGCGACCATCAAGCGTCGTATCGCGCGGCGCATGGCCCTGCATAAGTTTGAAGACTTCACAGAATATCTGAAGTTCCTGGACGGCAATCGCGCCGAACAGGACCTTCTTTTCCAGGAAGTTCTGATCCACGTCACCGGCTTCTTTCGCGATCCGGAAGTCTTCGCGGCGCTCAAGGAAAAGGCCTTCCCCAAGATCTTCGCGGGCAGGAAGAACGCGGAACCGATACGAATCTGGGTGCCCGGTTGTTCCACCGGCGAAGAGGCTTATTCCATCGCCATCTGCCTGCTTGAGTACTTGGGCGATCGCGCCGTCGGGACGCCGATTCAGATCTTCGCGACCGACATCAATGAAGTCGCCATCGAGAAGGCGCGTGCGGGCATCTACCTGGAAGAAGCCGCGTCCAACGTGACGCCCGAGCGGCGGCGGCGCTATTTCACGCGCATCGACGGCAATTACTCGATCAACCCCTCTGTTCGCGAACTGTGCGTCTTCGCGCGCCACGACTTGATCAAGGACCCCCCGTTCTCAAAGCTCGACCTGGTCAGTTGCCGCAATGTTCTGATCTACATGGAGCAGGTTCTGCAGCGGAAAATCGTGGCCGCTTTTCACTACGCGCTGAAACCGACCGGGATGCTCTTGCTGGGGAGGTCGGAGAGTCTTGGAGCGTATCCGCAACTGTTTACCGCGGCGGACCGCAAGCACAAATTTTTTACCCGCAATCGGGGGGCAGTTGAACCTTTCCAGATAGCCGAGGCGAGCTTCGAAATGCCACCACTGCCAGGAAAACCGAAGGTCGAAGCTCCTCTTCGGGTCGATCTCGAAAGAGAAGCTGACCGTATCGTATGGGAGCGCTACGCGCACGCGGGAATCGTCGTCAACAACGATCTGCAGATTCTGCACTTTCGCGGCGACACCAGCCCTTATCTGCAACCCGCTCCCGGCAGAGCGACTTTCAGCCTGAACCGGATGCTGCCGCAGGAGCTTCAACTCGAATTGCGGGCGGCCCTGCAGGAAGCGCGCAGAACGGGCCATAGCGTTCGCAGGGAATTGATTCCCGTCAAACGCGACGGGGAAATGCGCACCATCAATGTCGAGGTCAACCCGCTGCCATCGTCCGGCGACGGCGGAAAAAGCTACCTGATCCTGTTCGAAGAACCCGGTGACTCGCGCCGCACTTTGCGCTCGCGGCCGGCCAGTGCCGAACCGAGCGGCAAGGGACCGCGGATGCAAGAACTTCGCAGAGTGCAGGCCGAGCTGGTTCGCACGCGCGAGTATCTGCAGGCGGTCATTCGCGAACAGGAATCCACCAACGAAGAGCTGAAGACCGCCAACGAAGAAGCTCTCTCCAGCATGGAAGAGCTCCAGAGCACCAACGAGGAGCTCGAGACCGCCAAGGAAGAACTCCAGTCCAGCAACGAAGAACTCGTCACGCTTAACGAGCAGTTGCAAAATCGCAACGCCGAACTGAGCCTGCTGTCCGATGATCTGAGCAACGTAATCAGCGGCGTCGATATTCCCATCCTGATCCTGGACCGCGACCGCCGCATCCGCCGCTTTACTCCGCCGGCGCAAAAGCTGCTGGGCTTGCTGCCCGCGGACATCGGACGGCCAATCGGCAATCTTCGCATCGGCGTCAACCTGCCCGATCTCAGCGAGCTCATAAATTCGGTCATCGAAACCGAGCACGAGGCCAACTGCGAGGTCAAAAGTGGGGAAGAGCATTGGTATTTCCTGCGAATGCGGCCGTTCCGCACCGCCCAGGAAAAAATCGAAGGCGTAGTGATGGTCTTCGTGGACATCGACGAGCTCAAGCGAAACCAGATGGCGCTGCAGAAGCAGGAAAGCATGGTCTCGGCTATCCTCGACTCGGCCACCGACTTGCTCGTCATGGTCCTCGACAAACAAGGACGCATTGTCCAGTTCAACCCGGTTTGCGAACAGGTTACCGGTTACTCCCTGGAGGAAGTGAAAGGGCGTGCGCCGTGGGATTTCCTGGTAGCGCCCGACCAGGCTCCGGCCCTCAAGGAGACTTTTGAAATGATCCTGCGCGGAACGCCGAGTCAGACGGAAAGCCATTGGCTTGCCAAAGACGGACGGCGTCTGGTGATCGGCTGGTCGAACCGGGGCGTCACGGTGGACGGCGCGGTCGAATTCATGATCGCCACCGGCACGGATCGCACCGAAACCACGGCAACTCGAAAACGGGCCATCGAGAGCGAAGCGACGGTTCGCGCGCTGCTCGAGACCGCCGCGCAGGCGATAGTCGCGGTGAGCCGCGAAGGAAAGATTCTGCTGGCAAATTCCGCTACGGAGAAAACCTTCGGTTATAGCCGCGATGAGTTGATCGGGCAGGACATCGAAATCCTTGTCCCCGAGCGCGCACGCCGGCGACACAAGGGCCATGTGGCAAAATGGTT
Source organism: Pseudomonadota bacterium (assembly GCA_021323675.1). Lineage (GTDB taxonomy): Bacteria > Desulfobacterota > Binatia > Binatales > Binataceae > JAFAHS01. The sequence goes on along the minus strand of JAJPKP010000003.1, from coordinate 53,898 downwards.
TTCGCGGCCCATACCCCGTCACCTGGGCGCGGGCCTGGGCCTCGCGGGTGTGCGCAAGGATGGAAGGGAGTTTCCGGCTGAGATCAACCTGAGTTTCGTCGAAGCTGCCGGAAACCTGGTCGGCGTCGCCTTTGTCTCGGATATCACTGAGCGCAAGAAAAACGAGGAAGCGCTCCTGGACTATCAGCGGCAGCTCCAACGGCTCACCGGCAACCTGCTGACTGTTCAGGAGGCTGGGAGCCGGCAGCTGGCGCGCGAGTTGCACGATGGGTTCAGCCAGGAGCTGGCGGCCTTGAGCCTCGAAGTCGCCAACCTCCAGGCGTCGGTCGAAGCGGAGGTCCCGATCACAGATCGGTTGGCGGAACTGGGACAAAAGATCGGAAGACTTGCGGAGCAGGTTCATCGCACTTCGCGCCAGCTTCATCCCGCGATTGTGCACGAGCTTGGCCTCGAGGCGGCGCTGCGCGAAGAATGCGAAACCTTCTCAAAGCAGCACGGGATCCCCGTTACTTTCAACAGCGATGGCATGCCGGGCTCGGTGCCTGACGACGTGGCGTTGTGTATCTACCGCGTCGGACAGGAAAGCCTCCGGAACATCGGCAAACACACTTCCCCAGCCTCGGTTGCTGTGCGACTTCAGGGCAGTCCCGCAGGCATCGGACTGATTATCGAAGACAAAGGCGACGGGTTCGATCTCGACGAAGCCCGCAAAAAGGGAGGACTGGGCTTGATCAGCATGGAGGAGCGAGTACGGCTCGTGAACGGCAAGCTCGATATTCGTTCTACTCCAGGGGTCGGAACCACCGTCGATGTGTTCGTACCGTTGCGCAAGGAAGGAGGGGCATGAAGCGTTTGCGGATTTTGATAGCCGACGACCACACGGTCGTGGCGGAAGGACTCCGACGGATGCTGGATCGCCCCGAATTCGAGGTGATCGGCGTGGTAGCCGACGGGCAGGCGATGGTGCGGGAAGCAAGCAGGCTCCGGCCGGACCTGATCATCACCGACGTCGCGATGCCTGTTATGAACGGAATTGACGCAGCGCGCAAAATTCTCGAACAAGGGTGGAAGCCGAAAATCATTTTCCTCACCATGTATAGTGAGATCGCATACGCCCGGGCCGCCCTTTCCGCCGGCGCATTGGGATATGTGCTCAAAAGCGCGGCGGGCCACGAGCTGTTCGCCGCCATCCGGGAGGCGTCGGCCGGGCGCATCTACATCTCAAAGACTATTGCGGGAGAAGTCGAACAACTGGGACAGCGCCGCCTGGTGACACGACAGGGGGTCGATGGATTAACTCAGCGCCAACTCGAGGTGCTTCAACTGCTCGCCGAGGGCCGCCAGGCCAAGGAAATAGCCGCGGTTCTCAATCTTTCGCCAAGGACGGTGGAGTTTCATAAGTATAGGATCATGAAAGCCCTCGGCGCTCGCACCGTGGCCGATCTGGCCCGCTACGCGGTCAAGCAGGGCCTGGTAGCCTAGCGGCAAGTGAACAATGCCGCACCACCGTGACTAGAAATTTTACTAGTAGCAGCGATGCTACGCCCTGCCTATCATCGTCACCGTTCGGCAGACGCGACGCTTGTGATGTTTTGGGGCGTTCCGCCGGACGGTAGGTATGGAAGCGCAAACCGCATCGGCGCGTTTTTTTCACTTGCTGACGGTGGAAGACCTCGAGGTCCTGCGCGAGCTTCTGGACGGTATTCTTCAGCGACGGACCGAAATCGTACGCAACTGGCATTCGCTTTACCTTCAGCACTTTGGCGAAGAGCGCTCCCTATCTGAACGGGAATTTGTCCTGATCTTCGAGTCGGCCCTCGAGCACAATATGTCAGCTCTGTCCGATGGCGACATCGAGCGGTACGCCGCCGGCGCGATTCGCCTCGGTGCTACGCTCGCCGAGCGTGGGCTGCCGCTCGAGGAAGTGATTGTCTCTTTGCACCTGTTCGAAGAGAGCGCCCGCGCCGCATTGCGTCAATGGTTGACTCTTTCGGATGAGGCCAGCGCGGCTTTCAGCAAGCTAAGCCACGTGAGAACCATTCTGCTGAGTAGCGCCTACTTCCGTTCGCTTTCGGCGGCGTCGATGGAACGAGCAGCCGCGCTCGAGCGCGAGGCGGCGCAGCTTCCACGCCAGGAACGCACCTGGTTTCGTGGGCTGATCGGCGCGAGCGCCCCGATGCGGGCGCTCTACGATCGTATCGAGATGGCGGGCGCTAGCCGGTGCAGCGTTCTGATCATCGGCGAGAGTGGGACCGGCAAGGAAATGGTGGCGCGAGCCATCCATTCCGGCCGCGGCGGAGGCAACAATCCTTTTGTGGTGCTGAACTGCGCCGCGACCCCCAAAGACCTGATTGAAAGCGAATTGTTTGGCGGTCAATGTCCCGAACTTAACGGTGCGGACACACGGCACCTTGGAGCTCTCCAGGCCGCGGATGGCGGCACCTTGTTTGTCGACGAAGTCACCGAAATGGCGCCGGAGGTTCAGAGCCGGCTCATTCGCCTAATTCAGGAGCGGACACCGCCCGACGGAAGTTCGGAGCGGGGAGTTCCCGTGGATGTGAGACTGATCGCCTCAACCTCTCGAGTTCCGGAAGAGGCGGTGACTGATGGCAGGTTGCGGTCGGATTTGTACTTTCGCCTCAGAAGCTCGGTGCTGACGGTCCCGCCGGTTCGCCAGCGCACTGGCGACATTCTGCTTTTGGTTCAGCACTTCATCTCGAAATTCAACGGCAGGTTCGGGCGCAGCGTGGTCGGCGTCGATGAGCCCGCGATGCGCGCGCTGATGGAGCATTCGTGGCCCGGCAACGTGAGAGAGTTGTCGTGCGCGATCGAAGGTGCGGTAGTGGTTGCCAAAGGCCCGCTGATTGGTCTGGGAGATTTGCCCGAGACAGTCACTCAGCAATCGATGCGGCGAAACCCCGTATCGCGCTCCGATGCGGCCATGGCGCCACCTGTCGTCAGCTTTGCCGAGATGGAACGAGAAGCCATCAGGCGCGCCCTGGAAACAACCGGACGCAACAAGCTGCGCGCAGCCAACCTGCTTAGAATTTCCCGCAAAAAACTCTACGCAAAGATCAGACAGCACGGCCTCTGACCGAACGCTCAAGGAAGCGCCATGCCGGATCTTTTTCCGCGCGTCGCTCGATACTGACATCGAACGTTAAGACAATTGTGCTTCAATAGCTGACGGGTTTTGTTGGTCGGAAAGCATCCGGCTTGCCGAGAGGCCGCTACATGGCACCTGACCAGATATCTTCGGCTGAAGCGCCTTCGAGTCGCGCGCGGATCCCCGATGCCAGACATCTTCGCGCACTTCTTGCCGCGACCGGGGCGCCGTCGTACGCGCCTGACATTGTGACGTCTTTGGGGCTGCTGGCGGGATGCTTCTCGCTGATCTCCGCGATCAACGGACATTTCGAGCGCGCCGCGGCGATGATCGGTGTATGCATCCTTTTTGACATCGCCGATGGGCTCGTGGCGCGCGCATCGCGTACTTCGAGCCGCTTTGGCCTCGAGTACGACAGCCTTTCAGACGTGATCACATTTGGCGTCGCCCCGGCGATTCTGGCCGGGTCGTGGGCGCTAAAACCGCTCGGCGCATGGGCATTTCCCCTCCTCTCGGCCTACATCGTTTGCGCCGCCCTGCGGCTCGCGCGCTTCAACGTCCAGGCGGTTGCACCGGACGGGAAACGACATTTCGTAGGGCTGCCCGTTCCGGGCGCAGCCGCGGCAATCGCCGGGGCGGCATTTGGATACTCCTATTTCAAGCTGGACGCGCCCCAGGCGCTGTGCGTATTCATGAGCGTCCTGATGCCGGTTCTTGCCGCGCTGATGGTGTCGAGAGTTCCTTATCCCGCGTACAAGGGAGCGGATCCAGGAACGCTGCTCTCACTTCCGGTTATCGGGCTGACTGCCGCGATCGCGATACTCTTCGTTGCTGTGCCCCGGTTGACCGCATTTGTCGCGGGTGCCGGCTACCTTCTCTCGGGACCGGTCATGAGGCTGACGGCCTCGAGGTCAAAAGGAATCGACGATACCCGCAAGAGAGAAGAGCCCGGTTGCGGCTAGAGTTCGGCTGCGGCCCGTTCTACTGGTGAATCGCCACAACGGCGAAGCCATTCTCAGAGAGCATGTTCGCCACCGCTCGAGCATCCGCTGTTCGAACCCGCACGTAGAAAGTCTGGTCTTTGCGGGCGCCTTCGCTCTCGTACGTGCCCATGCCCAGAACCTCGCCGCTTGCCTGGCCGACGAGTTCGGCGATCATCGCCAGGTCGAACGAACTGCCGGTGAAGGCAAGGTCTATTCGAGACACACCTTCTTCACTCGCACCGAGAGTTTCGGCGAAGGCTCGAATCATGTCGGTGGCCGTGATGATTCCGGTGAGGCGGTCGCCTTCGACAACTGGGAATCCGCCAAACTTGTGCCGGATAAACAGTTGGGCAGCCTGATCGAGAAGCATGTTCGCTTTCGCTACGACGGCCGGCGCGGTCATTGCCGCATTCACCCGCGTATGTTCGAGTTGCCCTGAGTGTTGGCGGAGATCGCGTTCAGTTAGCATCCCGATGAGACGCTGATTCTCGACCACAGGGAGCCGGCGGAAGCCGCCTCTGTCCATTTTTGCTCGGGCCTGAGCGAGGCTATCGAGCGGACCTATACAAACCGGGTTTGGGGTCATCCAGCGACGAATAAGCATATGTTGCTCCGTGTCGACAAAATTTCGCTGCAATCGAGCGTTTTCATTTCAGATGGTTGGCCAGTTCGACGAACTTGGCCCACGGCGTCGCGATCCAGGTTTCAGTAGTGGCGTGCCCGAAAGAGCGAACGAGGAGCGCAACTCTTGTGGCGGTCTCGGCGTTCGGCGCTTCGAAAATGTCCAGATAGTCACACGGCCCGAGGACCGCATAGTTGCTTATCCACTTGACCTCGGGGCATTCGCGGCGGAGCCGCTCCTCGACCTGCTTGTTCAGCTCCGACACGGCCGAAGGACGTTTGAGCGCCTCAGGAGCCAGCTTGGTCAGCATCACGTATGTCGCCATACAGCACCTCCTTTGCAAACAACGAGTGGCGCGAAGATTGTCGCGAATCCGCAACGGTGCGGACTGTTCCGAAATTGAACGGAGCATTGTCCATGCCACCTCTGAGAGTTGAACTTCGCGGCTTGAAGTGTCCGCTGGCGCACGAAGGGGCAGATTGGATGGCTCCGATGGTGTCAAAACCTGGCGTGGGTGAGGGTCAGCGCACGGTTTTCGACGGCCCGCCTTTTGCAACGGTCAGGCGAAAGCTGACAAACATCCGCGCGATGGGAGCAACGTAGATGAACGAGCATTCCGATCTGTCCGTCCAAGGTTTCGGCAACCACGTCTTCCCGTGTCAATACAATGACCTGATCCGCCGCCCGAGCAATCTCGATGGCGAGCGCAGGCTCTTATGGGCCGTGCTGGAAGATGCCGTGCGGCTCTATCTGGCCAATGTGAAACGTTCTACGCGCAACCAGCGCGTCGCCTTCGAGGAAGTCCGCCGCTGGTTCACTGCTCCCATTGCGGATCGCGGCCTGTTTGCCTTTCGGACCATCTGTGACGTACTCGAAATTGACGCCGGCGCGCTGCTTCGCGGTCTGAAGTCGATGCGCTTGAGAACTCTTCCCTCGCGCCGCCAGCATTGCATCCCGCGCAGCGGCAAGATGCGAAGTCTGGCGGCCTGAGTCATCTCACATAGGAAAGGGACGAACCGCCATCACGGTTCGAAGCCATGGACACGCTCGAGGCGATTCGGCTGGCTTTCGTGGGCGACGTGATGCTGGGGCGGATGGTCAACGACGCTCTGCGAGAAGCGCGTCTTGATTATCCCTGGGGCGACACGCTGCCCATCTTTCGACAAAGCGACTGGCGAGCATGCAATCTCGAATGCGCCATCTCGGACCGTGGAACGCCATGGAACCGGACCGAGAAAACGTTCTTTTTCCGATCGGATGCGAAGAATGTCGGCGTGCTTCATACGGCCGGAATCGATGCGGTATCGGTCGCGAACAATCACATCCTCGACTTCGGGTACGACGCGATGGCGGACACCTTGAGCATCCTGGACGCGGCCGGAATCGGGCACGCGGGCGCGGGTCCCGATTTGGACGCGGCGATCAAACCGGCGCAATCGAAAGTGAAGGGCGTCACGCTCGCCCTTATCGCATTCACTGACAATCAACCTGAGTGGGAAGCAGAGCCCGGCGTTGCGGGCATCTTCTATGTCCCGATCGATCCGGACGACGACCGCGCGCGTTTGCTCTTCGATGCCGTGCGCAAAGCAAAGGGCCGATCCGGCCTGGTAATCGTCTCGGCACACTGGGGGCCCAATTGGGGGTATGAGCCGCCCGCCGAGCATGCGCGCTTTGCGCATCTTCTTGTCGAGTGCGGCGCCGATGTCGTGTTTGGCCATTCCGGCCATGTCTTTCGCGGGATCGAACTTTACCAGGGCCGCCCGATTGTCTATTGCGCGGGGAATTTCATCGACGATTATGCCGTCGATGAGACCGAGCGCAATGACGAATCTTTTGTGTTCGTGGTTTTCTTCGAAGGGGGAAGGCTGGCGGCGCTGGACCTTTTCCCCACAGTGATCGAAGACTATCAGGCGCGGCGCGCCCGTGGCCGCCGAGCCGCGGAGATTGCTGCAAAGATGGCGTCGCTGTGCGGCAAGCTCGGGACTGCTGCCGCATGGAACGATAACGAGCTCGTGCTTAAGGTTCGTCCTACGAAAAGCTGATAGCTTTGTCAGCGTGCGCGGATTGGCATATTCGCTGTCTTGATGCAGCATTCGACCTGCGCCCGAGGAAGTGCCGGGGCGCGAAGGACTAAAACTGGTAGCTGGAAGCAACTACTCGTGTCGTGAGGGGATCGCATCATGTCAAAAACCACACAAGTGACCGTGACCTTGCTGATCGTGACGCTGCTGCTCGCGGCCGTGCGAGTTCCGACTTCGTCGGCGACCGATACGGAAGCGGCAATCAAGGCCCTGGAGCACGACCTGGGCGTTGCGGTCAGACACAAGGACCTGGATCGGCTCATGGGCCACTACACGGTCAGCGAAAATCTCGTCGTGTTTGACGTTACTCCGCCGCGCCAGTTCACGGGATGGGAGGCGTACAAGGAGCAGTGGCGATCGGCTCTGGCCGCGTGCAAGGACTCTCCGGTATTTGAAATCAAGGACCTTAGCGTTTACGGCGGCGCCGGCTACGCATTCAGCCACAGCATCCAGCACTTCGCCTGTACCAATCAGCAGGACAAGAAAGTGGACCTGCTCTTGCGGGTTACGGATGGCTACGCGAATTTCAAGGGCACGTGGCTGATCGCGCACGAGCACATCTCGGTCCCGGTTGACCTGGCCACCGGGAAGGCCGACCTGGAAACGAAGCCTTAACTGCTCGGACTGCACCCGCGCGGAACCATCCGGTGCAGGAATCATGCATGAGCTCTCCATCGCACAGGATCTGCTGGAGAAGGTCGAGGAGAATCTTGGACCGGGTGGCGTGCGGGTTCTCCGAATCGACCTCAAGATCGGATCCGCGGCTGGAATTGTCCTGGAGTCGCTCAGGTTCGCGTTCGAAATCGCCGCGGCCGGAACCCGAGCCGAAGGCGCTGAGCTCTCGATCGTGTCCGAGCCCGCTCGCAGCCGGTGCGCCGCTTGCGGCATACTCTTTCAGTTCGACGGCATGATCGGAAGTTGCCCGCGATGCGGGCGATTGGGCGGCGAGCTGTTGTCCGGCAACGAGCTCGTGCTGCAATCGATCGAGGTAGCCGATGTGTGATACCTGCGGTTGTGGAACTCCCTCGGTTCGAACCATTCACATAAGCCAGCGCCTGCTGGACTCGAACGCGGCTCAGGCGAAACACAATCGCGAACATTTCGCCGAGCGGGGCGTTTTCGCCGTGAACCTCATGGGCGCGCCGGGTGCGGGAAAAACCGCCCTTCTGGAGTCCACCTTGGGCGAATGGCGCGGCTCCGGCCGCGTGGCGGTCATCGAAGGCGATCCGGCGACGGAGCGCGACAGCCTGCGGGTCCGCGCGGCCGGCGCGATCGCGTTTCAGGTCGAGACCGGCCTCGGATGCCATCTCGATGCCCGGCAGATTCACCGCGCATTTCATCAAATGGAGTTGGCTCGCGGCGATCTGCTCTTTATCGAGAACGTCGGCAATCTCGTCTGTCCCGCGATGTTCGATCTGGGCGAGCAGCTTCGAGTGGTTGTGACCAGCCCGGTCGAGGGCATCGACAAGCCTCTGAAGTATCCGCCGATGTTTCGCGCCGCGGACATCGTCGTCCTTAACAAGTGCGACCTGCTTGCGCATGTATCGTTCGATGTTGAGGAGTGGAAGGGTTGCGTTGCGGCTGCGAATCCGCACGCGCGCATAGTCCTGACCTCGGCTTCCCGGCGAACTGGCATTGACGCCTGGTTGGGGGAAATCGAAGCGTCCAGGCGCGCCTTCTTCGGACAGGAGCGGAAATGACCGAGCCGATGTACATGCCGAAGGCGGCGCTTGAAAATCTGATCGCGCTTCTTCGTGGTGATGGCTACAAGGTCCTTGGTCCGGTTTCGCGCGATGCCGGCGTCGCGTTTGAAGAGGTGCGCGCGGTTTCCGATTTGGCCGCCGGGGTGCGCGATTCGCAGGAAGCCGGCCGGTATCGGCTCGAGCCCGGAGTTCCCGGCGAGATTTTCGGAGTGGTTAACGGAGCGGGATCGCTCAAGCCGTTTTTCTTTGCGCCAGACGAAAATTTGATCGAGGTTCGGCGAGAGGGGAAGAGCTTCAAGTCGAGCGAGGTGATTCCGCCGCCGCGGCGCCTCGCGTTCGTTGGGGTGCGCGCGTGCGACCTCGCCGCGGTAGCGGTTCAGGACAGAATCTTTCTGCACGATCGCTTTCGCGACACGCACTACGAAACCCGCCGAAAAGATGTGTTCATGGTCGCGGTGAACTGTACTCGTTCCGCGCCGACCTGCTTCTGCGCTTCGATGAAAACCGGGCCCGAGGCGACCGCGGGCTTCGACCTGTCCCTGACGGAGATGGACGAGTGCTTCGTTGCGAAGAGCGGCTCGTCCGCTGGGGAAGCGATGCTCGAAAGGCTCGGGTTGCGGACAGCATCGGCGGGCGAAGCGGAGCAGGCGCGGACACTCACGGATAGGTGCGCGGCCGGCATGCGCCGCCAGCTCGATACCTCCGACCTGCCGCGGCTGCTCTACGAACAGGCGGACAGTCCGCGCTGGAAGGAAGTCGCATCACGATGCCTGTCGTGCACGAACTGCACGATGGTGTGCCCGACCTGCTTCTGTCACGCCGTCGTCGATCAACAGGAGATCGATGGGAACATGAGTCGTCGCGTTCGCCAGTGGGATTCGTGCTTCTCCCTCGAGCACGCGCACATTCACGGCATCAACTTCCGGCCCCGTATCGAAGATCGTTACCGGCAGTGGCTGACGCACAAGCTCGCTTCCTGGATCGATCAGTTCGGCACCTCCGGATGCGTGGGATGCGGCCGATGCATCACGTGGTGTCCGGTGGGGATCGACCTCACGCAAGAGGTTGCCGCCATCCGCGCGAGCGCAATCAAATGACGACGCCTTATGCGATATATCCCGCGCGGATTACGGAGCGGCGAGCCGAAACCTCGGGCGTGTACACTTTCACCATGCGGTTTACCGATCCCGGAATCCGGCGTTCCTATCGCTTCAAAGCCGGCCAGTTCAACATGATCTACGCCTTCGGCGTCGGCGAGGTGCCGATCTCAATCGTCTCCGATCCCGAAGAGCCCGAAGCCCTGCAGCACACCATCCGAATCGTCGGGCGCGTGACCGAAGTGATGGGCCGATGGAAGGTGGGCGACATAGTCGGGGTGCGCGGGCCGTACGGAAACGGATGGCCGGTTGACGAGGCGCGCGGGCGAGACGTGGTGATCGTAACCGGCGGCCTGGGCTGCGCGCCGGTGGTCGGATTGATCAACTACATTTTCCGCCGCCGCGACCAATACGGCGAATTGCACATCCTGCACGGCGTGAAGACTCCCAACGATCTCCTTTATCGCGAGCGCTTCGACGAATGGCGCCGCGCGCCGCGCACTCGCGTCTATCTTACCGCGGACCGCCCCGACAAAAGCTGGCACTACCGGATCGGGGTCGTGACTCAATTGTTCGACGAACTCGCAGTGCCGGCGTCGTCGGTTGCGATGATGTGCGGGCCGGAGGTGATGATGCGGCTTGCGGCCCGCGCCTTTCGCGACAAGGGCATCAGCGAAGACGCGATCTTCCTGTCGATGGAGCGCCGGATGGAGTGCGCGGTCGGATTGTGCGGTCATTGCCAGTACCGCGAATACTTCGCGTGCAAGGATGGTCCGGTATTCTCGTATCGAGCGGTGAGGGAGCTCTTCCGGACGACCGGTATATGAAGCCGAGAGTCGCAGTGTTCAAGTTCGCTTCATGCGACGGCTGCCAGTTGCAGTTCCTCAACGCCGAGGACGAGCTGCTGCGGCTCGCCGGGCAGGTCGATTTGGTCTATTTTCCCGAGGCGCGCAGCCGCAGCCTGCCCGGCCCGTACGACATCGCGTTCGTCGAGGGAAGTATCACCACTCCTGACGATGCGCGGCGCATCATCCGGGTCCGCGAGGAGAGCCGTTATCTGGTTACGATCGGCGCCTGCGCAACCGCCGGCGGTATCCAGGCCCTGCGCAACTGGGCTGACGTCGAACAATACCGGCGCGTCGTTTATCCGAGCCCGGAATTCATCTCTACGCTTTCGACCTCGACCCCGATTTCCGAACACGTCCGGGTGGACTTCGAGGTCTGGGGCTGCCCGATCGACAAAGGGCAACTGCTCGCGGTGACGCGTTCGTTGCTGTCAGGCGCGAAGCCGGTGCTTCCGGCCTATAGCGTGTGCATGGAATGCAAGCGGCGCGGGAACGTTTGCGTGGTCGTCGCTCGCGGCGAGCCGTGTCTCGGTCCCGTCACGCGCACCGGGTGCGGCGCGCTCTGCCCTGCGCTCAATCGGGGATGTTACGGATGTTTCGGGCCCGCGAACGACGAGAACATGGAATCGTTCGTCAAGCTGCTTGCCCAACAAGGCGTTACCGGCGACGATGCCGTCAGGCGGCTGCGCGGCATAAACGGTTACGTTCGCCTGTGGCGGGAAACGGCAGATGCCATCGCGGCGCAAAAGAAGTAGGACCATCCAGGTCAACTACCTGACTCGCGCGGAAGGCGAGGCGGCGTTGCACATCAGCATGCGCGACGGAGAGGTGGTGGACCTTCGCCTGGAGATCTTCGAGCCGCCGCGCTTCTTCGAATCCTTTCTGCGCGGCCGCGATTCCCGCGAAGCGCCCGACCTGACCGCCCGCATCTGCGGCATCTGTCCCGTCGCCTACCAGATGAGCACGGTGCACGCGCTCGAACGTATTTGCGGCATAACGATCGATCCCGCGGTGCGGGCGCTGAGGCGGCTCTACTACTGCGGAGAATGGATCGAAAGCCACACTCTTCATATCCACATGCTTGCCGCTCCCGATTTCCTCGGATGCGACAGTATCATCACGATGGCGGAGAAGCATCGCGAGGCGGTCGAGCGCGGGCTCAGAATAAAGAAGGCGGGCAATGCGATCGTCGCCGCGCTCGGCGGCCGTTCGGTGCATCCCGTCGGCGCGTGCATCGGTGGATTTACGCGAGCGCCCGGACGCGAACAACTGTCGGCCCTGCGCGATCAGCTTTTGCGCATTCGCGGCGACGCGGTTGAATGCGTGCGATGGGTGGCGAGCTTCGACCTGCCGGCGGCAAACCGCGATATCGAGTTTGTTTCTCTGCGCCATCCGGACGAATATCCGATGAACGAAGGACGCGTCGTCTCCAGCAAGGGCGTAGATGTGGATGTCGATGGCGTCGACGACTTCTTCGAGGAGCACCAGGTTCCCTATTCGAATGCGCTGCACTGCAAGGTTAAGGGAAGAGGTCCGTATTTTCTCGGGCCGCTGGCGCGCGTAAATCTGAACTTCGATCGACTCGGCGCGGAGATAACGTCAATCGCGCGCGAGACTGGAATTTCCTGGCCCAGCTCGAACCCATATACCAGCATCGTCGCCCGCGCGCTGGAGGTTCTTTATTCAGTGGACGAAGCGATCAGGATTATCGATTCGTATCGTCCGCCCGATCGTCCGGCGGCACCGTTTGAAGCGCGCGCGGGTGTAGGGCGCGCGGTAACCGAAGCGCCTCGCGGTTCGCTCTATCATGAGTTCGAGACGGACGAACGCGGCCTGATCCGTTCCGCCCGCATCGTGCCGCCAACCGCGCAGAATCAGGCAAGGATAGAGGCCGACCTGCGCGATCTCGCCCCGGGACTCGCGCAGCATCCGCAGGCGCTGGCGACCAGAATGTGCGAAATGGCGATCCGCAATTACGATCCGTGCATTTCGTGCTCGACTCATTTTCTAAAGCTCAATATCGAGGAGCTTTGATTCGGATTATCGGAATTGGCAGTCCGTTCGGCGACGACGCCGTCGGGCTGGAAGCCGCTCGAATTCTTGCCGCGGATCCTCCCCGGGACTGTGAGGTGATAGCCGCGGATCGGCCGGGTGCTTCGCTGCTCGACCTGCTGGATGGCGCCGAAGCGGTGATCCTGATCGATGCGGTCCGCTCGGAGTCGCCTCCGGGCAGGATTCACGAACTGGGGCTTGACGAGCTCGACAGCGCGCCCGCGCATTTCGTTTCATCGCACGATCTGGATGTAGTGTCCGCGATTCAGCTTGCGCGCGCGCTGGGACGGCTGCCCAAGCGCGGCAGAGTAATCGGCCTGGAAATCAAGCCCGGGCATGCGAGTGGCCTAAACGGCCTGAGCGCGAGCATCGGCAAGGAAATGCATCTCCTTCTGGAGCGCGTGAGATCCTGGGCCGCCGCATTCGACAATCGCGTGCGCGAGCGGCTGCTGGTCGCCGGAACGGTCCAGGGCGTGGGGATGCGGCCGTTTGTGTGGCGTTTGGCGGAATCGATGGACCTTGGGGGACTGGTGCGAAACGTCCCTGCCGGGCTCGAAATCGAAATCGAAGGCGGCCGCGATCGGGTGCGCGAGTTTCGCCGCCGCATGATGGATGAGCGTCCGGCCGCCGCGGTTATCGAGGATGTCGAGGTCGAGCGCTTGCCGGTCACCGACCGGCGGGAATTTCGCGCGATGCCGAGCGAGCGCGGCAGAACCGCGACGACAATTCCTCCCGATCTGGCGATTTGCAACGACTGCTCGGGGGAAATTCTGGATCCGGAAAATCGCCGTTATCGCTATCCCTTCATCAACTGCACCGCTTGCGGCCCGCGATTCACCGTCGTGCGCGCACTTCCCTACGATCGCGCGACAACTACATTGTCTGAATTTCAGCTATGCGACCAATGCGCTCGCGAGTACCTGGACCCATCGGACCGGCGCTTTCGGGCGGAGCCCATCGCCTGTTCGCGATGCGGTCCGCGCGCATGGCTCGAGTCGTGCCGGTCGGGCCGCGGCGCGCCATCGAGCGATACCGATTGCATCGCCGATGCGGCGGCGATCCTGCGCAGCGGCGGTATCGTTGCGGTTTTGGGAGTGGGCGGCGCGCATCTGGCTTGCGACGCCGCCAACGACGAGGCGGTCGCACGGCTTCGCGCCGTGAAAAGGCGGCCATTCAAGCCGCTGGCGGTGATGGTCGATTCGATCGACTCCGCGCGCCGCTTTGCGATCGTCTCCGACGAGGAAGCTCATTTGCTTGCCAGTCCGTCGGCTCCAATCGTGCTGCTTCGCAAGAGAACGGAGAGCGGACTCGCTTCCTCGATCGCACCCAACAACGATCATGTCGGAATCATGCTCGCGTATTCGCCTCTCCATCTGCTGCTGGTGCGCGATGCCGGAGGGCCGCTGGTCATGACCAGTGCAAATCGGCCGGGAGCGCCGCTCGCGCGCGACGCGAGTGAAATCCGAGCGACTTTTGCCGCCGAAGTCGATGCGATGCTGCTTCACGATCGGCCGATTCATCAGCGCTGCGACGACAGCGTCTGGATCGCCGGGCCTAAGGGCTCGCAGCCGATTCGGCTCAGCCGCGGATACACCCCGCGCTCCTTGAAAGTGCCGGTCGCGGCCAGGGCGCCGATTCTGGGAGTAGGCGGCGACATAAAGAACAACTTCTGCATGCTGTCCGGCAGCACAGCCCTGATGAGCCAGTATGTCGGAACTCTCGAAAATCTCGGGACCCGCGAGCATTTCCGCGATTCGCTCGAAAAATGGATCGCCATGAGCGGGGTCAGACCCGCGATTGCGGTACACGATCTTCATCCGCAATCGGTCGCGCGGTCGATCGCGGAAGAACTGCGGATGCAAACACTCGCCGTGCAGCACCATCACGCGCATATCGCATCATGCGCGGCTGATAACGGACACGATGGACCGGTCATCGGAATTGCCTTCGACGGCGCAGGATACGGGCCCGATGGATGCATCTGGGGCGGCGAGGCGATGGTCGCCGACTATGAGGGATTTCGGCGCTTGTCGCATCTTGAGTATCTGCCGCTTGCGGGCGGAGACGCGGCGCTGCGGCATCCGGGCCGAATCGCCGCCGCATTTTTGCTCGGCTCCTTCGGTCCGATCTTCTCCGGCCTGGCCGCAACGCTGGCGGGCGAAGAGAATGCAAGAATCATCGCAAGGATGATCGAGCGCGGAATCAATACGTTTCAAACTTCGAGTTGCGGGCGCCTGTTCGATGCGGTTGCGGCGCTGCTTGGAGTGTGCGGCAGGACCACATACGAGGCACAAGCGGCGATCGAGCTGGAGACCCTGGCTCGCAGTTCGGCTCCGGTGAAACACGTATATCCCTTCTCGCTGCGCGATGGCGTGATGCGGACGAACCGGATACTTGCCGCGATCATCGCCGACCTGGAGCATCGAACTCCCGTCGAGAAGATTGCGCGCGCCTTTCACGAGACCATCGCCGCCGCGGCGGCGAGCATGGCCGTACACGCGCGCGCGGAAACCGGAATTCGTACGGTTGCCTTGAGCGGCGGATGCTTTCAAAACCGGCTGCTGCTTGCCGCGACAATCGAAAGGATGGAAGAGCGGGGCTTCACAGTCCTCGCGCATCGCCGGGTTCCCGCCAACGATGGCGGCCTCGCCCTCGGCCAGGCCGCGATTGCGGCGGTGCAAACCGCTTCAGGAGGTTCACAATGTGTCTCGGCGTTCCGGGCCGAATAGTCAGGATCGTTGACGAACAGGGGCTGCGCATGGGCGACATCGATTTCGGCGGCGTGACGCGCAGGGCGTGTCTCGCGTACGTCGCGGAAGCGGAAGTGAACGATTATGTAATCGTTCACGCCGGGTTCGCGATCAGCAGGGTGGATCCGGACGAGGCCGCGCGCACGCTCGAGCTGATCGAGGAGCTGGAAACGCAAGCCGGCTCCGAGGAGAAGGACCGATGAAGTTTGTCGATGAGTTCCGCGACGCGGCAGCGGTGCGGACGCTGCTCGACCAGCTTCGCGGATCCGTTACCCGTCCATGGACGATAATGGAAGTCTGCGGCGGCCAGACCCATACGATCTTGCGCTACGGACTCGATGAACTCCTGCCCCGCGAGATAACGCTGGTCCACGGTCCCGGATGCCCGGTATGCGTGACGCCGATCGAGATGATCGATCTGGCGATTGCGATCGCCAAGCGCCCGGGCGTGACGCTCTGCTCGTTCGGCGACATGCTTCGCGTGCCCGGTTCGAGCGGCGATCTGTTCGATGCGCGAGCGGCGGGCGCGGACGTCCGGATCGTATATTCGCCGCTGGATGCGCTGGCGCTGGCCCGTCGCAAGCCGGACCGTGAAGTCGTGTTTTTCGCGGTCGGATTCGAAACCACCGCGCCGACTACCGCGATGGCGGTGCGGGAGGCCGCGCGCACCAAGGTGCCCAATTTTTCGGTCATATCGGCGCACGTTCGGGTGCCGCCCGCGATCGAGGCGATCCTTTCATCCAGCGACAATCATGTGCAGGGATTCCTCGCGGCCGGTCACGTTTGCACGATCATGGGAATCGACGAATATCTGCCGATCGTCGCGAAGTTCAAAGTGCCCATCGTCGTGACGGGTTTCGAACCGGTGGACCTGGTGCAGGGCGTGGCGATGTGCGTCGCGCAACTCGAGCAGGGACGGGCGGAAGTCGAAAACCAGTACGCAAGGTCCGTTCGCAAAGATGGCAATCTTGCTGCAAGAGCGCTGATCGAGCAGGTGTTCACCTTTGCCGATCGCCGATGGCGCGGGCTGGACGCCTTGCCAAAGGGCGCGATGAGGCTCAGCGACAGGTTCGCCGTGTACGATGCTGTCCGCCGGTTTGGATTGGCCGTACCGACCGCTGTCGAACCCCCCGAATGTCGCGCCGGAGAGGTATTGCGCGGGGTGCTTAAACCTCCCGAGTGCCCGGCGTTTGGGACGTTGTGCTCGCCGGAACGGCCGCTAGGAGCGCCGATGGTCTCATCTGAGGGAGCATGCGCCGCCTATTATCGCGCGGGAAGGCAGCCGTCGGCGATGGGAGAGACGAAATGAGCGGCGACAACAAAAGTGGAACTTCGCCGGCCATCTTCTGCCCGGCGCCGGGGCCCAGGGGCGATGTTGTCGTATTGGGACATGGAAGCGGCGGAAGATTGACGGCGGACCTGGTGAGCACAACGTTTCTGCCGGCGCTTTCGAATCCTATCCTCGATCGGCTTGCTGACGGCGCGGAATTCGATATCGGCGCCAGCCGAGCGGTCTTCACTACGGATTCGTTTGTGGTTAACCCGCTGCGCTTTCCTGGCGGCGACATCGGATCGCTTGCGGTCAACGGAACGATCAACGATCTGGCGGTGATGGGAGGGCGTCCGCTCGGACTCTCGGCGGCTTTTATCCTTGAAGAAGGGCTTCCGATTGACGAGCTGCGCGCGATAGTTCACTCGATGCGCGATGCGGCGAGTCGAGCCGGTATTCAGATCGTCGCCGC
This sequence comes from Pseudomonadota bacterium, assembly GCA_021323675.1. Lineage (GTDB taxonomy): Bacteria > Desulfobacterota > Binatia > Binatales > Binataceae > JAFAHS01. The sequence continues at coordinate 36,917 of JAJPKP010000003.1, read as the reverse complement.
CGACACCAAGGTGGTCGAGCGCGGCAAAGCCGACGGCCTTTTTATCACCACGAGCGGAATCGGCGTGCTCCCGGAGGGTCTGAGGCTCGGTCCCGAAAATGTCCGAGCGGGCGATGCTGTGCTGGCAAGCGGACCAATCGGCGATCACGGTATCGCGGTCATGTCGGCGCGGGAGGGACTGCAATTCGAAACCACGCTTCTCAGCGACTGCGCCCCGCTCAACGCATTGGTCGCAACGATGCTCGAGAGCGGCAGTGCGATCCGATGCATGCGCGATCCGACTCGGGGAGGAGTCGCCACGATCCTGAATGAGCTCGCAAAAGGCGCGGGAGCGGAAATAATGATCGACGAAGCCGCCGTGCCCGTCCGCGCCGCCGTCCGCGCCGCATGCGAACTGCTCGGCCTCGACCCGCTGTATGTCGCCTGCGAGGGCAGGCTGCTCGCGATCGTTGCCGATGCGGACGCTGACCGGGTGCTGGATGCAATGAGAACCCACGCGATCGGGTCCGGCTCTTGCCGAATCGGAACGGTGACCGCGCTGGGCAGATCGCGCGTCTTGTTGCGAACCGCGTTCGGCACGACCCGCCTCCTTGAAGTGCTGGCAGGCGCTCAACTGCCGCGAATCTGCTGAGCCGCGCGGATTGGCCCGCGCGACCATTCAGCCGCGCGCGCTAACGCCTCTCAAAAGGAACCGTTCCTACCGCGCAGGGGCCCGGGTAGTCCTGGCAGGCTTCTTCGGAATCGGTCCGGCGGCCTGAATCCAGAGGCGCTTGAGATCCTTCGGAAGCTGGCTGAATACATCCCACGCCTCTCCCTCGCTGCCGGTAGGGCTGGCGAGCATCATCTGCAAAGCCTTAAAGGTGGCGAGCAGGGCGCGGCCGGCTTCCAACTCGTCGATTTCCGCGACTTCCGCGATATGGCGGACAAAATCCTTTCGATGCGTTCGGCTTACCTCGCGATCGGGGATGTCGAACGCGTGCCATCGGGCTTTAAGGTCTCCCGGCAATTGCGCGGCAAGATCGTCTGCCTCTTTCGGGCTCAGACGGTCGTGCAGCTCCTGTAGCACGGCGATGGCGATGTTGAAGGCTTTATCTCTTGGCAGGTTGGTCCGGTTTTCAATTTCTCGCAGAAATTTGTTTTCGTCCACGGCTGTAACCTCGACTGAGAGCTGGACTGCGCCCTATGGGGGAGCATCTCTTGTGCCGATAAAGTCTCGGCCATAGCCGCAATTTTGCGGCGATCGGCGCGACGCCCAGAATGGTGCTCGAGCCTGGTTCTGACGAGGCGTCGCAAGGACTGGCGCCTTCGGAGACAGCCTGTTCGAAAGCCTTGTATCCAACCGTTATCGATCCACCGATCATCAGCACCCGCCAAGTGGCTCGCCTCTTGCGTATCAGTTGGGCATGGGAACCGTGAATGCAGATCGCACCGAAATGCTCAGGGGCGTGCTCATCAGGCTCCGCGACATGACCTACGAACGCATCAGGGAACTACGCAGAGATCAGGGGCAACAGGCCGAGCCTCCTCCGGCGGACGAAATGGACGTTGCGCGTGCTTCCGCCGACGTGGAGACATCGGCGGGTCTTATCGCGAGGGCCGAGGAAAAACTCCAGTTTATCGATGAGGCGCTGTCTCGCCTCGACCAGGGAAAATACGGCGAGTGCAAGGGATGCCACGAACCCATCGCCATCGAGAGGCTAATCGCGCTCCCATTCGCATCCTATTGTGTCGATTGCCAGGCAAAGCGAAATCGGGCGAAACACGGTTGGAGCGCGGGCACGATGATCCCGCCGTACGATCATCAATGGACCCTGCCGGAGGAGATGGGAGAAGCAGGCGAACGCGAGCATCTTGCCACGTCCGCTCGCGAAGCCGAGGAGGACCTGGCCTTTCAACACGAGGAACCGTTTGGTCCGGAGGCTTCCAAACCTGCAAGGCGCAGAGGCCGTCCGCGCAAGCATCCGGTCGAATGACCACGCCACGATGACGACCACACGGCGCGGCGCGGCTCTTCTGCGCGACCCGCGTTTCAACAAATCCGGCGCCTTTTCGGAAGCCGAGCGCGAGTCGCTCGGGCTGACCGGACTTTTGCCCGAGTCAGTTGATTCCGAGCAGATACAGATCGAGCGAATTATCCGGCGTATGGCGGAGATGCGCCCGGGATTGGATCAATACCGCGACTTGTCGGTTCTCCAGCAAACCGACGAGACGCTCTTTTTTCGGCTGATCATGTCCGACCCGGCGCGCTTCATGCCGCTGGTTTACACTCCGACCGTGGGCGAGGCTTGCCTTAAGTTCGGCCAGCTAAACCCGGCCCCGAGAGGTCTATACCTCTCGGTCAAGCGCAAGGGGCGAGTGCGCGAGGTCATACGCAACTGGCCGGAACGAGACATTCGTTTCATCGTGGTTACCAGCGGCGAGCGTATCCTGGGCCTGGGTGATCTCGGAGTGCACGGCATGCCGATTCCGATCGGCAAGCTGGTGCTTTACACGGCGGGCGGCGGCGTTCCACCTCATCTCGCCCTGCCGGTCACTCTCGACTGCGGAACAAACAACGAAGCGCTTCTTAACGATCCGTTATATGCCGGGTTGCGCCAGCGGCGCCCATCGGCCGCGGAAATGGACGACTTCGTCGAGGAGTTCGTGGCCGCGGCGATGGCCGAATTTCCCAACTGCTGCATTCAATTCGAGGATTGGGGACGCGCCGATGCGTTCCGTCTGCTCGCCCGCTATCACGACCGGGTCTGTTGCTTCAACGACGACATTCAAGGATCGGGCGCGGTCGTGCTTGCCGGGATGCTGAGCGCGACGCGCATCACCGGAGGCAAGCTTCGTGACCAACGCTTTCTCCTGCTCGGCGCCGGATCGGCGGGGATGGGAATCGCGCGGATGCTTTCGGAGGCGATGGCGTTGCAGGGCTTGTCGGCGCCGCAAGCTCGCGAGCATATATGGCTCTTCAATCGAAACGGGCTGGTCGAATCTTCCCGGCAGGATCTGGCCGACTATCAGGCTCCCTACGCCCATTCCCATCCGGCCACTCGACAATTTGTCAACGCGATCGAATCGATCAGGCCTACCGCGATCGTCGGCGTCAGTACCGCGGCGAAAGCGTTCAACCAGGAAGTGATCGAGGCGATGGCGCGAATCAACCGGCATCCGATAATCCTTGCTCTCTCGAATCCAACCTCGCGATCCGAGTGCAGCGCGGAGGAGGCGTACCGATGGTCCGATGGGCGCGCGATATTCGCGAGCGGGAGCCCGTTCGAACCTGTAAACTATCGCGGCCGGATGCTTACCCCCGGCCAGTGCAACAACGTTTATATCTTTCCGGCCATCGGCCTTGCGATCTACGCGACCGGCGCGACCCGGGTAACGGGCGAGATGTTCATGGCCGCCGCGCACGCCGTAGCCGATCAGGTAACGACCCACGACCTGGAGGCAGGACGGATATATCCGCCGCAGTCGGAATTGCTTAGAACCGAGATCGAGGCTGCCTGCCGCGTAGCGGAGATCGTTTTCGCCCGCGGGCTCGCGCGCGTGAATGCGCCGAGCGACGTTGGAACCCTCGTGAGATCCAGCATCTATCAGCCGCGCTATCGGAGTCTTGTCTGATTCCGCGAAGGCGTGGGGATGGAAGAATCGATGCCACGCGCGACCGGAGGAGGAAGCTCTAGCGTCGGGCGCGCAGAGATTTGAGCGTGCGTGTATTCAGTACGTCGGACGCCTCTAACCATCCACGCCGGGCCTGATTGACGCCATAATCGAGCAGGTCGAACTCGCGCGGCGAATGCGAATCGCTCGAGATGACGAGTTTGACTCCCGCGTGCTTCGCCGCCATGCAGGCGGTGTCGGTCAGGTCGAGCCGATCGGGTTGCGCGTTCACCTCCATCGCACAGCCTTCTTCGCGGGCGACGCGCAAAACCTCCGACAGATCGAAATCGACGGGATCGCGATGGCCCAGCAGGCGTCCGCTCGGATGCCCAATGACGTCGACGTACGGATTGCGAATCGCCTTCACCAGCCGCCGGGTCATTTCCGCGCGAGTGCCACGCAGATTGTAATGAAGCGACGCGACCACCCAGTCGAGTTGAGCGAGAGTATCGTCCGGCAGGTCAAGTGCGCCGTCGTCCAGGATATCGACTTCGATTCCTTTGAGCAGCGAGATGCCTTTGAGCCGCGCCGCCACCTGATCGATTTCCTTCCATTGATCGCGAAGACGCGCGGGAGTCAGGCCGTGCGCCATGGCCACGCGGCGGGAATGGTCGGTTGTCGCGAAATATTCGAGTCCGATTTCCCGGGCGCGGCGCGCCATGTCTTCGATCGAACTGCGCCCGTCGGTGTACGTGGAATGCGTGTGAAGGTCGCCGCGCAAGTCGGTTCTTGTAATGAGTGTGGGAAGCCGTCCGGCGGAGGCAGCCTCGATCTCGCCGCGATCTTCGCGCAATTCAGGCGGAATCCACGGCAAGCCGAGCGACTTGTAAACCTCGTTCTCGGTCTTGCCCGCGAGCATCTTCTTGTCCCGGAATAGTCCGTATTCGCTGAGCAACAAGCCGAGATCCTGGGCCATTCTCCGCAGGTGGATGTTGTGCGCTTTGGAGCCCGTGAAATACATCAGCGCGGCGCCATAGCTCTGCGGCTGAACCACGCGAAGATCGACCTGCAGGCCGTCTTTCAACACTACCGTTGTTTTGGTTTCTCCGGAGCCGAGCACCTGCGCCACGTCGGGAAAACTTCTGAGCTGCTTCATGCACGGCTCGAACTCCGAGGCCGAGGCGATGATGTCGAGGTCGCCGATGGTCTCGCGGCAGCGGCGAAAACTGCCCGCTACTTCCATCTCGCGTATGGCGCGGCATTTTCGGAGGTGAGCAGTCAGTCTGGATGCGATGGCGAGCGCTTCGGAATAGAGAATCCTTTTGCCGGCGCCGGCGGCGGGCTTGGATAGCGCCTTCAGGATTCGCTCTTCGCTCTTTGCGCCGAAACCGCGAATTTCGCGCAGCTTTCCGGATCTGGCCGCCCGTTCGAGATCGTCGCGGCCGTGAATGTGCAGGAGGTCCGCGAGCATCTTGACGCGCTTGGGGCCCAGTCCGGGAATGTCGCGCAGCTCGAGCAGCTCCCTGGGGAATTTGGCGGAGAGCTCGCGATGCAGCGGCATCTCGCCGGTCTTGACGAGGGTCGTGATTTTGCCGGCGAGGTCGGAGCCGATTCCGCGTATCTCATCGATCTCGTCGGCGCTCAATTCCGCCACCGAAACCGGTTGATCGCGGATGGCGCGTGCGGCGTTGTGATAGGCGCGGACCCGAAAGAAATTTTCGCCGCCGAGCTCGAGCATGTCGCCGATCTCATCGAGCACCCTGGCGATTTCCTCATTCCGCATCATCGCGGCAATCAGGCTATTTGAGCCGCTGGCTCAGATAGGAGACGCAATCGTTCAGGGTCGCCATCCGGGCATAGTCCGCTTCCGGAATCTCGACTCCGGTTTTCTCGTGAATCGCGATCATCCAGTTGAGGATGTCCATCGAGTCGAGGTCGGCCTGCTCGCGCAATTCGACCGAGGGGTCGATGGTGTCGGCATCGATCTCCGGTGCGATTCGCCGCAGTTCACGCAATATCAGAGCCCTGATTTCATCGTTTGTCACAGCTTTTCCGGCTCCTGGAGAAAGCGATCGATCGCGGCCAGAAACAAACCGCCGCGATGCCCGTCGCTGGCGCGATGATCGGCGGCAAGCGTCGCCATCATCACCGGCCGCGCGCCGATCATTCCATTGGATGCCCACGGGCGCTCGACGATCTTGCCGAAGCCGACGAGCGCCACCTGCGGCGGATAGATGATTCCGAAGACCGTCTCGACTCCCTGCTCGCCCAGGCTGGTGACCGTAATCGTCGCGTCCGCGATTTCCGAGCTGCGCAAGGTTTCCGCTCGCACTCTTTTCACGAGGTCCCGGAGGTTCGCCATGATCTCGCCCAGCGGCTTCTTGTCGACATCGTGGATGGCGGGTGCGATGAGGCCGCCCTTGCGCAGCGAAATTGCGACGCCGACATGAACGGCATCGCTGTGCCTGAAGCTGTTGTCGATCCAGTAACCGTTCATCTCCGGAAAATCACGAACCGCGAGCGCGACCGACTTGAGCAGCAGCACTGAATACAGAGCTCGATTCGCGATGGGCAGTTTCAGGTTTTCGGATTGAAGCCATGCCATCGCGCGGCTCATGTCGACGTGGGTCGCCAGGTAGTAGTGCGGTATCTCGCGCTTGGAACGCGCCATCGACGCCGCAATCACCCGGCGCATCGCGACGTGATGGTCGATCGCCGCCGCGGGCCGCGCCGGCGGAGCCTTTGCCACTGCCGGCGCGATCGCCGCGAGGGCTTCGACGGCGGGGGCTTCTTTCGCCGCCTTGGCGGCACGCTCCACGTCGGCCTTCGTGATGGCGCCGTCGGGGCCGGTGCCTTTGACTTTGGACAAGTCAACTTTGAGATCGACAGCTACCCGCATTGCGAGCGGCGAGATGCGCAGGCGATGCGGAGGTGCGGCGGAAACCGCCGGCACAGTCGGCTTTTCCATGGGCTTCGGCGCGGCCACCGGAGGCGCGGCGGGGGCGGGCGGCGTCGGCACTGCGACAGGCGCGGGAGGAGCGGCAACCTCGCCATCGGTGCGAATCACTGCGATAAGGGTCCCGACCGGAACCTGCTCGCCCTCCGGAACGACGATACGGTCGATGACGCCCGACTGAAAAACCTCGATCTCGATCGTGGCCTTTTCAGTGTCAACCACCGCGACAATGTCGCCCCGCTTTACCGCATCGCCGGGCTTCACCAGCCACTGCAGGATTGTGCCGACTTCCATGTCGGCACCGAGGGAGGGCATGCGAAACTCAGCCATTGGAGCCCGTCAGCGAGCGCGCAGCCTCAACGATTGCGCTGACTTGAGGCAGCGCCGCATCTTCCAGATGCTTGGCGTAGGGCATGGGAACCTCGGCGCTGCAGATGCGCGCGACCGGAACATCCAGTTCATAGAAGGCGCCTTCCATGATTCGCGCGGAGACCTCCGCGGAGATGCTGCCGCTGCGCCATCCTTCGTCGATTATTATCGCCCGATGGGTTCGGGTGACGGAATCAATAATCGTCGCGGTGTCGAGCGGACGAAGCACGCGCAGGTCGATCACCTCCGCGTTGATTCCGGCGGCGGCAAGCTGTGTCGCCGCTTCCATCACCTTATGCAGCGAACCTCCGTAAGAGATCAGGCTGATATCTGTGCCGGGCCTGCGCACGCGCGCTCTTTCGATATCGACGGGGCCGGCGTCGGCGGGAAGTTCACCTTCCATGTTGTAGAGCGTCTGATGTTCGAAGATCAGCACCGGGTCCGGATCTTCGAGAGCGGTCCACAGCATTCCGCGTGCGTCCTCGATGGTGGCGGGAGTAAGCACCTTTATTCCCGGTATGTGCGCGTACCAGCCTTCGAGACTGTGGGAGTGCTGGGCGGCGAGTTGTCGGCCCGCCCCGGTGGTCATCCGGATTACGAGCGGGATATTAAACTGGCCGCCCGACATATGGAGGATCGTGGCGGCATTGTTGAGAATCTGGTCGAGCGCGAGCAGGCTGAAATTCACCGTCATGATTTCCACGATCGGCCGCATCCCGCCCATCGCGGCGCCAATTCCCGCGCCGACGAACGCCGATTCCGAAAGGGGAGTATCGCGGATGCGCTCGGGCCCGAATTCGTCGAGGAGTCCTTTGCTGACCGCAAAGCAGCCTCCGTACTTCCCGACGTCTTCTCCCATCAGGAATACCCGTGGATCGCGCTGCAGCGCTTCGCGAATCGCCTGGCGCATCGCCTCGCGATAGGTGATGCGCGCCGCCCTGGCCGCTGTGTTCACGAGCGCGCCCTTTCCGAGTACACGAACCTTGTCAGCTCCTGCGCCGGCTCCCACGTTCCGCCCTCGGAAAACTCGATCGCCTTGGCGACCTCGGCGGCGGTGTCATCTTCGATCGCCTTCAAGTCGGCATCGCCGATGACTCCTTGTGTTTTGAGCCGCTGGCAAAAGAGGTCGATGGGGTCGCGCCTTTTCCATTCCTCGACTTCCTGCTTATCCCGGTAAAGCTGCGGATCGAACATCGAATGAGCGCGAAAGCGATAGGTGCGAAACTCGAGAAAGCACGGTCCTTCACCGCCGCGCACCGCGAGCGCCGCGCGCCTTGCCGCGTCTTCGCACGCGACCACATCCATTCCATCGACCGGCCACGCGGGAACCTCGTAGCTGGTCGCCTTGAGGCACAAGTCGGGTTCCGATTCGGAACGCTTGAGCGCCGTCCCCATCGCATACAGATTGTTCTCGCAGCAGAACAGGAGCGGGAGTTTCCAGAGCGCCGAGAGGTTCATGCATTCGTGGAACTCGCCCTCGGCGATGGCTCCTTCGCCGAAGAAGCAGGCGGTCACTCGCGCGCGTCCGCTGAGCTTGTCGGCTAGCGCGAGTCCGACGGCGATTGGCAATCCGCCTCCGACGATCGCGTTGCCGCCGTAAAAACGATGCGCCGCATCGAACAGATGCATCGAACCGCCTCGGCCTCGGCTGCATCCTTCCTGCTTGCCGTACATTTCCGCCATGATCGAATTTGCGCTGACGCCCCGCGCAAGCGCGTGCCCGTGTTCGCGGTAGGTCGCGACCACCGCGTCATCGGGCCCGAGCGCCTGCATCGCGCCGACCGCCACCGCTTCCTCGCCGATGTAGAGGTGTAGGAAGCCCCGGATTTTAGATGCGCTGTAGAGCTCGGCGCACTTTTCCTCGAAGCGGCGGATACGGATCATTTGGCGAAGCACCTTCAGCGCGTGTTCTCCGCCGGCTGGGTGAAGATCGGGTTGAGGTTGATGGACCATGTTGCCTGCTTCTCGTGTGCGTGTGTCGGCCATTGAGAATCCGGCGCTAGGAGAGTTCCAGGGTCGAGGTGTCGCCCTCGGGCAGTCCCAGTTCGCGGGCCTTTAGCAAGCGGCGCATGATCTTTCCGCTTCGAGTTTTCGGCACATTGGCGATGAACTCAATTTCCTTGGGCGCGACGACTGCTCCGAGCCGCTTCCTTGCGAACCCGAGAAGTTCGTCGCGCAGTTCTTCGCAGGGCGCCCGCGAGCCTTTGAGCGATACGAATGCCTTCACAATTTCGCCCGCGGTGGGATCGGGTTTTCCGATTACTCCCGCCTCAGCTACCGCCGGATGTTCCATCAACGCGCTCTCGACTTCGAAGGGGCCGATCAGATGCCCGGACGATTTGATTACATCGTCGGCGCGTCCGACGAACCAGAAGTAGCCGTCGGCGTCGCGTCTGGCGAGGTCGCCAGTGAGATACCATCCGCCCGCAAAGCATTTGCGATAGCGTTGTTCTTCGTTCAGATAGCCGCGAAACATCGAAGGCCATCCTGGGCGCAAAGCGAGCTCGCCCTCGACTCCGGGCTCGAGCACCGTTTCGATCGCCCCATCAGGCTGGCGCCGGACGATTCCGGCTTCGATCCCGGGCAGCGGCAGGCCCATAGAACCTGGCCGGATGGCGAGGGCGGGATAGTTGGCGATCATGATCCCGCCAGTTTCCGTTTGCCACCAGTTGTCGTGAATCGGAAGCCCGAAGGTTCGTTGTCCCCATACGACAGCTTCGGGATTGAGGGGCTCGCCGACGCTCGCGATGAACCGCAGGCTGCCAAGGTCGTACTTCTTCGGCACTTCCGTTCCGACCCGCATCATCATCCGGACGGCGGTTGGAGCTGTGTACCAGATCGTCACGCGCTGATTCTGCACGATCGAATACCATCGTTCGGCGTCGAATTCGGCTTCGTCGATGATGCTGGTAATTCCGTGAGTGAGCGGCGCGATGATTCCGTAGGAAGTGCCCGTCACCCAGCCGGGATCGGCGGTGCACCAGAAGATATCGTCGGGGTGAAAGTCGAGCGCGAAATAGCCGGTCATGTGATGCGCGACAACCGCCTCGTGGACGTGCATCGCTCCCTTCGGCATCCCGGTGGTGCCGCTGGTGAAGTGCAGGAGCGCGAGGTCATCGGGGCTGGTCTCCGCGATCTCGAAGTTCTCGCTCGCCTGCGCCATCAGTTCGTGGAAATCGAGGACCTGCGGGATTTCGCGAATCTCCCGGCTATCGCCGACCAACAGCACATGGCGCAGGCCTGGAAGCGACGATCGCAGGTCCGCGACCTTTCGCTTGTAAAAGGCGACGGTCGTGATGAGCACGCGGCCATCGCCGATTCCAAGGCGCTGCCGAATTGGTTCAGGTCCGAATGCCGAAAAGAGCGGGCAGAAGACATTCCCGTTTTTCAAGGTACCCAAAGCGCTGATGTAAAGTTCCGGGATGCGACCGGCGAGCGCGAACACGCGCTCTCCTTTCGCCAGTCCGAGGCCGCTCAGAACATTGGCCATCCGATTGGTAGCGGCGCGCAGACCCGAGTAGGTGTAGTCGCGCGGTTCTCCGCGCTTGGTGAGAAATCGCAGAGCCAGATGATCGCGTCGCGCGCCGGCGGCGTGGCGATCTACAGCTTCGTAAGCGATATTGAGCCCGCGGCCACCCGGGAGCCCATCGAGTGCACGGCGGGCCGTTTCCCATGAGAAGCGATCCCGTTCCGTTTCGTAATTCCGCAGATTGGGCATGACCTGCCATGTCCGCGGCTTTCTGATTATCTCCCAATCCATGATTCAGCGCTTCAGCGCCACCCCGTGCTGGTAGAGCAGGCGCTGTACTCTGGGCAGAAGCTCCCGATCTTCCCGAAGCGCGAGGTCGTCCAGGGTTGCAGCCAGCTCTCGCATTGCTTCTCCGGTTCGGGCCATCAGTTCGGCCGGACTCTGATGGAAATCTGCCTGTGAGATTCGAGATTCCAAATCCCGCAGTTTGCTGCAGGCGTCCAGCATCCCTCTTGCGACCACGTCGGGGACCAGTCTCAGGCGCTCCGCGCTTTCCAGCAGTTCCACGTCCGCCCGATGGGCGAAGGGCAGGTCGATAATCTGAAGCATCTCCATCCACGCCTCGTGCGCGTGCGTTCTGGCGTCGAGGCTGGCGGGGTTTGCGGCCAGGGCGATGCCGGCATCGGCAAGCCGCGTCAGGGGCCGAGGAAGTTGAACGTGCTCGCGGCTCAGCTCATAGACGATGTGTCGCAGCCTTGCAGTGTCCGGTAAGACCTTGGTCCAGGAAGCCCCTGACCGAGTGGCATGGTCCATAACGACCCTTTCGGAACGACGTTCGCCGTCTGACAATCGCAAGGATCGCGCCGAACTGCGGACGACTCGTGTGAGCGGCTTTGTCTCCCCCGAGTTGGCGACTGTCGCCATCGGAACCACGCTTCGTCGGCATCGGCGGTCCGATCAGAGGCATTCGGGGCGCCAAACTGCCCCGGCGAGCACGCCGCGATGCCGCAAAATCCAGGTCAGGATCTGGCACGCTGTCTGCTGTCCTCGAAAGTTGGAGGAAGATATGCAGCGACCGTTGAGGATCATCTCACGCGACTTCTCGTTAAGCGAAGCGTTCGAGGCGGAAATTCGGCAGAAAGCAGCCGGGCTTGAAAGCTACTACCCGCGGATGAGCGGATGTGAAGTCACGGTTCGTGCCCCCGCCATCAAGCATCACCGCAAAGGCGGGCCGTTCATCGTGAACATCCGGATGACGGTTCCGGGCAGAGAACTCGCCGTGGACCGTCAATCGGAAGAGGAGCTGTCCCAGGCGATCCGCGAAGCTTTCGATGTCGCCCGCAGGCAACTGGAAGACTATGCGCGCGAGCAGCGGGGCGATGTCAAAGCGCGTGAACACCCGGCGCTCGGCCGCGTAGTCCGCATCGAGCGCCAGCTTGGTTACGGATTCCTCGAGGCCGATGACGGCCGCGAAGTCTATTTCCATCGCAATAGCGTGATCGGGGGCGGCTTCGACAAGCTGGAAGTCGGAGCAAGAGTCCGGTTCGCAGAGGAGGAGGGCGACAAGGGGCCCCAGGCGACCACTTTGGTCGAGGCTTGAACCGCATTCGTAACAGGTTCGAAAACGCCGCGGCACGATGACGTTCATCGCGCGGTGCTTGTCTTGCAGCCAGCCGCGGAGAGTCCGTTAAAATAAATAAGCGCCAACAGGAGGCAGAGAATATGGGACTGCTGGAACGATGGAGACCAAGGGAGATGGATCGTTTTCGCAGCGAATTCGACGACCTGCTGGAACGGTTCGGTTTCGATCGGGACTGGTTGCCGCGCGTGCCGTTCGATCGCATGTTTGCTGAGAGCGCGATGCGCCCGGCGATCGAGTCCTGCGTCGAGGGCGACAAGTTCATCGTGCGCACCGACCTGCCCGGCATCGAACCCAAAGACGTCGATATCAAGGTCGTCGGGAATATGCTCACCATCAAGGGCTCGCGAGAGGAAAAGCGCGAGACGAAGAAGATTGATTTCTTCCGCCGCGAAATTCGCTACGGATCTTTCGAGCGATCCATCGAGCTTCCCGAAGGGATCAAGGCGGACGATCTGAAGGCCACTTACCAGGACGGCGTGCTGCAGCTTACGGCGCCGATGCCAAAAGAGGCGACGCCCAAGGAGATAAAGATCCAGGTCGAGGGGCCCAAAGAGAACGCCTCGAAAAAGCCGCACGCGGCCTGACCCGCTTCATCTCGAACTTCAGTTTCGCATAAGCGGTCTGGCGGCTGGACCTGCCAGCCGTCAGACCACCCCTGTTTTCTTTGACCGCATTCGCGTTGACCGCGGACGCGGAGGCGCAATTTCCGAAAACACCCTGAGGATGTCGGAGCGGGTGATGATGCCGGCGAGCCTGGAACCCTCGATTACCGGAAGCCCCTCCATCTCGCATTCAACCAGGCGCCGCGCGGCTTCCTGAAGCGAGGTGGTCGGCGACACCGACACTACATCGCGCGACATCAAAGCGGCGACCGGAGTATCCGCAGTCGCCTCGGATGCCCCGATATCGCGATCGGTGATGATTCCCGCGACCTTCGCGCCTTCGACGACCGGAAACCATCGCACGTGTTGTTCAGCGATGAGCCTGGTCACGCGCGCCACGGTGGCGTCAATCGGGATCGTGACCGGTGCCGCCGTCATATGGACTCCGACCGAATCCGGATCGCCGCTGGATGTCGGTCTCACGGTGATGACCGGACAGCAGGATTCCCGTATTACCCGCTCAGCGACGCTGCCGGCGAACGCTCGCGGCATCGAGCGGCTGGAATGAGTCGCAATTACGATGAAATCGGCTCTGAGCTCTTCCGCGGCGCGGGTGATGCAAATCGCCGGATCGCCGATGCGGGTGAGCACCTCGTGGCTGGTTCCCGCCATCCGCTCTTTACAGATTGAAGCCAGTCTTTCCCTGAGGATTTGCTCGCGAGAGAGGTTTTCTTCGAGTTCTCTGCTCGTCCGCGTGGGAGACAGGGGTTGAAGCACGTGCATGACCTTTACTGTGGCGCCGGTTTGCGCCGCGAGGTTGGCTGAGGTGCGAAGGGTCGCCAGGGAGTTTTCGTCGAAATCGACCGCATTCAGGATAGTGCGAGACGCCATTGCATAACCTCCTTGTTCGGGACCCAGGCTTCGCAATTCGTCAGCGCGAGGTTTCCAGCCGATTCTCCACGCGCTCGACCCCGACCAGGCACCAGGCATCCGTTTCGGCCATTTCGCTCTCCTTCTCGTTTGCCACCATCCCTTCGAGCGTGACGACTCCGTCGCGAGAACGAACCCGGATGCGATCCCCATTAACGAGCGGATCTCTTTCCAGCACCAGCTTCACGGCTTCGGCAATTTCATCGTCGCTGTCCTGCTCCTCGGGCGAGACTTCGAGGCCGTTGATAACGTCACGGGTTCCGGGCACCCACCACGCAAGCGCCCCCGCCAGTCGCTTGAGGGAGAGACTGTCGACCTGCCCGTCCAGAGTTACCACCCCGTCCTCGACTCGAATATCAATTCCGCAATTCGATCCCGGAGGCGCGGCCCGGCACACGAGTTGAGATCCGCGGTCGTCGATCCGGATAGCGCATCGATCCAGCGCCGGTTCTTCGAGCAAAGCATCGCGAACGTGTTCGCGAATTTCTCCTTCGCTCATTCGCCGCGAAGGTTCGACCCGAAGCCGGTCGACTATGCCGACCGCACCCGAGACGCGAGCCGCGTGGCTCAACGCCAATTTCTTGGCCGCGATGGTTGGAACCTCGCCCTCCAGCACGAGGGCTCCGTCCGCATCGAGATCGACAAGGATCGGATGAGAGTGCAGCTTGATCCGCGGATCTTCGGCCAGGGCGGCCTTGACTCTCTTGATGACTGTCGCGTCAGCCATTTCTTCCTCCGCGGCCTTGTTTCATCGGAACCAAAGAATGTGAGGCGCTTCGAGGGGGACGTTCACTCCGGGCATGTTCGCGATTATCCGCGGCGTGTAATCGGTCGCGGGCCGATCGCGGGCGATCGTCGCGTGGTAGATGAACCCGTTCACCGCGCCCGCCAGCGCTTGCCCGCGATCCATCGTTATCACTACGTTGTCGCGCTCGTTGCCGGCGGGCTCGGCCCAAAGCTGAATGCGCACATCGTCGGGCCTGATTTCGCCGAGATAGACCTGGACGCTGAACAGCAGATTCGAGCCGGATTCGCTTACATTCAAATCCCCAAAGTGAAGAGTGCTCCATTTTTCGGTCAACTCGTGAAGCCATTGCTTGATGGCGGCGCCGCCCCCACCGTTCGACGCCGAGCGGCGTTCGAGCATCGCGGCGGCGGGGATGTAATAACCCTCGGTGTACTCACGGACCATCCGATTGCTTGAAAAGCGACCGGTGAGCCGCGCCATGCTCGCTCGCATCATCGCGACCCATTTGAGCGGGAGACCGCGGGCGTCGCGAGTATAAAAGGCCGGGACGACTTCATTCTCGAGCAGGGCATACAGGGACTGCGCTTCGATATCGTCCCATTCCGGTTCGGTATGCTCTTTGCCGTCTCCAAGCGCCCATCCCACGTCCGGCGAGTAGGCTTCCGCCCACCATCCATCCAGTTCGGAGAGATTCAGTCCGCCGTTTACCAGGAGCTTCATTCCGCTGGTACCGCACGCTTCCCACGGGCGGCGCGGAGTGCTGATCCACAGGTCAACACCTTGAACGAGTTCAGCCGCCATCGTGATGTCATAGTCTTCAAGGAATACGGCTCGTCCGGCGAGGCCTGGCTGGCGCACATACTCGGCCCACTCGCGGACCATGCGGACGCCCTCGATATCCTGGGGATGGGCTTTGCCGGCCACGATTAGCTGAACCGGCCGCCTCGGGTCGGTAAGCAGGCGGGTCAGCCGCTGACGGTCGTGCAGGAGCAGGAGGGGGCGCTTGTAGGCGGTAAACCTGCGCGCGAAGCCGATCGTCAGCACGTTTTCATCCAGCAGCGAAACGTGTGCGCCACTGGTGCTGCGGCCGCTTATTGCTCGCTGGCGGGCGGCGCGCTCGCGCACGTGAGCAACCAGCGCGGCGCGCCCTTTGGCCCGCATCGTCCAGAGGACTTCGTCGGCGGTGAGGTTCAGCTTCTGCTCGAGCGCCTCGAGCTCTCCAATCCATCTCCCCTTGCCGCAGCTTTCGGTCCACACCTTGTCGGCGGCGGCAGAGTCCCAGGTTGGCACGTGGACGCCATTGGTTACGTGTCCGATCGGGATCTCGTTTTGCGGCCATCGCGGGAAAAGAGGCTGGAACAGTCGCTGCCCGACCTCGCCATGCAGCCGGCTGACGCCATTTATGCTGCCGGAACATCGGAGGGCGAGATAAGCCATATTGAAGGATTCATTCTTGTCGAGATGATTCGCGCGGCCGAGCGCGAGCAGTTCCTCGCCGTCCACGCCGACGGACTCTGCATAGCGGCTGCCGTAACGGCGCAGGAGTTCGTCGGGGAATTGGTCGAATGCGGCACTGACAGGCGTGTGGGTTGTGAAGATGTTTCCGGGGCGGGTGCAATGCAGCGCCGTCTCGAAATCGACCCCGGCGCGCCGCATAAAACTGCGGATTCGCTCCAGCGCGGCGAACGCGGCATGCCCCTCATTCAGATGACAAACCCTGCAATCGATTTTCAGCTTCTCCAGCAGCCGCCATCCGCCGACCCCCAGCGCGATTTCCTGCTGCAGGCGAAGTTCCGGATTGCCCCCATAAAGTTCCGCCGTGATTCCCCTGTCCGCCGGCGAGTTCAGCGGATCATTGCTGTCGAGCAGGTAGAGCGTAACGCGTCCCACCTGCACCGCCCACGCGAGCAAGTGCAGGGGACGTCCGGGAAGGTCGATATCGACTCGAACCCATCGGTCCTCTTCGTCGCGGACCGGCAAGATCGGCATCAGATGCGTTCGATTGTAGGGATAACAGGCCAGTTGTTCACCCTCGGCGCTCAGCATCTGTCGAAAGTAGCCCCGGTCGTAGAGCAATCCGATCCCAACAACCGGCACCCCGAGGTCGCTGGCAGTCTTTAGAAAGTCGCCGGCGAGAATTCCGAGACCACCCGAATAAATTGGGAGCGCCTCGCTCAGGCCGAACTCCATGCTGAAGTAGGCGATTTTTCCGATTGAATCCTTGCAGGTCTTCGCGAACCAGGTCTGCTCCGCGAGGTAGCGTTCTCGGGCGGCCAGTTGCTCTTCCAGCTCCGCCACGAACTCGCGGCTCCGCGCGAGCATCGCAAGCCGCGTCTCTGAGACGCTGCCGATGATAAGCCAGGGATTTTGAGTGGCGCGCCACATCTCCGGATCGACGCTCTCCCAAAGCTTGTCGGCGCTATGGTTCCAGCTCCAACGCATGTCGAGAGCCAGAGTGGCCAGACCCTCCAAGGCATCGGGAAGGGGACGTAGTCGGTAATGATAAGGGCTCATTGAAAGCAGACAGAGGCCATAACTCCGCGGCGTTGACGCAGCATCGAGCGTGCCAATCTGCGCCGAAAGGGTGCGGGCACCGATGGGCTAAACAGAGACATTTCACGGATTGGACGATGTCTCCTCCCGCACCACCAATCACAAAACGAGCTTGGGCCGAGACGCTATTCAGGCGCGGGCTCCGACGATCGCGGCTTCTTTGGATGGCACACCTGATGCTGATGTTTCGATGATCGCCCTGGATGGCGACTCGGGGCGCAAGGGGTAAACGCCGTATGAAGACAACTCTTTCGGTAATCAAGGCCGATATCGGTTCTATTGGCGGACACGTGCGGCCAAGCGATCAGCTCAAGAAGACAGTCGAAAGTTACGTTCATGAGCACGGCAAGGAGCTTCTGCTCGATGCTTACGTGAGCAGCACGGGCGACGATATCGCGATTCTCATGTCGCATCGCAATGGAGTGGACAATCCCAAAATCCACGAACTTGCCTGGGACGCTTTCATGGCGGGAACCGCGATCGCGAAGAAGCAAGGGTTGTACGGCGCCGGCCAGGACCTTCTCAAAGATGCGTTCGCGGGCAACGTCCGCGGGATGGGCCCCGCGTCATGTGAGTTTGAATTCGAGGAGCGGCCGAATGAGCCGTTCGTCTTTTTTGCGGCGGACAAAACCGATCCGGGGGCGTACAACCTGCCGCTGTATCTGGCCTTTGCCGATCCGATGTATTGTCCGGGGTTGTTGCTCTCGCCGGCGATCGCCAAGGGATACCGATTCACGATCATGGACGTGAGTTACACGGAAGGCGATCGCGTGATCGAGTTGAGCGCGCCCGATCAGCTCTACGACATCGCATGCCTGCTAAGGGACAACGAGCGATTCGTGGTCGAGTCGGTGCACAGCAGGGCAACCGGCGAAATCGCGGCCGTGGTATCCACGTCACGCCTTCACAACATTGCCGGAAAGTACACCGGAAAAGACGACCCGGTGGCTCTGGTCCGTGTGCAGGGAAGTTTCCCCGCCACCGGAGAAATCCTTTCGCCCTATCGATTGGCGCATTACGTGGCGGGGACCATGCGCGGCAGCCACGTTGGTCCGATGATGCCGGTGAAGCTCAACTCCAGCGTATCGTTCTTCGACGGGCCGCCGGTGGTGAGTTGCGCCGGGTTCTGCGTACACGACGGAAAATTTACCGAGGCGGTCGATCTGTTCGACCATCCGTTCTGGGATTGGGTGCGCAATAACGCCGCGCAGAAGGCCGCGGAGATTCGGATGCAGGGATTCTCCGGGCCGGCGATGCTGCCGTATGCTGAACTGGAATACGGCGGAATAGTCGAAAAGATGCGCGAGCTGGACAAGCACTTTGTCGTTCGGGAAGCGGCGCGGAAAGGAAACGGACGAAAAAAGAAGGCCGCCTGAGACAACTCCGGCGGATGGTAACTCATGGCCAGGGCGAGAATCATCGTTAGCGATGTGATGACGCCGCGACCGATCACGGCTGCGCCGTGGGACACTCTTGCCACCGCGCACACCAGGATGGAGGCAGGCAGATTCCGCTCCCTTCCCGTCGTTCAGATGAACAGGCTGGTCGGTGTTCTGAGCGATCGCGACGTGCTTCCATTCCTGGGCCAAAGGGCGGAGATACCCGTCAAAGAAGTCATGACTCACGCGGTTGTGATGGTGGCGCCGCAGGCGCCGCTCGATGAAGCCGCGCAGTTGATGCTCAGGCACAAGATCGGAATGCTGCCGGTGGTCAGAAACGACGAACTGGTGGGAATAGTCACCTCGACCGACATCCTGATTGCCTTCGTGCGGTTGGCGGCGGAAATGCGCAATGGCGAAAAGTCATGACGAGTAGCGCGGCCGATTCAGACTGCGCACTCGCGGCAATCCGGCGCGCGCTCATCTTCCACCAGTGAAACCGCCTGGCGCGGCTTGGAGCCGTACCGGTACACGGTCACCCCTTTCAGCTTGAAAGCTCGAGCCGCGTTGAAGACCGTCCGCACGTCGTCGCTCGATGCGCCGGCTGGAAGATTCACGGTCTTCGAGACGGCGGCATCCACATGCTTCTGAAACGCGGCCTGCATCCGAAGATGATCGAGCGGGTTCAACTCGAGGGCGATCGGAAAGCGCCGCTTCAGGCTGTCCGGCACGTCGGGAATATCGCGCAACGAGCCCCGCTCGCGAATGATCTCGAGAACGCGGGCTCGGCGGGTTCCGAGTCCTTCCAGCGCGTCGAGGGCGGCCCGATTGAAGTCCAGCAACCTGCGCCCATCCAGCGCCTGCCGCGCGGTGGCCAGCGCAAAGAACGGCTCGATTCCACTCGAACACCCCGCCAGCAGGCTCAGTGTCCCGGTGGGCGCGACACAGGTAACGGCGGCGTTGCGCAATGACGGGATGTTTCGAGCGGGCCAGGCGCTTTGTGAAAAGGCGGGAAACGAACCCCGCCGCTCGCCCAGCTCGATAGACATCGCCCGCGCCTCGCGCGTCAAAACCGAAGCGATTCGTTCGCCCAGCGTGACCGCTCCTTCCGAATCGTACGGAATGTCCAGCGCGGCGAATAAATCCGCCAGACCCATGACCCCAAGCCCGATTTTGCGCGTTCGCCTGGTCGCCTCCGCGATCTCCGCGCAGGGAAAGTGAGAAGACTCGATCAGGTTGTCGAGAAACACCACCGCGTCTCGAATCGTTTCCCGCAGGCGATCCCAGTCGACGTCATCGACCAGAGCGAACGCCGCGAGATTGATAGATCCCAGCGTGCATGATTCGTACGGTAAAAGCGGCTGCTCGCCGCACGGATTGGTCGCCTCGATTCGTCCCAGCGCCGGCGTGGGATTGCCGCGATTGATCTCATCAAGAAAAAGCAGTCCCGGGTCTCCGCAAGCGTGCGCCGCTTCGACTGCGGCATCGAACAGACGGCGTGCGTTGGCCATTTCGGACACTGCTCCGGTCCGCGGGCTTCTGAGTGCGAATGCGGCATCGCTGTCCATCGCATTGAGGAATTCATCGGTGACGCCGATGGAGAGATTGAAGTTCTCGAGCGCGCCCGGTTTGAGCTTCGCGCCGATAAACTCGCGGATGTCCGGATGATCGACGCGGAGCACGGCCATGTTCGCGCCGCGGCGCCGTCCTCCGGATCGAATGACCGTGGTTGCGTGATTGAACAACTCCAGGAAAGAGAGCGGCCCCGAGCTGATTCCGCCGGTGGAAGCTACCCTTTCGCCGGCGGCCCTCAATTCGCTGAACGAGAATCCGGTTCCGCCGCCCGTCTGCTGGATGCGCGCCGCGAGCGCAAGCGCGCCGAAGATCGAATCAAGATTGTCATGCAGCGGCAGCACGAAACATGCGGCGAGCTGTCCGTTGGGCAGCCCCGCATTCATCAAGGCAGGCGAATTCGGCAGAAATTCGAGCGCATCGAGCCGCCGCAGGAACCGCTCCTCCCACATCCGTTCGTCCTCGCCGAACTCCCGCGCGGGTGCCGCCACTGCCTTTGCCACTCTCTCCAGCATCCCGTCCGGACTCTCGATCGTGCGGCCGCTCGCGTCGCGGCGAAGATAGCGCTCGTGAAGAAGGGTCAGGGCGTTTTCCGAAAAATGAGCCATCGCAATCCCTCACGGAGGTGCCGTTTCGGGGATGTTGCGCGCCTTCGTCAGAGTTGGCCGAGCAAATCACCCAGGCGCTCGCCCTTGTGCAGGCGCGAAATCACCTGGCTCAGCAGCGGCGTGAGGCTGACTATCTTAAGCGGAAGCGTCAGGTCAGACGAAATCGCGACGCTGTCCGTTACCAGCATACGTTCGATCGGCAATGCGGCGAGACGTTGCGCCGCGCGCCCCACGAACAGGCCATGAGACGCGATGACGGTCGCGTTGCGAGTGGCACCGAAGGTGCCTACCGCGTTGAGGGCGGCCTCGATGGTCGCGCCGGTGATGATCATATCGTCGACGATGATCGGTGTTCGGCCGCGCACGTCTCCGATAACGTTGCGTGCCACGACCTCTTCATCGCTGAGGCGCACCTTCGCGACGATCGCAATCGGTAAACCGAGCGCCCGCCCGTAACGCTCCGCCATCCTTAGCGCCGCCATATCCGCCGCCACTACCACGCCGTCACGAGGGGAGGGGGCAACTTCCTTGCTCAGCAGGTTGACGGCGCTCACGTGCTCGAGCGGGATACTGAAGGCGCTCTCCACCGACGTCGTATGGAGATCGACCGCGACTACCCGCCCCACGCCCGCCATCCTGAGCAGGTCCGGCACCAGTCTCGCGCCCAGCGCGTGCTGTCCGGTCAGGCTGCGATCCTGCCGCGCATAGGCGAAGTAGGGCACGATTGCCGTCACGTGATTCGCGCCAGAACGCCGACACGCATCGGTAAGGAACAGCAATTCCATCAAATTCCGGTCCAACGGCGGTCCGGTAGGTTGGACCAGGTACACGTCGCGGGCGCGGATGTTTTCCTGAATTTCGACTCGCAGTTCTCCGTCAGGCGAACGCGAGAGGACCCGGTTTCCGAGCGGGACGCCAAGGGACTTTGCGACCGCTCCGGCGAGCGCCGGATTGCCAGTGCCAGACAGAATCGCTAGTTCCACCGCTGTTCCTTTCGCCCAGTTTTCATTTGGGCATGCTCAGGGCGCTGACCTCAATACATCCTCGCGGCTGCCGCAGGCTATCTCGGGTCCGCGCCTCCCACCTGATTAGTCTTTCTTCCGTGGTAGGCTGCTGAGCAATTCTGGTACCGTCCGGAAATTTCCGGACAATCTTGCGGATCCGATCCGGTTTTCCGGCGATTCTTGTATCCATCGGTAACAGTCGTTCGTTTGGCGTTACCGACGGCCACCGGGTCCGAATCCGTGAGCCGATGGGGGTCGCTTATGCAGTTCGGATGCATCGAGGACGCGCCGACGCTTCTGGTTCATCAGGATGGCACGCGCGGAGAGAGAGCAGCTAACTGCGGGCAGAACCTCAAGGATTGTCGGCTCGCATCTGATGAAATCGTCCGGGTCTTCCGATATCAGTTCCCGGCCGCCGGGGAGAGGCAATCCCGCGGGCCGCAATTAGCGCTTGCAAAGAAGCCGGAGTCGGACGGGTACTAAAGGGGAATTCGCTTCACTTCGACCATCCAAACCATCGGGCAACCCTAGTCTTCGCATCCTCATAGTATGCGCGCCATCCGGCGGGATGATCTTCGTTTACAACCTTACGCGGCGGATTGATTTTTTTGCGCACGCGCCTGGGATGGGCGACGGGTTGCGGCGGCGGTTCGCCCAAGTCGCTTTCTTCATCGCCCTTGTCTTCGGAGGCTGAAGTGTCGCCGCGAGCGATCCATTGCTGGCGCTGGGAAGCCCCCTCCTCGGTAAGGATCGTGAGCATTCCGCCTCCGATATGAAGGCGCTCTCCGTTGTGCCACATCCAGGAGGCGCTGGCGAGTTCCGCATCGCCGCAATAGGTGCAGCTATCGGGGTCGCCGTATCGCGCGACCATCTGGTCGTACCAGTATCGCGCCGTATAGGAATCGAGCATCACCTGGCCGCCGACGACGCGGCCGTTATAGATATCGAAAGCGACCGGATTGTTTACGCCAAGTCCTTTGAGACTCAACGCCTGATAGACCTGGAATTGCCGATCGCTGTCAGGATTGCGCCGCACTTCCGGATGCTGTTGCTTTAGGTCCTTGAGCGAAGTTCCCAGCGCAACGCCCGCGAACTCCGAAGGCGGTGCCGAACTGGCCCCCCGCGCGGGAACATCAAGGAGCGCAACAGCGGCGACAATAAGGGCCGCCCCAGCCAGACGACGCATACCTGAATCCTATCACGCCCGCCCTGCGAGACTGGAGCAAAGAGCAGGATTCTGAAGGAAGCTGCGACGAAAGCCAGCGATCTGCCTGGGCGACGGCATCCTGTCTTCTGCCTGCAGACTAATCGGCGCACTTTCACACCGCCTTAATCGTGCGCATCTGAAGTTCGACGCGCAGTTTGCGACGGATGACGTTTAGAATTCGGACAGCCATTGAATGTCGCCTGCCGCATTTGCCATCCGCGGGTCGTTGGAAGGCATCGCCGACATCAGATGCGCGCCAGGAAATCAAGCTCATTGAGACAGCCAGCCTGGTTCGTGTTTGAGGCAGACAAGAAATCAAAAATCGCGCGCGGCGAAATTCTCATTCGCGCCTCGACTCGCGACCCATCCGTAACAGGAACCGGCACCATAGAATCTATCCGGAAACCCGCATTTGCGTGGATCCTTGTTTTCGCTGGTGGGCGGTGCAGGTTTCGAACCTGCGACCCCCGGCTTGTAAGGCCGATGCTCTACCGCTGAGCTAACCGCCCGCTTCTGAGGACAGCAGACAAGATTATCAGGATTTTTCGCTCGGGAAAGAACGGCTACCGCGGGTTTTGCGGCGCCGCGTCCGTGTAGCCGAGCGCCAGATGCATCTTGTAGCCGATGAGGTCGCGCAATTGCTTTGGAAGCGTGCGCGCCACTTCGCGCGGCGCATCGAGGTATTGATTCTCTTCCTGCCGAAGCCATCCGAGCGAATACGAAAGGAAGATGCCGAAGCGCCAGTCATCCGCCGTCCGGTTCGCGCCCGCGCCATGCAGCGTCCCGCCCATCCAGAGCAGCACCGATCCCGCCGGCATCTCAGCCGCGACGACTTCTTCATCGCGCGCCGTTCGTCCCGCGGGCCATCGATGGCTTCCCGGCACCAGGTGAGTGCCGCCGTTCTCTTCGGTGAAGTCGGTTATCGCCCACATGGTAGCGATTATCAGGTTGGGGCGTGGCAGCGGGAAAATGTTGAAGGGATCTTCCTCGCGATGCAGCACCTGCACCGTTGCTCCCGGGCCCACCGACAGGCCCGCGGTCGCATGCACCTGGTAGGTGACGCAGTTTGGTTTGAGAAGCGCATCGCACACGCTGAGCATCAGCGGATGAACCACGAAGCTCCGAAACGTTTCCGATTTGGCAACCAGCGCCGTGATCCGTTTGGTGTTTCCGGGGTAGAAGTCCGACGGGCCTCCATCCTGCGCGTATTTTTCATTCAGGCTGCGCTTTACGTCGGCTGCGTCGAGATAGGGGCCAAGTTCGCGCTTGATTGTCTGGCGCGTGACCGCGTCCGTCACTCCCGTGACGACCACGCATCCCGCGCTCTCAAGCGCGCGAATCGCGTCTTCGTAAGGCGCACGCGACGATACAACGGGAATCGACGGCATCGCTTGGTACCTCCCGGCGATCATTACTCTGGCACGGAAGGGGCCGACCACAAAACCCCGACGTTTCGCTTCTCGTGAGAGGGGAGGTCCTGAGCTCGGCCTCAAGGCCGCGCTTCAACCGCATTTCCATAACCGTCGCGTCGTGGTGAACTTTGGAAGGGAACACCGCGATGGCCTCAAGTGCCAAAAAGAAGTGGTCGGCCAAAATACACACCGCCTCCACGTTTCCGCCTCCGGGCACATTCACGCGCCCGGCGGAAGAAGTCGCGCAGATAATGGCGCGCGAAGAGGTCTCTCCGCTCGGGATCGGTTCGGCGATCAGGATGGTGCAGATGTTCATCAACCGCGCGGGGAAGAACCTCAGTCCCGATCGCAAGCGAGAACTCGAGAAGGCCAAGCGCATTCTGCAAGCGATGAAGGCATCGCAGCCGCGCGCATCGCGCAGGCAAAGTTAGCGGCTGCCGGCTCGGAGCCAATTCCACATGCTGACCGTGATTGCGGCGCGCAGGCTGACCACGATTCCGGCAATCAAGGCAATCCATCCAAATAGATTTCCGACGCTGCCGTACAGGGTTTCGGTCGTCGATCCAATCGGTGCGTTACCCAGGACCGAGGCGTAAGGACGATGCGAGCTTTTGGTCTGGTAGAGAACCCTTCCGTAGCGATCGCTGATCGTCAACAAGCCGTCGCGCGCGGCGCGCGCAATCGTGTATCCGCCTTCGACGCCGCGCAGAATCGCCATCCGCGAATGCAGCCATCCGTCCCGGCCGAAGTCCCACGCCGGCACCAGCATCAACTGCGCGCCCTGTTCGGCGTAATCACGCCCCAAACGCGGAAAGTCCATGTCCTTGCAGATGGCGATGCCGGTTAACTGGCCGTCGATTATCCGCGCGACCGTTCGTCCGCCCGGCCGGAATGCGTCCTCGAAGCCCGGAACCAGGTGCCGCTTCGAGTAATCGGCCTCCAGCCCTCCGGAGGGGTCAAACAGCCACGCGCGATTCTCCTTGTGATCCGGTTCGACGATTGCAACTCCGGCAAGCAGATAAATCTTGTCGCTCTCGACGATCCGGCCGAGCGAGGCGGAGATCTGCCGCGACTGCGCCGGTGTCAGAGCGGCGATTTTTTCCGGCAGCACGACGATTCGGGCGCCGCGCCGCGCAAGCCCGGAGACCGCGGCTTCGTACGTTTTCCAGAGCGCACTGTCCGGAGAAGATGCCTCAACCGATGGCGGCGTATCCACGACCGCCAGTCCTATTCGCATCGCGGGCCCGGACGAGGGTTGCCACAGTCTCGCGACGCCGAACCCCAGGACAATGATCAGGATTGCCGCCGTGAGTGCATAACCGGCGCGGAACCGGCGCACGTTCGCGCGATGATACCAGGCGACGGAAACTGCCGACGCGAACAGGCTTACGGTGAAGACGATGCCGCTGGTGCCGGCGATCGACGCAATCTGTATCACCGCCAGTGCGTTCATCTGGCTGTATGCGAGGCTTCCCGCGGATCCGTGCCGCGAGACCGCTCCGCCCAGCGCATCCAATCCCGCTATCAACGACGGGTACACGAAAATCGACAGCCAATGGCGCCATCGCACGACCGTCAGGCGCGTGATGCTGACGACGATTGCCAGCGAAAGCGCGCGGCCGAGGACAATCAGGGGCGTCACTACCGGCCCGGTAACTTCGAGGTAGTAACCGGCCATGCTGATACATCCGATAGCCTCGGCAAGCGCGGCGAGTCCGGCGGCTTCCCGGCGGGGAGCCTCGAAGGCGGCGGCCAGCATGGGGATCGGAGCAAGCCAGGCCGCCGGCCACCATGGATGCAGGCCTTCGGCAAGCGAGATGGCGAGGCCAGACAATATCGCGGCTATCAGGCGTTTGCGCGGATCATCGAGGGGCGATCTCGCCATCGGAGCAGACCCTCAGCAATCAGCGAGCATGGAACAGCGGGAGGAGAATTTCGGTGAGAATAAGAAGCGCGACCGCGACCTCGAGGAGCAACAGCCTGCGATCGCGCGCGACATCGACTACCAGTTCCAGCGCCTCTTGAACGCTGCGCAGCTTGAGCTCCATGGCGGCGTAGCGGTCCGTTAGATCGAACTCGGTCCGAAGGTCGCTATAAATCCGATCCATCACCGCGTCGTCCCAGGTCGCATCCGGCTTATCGAGCAGATGGAGCACCGAAAGCACTTCGTTTCGGTTCGCAATCGCCTCGCCGATAAAGCGGACCAGGGGCTTGGTACGCAACGGCACGGTGCCGTGCGTCTCCATCCGCTCGACCATCCGGCTCGTGCGCACGAACAGGGAGTCGACGAGCTGCTCGTAATATTCCATCGCGGCGCTTTGAGCCACGGTCAGCGCGATCACGCCAGCGCGGGCGGCGCCCAGCTTGTCCACGCGCAGGACGCCATCGGTCAGGCCTACGCCAAGGTTTGGATCTTCAATCAGCGAATAATCTTCGCGGACGACCTGGGTCCTCAATCCGGGATGCGCTCGTTCGAGCCGGGCCAGCTCCAGTTCGCGCCGCGGTTGCGGCACGTTGTGAAAAACCATCGCTCCAAAAGGGTAGATGTAAACGCCCGCGCTTGAGTCCACCGGGAAGTAGATCTCATGCGGGGAGATATGTCCTTCGGGGAAGTGAGGAGCCAGCTCTTTCAGGGACAGGTTCTCCACGAAGGCGATCGCATAAAATTGATGCGTCCGCGCGGCCATCGCGAGCGAGATAGTAGCCTGTCCGAGCCATCATCGCACGCGTCCGATTTCGATTGATGACCCGCGCCTCGCTAGCGGTTAGACTCTTGCTCGCGGAACTCCACCCATGACGATGCATCCACTAGCCGAGCCGCTGGAGCGGGCAATTCTGCGCAAACGCCAGGCGGGCGCACCCGGCCGCGCTGACAGCCGCATATTGGCGTCAGGCGCAGGATGGCGCGTCGTCGATGTGATCTGCACGTCCGGACCGGAGGATCGACCGTTCGAGGAAAGATATTGGTCGGTTGCGATCTCGCTGGTGCTTTCCGGTGCGTTTGTCTATCGCGGCAAGCACGCAGCGGTATTGATGTCCAAAGGCGCTTTCCTGCTGGGCAACGCCGGACAAAGCTACGAATGCTCGCATCAACACGGCGAGGGCGATCGTTGCCTGTC
Source organism: Pseudomonadota bacterium (assembly GCA_021323675.1). Lineage (GTDB taxonomy): Bacteria > Desulfobacterota > Binatia > Binatales > Binataceae > JAFAHS01. The sequence continues at coordinate 9,756 of JAJPKP010000003.1, read as the reverse complement.
GTTCCAATTCGCTCCGGAGTTCTTTGCGGACGTGGCGCGTGATGCCGGAGCGGGCGGGGCGTTCCTTGGATGCGACCGTGTCCCGCCGCTGCGGCAGACTTCACCGGCGGTCGCACGCGCGATCGCCGCGATCGAAACCGCGGACTCGTTCGAAGAAATCGCGCTGGAGGTTGCGGGCTCCGTCATCGAGGCATCCGCGGAGATCACGAACGAGCGCCGGATGACCGCGCGCGAGTCGGCGAAGATCGTGGATGCGCTCCGCTATCTCGATGCGAACGGGCAAGCGTCGTGCCCGCTTGCCCGTCTGTCGCAAGCCGCCGGCCTCAGCCCCTATTATTTCCTGCGCACGTTCAAGTCCGTAACCGGCATAACGCCGCATCAGTGGCTGATGCGGGCGCGGCTGCGCGAGGCGGCGCGCAGGCTCGCGGAAAGCCGTGAACCGATAACAGAACTTGCACTCGAAGCCGGGTTTGACGACCTGTCAAACTTTATCAGAAGCTTCCGCGCGGAGTTCGGGATGTCGCCCGGCAACTACCGCGCGATCGCTCAAGGCGGACGCGCGATGCCGGAACTCAGGGGAGCGCCAACCGGAGGCGGTCTCAGGCGGTCTCTTTCGCGAGAGCCTGCCTGATAGCCATCAGCACGAACAGAAAGTCCCGCGGGCTGCCAACCTTGCCCATCATGTTGATCCGCTTCAGCGCGTTCATCTCTGCCGAAGAGATGCGATACTGGCGAATCAGGGCGCGGTTCTCTGAAAAATCCTTCCACGCGGTTCGGCGTTTCTCCGATGCTTTGGCTTTGCCGCCGTCAACCATCTCGCGGGTTTCAGGATAGGCAAGCATCAGCAGCTCAGAGCGTGCCAGGCCCAAAACCTCGCCGAGCCGATTCAGCACGGTGATCGAAGGACGGCGCTGATCCTTCTCGAGGTAGCTGATGTAGGAGGCCTTTACTCCGAGCTCGCTTGCCAGCTCACGTTGAGTGAGTCCCAAAGCAATCCGCTGGCTCTTGATGGAAGACCCGAAAGTCACATCGTTTGAAGTTTTTTTTCGCATAACCTTTCAGTCAATCAGTCTCAAACGGACCGACTCTTAGTATGATTGATTATTCTAAAATGCACCAGCACAAACAGTCATTTTGTTTAAGCTATCAACAGTGGAATCTCGCCCTACATGTGGAAACTTGTCCTTCGCGCAGGTGCCGAACTCTCCCGGGAGCGATGAGTTATCTTGGCGCAGCGTGGCGAGCACCAGATGAAGAAGAAGTCCTTTCGCGGCAATAGATCGACAAAATCTTCCGCTGGGTTGAAGTTTGGCTCCCTTCAAGTGTCGGCCGATATTTCCCACGAGCACGCTCAAGTGTTTTTGGTCATCGCCATTGGAAGCGAAATCTCTAACGGCGCGGAATTGCCCATGGACCTGGAGATACTGGAAGCCCGCACGAACAACCCCATGTCACTCGGAAGCCGAATCATCTGTTAGCGCCGCACGGGAAGAGCCGCATGAAGTTCGACGAGCGCGCCAACCTTATGCCAGTACCCCGCGTTTACGGCGCGGGAAAGCCAGCTTTCGCATCTCAGGCGGCGGGCCATCGACGAATCCGATCGAGTTCAGGTAAAGGTCGCCGCCGAGCAGATGCCTCAGGACCGAGGATGCCCTGTCCCAAACCTCCTTGCGCACCGAGACCAGGTGGTTCTCCTGCACACGCAGAAACGGCCTCACATAGTAAGCAAACAGCGCGCGGCGGTAGCTGTCGCGGCTGATGTTCGCGCCGGTGCGATGCCACGTGTAACCGTGCAGAATCGCGAGCGAACCGGCCGGCGCGACCAAGGGCACGCAGGTGTAGCTTCGCGCCGGGTCCGGATTCGTCCTCAGCAGATGCGATCCCGGCACGTACTCCGTTCCTCCGTTTTCCAGGGTGAAGTCGTCGAGAATCCAGATGGCGTTCGCGGAGAGAAGATACTCAGGATGCGGCGGCGGCACGTAGCCCGAGTCCGAGTGCAGCACCATCGGCTCGCCGCCGGGCCCGGTGGTATTCGATGAGAAACCCGACAGTATGAAATCGCCGCCGAGCAGCCGGCCTACGGCTTTCATCACAACCGGATGCTGGACGATCTGCTCGAACACCTCTCCCTTGTTGACGAGATTGAAGACGCGTTGATTGACGCCTTCGGACTCCAAAAACGCGACTCCGGCTTCGCGTTCGCGACGATTCAACTCGTCAAGGCGGGCTCGGATGCGTGACAACAGATCGGGCGGGATGAAGTCGCGGACCACCGCGATTCCGTCCCGTTCGACCATAGCCGCGATTTTCTCGGCATCGAGGTTCATCGGTACCAGTCTCCTGAACGATCGCTCAGATGATGCGACAGAATGTGCCAGACATTCAAACGGCGGCGACCCGGTCGCGAGACGGCTGGATAACTCAGCGCCCCACCAGGACGTATGCGGTGCCGCCGAGCAGGACGAGGATGCCCGGGTTGATGTGGCGCCACAGCAATACGATGGTAACCACGGCGGCGATTCCGATCGCCGCAAAATCAGGGGTTTGGTTGACCACGTGCACGAGGCTCAATTTTGCGATTGCCCACGTTCCCGAGAACATCAATCCAATCGCCACCGGCGCCATCCCTTGCTGGACTGATTGCCGCCAGGGTGAGCCGGCGAAACGGATCCATAGCCGATTCGCAGCCAGCGTAAGGATGCAGTCGGGCAGAAAGAACGCGACCCCAACCACTGCCGCTCCAATCGCTCCGGCCAGCCGGTATCCGATCAGCAAAACCATCAGCATATTTGGCCCGGGAGCGACCTGGCCGATGCTGTAGATGTCGCGAAACTGCCGGTCGGTGAGATTGAACCAATGGATCGTCGCATGCTCCATCTCAGGAAGAACGGCTGTTCCGCCTCCCACCGCAAGCACCGACAGCATCATGAAGACCAGAGCGAGTTTTACCAGTTGCCAGTTCATCGCAGTTCCTTCTAGCGCCGATAGTGGTTGTGCCGCGGTCCGCGATGGAACGGCAGATGCTCGGGCGCGGGCGGCCGGGCCGGATGCGGCCGGTACAGCCAGATCGCGACGGTCCCAATCACGATCAGCACGATCGCCAGCGACAGCTTGAGGATGCTGACGGCGACGAAGGTGGCAATGACGATGGCGAGATCCGGCATCCGGGCAAGCTGCTGCTTGCCCAGTTGAAGCGACACCACCAGCAACAGGCCCGCCGCCGCGGCTGCGATGCCGAGCAGGAAGTGGCTCACGGTCACATTATGCCTGCTCTGGTCCCAGAGCAGGCCCAGGGCCATGACGATCACCGCGCCCGGCAGCATCAGTCCCCCCACTGCCACGGCCGCTCCCGGCACGCCCCGGAGGTCGTCTCCGGTAATCACGGCGATATTGACCGAATTGAGCCCCGGCAGCGTTTCGCTGATCTCGAGGGCGCTCATGAAGTCCTCGTCGCTCAGCCATCCTGATCCGCGCACCAGGTACTCGCGCAGATAAGCGACGACGCCGCCGCCGAAGCTGACCGCTCCGGCCATGAAGAAAACCTTGAAGATCTGGCTGAGCGCCACGCGGGTTGCGGGCGCGGGATTATTCGCTGTGCTTGACGGTGGTGTTGCCGAGTCCATAGATAATCGCGGTCTTGGTCGTGCCGCGCTGAATCCACTCCGCGGCATGGGTTTGCAGGCCAGTATAGAAATATTCCGACAGTTCGCGCGCCCGATGGTGCAGCTCCTCGGGGCGATCGAATTTGAGTTGAAAGCCGAATTCCGCCACCAACGGTTCATCCGTCGCCCGCAGGTGCCAGACCGCAACGCTCGATTTCGCGCTCAGCTTGCCGCCGAAGTCGAGTTCCCCGGTATCGAACAGATACTCGGCGATCTCCGCATTGTGCACCGGCGCCATCGTGGCCTTGGGATTGGCCCCGATGTTCTTGAGGGCGGGAAACGCCTGCGCGATGGTCTCGACCTTCTGGGTCAGCATGATGTTAGGCGTGTCCAGTTCGCAATTGTGCGAATACACCGTCCGCATGCCGATCGAATCGTCCCTGGGCAGGAGCACCTCTTCTTTGAACTTGATTACATGGACGCAGGGAAGAAGCGGGCGGACATCGACCGCCGCGGCCGCCGCCTTGTCCGGATGCCTGAACTTCAGCACAAGTTCGTGCTTTGCCTCAGGAAGGCCATGCTTATAGAAGGTCCGCTTGCGAAGAATGAATCCCGCGCCGTAGAGCTTGAAGTGCGGCGTGTCGTAAAAGACAACTTCACGGATGTGCGGCGAAGGCGTCTTGTCGATCTTGCTGAGCGATGCGCCGAGCGCCTTGGCGGTATGATGGGCAATTTTCCAGAAGCGGTGAAATGATTTTCCCTTTTCGAACTTGTCCGCGCGCAGAAGGAGCTTGTACTCCCGATATTGGATCTGGTCCGCCGGACCAATTCGTTCGTAGATGTTTTGGTTGGTTGCGGAAGTCATTCGAAAGCCGGCGGCGCGTATCCTGGTATCTTTGCCCCTTCGGAGTACCAGTACAATCAAAGACGGTCAATTATGCGTGTTGAGCGATAAAAATCGGCGTACCCACGCTTGACCTCGCTCACGGCACGGAGGCATTCAGCCATCATGGCTTCAAACAGCGCCCTTTGGGGTCGTCTTCAAGCCGCGGTTGCGCGCGGCGTCAGCGTATCGCTTCCCGTCTTTGCCGCGTCCGCCGAAGGTGCGGAAGTCCGCGACGTGGAAGGCCGCAGGTACATCGATTTCGCCGGCGGGATCGGCGTCCTCAATGTCGGCCATCGCCATCCCCAGGTCCTGGATGCGGTCGAGCGCCAACTGCGCGCTGTCACTCATGCCTGCTTTCAGGTCACGCCCTATGAGCCGTACGTGCGGCTGGCAGAGCGGCTCAACGAGCTGGCGCCGGGCAGCGCGCCGAAAAAAACCATCTTTCTGACCACCGGCGCGGAGGCTATCGAGAACGCGGTCAAAATAGCCCGCTATGCGACCGGGCGCCCGGCACTGATTTCATTCGCCGGTGCCTTCCATGGGCGCACGATGATGGCATTGGCGCTCACCGGCAAAATGAACCCCTACAAGGCCGGTTTCGGTCCCTTCCCGGCGGATGTCTATCACGTGCCTTTTCCGAACGAGTTTCGGGGCGTGAACACCGCGGCAACGATGAGAGCAATCGACGACCTGTTTCATTCTTCCGTCACTCCCGATCGAATAGCCGCCATCGTCATAGAGCCGGTTCAGGGGGAGGGGGGCTTCAATGTTGCCCCGGCCGATCTCCTCAGAGAACTCCGGGTGCTATGCGATCGCCATGGAATCGTGCTCGTCGCGGACGAGATTCAAAGCGGATTTGGAAGGACCGGCAGGATGTTCGCAATCGAGCACTCCGGCGTCGTGCCAGATTTGATCACGACCGCAAAGAGCCTGGCCGGAGGATTTCCGCTCTCGGCGGTCACCGGACGCGCGGAAGTCATGGACAGCGTTCCACCGGGCGGCCTCGGCGGAACCTATGCCGGAAACCCGATTGCCTGCGCCGCCGCTCTGGCGGTGCTGGATGTGATGCGCGAGGAGGACGTGCTGGGCAGGGCCGAGCGGATGGGCGCGCGGGTTCGGGAACGATTGCTCGCGATGGCGCGAGGTGCGCGGTTCGCTGAATGTATCGGCGAGGTGCGCGGCCTTGGCGCGATGCTGGCCATTGAGCTGGTTGCCAATCGCCAGTCGCGCGAGCCCGCCACCGATCTCGCACGCAAGACCGTCCTCAAGGCGGCCGACCTCGGCCTCATCATCCTGTCGTGCGGCCAGAATGCGAACGTACTGCGCATCTTGGTTCCCCTGACTGCTTCGATGGAGACGGTCGATGAAGGGATAAGCCTGCTCGAACGCGCGCTCGAAGCCGCGATGCGGTAGCAAGGGAATGACCCCTCCTTGTTCAGCGATTCTCCGAATGTTAGCTTCGCGGATCGGCCAGCCGCCCGCTTCGCGGCGGAGATCGGAGTATTGGAGAATCGTTCTTAAGCATGCGCCGCGGGAAATACGCGCTGCCCGACTTCCTCGGCATCGGACCGGGGCGCACCGGCACGAGCTGGCTGCACGAGGTGCTGGTCGGGCACGCAGACCTGCCGCTGGGAGTCAAAGAAACCCAGTTCTTCAATCATTGCTACGACAAGGGCATCGATTGGTACGCGGCGCACTTTCGCCACGCGCGCGGTGACCGCCCGATCGGAGAAATCTGCCCGTATTTCATCGATGCGGCCGCGACCGAGCGTATCAAGCTCCATCTGCCCGACTGCAAGCTCATCGTATGCTTTCGCGATCCCGTCGATCACGCCTATTCGAACTACAAGCTGCTCATCGCGTATGCGTGGGCGCGCGGATCGTTCGAGGAGGTTCTCGAGACGCGCCCGCACATCGATCGCGGCAATCAGTACGCATCCAATCTGAAGCGATGGTTCGACGCATTCGGCAGAGAGCGCGTGCTGGTCACCTGGTATGAAGACCTTGCCTCGAATCCGCAGAGCTATCTTGACCGCATCTGCGAGTTCGCCGGTATAAAGAAATTCACATTGCCGGCGCCGTCCTCGACCACCAGAAAGGTAAATGAATTCACGGGGCCGCCGCGCAGCCGCCGGCTCGCGCAGAACGCGCGCCACGCGATGTACTGGTTGCGCGACCGTCGCGCGTATTCGGTGATCAACGCGCTTGAACGCGCCGGCGTGTGGGCATTCTGTTTCAGCGGCAGCAAAAGCTATCCGCGCCTGACCGCGCAACAGGACGCGCGCCTGCGCCAGCGGTATCTGCCGGAAGTCGAGGCGCTTGAAGGCCTGCTCGGTTGCGATCTCTCTCGATGGAAGCGTCCGCGCGAGGCGAGGGCGGCATGAGCGTGACCAGATGGGGATTGCTGCCCGACGTAATCGGCATCGGACCGGCCCGGACCGGCACTACCTGGCTGCATGAAAAACTCGCGGGTCACGTCGACCTTCCGCTTTACATCAAGGAAACCAAGTTTTTCGAGCGCTACCATTCTCGGGGAATCGAGTGGTACGCGAGCCTGTTCAGGCATTGCAGGGGAGACAAGCCGATAGCGGAGATTTGTCCCTACCTGGCGGGTCCCAAAGCGCCCGATTGGATAGCCGAGGTCCTGCCGAACTGCAAATTCATCGTCACCCTGCGCGATCCGGTCGACCGGATGTATTCGCACTACAAGATGATGCGCGGCTACGCCTTCACCCGCCTCAGTGTCGAGGGAGCTCTCCAGAAGGATCGCTTTCTCGCCCAGGGGAGTCTGTATGCTAGCCATCTGAAGCGCTGGCTCGGCATCTTTCCGCGAGAGAACTTTCTCATCACGGTTTACGACGATCTGCGCAGGCGTCCCCAAGCATATCTCGACTCGATCTGCACTTTCATCGGAATCGATTGCATCTCGCTCGCAAATCAGAGCGATCGGCCCGCGGCAATCAATTCGTTCGATCGCGCTCCCCGCAGCTTCAAGCTCGCGCAGAACGCGCGCCACTTGCGAATTGCCATGCGCGAGCGCGGATGGAATCGCACGGCGACCTTGCTGACCCGCATGGGAGTGTGGGCGTGGTGTGCAGGGGGCGGCGAGAAGTTTCCGCCTCTGACCCCCGAGCAGGATGCTTATTTCAGAAAGATGTACCTGCCGGAGATAGAAGAACTGGAGCGGCTGACAGATCGCGACCTTTCCGCATGGAAGGTTCCCGCGCGCGCCGCGTCGGCGCCGGCTCAGGCTCCGGAGCGGGAAGCGGCGATGGAGGGTTTCGCCCACGGACTCTCGGCTGCCTCGCGTTCCTCGGCTTCATCGGATGAGCGCTAACCGAAGGCTCCCTGACTTTATCGCGGTGGGCCCCCAGCGCACCGGCACGACCTGGCTCCATCTGGTGCTCGCCGGACACGTAGGACTTCCGACCATCAAGGAGACCGACTTCTTTACCAGACACTACGACAAGGGCCTGGACTGGTACCTCGCGTATTTTTCCAGATGCCCCGCCGATCGCCCGATGGGCGAAGTCGATCCGAACTACTTCGGCAGTCCCGAGGCGTGCGAGCGAATCGCCAGCCTGGTCCCGCGATGCAGGATCATCGTTTCGCTTCGGGACCCGACCGAACGGGCCTGGTCCTCGTATCGAACCATGCGCCGCGACGCATGGGCGCGAGGCGGCTTCGAAGAAACGGTGATGCGCAATGAGATCATCCGCGAGTCGAGCCGCTACGCGCATCATCTCGCGCTCTGGCAGCGCAGCTTCGGGGCGGATCGCGTCCTGGTGATGTTTTACGAAGACCTCGAAGCCGATCCGCAAGGTTATCTGGACCGGATTTGCGGGTTTATCGGAGCGGCGCGAATCGAAATTGGGGGAAAAACGATCGCCACCGAGCGGGTGAATGCTGTCACTCACGCGCCGCGCAGCCGCCGCCTCGCCCGCAATGCCCGCAACGCGCGGGATTGGATGCGCACGCACCGATGGCATCGAACGATCGCCTTCCTCGAAGCCATCGGATTCTGGCGGCGCGCCTTCGGTGGGGGTGAAGAGTTCGGCGCGATGGATCCCGAGAGCGAAGCGCGGCTTCGATGCCACTTTCTTCCGGAAGTCGAAGCGCTGGAACGCTTGCTAGGCCGCGATCTCTCGCATTGGAAGCCCAAAGCCGCGCATCCGCAGGGCCGCGGCGCGGACTGCCAGGCAACAGCAGGGTGAATAACTCGGAGCATCCGCTGGGAAAGACGAACGTGCCTCGAGTTTCCGCAATCATCCCGGTCTTCAATGCCGTCCGAACCATCTCGGATGCGATCGAGAGCATCGAGGCCCAGACTTTCCGCGACCTGGAAATTATCGCGGTCGATGACGGATCGAAGGACGGAAGCCTGGACGCAATGGCGCGCTTCGCGCCGAGAGTGACGATCCTGCGCCAGCAAAATCGCGGTCCTTCCGCCGCGCGCAATCACGGCGTTCGCGAATCTTCGGGTGAGTTGCTTGCCTTCCTTGATGCGGACGACCGATGGCGGCCTGAGATGGTCGAGCGTCTGGTCGCGGCACTCGATGCGAACCCGAGGGCATCGATGGCCTATTGCGACGTGGCGGTCATCGACAGCGACGGGCGGCCCCTGATGACGGCGCTTGCCAGCAATCCGTCTCCTCCCACGGTCGGCGATATGCTGGATCGCTTGTGGCCGATTATGCCCAGCGGCGTGGTGATGCGCCGCAGCGCGCTGATGGCGGCGGGGGGATGGCCCGAGCGGTTGACCAGCTTCGAGGACGTTTACCTCTGGCTGCTGATGCGCGAGCAGGGAGAGTTTGTGCATCTCGGCGAGGTTCTTGCCGAATGGCGTTTCGCCCATTTTCCGAATCCGCTCAAGCCGGCTGGCGGCCAGGAGCGCGCCGCCCGAATCTTCACGCAGATGGTGCGGGAGCGATGGGGCAGGCCGGCGGCCCACCTCGTGGCGGCTCGGGAAAGGGCGCCGCGCAGCATCCTGGGATACATCGGACTGCGAGCGCTGGATGAGGGAGACCGGATAGCGGCAAGGAAGGCGTTTGCGCGCGCGATCCTGTTTGATCGCTGGCGAATCAGAAATTATCTACGTTATATGCGGACATTTCTGCATCCCGGCGCCGCCCGAATGCTGGGCGGCGGGTCGCATCCGCCCAGGGGTTGAAGCCGGAGCGAAAAGAGTGTGGAATCTGTCGGAAGCCTGCGGTATCAGGACAAGACATGGGAGGAGAAAGGAAATGAAACTGCGCCTGGTTAACGTTG
>JAJPKP010000013.1 GCA_021323675.1 Pseudomonadota bacterium | reverse complement strand
TATGCGCAGTTGAACTTCACCGACAACCTGTCGGCTCGTATCGGCAAGCAGCAGGTCATCTGGTCGGAAGCGGACGCCCTGTCCGGTACCGAAGTCACCAACTCGGTTGATGCGACCTACCACGGGTTCATCCCGTTCGAGGCTGCGGAAGACCTGCGCAAGAACGTCCGGATGGTGAAGTTCAACTACATCCTGCCGGACTTCATGAAGACCGCGAACAACGAGCTTGAAGCCTTCTGGATCCCCGGCGACTATCAGGGCAACGGCGTGTTCACCGGCAATACGGTCGCCGATGCACGCACCCCGTGGGCGATTGCGGCCGCCACCGGCTCTGCCGGCGCCAGCAATGCGGGGTTCCTCTTCAACAACAACACGGTCAATTCCTACGGGCAATCGGTCCAGGCGCGCAGCTTCCTGCAGCAGGATGCGCGGCCGCTGATCAACCTGGGCGGCTTCTACTCGTATTTCAACGTTATCCAGACCAGCCGCAACCCGTCGAACTCGCTCGAGAACAGTGAATTCGGCATGCGTCTGTCGAGCTTGCTTCCGATCGGAAACGGTCTGCAGGCGAGCTTCATCTACCTGTACGAGTACCGGAACAACCCGACCAGCCTGAACACGGCGCTGGGCGGCGGAACGGCGCTTCTCACGGGCAGCTACTTCTATGGCGTTCCAGGTACCAGGTCGTTCCACGCGGTCGCTCCGCGGGCTGGAGTTCCTGTGGTCGGCACATTGGACATCCTCCTGTCCAACCGGTTCCGCCGCAACCAGTTCTTCGGCTTGACCGGTACCTACTACGACAAGGAATGGACCGACATCGTCTATCGCTATGACACCCTGTACACGCCGAACTTTGGCGTGAACGTGGGCTCCAAGGGCGAGTGGTCCGAGCAGGCCCGGTTCATCATCGCCGGTGACCGGCCGACCTACATTCCCTGGCTCTCGAAGCAGCACACGTTCCTGACAGCGCAGTACGTGAACACGTGGTTCCCGGATCGGCCGAGCAATTCGGTTCCGAGCATCGCGAATACGCTTGGCAAAGTGCGCGAGGACAACAACTTCTTCTTCGTGTCCGCGGTCAACTGGATCCTCAACGGCCAGCTCACGACCACCAACGCGTTTGTCTGGGACATCGACGACCGAGTCGGAAACCTGCAGTCGACGAACGTTTACCGCTACTCACGAAACATTCTGTTCGGTGTGAACGCGGCATGGTTCCTCGGCCAGAGCGGTCGCTACACCGACCCGTTCCTGGCGAGCGTCGAGCAGCGAACGAACGAGCTGGAGTTCACTCTCACGTACGAAATCTAAACCGGCTCCGATTCTGGACTGACGAGGCGGCTGTAGCGTATCCTACAGCCGCCTTTTTATTTCAAATCACCGATTGCCGGATGGAGCTGTGCGGCGCTTTTGTGCTCGCGGCATCAGGAGCTTATGGAAGCAAATGACGGGACCGCCTGGTACCTGATTCGTACCAAGCCCGGCAAGGAGCGATGGGTTCGCGACCAGCTTCAAACCACCGTCCCCGAGGTGTTTCTGCCGCTCCTCAAGGGTAAGGCGCCCAGATGGGGCAAGATGGTGCTGTCGATTGGGCCGCTCTTTCCGTGCTACGTGTTTGCCCGATTCGATCTGCAACTGCGCTACTTCGACGTCAAGTACATGCCGGGGGTGCGGGGAATAGTCTCCGCCGGCAACGATCCTTTGGCGGTGCCGCCCGCGATTATCGCTGAAATACGCCGGCGCGGCGTCGACGATATCGTCGAAATTCCCGAGAAGCGGCTCGACAGCGGCGACAAAGTGGTGGTCGTGGAGGGTCCCTTCCGCGGGTTCGAGGCCATTTTCGAGCGCTACCTGTCAGGCGCGGAGCGGGTGGCGATTCTGTTGAGCGCGATCGAGGCTGGCGGCCTGCGCGTACTGCTACCCGCTTCCGCGGTGGCAAAATTCACCTGATTCATCCTCGCCGTTCGGCATTTCTGCGCCCGCGGAGAAGGTGTAATCTGAACGATTCAGACTATGAGCCGAGTACGGAAACCGGTGCACATCGAACCCAAAGGATGGGGCCGCGAGGTCTGGATCGCCAACAACGATCGTTATTGCGGCAAGATCCTGGAAATCCGCCAGGGCAAGCGATGCTCGCTTCATTATCATCAGCTCAAAACCGAGACCTTCTATCTGCGCGCCGGAAAATTGCTGGTGCGGGTCAAGGAATCGGCCGAATCCGAAACGATGGAAGAATTCGTGCTCAGCCCCGGCGATTGCATGGATGTCCCGGTGGGCCTGGTGCATCAGATGGAGGCGTTGGAGGATTCGGAGCTGCTCGAGTTTTCGACCCAACATTTCGACAGCGACTCTCATCGGCTGGTCAAGGGGGATTAGCCGGCGCGAGTGTTTGGATTATCTCGCCATCTTCCCGGTTTGATACGGAAAGAACGGCTTCCGTCGCGGGAGCGCTAACATGTCAAAAGTCGCATTGATTACCGGAGTCACCGGACAGGATGGCTCCTACCTGGCCGAGCTGCTGCTGAAAAAGGGCTACGAGGTGCACGGGATGGTGCGGCGCACCTCAAGCTTCGCCACCGGCCGCATCGACCATCTGCGCAACGGTTTCGGAGGAAACTCGCGCGGCCTTCAGCTTCATTACGGCGACCTTGGCGATGGCACCGGCATTCGGCGGATCATCGAGCAGGTCCGGCCGGACGAAGTTTACAACCTCGCGGCGCAGTCGCACGTCCGCATCTCGTTCGATCAGCCGGAATATACCGCAGACGTGGTCGGGCTCGGCACCCTGCGTATCCTGGAAGCGCTTCGGGATCACAACGCGCGGCACAAGCGGGCGGCGCGCTTCTATCAGGCTGGTTCGTCGGAGATGTTCGGCAAGGTGGTGGAAATTCCGCAGCGCGAGACCACGCCGTTTCATCCCCGCAGCCCATACGCCTGCGCCAAGGTTTACGGCCACATGCAGACCCTGAACTACCGCGAAGCGTATGGCCTGTTTGCCTGCAACGGAATTCTCTTCAACCACGAATCGCCGCGGCGCGGCGAAAATTTCGTCACCCGCAAGATCACGCGCAGCGCCACCCGCATCAAGCTCGGTCTCCAGGACAAGCTCGCGCTCGGCAACCTCGAGGCGCGCCGCGATTGGGGCTTTGCCGGCGATTACGTCGAAGCGATGTGGATGATGCTGCAGCAGGACCAGCCCGACGACTACGTGATCGCGACCGGCGAAGAGCATACCGTCCGGGAGTTCCTGGACAGGGCCTTCGATTGCGTGAAGCTCGACTGGAAGAAGTACGTCGAAATCGAACAGCGCTTTTTTCGCCCGGCGGAAGTCGACCGGCTGCTCGGCGATGCGAGCAAGGCGCGCAAGGTTCTGGGATGGCGGCCGCGCGTGACCTTCGACGGCCTGGTGAAGATGATGGTCGAGGCCGACCTCGAGCTGGCGCAACGCGAGCTGCGAAGCCGCGGCAAATGATTCTCCCGCGGACCCGCCCTAAGCGAGAGCGCGTCACTGCCGGGCGAATTCCGCTTCCAGACGGGCGATGTCGTCGGACGAAAGACTGAAGTATTTGCACTCGGGATGGTGCAGCACGAGGGCGCTGACCGAACTCTCCGGGTCCATCATGTAACCCTCAGTCAAATGCACGCCGAGCGCGTGCTTTTCCACCTCGAGCAGGGAGAAAAGAGCGGCCTGGTCTTCGAGCCGCGGGCACGCGGGATAGCCGAACGAATAGCGCTTGCCGCGATAGTGAGCCTGGATGAGGTCCTTCAGGGTGGTGTCGGGCGGATCGCCAATTCCCCACATCGCGCGAATCTTCCGATGCAGGAGCTCCGCGAACCCTTCAGCGCCTTCCACCGCCAGCGCCTGCAGGATGTGCGAACGTAGATAGTCGCCCTTGTTCTTCCACTCCTCGGCCAGCGCTCGAATCGGCCCGGTGATCGTCACCACGAACATGCACACGTAGTCGGTTCGGCCTGAGTCACGGGACGCGACGTAATCAGCCAGGCAAAGATGCGGCGGCTGGCTCTGGCGGCCGAAGCGGAAACTCGCGACGGCGTTTTTTCCTTCGGGTCCGTAAATCTCCAGGCTCCGATCGCCGTCCGACTGCGCGCGAAAGAAGCGGTACACGGCGTTGGCGGAGATGTCGCCGCGGGCCAGAACCAGGTCCTGCACCTTTTCTATCGTGCCGCGCAGCTCGAGCGCCCTGGCCTCGCCGTCGCGCAGCGCCTGCTCGGCATTGCGCAATCCGAGATGCTTCGAATACAGCATCGCGGGGTTGATGTAGCCGAATATCTCGCCGAGATCGTAGTTCCTGATGATATGCGTCTTCAGGTCCGGGGGAGCAGGAATCTCGATATCGGTGCGCACCGACGATTTTACGGTCGTCGCGACCTCGGTTGCGCCCGCGGCCTTCGGCGCGGCCTGCAGCATCCGCCGCGTTTCCTCCTCCAGGGTCCGCTTCAGGGTTTCGCGCCGCTCATAGTCCATCAGGCGGTTGGCGAGGTCCAATCCCGCCATCGCGTCGTTGGCGTATGCGACCAGCCCGGAATACTCGGGCGCTATCTTCATCCGCGTAAACCGGTTCGATAACGCCGCGCCGCCGACCAGGATGGGGCAATCGATGCCGGCGCCGCGGAGGTCCTGCGCCGTTACCACCATCATCTGGGCCGATTTGACCAGCAGCCCCGAGAGCCCAATCGCGTCGGGATGGTGCCGGCGGTACGCGCCAATCAGTTCCTCGGGCGGGACTTTGATGCCGAGGTTGATGACCTGGTACCCGTTGTTCGAGAGGATTATCTCGACCAGGTTCTTGCCGATGTCGTGAACGTCGCCTTTGACCGTCGCAAGAATGATCTTGCCCTTGTTGGCGGATTCGGTCTTCTCCATGTGGGGTTCGAGATGCGCGACCGCGGCCTTCATCGCTTCGGCCGACTGCAGGACCTCCGCCACGATCATCTGATTGGCGTTGAACAGCCGCCCGACTTCGTCCATCCCCTTCATCAGAGGGCCGTTGATGATGTCGAGCGGGGACATGGTCTGCAGAGCTTCGTCCAGGTCCTCGATCAGCCCTTCCTTCGAGCCTTCGAGGATGTATCGCGGCAGCCGCTCCAGGAGCGGAAGATCCTTGCGGCTCTCGGCGACGGCGCGGCCTTTGCGGGCGCGAAAATGCGCCGCAAAAGCGGCGATCGGGTCATCGCCGCGCCACCAGATCAGGTCTTCAGCCAGCCGGCGCTCGTCCTCGGGAATCGACGGATAGCGTTCGAGCTTCTCGGCGTTGACGATGGCGAGGTCGAGCCCGGCCTGCACGCAGTGATAGAGCATCACCGAGTTCAGCACCTCGCGGCCCGCGTCGGGCAGTCCGAAGGAGACATTGGAAATGCCGAGGATGGTCTTGGCGCGCGGCATCGCCTGCTTGATCAGGCGGATACCCTCGATCGTTTCGACGCCCGATCCGATGTAGTTCCGATCGCCCGTTCCGACCGGAAAGACGAGGGGGTCGAAGATGATGTCCTCGGGCTCGACGCCGTACTTTTCAGTCAGCAGCTTGTAGGAGCGTTCGGCGATTGCGAGCTTGCGATCGCGCGTGACCGCCTGCGCCTGCTGCTTGTCTTCGTCGATACATCCGACCACCAGCGCCGCGCCGAAACGGCGGGCCATCGGGACCACCCGCCGAAAGCGCTCTTCGCCATCTTCCAGGTTGATCGAGTTGATGAGGGATTTGCCGGGGGTGCGCTTGAGCGCTTCTTCGATCACGCGATGATCGGTCGAATCGATCATCAGCGGAACCTTCACCTTCTTGACCTCGATCTCGAGGAACGCGGTGACATCGGCCATCTCATTGCGGTCGGGATCCTGCAGGCATACGTCGAGGATATGCGCGCCGCGGCGTACCTGCGCGCGTCCTACCTCCGACGCCTCTTCGAACTTGCCCTCGGCTATCAGGCGCTTGAACTTGCGGCTGCCGAGCACATTGGTGCGCTCGCCTACGATGACCGGACGAGTCTGATCGTCGATCAGCAGCGTCTCGATTCCCGAGACCGCCGAGCGCCTGACCGTCGATGGCTTGCGCGGCTTCGCGCCGGCCACCGCCCGCGCGAGCAGCCGGATATGGTCGGCCGTCGTTCCGCAGCATCCCCCCGTGAGATTCAGCCATCCGTTGCGCGCGAACCGTCCGACCTTCTCCGCCAGCATCTCCGCGGTTTCGTTGTAGCGTCCTTCTTCGTCCGGAAGGCCGGCGTTAGGCACGCAGGCGACGTGAAACCGCGAGATCTCCGAAAGGGTGCGGAGATGGTCGGTCATGAAATCGGGCCCGGTCGCGCAGTTCAGGCCCATCCAGAGCAGGTCGCGATGCGCCAGCGAGGTGTAAAAGGCCTCGATGTCCTGGCCGGCCAGCAGCGTGCCCATCGTCTCGATTGTCCCCGAGACGGCGACCGCGGCCGCGACGCCGGATTGCTCGATGGCGCGGTCGATGCCGACAAGGCCGTCCTTGCAATTGATGGTGTCCTGCACCGTTTCCAGTAACAATATGTCAACGCCGCCTTCGATCAGGCCGAGTGCCTGCTCCGCGTAGGCGTCGGCGAGCGCATCGAACGTGATGCCGCCGGTGACGGAGATGCTCTTGGTGGTGGGGCCCATCGAGCCGACCACGAAACGGGGCTTGTCGGGCGTGCTGTAGCGGGCGGCTTCTTCGCAGGCAATCGCCGCCGCTATCCGGTTGAGCTCGAACGCATCGGCTTCGATCCCGTATTCGGCCAGCACCACCCGCGTCGAACCAAAGCTGGCGGTCTCGATAAGGTCGGCGCCCGCCTCGAGGAAGCCCCGATGCATCTGGCGAATCAAATCGGGACGGGTGCGAACGATATTCTCGTTGCATCCTTCAAGGCTTGCGCCGCCGTAGTCGGCCGCCGACAGATGATGTCCCAGGATGAAGGTGCCGAACGCTCCGTCAAGGACGAGGATTCGCTCGGCGAGCAGTTCCTTCAGCAGCTTGATGCGGTTTGCGTCGGTGGTCATCGAAGAGCCGGGTTTGTGAACCGGAGTTTCACCTTATAGCAGGGTTGATCCTCATTCAATTTTGCTTCGGCGGGAAGCAAAAAGCGCACATAAGACCATCCGCCCGGAGCCGAAGGCCCTCTCGGGGCTGGTTTCCCCTAAAATAAGGGCAAAGTCGCGCCGCTACGGCGCTTCAAGGCCAAATTGCCTTTGTAATGGGAGTCAGTCTGCGCTAACCGTCAGCGCGGAGGAATTGTCATGGCCGAGGCGTATTACAAACAGCACTGGATCGATATCGAGCCGGAGCGCCATGAAGCCTACGACCAGATTCTCGCGTTTCATCCGGCGATGGAGCCGCTAATCCGTCCTCTGGAACTTAAGCCCGGCCTTAGCGTGCTCGATGTCGGTTCCGGGCCGGGACATACAACCTTCGAGCTGGCGCGGCGGGTCGGCTCGGAGGGCAGAGTCACCGGCGTGGACATCAACGCCGATTTTATCGCAAAGTCGTCGGCGCGCGGCCAGTCGCAGCGGCTTGACGTTGAGTTTGTCCATAGCGGGTTTCCGCCGCTGCCGTTTCCGGACTCCGCCTTCGACCGGGTATTCTGCAAAAACGTTCTTGAGTATGTCGATTCGGCGGCCGATACTGTCGCGGAAATGGCACGGGTCGCGGCGCCGGATGGAATCGTGGTAGCCACGGACTCCGACTGGGACATGATCGCTCTCGATATCGGAGAAGAAGCGCGGGAGCTAAGCGATCGCGTGCTGGCGGCGGCGAAAGCGATCGCAATCAAAGAGCCCCGGATCGGGCGGAAGCTCCGCGGCATCTTTCTTGGCGCGGGACTGTCCGACGTGAAGGTCGAGATTATGGCCGGCGCGGATGTCGCTGGACGGTCGCTGCCGATGTTGAAAGCAAGCTTCGCGCGCTATGCGCGCGATTCGGGGCGGGTCGGCGCGGACGAGGTGGACCGATGGTTGCGGATGGTTGAAGCGGCAATCATCGGGGGAAGATATCTGTTCGTATTGCCGCAATTTGTCGTGCGCGGAATAAAATCCTGATCGGGGGCAAGATATGATTCCAGCCTGGCTGGCTTTCTTTGACGGGATGCTCGCAATCGCGCTGGTGGCGGCAGGTATCCTCGGTGCGCACTTCTACTTCGCCCCGCCGTTCTTTGGCTTCCAACTCTTCGGATTCGGATTCCTGCTGAGCATCCTGGGCTTTCTCCTCGGGATCATCGGCCTGCTGATGACCCGATCGGAACCGCGGCGCGCCGCGCGGCCCCGCGCCGTAATCGGCACCCTGCTAAGCTTCGCGATAGCCCTGCCCGTGTTCGCGATCATCGTCGCACACTCCAGGTATCCGGCGATCAACGACATCACCACCGACTTCGAGCATCCGCCCGAATTCATTCATGCCGTCGAGCTGGTTCCCAACCGCGGACGCGACATGCGGTACAACAAGGACAAATACATGGCGGCGCAGCAGAAGGGTTATCCGCCGCTTGCGCCGGCCAGCATCGCGGGTGATCCGGCAGCGGTGTTCGATCGGGTTCAGAAGCTCGCCGCCGGCATTCCCGACTGGCAGATCACGTATGCCGATCCGAAAGCCATGACGCTGGAAGGCGTCTGCACCTCAGGGCTGTTCCATTTTCAGGACGATTTCATCATCCAAGTCCGCCCGGGCCCGAACGGCACCAGCCTGGTCGAGATGCGCTCGAAGTCGCGCGATGGAGTCGGCGATTTGGGTGTGAATTACAACCGAATCGTGATGTTCCTGAACCGGCTGCAATCCGCCGGATGATGCCGTCGTTCAGCAGCAGGGGCCGCCCGCTCAGAAGTCCTTCAATGCTCTGATCGTGCGGCGCACCGCGCTGTTCCGGTCCTCGTTCACCGGGTTGGTAAAAACGATAGCGGTGCCGATGCCGGGCGCTACGAGTTCCTTCAGCCGTTCGCGGATGCGCGATTCAGGGCCGACCAGCAGCGTGGAATCGATCATCGCGTCGCTGACCGCCTTCATCGCCGCATCACCGTCTCGCCCGGCGGCGCGTATTGCGGCGATCTCCGCCTCGAAGCCGGCGCGCGCGATCATGTTCCCGTAGAATCTGAGCGCGCCGTAGCGCGACAGCAGCTTGCGCGCGGGGCGGCGCGCCGCTTCGAGGTCATCCGAAATGAATGCGGTCGCGAACAGGGTCGGTTCTATCTGCTTCGGGTCGCGGCCTGCCGCGCGTGCGCCTTCCTGCAGCTCTCCAAGCGCCTCTTTCACCCGGCGAGGCGGGAAGAAATTGAAAATCACGCCGTCGCCGATTTCGCCGGCCAGCTTGACCATCGGCTTCGATACCCCGGCTAGATAGATCGGCAGCTTTTTGGTGACCCGCGGCCCGGTGGTGCCGCCCTCGAGCGGCTTTCTGATTGCCGCGACAGTCTCGCGCGTCTTTGCCATCGGGTCGCCCATGTCGATCTTCAGAATCGTGTTCATTTCGCGATGGCCTGTGCCGAGGCCGAGAATGAACCGGCCGCCGGTGAACTCCTGAACCGCCGCGGCTTCATTGGCGAGCAGGGCGGGATGACGAAAGTAGATGTTCGTGATCGCGGTTCCGAGCATGATGCGCCGCGTATTCAGGCCGAGCGCGAGCGAGCAGGCGAGCGAGTCGTTGCCGGCTTCGGTCATGAAGACGCCGGCGAAGCCTGCGTCTTCCGCGGCCTTCGACCATTCAATCAGGGTCGCGGGCGGAGAATCGGGGAGCGTGGAAAATGCGAGCGCAATTTTTGCCATGGCGGTTCCTTTCGCGAACGTAGCAGACTTCCATCACTTGGCGCTTGCGGTCAAGCTGCCAGACGCAAAAGTCAAGGGACGGCAACTCGCCGTACCGCTGGACCTACCATGGCTTAACAAGCTATTGCTTCTCATCGTGCGCCGGGGCATAAACGCTTCCGGTTGTGTGGGAAAGCTGAAAGGAGCGGAAAACACGATGAAGCGCTTGGTATTGGGGTTACTCTCAGGAGTATTGCTGATCGGTCTGGCCGGAGTTACCTCGGCCAAGGAATTGACCAGTGCGGGGCTCGAAGAGGCGTTTGTCGACGGAGTCGCGAATTGCGGGCCTTCCAGCACCATCGCGGGAGCGCTTGGCAAGAGCAAGGATCCGGGGGTTCAGGCCGCGCTGCGCAACGCATTGATCGTCGAGGCTGCGGACGATGCGGCGGGCCTCGGAGGCGGTTCAAAGGACCACTCCGATTGCATCAAGAAGGAACTCACTGGTCGCGGATACACCGCCGAGCAACTCTCTGCGCTGCCTTACTGCGTGAAGAATGACTGGCCCACCCCTTTCACGAGCCTGGGTGTGTGCGTGCAGACTCACGCAAAGCTTGAGGCCGGGCTGAACAAGAAGTAGTCGTAAAATTTGTAGGACGGGCTCGGCGTACCAGCCGCGCCCGTCCTTCACGTTCGCGCCTCACATCAACGCCAGTATAAGGGCTCGGGTTTTCCCTCCACCTGAGCCAACACGGCGATATTCGCCGCCATCTCGAATCTTAATTCTCGCCATAAGGGACTTTCATTTTGCAAAGCAGTGGATTGCAATCCATTGCATATAGCAATTCACCTGGATGCGAAGCCGTGCGCATTGCAATGCCTAGCGATCTCTAGTGTCCGGCTTTCCTCAGGAATTCGGCGGGATCGCAACTTGCAGTTGATTGCATGAGGCAGGGCAAGGAGTTCGCCCAGCCGTGGGAGGATTCCTACCTTGGCCGCGATCGGAAAGCTTCCGTCCGCACAACCTTCAGGCCTGTCCTCGCCTGGAAAACGCACCAGGGCGATCGTCGTCACGACCGGCATGCTCGCGTTCATCTCGTTCTGGCGAGCGTCAGCGATCGTGCTCTGCGACATGGCCTCGACGGTCTATTACATCGGCGGAATTGTCGAGGCGGCGGTAGGCAAGTCGGCCCCGTACTTCATTCTTGCGGTGATGTTGTTCGCCTATGCGGTCCGCGCCGTCTATGTGGAATCGTGCTCGATGTTCACGCGGGGCGGGGTTTACCGGGTGGTGAAGGAGGCGATGGGCTCGACGCTGGCCAAGCTTTCGGTCTCGGCGCTGATGTTCGATTACATCCTGACCGGACCGATAAGCGGCGTTTCAGCGGGACAATACCTGGTCGGCTTGATCAACGAGCTCCTCGGACTCGGACACGTCGGCATCGCGCTGCCGCCCGATCTGACCGCCGCGGCGTTCGCGATCCTGGTGACCGTTTACTTCTGGTGGCAGAACATCCTCGGCATTGAAGAGTCCAGCGGCAAGGCGATGCGCATCATGCAGGTTACGACCGTGATGGGCGTGCTGATGATCGGATGGTGCGCGATTACGCTGTACGAGCGCGGCTTTCACATGCCGCCTTTGACCCTCAACCTGCCGGACAGCTCGCTCGGATGGCTGGCGCATCTGCCCGCGGCCCGCGCGATCGGAGCGATCGGAATTATCGTGGCGTTCGGCCATTCGATTCTCGCGATGTCGGGCGAGGAATCGCTCGCGCAGGTGAACCGGGAAATCGAAGCGCCCAAGCTTAAGAACCTGCTTCGAACCGGGCTGGTAATCTTCATTTACTCGCTGCTGCTCACTTCGCTGATCTCGTTCTTTGCCGTGATGATCATCCCGGACAGCGTCAGGATGTCGCGGTATAGCGACGATCTGATTGGCGGGCTGGCGATGTACGTGGTCGGGCCGCTATGGCTCAGAACCGCGCTGCGCGCGTTTGTCGTATTTGTCGGGTTCCTGATCCTGGCGGGCGCGGTGAATACCGCGATCGTCGGTTCGACCGGCGTGCTCACCCGGGTTGCCGAGGATGGCGTGCTGCTCGACTGGTTCCGCCATCCCCATCGCCGCTACGGCACCAACTATCGGATTGTAAACCTGGTCGCGATTCTGCAGATCGCGACGATCGTGCTTTCGCGCGGCGATATGTACGCGCTTGGTGAAGCCTACGCCTTCGGCGTCATCTGGAGCTTCGTCTTCAAAACCTTGTCGGTGCTGGTCTTGCGCTACAAGCAGACTTATCAGCGGATGTGGCGGGTGCCGCTGAACCTGACCTGGTTTAGGCCGGGCGGGCAGGATTTTCCGCTGGGGCTGGGTATCACCTTTCTGATCCTGTTCGTCACCGCGGTGGTCAATCTGTTCACCAAACAGGTTGCGACCATATGGGGACTCGGTTTCACGGCCGCGCTGTTCGTAATTTTCGAAGTCTCGCAGAAAATCAACGGGCAGGCCGAGCACGCATACGGCGAGGAGCCGGAGAAGTTCAACCTCGAGATGGTCGAGGAAGAGGGGCTCCATCCGGAGCGCCTCCATCTCGACGGCGCCGTCAAACGCATCATCGCAATCCGCGATCCCCGCAACCTCAGCCATCTTCATCGCTACCTTGCGGAAAATGATTCCGCCGAGCTGGTTGCGCTTACCGTGCGCACGGAAAAAGGGCTCGCATCCAGCGATGGTGCGCAGGTGTTCACCGATGCCGAGCAGCGGCTCTTCAGCAAAGTCGTGAAGGTCTGCGAAGACCACGGCCGCGCGGTAACACCGCTGGTCGCGGTGTCGAACGACCAGGTTTACGCAATCGCGCGAACCGCATACGTGCTTGGCGCGGAAGAGGTCGTGATGGGAGTGTCGGAGCGATTCAAGCCCGACGTTCAGCTCGAGCACTTCGCGATTCACTGGGGTTCGCTCACCTCCACCGATCACCACGTCAAGGTGCGGGTCTTGTCCGAAACCAGGGACATTCACGTCGACCTGTAAGCCTCGCCCGTCCGGCGATCTGTCATCCGACGGTTCAAGCCCGGTTTCGCCCGAGAGGAGGCCGCGGCTCGGCCTTGGGTGGCGCCGGGAATGCCGGTAAAATTGGGCGTCTCATGATCGCGATTGTCGATTACCGGGCCGGGAATCTGACCAGCGTGAAGCGCGCGCTGGAGCATCTCGGCCATCGCGAGTGCGAAATCACGGACAGCGCGGCGAAGATTCGTGCCGCCGATCGCGTGATCTTGCCCGGCGTCGGCGCCGCCGGCGCTACGATGGAAAACCTGCGTGCGCTCGGACTTGCCGAGGTGCTGAAGCGCGACGTGGCGATGGCGGGAAAGCCGTTTTTGGGCATCTGCATCGGAATCCAGGTGCTGTTCGACCGCAGCGAAGAGGATTGCGCCGCCTGTCTCGGAATCATCGCGGGCGAGGTGCGCCGCTACCCCAGTTCAATCGATGGGCGGCCGCTCAAGGTTCCGCAAATCGGATGGAACCGCGTGCGCCAGGTGCGGCCGCATCCGATCTTCGCCGGCGTGCCCGACGGCGCGCACTTCTATTTCGTGAACTCGTACTACCCGGTCCCGGCGGATTCGTCGGCGATTATCGCCGAGTCCGACTACGGCGTTCCGTTCACTGCGGCAATCGCGCGCAAAAACGTGATCGCCACGCAATTCCATCTCGAAAAGAGCGGCGCCGCCGGCCTCAAGCTGCTCGACAATTTCTGCCGGCTCGCCTGCTGACCGCAGATGCTGGCAAAGCGAATCATCCCTTGCCTCGATGTTCGCGCGGGCAAGGTCACCAAAGGCATCCGGTTCCTGGAGAACGTGGACGTGGGCGATCCGGTCGCGATGGCTCGCTACTACTACGAGCAGGGCGCCGACGAACTGGTCTTCTATGACATAACCGCCTCGAACGAGCGCCGCGGGATCATGCTCGAGGTGGTCGATGCGGTGGCGCGCGAGATTTTCATCCCGTTCAGCGTCGGCGGCGGCCTTCGTTCCCTCGAAGACATGCGTGCGGTCCTGCTGGCGGGAGCCGAGAAGGTCTCGATTGATTCGGGCGCGGTCCGCAATCCCGCGATCATTTCCGAGGGCGCGCGGGCGTTCGGCAGCCAATGCATCGTGCTTTCGATGCAGGTGAAGTGGACCGGGGTGCGCCCGGAACTGCCTTCCGGCTACGAAGTCGTGATCGACGGCGGACGGGTGTTCACCGGACGGGATGCGGTCGAGTGGGCGCACGAAGGCGAACGGCTCGGAGCGGGAGAACTCGTGATCAATTCGATCGACCGCGACGGCACCAAAAGCGGCTATGACCTCGAAATAACCCGGCGCATCAGCGAGTCGGTGTCGATTCCGGTGGTCGCATCGGGCGGCGCCGGATCGCCGGATCATCTGCGCGACGCGTTCACGCGGGGGGCCGCCGATGCCGCCATCGTCGCGTCGATCGTCCATTACGGCGAATATCCGATCCCCGAGCTCAAGCGATACCTGCGCGCCGCAGGAGTTGAAGTACGCGACGCGATCACCCTGGAGACTGCTGCGAAATGAGAATTGCGATCGTCGTTTCCGACTTCAATTATGACGTCACCTCGCGGATGCTCGAGCGGGCCAAAGGCCACCTCGAAGCCAATGCTGCGCAGCTTGCCGCCGAAGTTCACGTTCCCGGCGTCTTCGATATGCCGCTTGCCATCAAGCGTCTTCTGCGGCGCAAGGATGTGGACGGAGTCGTGATTTTGGGCGCGGTAATCAAGGGCGAGACGCTGCACGATGAAGTCATCACGCACGCGACCGCGCAGAGCGCGCAACGCCTGGCGCTGAAGTACGACAAGCCGGTCGGGCTGGGCATCACCGGACCCGGCATGACGCACGATCAGGCGATGGAGCGGCTCGACAACGCGAAGAACGCGGTGGAAGCGGTGGTCAAGCTGCTCAAGACTTTGGGTGAGATCGGCGACTGAACGCGTCCGGAGGTCGGCTGCGGCCTTCACACCGTCCACAGTTGTTAAAAAATTGGCTGAGTGCCGTTGAGGCGCTGCGCTTCTGTTCCTATACTCGATGCGTTGGCTGTAAAGATGGGCGAGGCGGTAGGAGGGGGCGGTACATTCTCTACGCGATCGGCCGCGAGAATTCTCGCGGTCTCGCCGGATAGAATTCGCTATTGGGTCAAGCGGCAGCTCGTCAATCCAACCGGATCGCAGGGCCGCAAGTATCGTTTCGCTTTCAACGATCTTTTGGTGATGCGCCTTGCGAAGGATCTCCTGCGCACTCGCCGCCATCTCGAACCGCTCCAGCGATGTCTTCGTCGCATGCGCGACCTGGTCGACCCCGAGCGTCCGGTCACCGCTCTGAAGCTGGTCAACGACGACGGGCGAATAGTGGTGAGCGACAATGGGGTGCTCATCGAGGCCGAGACCGGACAGCTTCTGTTCGATTTCCGGCCTGAACGTCCCGCCGGCAAGATCGAAGAGAGCTTCGGACCGGCGCGCGTCCGCGAGCGGTTCGAGGAGGCCCGGCGCATCGCTGAGGAAGATCCTCTCAAAGCGCTCACCATCTACAGCGACCTGGTCGGGCGCGAACCGGGCAATTTCGAAGCCCACATGCGGCTTGCAACGCTGCTCGAACGGGAGGGCGATTTGCAGGGCGCGCTGCGCCATCTCCTCGGCGCGGCCACCATCGTTCCCGCCAGCGCCGAGGTGCATCTAAGGCTCGGATTGCTGTACCGCAAGCGCGAGGAGAGCCAGCATGCGCTGCGCAGCTTTCTGCGCGCGCTCGATTGCGATCCCACCTCGGTCGAAGCTCATCGCAACGCGGCGGAGCTATACGAAGCCGCGGGCCGCAAACGCGAAGCGCAAAAGCATCTAAACGCGATCCACCGGCTCATCAAGGGCGAATAGCAGCCGGCGGAAATTCGGGATTCCGGATACGTCGGCGCATTGTCCGACGCGCATCCGATGCTCCTGGGCGTACGGCCTGGGTTACTGCTCGTCGGACGGTTTTACGGCGCTGAACTGCGCCAGCAGCAGCAGATCGTAGATGATCTTCAGCGTTCCGGCGCATACCAGCGGCCATCCGAAGGTCGAGTAGTCGAGCAGTGCGCCGGCGGGCAGGGGCGCGAGCGCGGTCGCGAGGCTTCGCGGCACGTTGGTTACGCTGGCCGCCGCGGCTCGCTCCTCCGGCGGCACCACGGCCATCACGAACGATTGCCGCGCGGGCACGTCCATCGAGGAAAGCGCGAACCTCAGCAACAGAAACAGGAGGGTAAGATGCAGGGTCGGCATCAGCGCCGCAATCACGATGAATACATTGGCGGGAATATGCGTGAACACCATCGTGTTGATCCGCCCGATTCGCGCCGCCATCCATGACGATGCGAGCTGCGAGCCGGCGCCGAGTAGTCCCGCGAAAAAGAAGAACGACCCCGCCGCCGCAATCGACAGATTGAAGCGCCGAAACAGCCACAGCGCCAGCAGCGATTGCACCACGAAGCCGCCGCCGAATGAGTCGAGGCTGAACAGCGCCGAGAGGTGAAGCACTATCCTGCGAGATTTCGCCAGCGGTGCGACCGCGCGCGCCTCAGCCGCCGTCTCGACTGAATCGGTCAGGGCGCGATAGATGAGGGCGGCGGCCATCGCGATAAGGGAATAAGCCAGGAATCCGGAGCGCATCGCTCCCGTCCTGCTCCAATCCAGGCGCGACGCGATCGCGACCGGAAGTCCGCTTGCAAGCGCGCCCAACGCGCCCGCGAACGCGCCGCCGACGTTGTAGCGCGAGAAGATCGCGGTGAGATCGCGGGTCTCGACGGTCTCCGCGAGCGCGGATTGCTCGACCGGCAGGAACAGGCTCACGTCTCCCGCTGACGGGTTCAGCGTGCCCACGAAGGCGACGATGAACAGCGGCCAGAAGGCGGTGACCAAGGCAAAGCCGACCCCGGTCGCGATCATCAAGGCACACGCGCCCAGCAGCACGCGCCGTCTTCCGATTCGGTTTGCCACCAGGCCGATCCACAGCGTCAATGCCGCGGAACCGGTCAGAGTCGCGAAGATGATCGCCGCGATCTGAAGCGAGCTGAAGCCGACCGCGGTCAGGTATCCG
This sequence comes from Pseudomonadota bacterium, assembly GCA_021323675.1. Taxonomy (GTDB): domain Bacteria; phylum Desulfobacterota; class Binatia; order Binatales; family Binataceae; genus JAFAHS01. The sequence goes on along the minus strand of JAJPKP010000013.1, from coordinate 7,376 downwards.
GGCAAGAGCACGCTTACGGCCCCGTCCGCGAAGCCGCGCAGCGCGCGCGTGGCAAGGAGTCTCGCGCTGTCGGCGGTTGCGCTCGGCGGAAACCAGAAATCGGAAAACGCGCTCATAGGCGGGAGTCCAATAGGTGCATGCGAAACGGGAGCGGATCAAGCGGGGGCGCGCCACGCAACGATCGAACTATCTCCGGGCCATTTTCCAAGTAATCTCTCAACTTGATAAGGTTGTTCCCCGGTCAGGCGACAGGCACGATACTGGGGCAAGCGGGAGACTGTCTCGTTTCTTATCCAGCACCTGGTTGCAGGCCCGAGTGGGAATATCCTCGGGCGCGGGAGTCCATTCTGGTATGCAGCGACGCACCTTGGCGGAACTATTTGAAGATCGCGGGGCGCTTGAGCCGGCGATAATCTCCATAAATCCTCCTGTCGCTGTTACCTATCGGGCGCTCGATCAGCAGGTCGAGCAACTTGCCGGACAGCTCTCCGCTTCGGGCCTGAAGCGCGGAGACTGTATCGGCACATCGTTGCCCAACGGCCTGGAATTTCTCGTGGTGTTCCTGGCGCTTGCGCGCGCGCGCCTGGTGGCGGCTCCGTTCAATCCCGCATACAAAAGCGACGAACTGCGGCTCTCCATCGAACATCTGAAGGTAAAAGCTCTGGTCGCACATAGCGATGACGCGACGGCACGGCAGGCCGCCACTGCCGCCGGAGTTCCGCAGTGGAACCCCGTCGTAAGCTCATCGGGGACGGTCAGCCTCGCGGGCGTTTCTCGCGTGTCGGGCAGCAGCGATGTGTCACCCGATCCCAGCGATGATGTGCTATTCATCCGCACGAGCGGCACCACCGGCAAGCCGAAGGTGGTTCCGCTGACGCATTCCAATATTCTTGCGTCCGCGCTCGGAATCGCTTCGCACTATCGCCTTACTGCGGCGGACCGCAGCCTGGTAGTGATGCCGCTGTTCCACGGCCACGGATTGATTGGCGCGGCTCTGTCCACCCTCTCCTCGGGAGGCGCGCTGATAGTGCCGCCACGCTTTTCGGCCTCCACTTTCTGGGCCGCATTTCGCGAACATCGCGCAACCTGGTACAGCGCCGTGCCGACTATCCATCAGGTCCTGCTGGCGAGAGCGGACAGTGACGGCGCTCCCGCGCAGGGTCCGCGCTTCATCCGTTCCTGTTCGGCGCCGCTTGCGCCAGCCGTCCTGCGCGGTGTCGAAGATCGCTTTGGAGCTCCCCTGCTCGAGGCCTATGGGATGACGGAGACGTCGCATCAGGTGGCCTCCAACCCGCTGCCGCCGCGTCCGCACAAGGCGGGAACGGTCGGCATCGGAACCGGCGTCGAGTTGGCTGTTATCGACGAAACCGGCAGGCGTCTTTCCGCGAATGCGCGCGGCGAGGTGGTCGTGCGTGGTCCCGGCGTGATGAAGGGATACCGTGACAATCCCGAAGCCAACGCGCAGTCCTTTGTCGATGGCTGGTTCCGCAGCGGCGACATCGGGGTTTTCGACAGCGACGGTTACCTGGCCCTGACCGGACGCATCAAAGAGTTGATCAATCGCGGCGGAGAAAAAATCTCGCCCACCGAGGTCGAAGCCATCCTGATGGAAGATTCCGCTGTTGCCGAGGCGGCGGTGTTCGGCGTGCCCGACCCGAAGTATGGCGAGGAAGTTTGGGCGGCCGTCGCGCTTAAGGGAGAAGCTGATCAGGATCGTTTGCAGGCGCTTTGCCGCGAACATCTGGCCGACTTCAAGGTGCCTAAAGTCATTCGCGTCGTGCCCGCGCTGCCCCGCAACGCGACGGGCAAAATCGATCGGCGCGCGGTCGCCGCCCTGTTTGAACCACACGGCGAATAGCTAACTCAGGGAGCAATCATGGCACCGGCCATCACCGATGGATTCCACCTTGTAGTGGACGCGCTCAAACTCAACGGCCTCGACACCATCTATGGGGTGGCCGGAATTCCGATTACCGACCTGGCCCGCCTCGCGCAGGCGGAAGGGATGCGATACTTCGGCTTCCGCCATGAGCAATCGGCCGGATACGCGGCCGCGATCGCGGGCTATCTCACCCGCAAGCCCGGAATCTGTCTCACCGTCTCGGCGCCCGGCTTCCTGAACGGGATGGTGGCGCTTGCGAATGCGACCACCAACGGGTTTCCGATGATTCAAATCAGCGGATCCAGTGACCGCGCGATCGTCGACCTGCAGCAAGGCGACTACGAAGAGCTGGACCAGATGAATGCGGCGAAGCCGTACGCGAAGGCGGCGTTCCGCGTGAACCGCGCTGAGGACATCGGGATTGGAATTGCGCGCGCGATCCGGGCGGCCTTGTCGGGTAGGCCCGGCGGGGTGTACCTCGACCTGACCGCGGACGTGCTTGCCGCGACCATCGATTCCCGGGCCGCATCCGAGTCGCTCGTGCAGGTGGTGGATCCCGCTCCGCCGCGCATTCCCTCACCCGAGTCGATCGAGCGCGCCCTCAAGCTGCTTGCCGCGGCCGAGCGTCCCCTAATCATCCTCGGCAAGGGAGCGGCATACGCGCAGGCCGATAGCGACCTCCGCGCCTGGATTGAAACGACCGGCATCCCTTACCTGCCGATGTCGATGGCGAAGGGGCTGCTGCCTGACGATCATCCGCAATCAGCGGCCGCCGCCCGCTCGTTCGCCCTCAGCCAGGCCGATGTGGTGATGCTGATTGGAGCGCGGCTCAACTGGCTGCTGGCGCATGGCAAGGGATCCCAGTGGAACGAGCGCGTCAGGTTCGTCCAAATCGATATTGAGCCGACGGAGATGGACAGCAACCGTCCCATCGCCGCGCCAATCGTCGCCGATATCGGATCGGCGATGAGATGCCTGCTCGACGCCGCAAGGCCCGGGCGAATCAAGCCTAATCGCGAGTGGCTCGAACAAATTGCCTCACGCAAGCGGCAGAACATCGAGCGCATGCAGGCGCGCCTCAGCGCAAATCCGGATCCGATGAATTTTTACAGCGCGCTGCGCGCGATCCGCGATGTTCTCGCCGGGCGGCCCGATATCTACGTGGTGAACGAGGGAGCCAACACTCTCGATTTCGGCCGCAACATCATTGACATGTACGAGCCGCGCAAGCGCCTCGACAGCGGCACCTGGGGCGTGATGGGCATCGGCATGGGCTATGCCATCGGCGCCGCGACGGCAAGCGGCAAGCCGGTTGTCGCGATCGAAGGAGACAGCGCCTTCGGCTTCAGCGGCATGGAAATCGAAACCATCTGCCGTTACGGGCTGCCGATCGTGGTGGCGGTGTTCAACAACGGCGGCATCTACCGCGGCGATGACGCCAATCGAAGCGGCGGGTCCGAACCGTCGCCGACCACGCTGATGAAGAATGCGCGTTACGACAAGCTCATCGAGGCGTTCGGCGGCGCCGGCTATCACGCGTCCGATACCGAGAGCCTCGGCAAAGCGCTCACTGATGCTCTTGCTTCGGGACGTCCCGCGCTCATCAACTGCGTCATCGACCCGACCGCAGGGACCGAGAGCGGCCACATTCAGAACCTGAATCCGAAGAGTTCCCTGTCCGATTCGAAGCAAAGAGGAGACGCAGGATGACACTGCCGCTTGAAGGAATAAAAGTGATCGACTTCACCGGGGTGCAGGCGGGGCCTGCATGCACCCAGTTGCTCGCGTGGTTCGGCGCGGAGGTGTTGAAGGTCGAACGGCCCGGCGTTGGCGATGTGACGCGCCATCAATTGCAGGATGTCGCCAACCTGGACGCGCTGTACTTCACGATGCTCAACAGCAACAAGAAGTCGCTGACCCTGAACACCAAGACTCCCGAAGGCAAGGCCATCCTCGAGCAGTTGATTCGCGAGGCGGACGTCCTGGTGGAAAATTTCGCGCCGGGTGCGATGGACAGGATGGGATTCACCTGGGAACGAATCCAGGAACTCAACCCCCGGCTCATTTTCGGGTCAATCAAGGGCTTCAGCGAAGGCTCCCCGTACGCGGACATCAAGTGTTACGAAAACGTCGCTCAATGCGCCGGCGGCGCGGCTTCGACCACCGGCTTCTGGGACGGTCCTCCCACCGTCAGCGCCGCCGCACTCGGCGACAGTAACACCGGAATGCATCTCGCCATCGGCATCCTGACCGCGTTGATCGGACGCGCGAAGACGGGCAAGGGACAGAAGGTGTCGGTGTCGATGCAGGATGCGGTGCTGAATCTCTGCCGGGTCAAGCTTCGCGACCAGGAGAGGCTGGAGCATGTCGGGTACCTGGAAGAATATCCGCAGTACCCGAACGGAAAATTCACCGATACCGTGCCCCGCGGCGGGAACGCGGGCGGAGGCGGACAGCCCGGATGGGTTCTCAAGTGCAAAGGATGGCAAACCGATCCGAACGCCTACATCTATTTCACGATCCAGGAGCAGAACTGGGAGCGGACCTGTCAGGCTATCGGCAAGCCCGAATGGGCGAAGGATCCCAATTACGCGACGGCGAAGGCGCGGCAACCGCGCATCTTTGAAATTTTCGCGGAGATCGAGAAGTGGCTTGCGGACAAGACCAAGTTCGAGGCGGTCGAGATTTTGCGCAAGTTCGAAGTTCCCTGCGCTCCCGTGCTGTCGATGAAGGAAATTGCCCGCGATCCAGCGCTGCGCGCCAGCGGCACCATCGTTGAAGTCGATCAGGAAGAGCGCGGCAAGTACCTGACGGTCGGCAGTCCGATCAAATTTTCCTCCTTCGCGCCCAAAATCACCGGCGCGCCTCTGCTCGGCGAGCACACCGACGAAGTGCTGGCCAAGCTTGGTTACGCCGCCGAAAAGATCGCGGAGATGCGCGGCCGCAAGATCGTGTGAGATGCCGCGGGAAACGCTCAAGCGGGTGGATATTCTGCGCCATGAGCTCAAGGCGCTGCGCTTCATTCTGGACAACTATCACTCCGGCAAGATCGGCCGGGAGGCGCTGCCGCCGCGCGAGGATTTTCAATCCGAGCAGGGACGTATCATCTTTGACGCGATTCTTGCCGCGCCCGACCGCGCGGCGGCATTCGAGGCAATTGAAGGACTCGAGCTGGACGAGGTCGACACGGAGTCGTTCCTGCGCCTGAGCGGCGAACACTACTACACCTATCCAGCGCTGGTTCGCGAACGGGCAGATGCGATTCGCAAGGGCGAAATCAAGGTTGAAAATTCCTGAACCGTGATCAGCGCAAAGGAACTTCATTTCCTGCTCGATTCGGCCGGCGCGATGATCGTTTTCCAGGAAACCGGCGCGCCATGGGCGGGCCTGCTCGCTTTCTCCAGCGAAGAGCGCGCGCGCGAATTCATCCGGCAGAGCAGGCTTGAAGTCGCCGAGATTGCCGCGATCGCCGCGGATGATCGCGACGCGATGGGGCAACTCATTCGCGCGGTCAAGCCGCGCGCGGTCCGAAATCTGCTCCTCGATCTCAACTTCGCAAGCGGCGACTGCGTAGCGATTGAGTTCGAGGGCGATGCGCTGGGAGTTTCGCACGAACGCCGCCTCGCGCCCGGCGCTCATGCGCGCAAAACCTGATGATCGTTACGCTCGAGGACATAGAAGCCGCCCGGCGATGCCTGGTTTCGGTCGCGAAGCCGACGCCGCTCATCAGAAGCGCGACTCTCAGCGCCATGATCGGCGGCGAGGTGTTCGTCAAGCCGGAGAATCTTCAGAAAACCGGATCTTTCAAAATTCGCGGCGCGTACAACCGGATAGCCTCGCTCTCCCCCGAGGAAAAGCGGCGTGGCGTTATAGCGGCTTCCGCCGGCAATCACGGACAGGCGCTCGCCTATGCCGCTACCTGCGCCGGGGTCCAGGCGACGGTCGTGATGCCGACGACGGCGGCGATCGCGAAAATCCTCGCCACACGCAGCTACGGACAGAAGGTCGTGCTGGAAGGCGCCGACTACCAGCAGGCGCGCGCGGCGGCCCAGCGAATCTGTGACGAATCCGGCGCGATTTTCATCGACGCGTACGACGATCCACTGGTGGTGGCCGGGCAGGGAACGATCGGACTTGAAATTCTCGACGAACTTGAGCCCGACGCGATCCTGGCTCCCGTCGGCGGCGGAGGACTGCTCGCCGGCATCGCGGTGGCGCTTTCGGCGAAATCGCCGCGGACCGAGGTTATCGGAGTGGAAGCCGCGGGTTCCGCGCAGCTCAGCGCGAGCCTTGCCGCCGACGCCGCCGCATCGATCGGCCGCCCGGTGGATACTATCGCCGACGGCCTTGCGACCGGAAGAATCGGCGCGATTCCGTTTTCGCTGATTCGCGGAAACGTCAGCCGCGCGGTCACGGTCGATGACTTCGAGATCGGCGAAGCGCTCCTGCTGATCCTGGAGCGGATGAAGCTGCTGGCGGAAGGAGCGGGCGCCGCGGCGCTCGCGGGAGCGCTCAAGATCGCCGGAGATCTCAGCGGCAAACGTGTCGTGGTCGTGGTGTCAGGCGGCAACATCGATATCAACCTGCTCGACCGGATAATCGGGCACGGTCTGTCCAAGATGGGGCGGCTGTACCGAATCGCGATCAACCTTCGCGATCGGCCCGGAGAGCTGGGAAAGCTTGCCGATGAAATTGGAAAATCGGGAGCCAACGTGCGCTCGATCGATCACAATCGGACCCGCCGCGACGTTCCGATCGGCAGAGCGCGGGTCGTCCTCGAGCTGGAGACGCGCGGCCCCGATCATGTTGCGGAAATCCACGCGAGCCTGCGCCGCGCGGGCTACGAGATCGCGGAAGAGAGCTAGAAGGACCTGAGCGGGGAGATCGCCCCGTCAACTGAACATCGCGGCGATGCCGCGGGGACGAACCAGCTTTCCGGCCGGTTTCATTTCGTTGGCCAGATCCTCGAGCCGCTTTTTAAACGCTTCCATCTCGGCTGCCTGCCGTGCCTCCAACGCTTCGCGCTCATGACGATGGCGCTGTTCGAGCGCCTCGCGCTCGGCGCGGCGGCGGCCGTAGAACTTCTCGAAGGTGTCGCGAACAATCCGCGCCATCGTGGTCTTCGGCACATATGACCCCGAGCACGACGGACAATAGAAAACGACTCCGGCCTGGAAATGCCGATACGGAATCGTAAACGGGCTGTTGCAATCCTTGCAGACGACCGGCACTTCCCACGCGATCGGGTCGTATTCCGCATCGGCAGCGGCGGCGGATGCGGCGGCGGGCGCGGGTGCCTTTGCAGCCGGGGCGGGAGCGGCGGGCTTGGGCGCGGGGGCGGCAGCCGCGGCAGGTGCCGGCGCGCCGTTGGCCTCGGCCGCGGCAGGCGCAGGGGCGGGCGCTCCGCCCCCCTCCTTGCGGAAGCGCGACGGCGCATCGTCGGCGATGGTCAGTTCCGGATGCAGCGCGCGCGCCCGCTCCAGCAGCACCGCCT
>JAJPKP010000025.1 GCA_021323675.1 Pseudomonadota bacterium | reverse complement strand
CGCCAAGATCCGCGAGCATCTGGGTCGCAACCGGACCCTGTTGCCAGATGGTCCAATCGATGATTCGGATGCCTGTAAGCGGTCCCTTCATGTTTGCCTCTATACCATATCGCGGCCCGATAGCATCGCCGCCCAAGGGCCTCACTTCCACAGTTCGGGGCGGACCGATACCTTGAGTTTGGGCAACGGGATCTTCATCTATCTAGCAGATGGCCGCGTTCATCCAGATATTGAACTTCATTTATCCTCCGCGATGCGCGGCGTGCGGCGCCGACTTCGGGCTCGACGCGAACGTGCGCGTATGCGCTTCCTGTCTGGCGAAAGTGGAACCGCTTCCAGCGCCCCTGTGCGAGGTTTGCGGAGGTCCGATGGAGTCGGCCGCCGGCAATGAACGGCGATGCGCAAGATGCGCCGCGACACCGCCCAGCTTTCGCCGAGCGCGATCGATCGCGCGCTACCGCCCGTCCGCGGAAGATGATCCGGCAAGCCTGCCCGCGCTGATCCGACGCCACAAATACGGCCTCGATCAGGCGGTCGGCCGCGCACTGGCCGAGTACCTGGGTCCGTCGCTCCCGTTGGATCGCGGCGACCTGGACATGGTCGTGCCGGTCCCGTTGCATCGCCGGCGGCTATGGTGGCGCGGATTCAATCAGGCCGCGCTTCTCGCCTGTGAAGTGGCGCGCCGCCTTCATCTGCCAATTGAAACCGGCGTGCTCACGCGAGTGCGCGCTACCAACCCGCAGACCTATCGTCATCATGACGACCGTCTGCGCAACGTGCGCCGCGCCTTCGATGCGCCCAAGCCATTGCGCATAGCGGGCAAACGCATCCTGCTGGTGGACGACGTGATGACCACGGGAGCGACGGTCGAGGAATGCGCGCGAACCCTCCTCGATGCGGGCGCGCAAGCCGTCGATGTCTTCACGCTCGCGAGGGTGCTGTGAGCGAAGAGCCTTCCCGATTGGAGTGGGAAGAACGTCATCGCGGCCGCACCGCCGGCGGCGAACCCGAGCCGTTCCTGCTCGAAGTCCTCTCATCTCTTCCGCGCGGAGGACTTGCGCTCGATGTGGCCGCGGGGCGCGGAAGGCACAGCCTGTTGCTGGCGGCCAGCGGCTTCAAGGTTATCGCGATCGACTATTCCTGGGAGGCGATGAGCTTGCTCGGGAGAACCGTCAGGGAACGGCGCCTTCCGATATCTCCGGCGGTCTGGAACCTGGATACGTTTTCAAGCAGAGATAGAACGTTCGACCTGATCGTCAACGTGAACTATCTGAATCGCCTTCTGTTTCCGAAGCTGATCCGATCGCTGAAACCGGGGGGTGCGCTGCTGGTCGATACATTTCTGACGGACCAGGCCGCCATAGGTCATCCGCGCAATCCTGATTTCCTTCTCAAACATTACGAATTGCGCGACCTTCTTGGCGGACTCGAAATCGTCCGGTACCGGGAGGGATTGACCGTTTACCACGACCAAACGCGCGCCTGGCGCGCTTCGGCTCTGGCCGTACGAAAGGAAAATAACTGATGCCGTCGAGGATGACGTACAAGTCGGCAGGTGTGGACATCGCGCTCAAGGAGGCATTGGTGCCGGTCTTTCGCGGCATCGCCGCCAGAACCTCGAGCGCGGAGGTGATCGGCGGAGTTGGCGGCTTCGGCGCGCTGGTCGCGGTCAACGGCGCGACACGCGGGATGCGCCGTCCGGTACTGGTATCGGGAACGGACAGCGTGGGAACCAAGCTGAAGATCGCCTTCGCGACCGGACGCCACGACACCGTCGGAATCGATTGTGTGGCGATGTGTGTCAACGACATCATCTGTCACGGTGCGCGGCCGCTCTTCTTTCTCGATTACATCGGCGTAGGAAAACTTAAGAAGAAGGTCGTTGTCGACATCGTCAAGGGTGTCGCGCGCGGATGTGAGATGGCCGGAGCGAGCCTGGTGGGTGGCGAAACCTGCCAGGCCGGCGATCTGTATCAACCCGGCGAATATGATTTGGCGGGGTTCGCGGTCGGTATCGTCGATCGCAGCCGCATCCCCAACCCAAAGACGATTCGGCCGGGGGACGTTCTGGTCGGGATCGGGTCGAACGGCTTGCATTCCAACGGATTTTCATTGGCGCGCAAGGTGCTCCTCGAACACGCGAAGCTGAAACTGAGCGCGCGAATTCCCGATCTTGGATGCGCGCTGGCGGACGAATTGCTGCGCCCTACCCTCATCTACGCGCCCATCGCGCGAGAGTTGTTCGATAGTTTTCAAATCAAGGGGCTTGCCAATATTACCGGCGGCGGAGTTCCTGAGAATGTCCCGCGGGTGATGCCCAAGGGACTGCGGGCGGCGCTGGAAAGACGATCATGGACTGAGCCTCCGATTTTCGGGCTGATTCAAAGGCTCGGCAAGGTGAGCCGGTCTGAGATGGACCATACGTTCAACAATGGTCTCGGCATGGTCGCCATCGTCGCGCCGCGCGAGGCCGACAAAGTCCTGGCTCATCTGCGGCGGCGCAACTATCGCGCCTGGATTGTTGGCGAAGTCCGCCGCGGCGAACGCGCAGCCGTCATCTCATAGCACGATTGTCGACCGCGGCTCGTGACGCGCCTTTCAGTCATCGTCCCGATGCTTAACGAGGAGCGGAACATCGCCCGAGCGCTCGACGCCATCCGTGCCGGCGCGCCCAGCGCGGAAATAATCGCGGTTGACGGAGGCAGCTCCGACGGGAGCATCGCCGCGGCGCAAAGCTACGCCGATCGGGTGCTCGCCAGCGAGCGCGGACGAGCTCGTCAGATGAACGCGGGCGCCGCGGTTTCATCCGGGGACGTCCTCGCGTTCGTTCACGCCGACACTATCGTCCCGCAAAGCTTCGCGAGCGAAATCGCCGCTGCCCTTTCAGATCCCCGGATTGTCGGCGGAAGATTCGACGTCAGGCTGGACGACTCCTCGATTCCCTACCGCCTGATTGGCTTCCTTATCAGCATCAGGTCGCGGATAAGCCGCACGGGAACCGGCGACCAGGCGATCTTCGTGCGCCGCAACGTTTTCGAGAAACTGGGCGGATTTCCGGACTTGGAACTGTGCGAAGACTTGGACTTTTCGCGCCGGCTCAAGCGTGCAGGCCAGGTAGCCTGTCTGCGCGCGCGAGTTACGACTTCGGCGCGACGATGGCGCAAGGACGGGCTCGTCAGAACCATCCTGCGAATGTGGACGATCCGCGCGCTGTATCTGATCGGAATTGCGCCATCGCACCTGAAGCGGATGTACTCCGACACGCGGTAGCATCGCCACCGGCGGGAACTGGACTATGCTTCCCAGGCTGCTTAAATGATTGATCAGAGGAAAACTGAGGTGGCGAAGGTCGAAATTTATACAACCTCCTATTGCCCCTACTGCATGCGCGCGAAAAGCCTGCTCAGGAGCAAGGGCGTGGAATTCACCGAGATCGACGTGACCGACGACGATGCGATGCGGCAGAAGATGGTCGAGCGGTCCGGAGGACGGCGCACCGTCCCGGAGATATTTGTCAACGGAAAAATTATCGGCGGCTACGACGAACTGAACGCGCTGAACGTTCGAGGAGAGCTGGACACGCTTCTTGCCGAGCCCGCCTCCTGAGCCTCGCCCGGACTAGCGCGAACCGCCGATACACAAGCGGGCACCCGCGGATAACATCTCCGCAGGCGCCCGCTCACCATTGTTGAATTCGTGCGGCTTACTGGTTGTTCGGCGAGGCGACCAGCCCTTCGTTCATCTTGTGAAGAGCTGCGCGGTCGACCGAAGACTCGTATTGAATCGCCTGTGCGGTGACGGTGACCGTCGATCCGTCAGGTGAAACGCTGCTGTCTTCCTTGATTATCGCGTCCACCGTGTCCGGATACTTGTCGTACGCAATCTTCTTCAGCTTCTCCTGCATCTTGGCCGCGTCGATCGCGTCGGGCGTAAACGGCTCGGTGTACTTGATATCGCCGAGTACGGAGTAGGCTTTTCCGGCAGGCGGCGTTCCCGTGGTCACCCAAATGTGGGCCATGTCGACCCGGTGAACGAATTCCTGCTTTTTCTGTTCCTCGGCCTGACGCTGCGCCTCGATCGCGCCGCAGGCGCACAGGTTCAGCGCCAGCCCGATGGCTGCCAGTTTCCAAATTGTCGATGAGCGCATTTCTGTTTCCCCGTGGGCTCCCCAATCCTTGTAATTGTAATTATAGTGCCGCGGTGACTTGTGTAACAGCCCCCTTGCGCCAATGCGCTCTTTTATTCCACTTAACCCCATCGATGCGCAAACGCCGTTGATGCCTGGTGATTGGCGCGTGGCCACCCGTCCAATCCGGTATCGGAACTGAATCGGAACATGACCAGGTTCGCAGCCTGTTTTCTATTGGTTTTCGGCGAGCTCGCGTTCGGCGGAATATTCTCTCTTTCAATTCCTCCGTTCTTTAAGATCGAGCGCGGTTTCTACAAATCGACTGCCGGGGTGTACCTTGCCTCGGGGCTGATAACGGCCGCCGGCTTTGCGCTGCTTGCCTCCAGGGGCGTGGCCGCCGAGCGCCCCACTCCCGCTTCGCTCTGGGCCGCCGCGCTGTTGTGGACGGGCTTTTCGGTTTCGTGCGCCGTTTACCTGGCAACCTTATGGGGTGACAACGGGCGGCTTCGCGCTCGGTCTTATGCGGCCACACTCGCAATCGGACTCGTTACCGTCACGGCCAATGCCATCTTTCTCGAACCAGGAGGCTTCGGCGCCCTGGCCGCGGTCTTTTACGGCGCCGCCGCGATAACCTCTGGCCTGGCGCTCGGCCTCGTCAGCAGCGCGATGATGTTCGGACACTGGTATCTCATCGATCCGAACCTCCCGGTCGATTACCTGCGCAGTTTCGTCAGGATTTTGGGAGGGGCCCTCGTGCTCGAACTTGCGGTGCTCGTGCTTGGCCTGCTGGCCTTAGGGATAGCAGGTGGAGCGGCCAGTCTGGCTGTCCGCTCGCTGTTCGATGGGCACGGATGGTTGCTTCTCTCGCGAACCTTGCTCGGACCTGTCGCCACCCTGATCCTCGTCTGGATGGCCTGGCAGACGCTGAAAGTACCGCAGACAATGGCCGCGACAGGCTTGCTCTATATCGCGGTGATGTCCACGCTGGTGGGCGAGATGCTTGGTAGGTTCATTTTGTTCCGGACCGCGGTTCCGCTATAGCGGCTTTCCCGCGATTCGCGCGGATGCTAGTCGATCAGTCGTGGCAGACGAATACGACAACGAGCGGTTTCCCGGGAACTTTTACCAGGGGATGATTCTCAAGCTCGATCGGGCGCGAGGCCGCGGTATCCTGCGCTCTCACAGCGGACGCGAATTCGAATTCGCCTTTCCTTTTGTGCACGTTGTAGGGTCGAAAATCAGCGGCCGGATGCCGGGAATCGAGATGCTGCGAGAGGGCGACGTCGTAGGATTCGATGTCGGGTGGACCTCCAAGGGCCTGCGCGTCACGACCATCGCTCCGAGAACCTGATCGAGATCGATGGCCTGATTGCGCGCCTATACACCCTTGGGCTGAAACATCCGCCAGAATCTCACCCCCAGCGGATAGATCTCGCCGATGACGCGGTAGCCGTGCGCTGAATAATAGGCCACGTTGGCCTCGGTCGCAGTCTCTAGATAGACGCCGGCCATGTCGGTTCGTTGAGCCGCAAGCTCTCGCAGCGACTCCAGCAGGGCGATACCGTAATGCTTGCCCTGATGCTCGGGGTCCACGCCAAGAAAGTTCAGATAGATGTGCCGCTCCGGAGGATGGTTCCGTCCTAGAGTGTCCATCAGTTGCATTGCGCGCGTGGTACCGCCCCATCCCACCGCCTTCAGCATTCTCGGAATATTCGGCAACCCCATCGCGAGCAACAACCAAACCGGTGTCGCTCCTCCGCTGGCGACCACTGCGGCGCCCGCCACCCTGCCGGCATCGATTACACCCAGCACCGGTTCGCCCTCGCGGCGCTGAATCGCCAGCGCGCTCCGAAACACGTCGGTGATCCGCGGGATACGATCGGCCGGGGTCGGAGCCACGCTCTCCGGCAGAATCGCCATCATAGCCGGGTCGCGGACGAACGCGCGGCCCAAGGCCACCGCCGCCTGCTCAAACTGGTCCGGGAACAGAACCGACACGCGAGGCAATCCGGGCATAACGCGAAAACCTTTCCTCAAAATCGCCTACGACGCAACGGCGGCTTGCCCATGCAGCACCTTGCGCACCGCGTCACGCCATCCCGAAAGAAGCCGTTCGCGCTCGTCTTCGCCCATCGCGGGCTCGAAAACTTTCGCGCGGCGAAAGAAGATGTCCAGCTCGCTCTGGCCTGACCAGACCCTGGTTGCAAGACCCGCCAGCATCGCCGAGCCCAGGGCCGTCGTCTCGACCATCCTCGGACGCCTTACCGGTTTGCCCAGGATATCCGCCTGAAACTGCATCAGGTACGGATTGGTCGCGGCGCCGCCGTCGGCGCGCAATTCCGTAATCGAGCGCCCTGTGTCCTGTTCCATCGCGGCGAAGACATCGCTTACCTGATAGGCGATGCTGTCGAGCGCGGCACGCACGATGTCGGCCCGGGTGGTGCCCCTGGTGATGCCAACAATCGCGCCGCGGGCAGCGGCGTTCCAGTACGGGGCCCCGAGTCCAACAAAGGCCGGCACCACGTATGGATGGGACCGATCGCGGCTCTTGCGCGCAAGCGCCAGGCTGTCCGCGGCCTTTTTTATCAGGCCAAGCCCGTCGCGAAGCCACTGGATGGCGGCGCCCGCGATGAACACCGAACCCTCGAGGGCGTAGGAAGGCCTGCCATCAACCCCCAAAGCCGACGTCGTCAAGAGGCGGTTGCGGGACCGCACGCGTTGCGTTCCGGTGTTCATCAGCAGGAACGCGCCCGTACCGTAGGTCGCTTTCGCATCGCCCGGATTGACGGCGCCCTGGCCGAACAGCGCCGCTTGCTGATCGCCGATCATCGCGCCTATCGGCACCGCCCTGGCGCCCATCACGCCCGGGGCGGTTTCAGCGAGTGGACCGCGGGAAGGCACGACCGTCGGCAGCATCTCGCGCGGCACACCGAGCATCGCCAGCATTTCGTCGTCCCAGTCCAGGCGCTCGAGATTTAGCATCATCGTGCGGGATGCGTTGGTCTGGTCGGTGACGAAGGCCGCGCCGCCGGAAAGACGGAACGCGAGCCATGTATCGATGGTTCCGAAGCACAGCTCGCCTCGTTCGGCGCGAGAGCGCAGGGCCGGTTGGCGATCGAAAATCCATTTGACCTTGGTGCCTGAAAAGTACGGATCGATGAGCAGGCCCGTGCGGTCAGCCACCTCCTGCTCACGTTCGCGAAGTCTCTCGCAGATCTCGGCGCTACGCCGGCATTGCCAGACTATCGCGCGATGCACGGGGCGGCCCGAACGCCGATCCCATAGCACGAAGGTTTCGCGCTGGTTGGTGATGCCGATTGCGCGCACGTCGCCCGCAGTCGCGCGAGCAGCCTTAAGCGCGGCCTTGGCCAAAGTCGCCGCTCCGCGCGCGATTTCCTCCGCGTCATGCTCAACCCATCCGGGCTCCGGATAGTACTGCCTAATCTCGCGGTAGGCGCGCCCGCGAACGCGTCCATCCGAATCAACCGCCAATACGGTGGTGCCGGTGGTGCCCTGGTCGATGGCAAGAATCAGATCGCTCATGAGACGTAGTCGGCTCCGCGGGCAGTGAGAAATCCTAATGATCGCGAAATGCCGCGACAACAATCCGGGACGGGTGCTTTTCTCCCCCATCCGACTGTCAGTGGCATAATGCAACCGGCTTGCGTCAGAACATCGGCAGGGCCATTATAGGCGCGCTTGGCGGGCGGGCCTCTTTTCAGGAGCCGAAGAGATGAGCGATTTGG
>JAJPKP010000055.1 GCA_021323675.1 Pseudomonadota bacterium | reverse complement strand
CCGGTCGCGCTTCAGATGTGGTTTCTGGGCGCCAGCGGATCCTGCTTGCGACCCGGCAGCCTGCCCGGCAGCCTCAGGTGGTACAGCCATCTCAGTCCAATCTCCTTATAGACCTTTACGGAAAAATTACTCCGGTTGGATCAAGAGCTACAAACGCTCGTTGTACGCGGGATTAAAGTATAACTAATGCGTGGAAAACGTGAAAGGGGGCGCTGCTTATCTGATTCGGAATTCGGCAAAATGCCCCATATTCTCTGACCATTCCTCGCGCACACTGCCAACTCGCGCGGCACGCGGCCCTCTGTGTGCCCACATCGCCAGCACCTTGAGCGCATCCTCACGCCCTTGCGCCACAATCTCGACCTCGCCCGAAGGCAGATTCCGTACCCATCCCTTGAGCCCGAGCTTCTCCGCCTCATCGACGGTGGCATAGCGGAAGCCGACCCCCTGGACGCGCCCGCTCACGATCAAACGAAGCTGCATCAGCCGCGCCGCCATCGGTCCCCTATCCCTCGCCAAGCAACTCCAGCAACCCCCGCTCGTCTAGCACACGAATGCCCAGTTCCTGGGCCTTGCGCAGCTTTGAGCCTGGGTCGGCACCTGCCACTACGAAGTCCGTTTTGCGGCTCACCGAGGAGGTGACCCTGCCGCCGGCCGCCATGATTTTTCGTTCGGCTTCCTCGCGTTGCATCGACTCCAAGGTGCCCGTCAGAACGAAGGTCTTGTCGCGGAGTGCCCCGCGGCCGCTCGGCTCCGCCGGAGCGGCAATCCGGAGATGACGTTCGAGCCGCCGGACCATCTTGAGATTTCGCGGCTCGTCGAAGTACTCGCGGATGCTTCGGGCGACTTCGGGTCCGATATCGCGCACCGTAAGAAGATCATCTTCGGATGCGCTGGAGAGCGCCTCCAGGGTCTTGAATCTTTGCGCCAGCACGCGCGCGGTATGTTCGCCGACGTGCCGGATTCCGAGGCCGTTGAGGACCCGGTCGAGGGTGGTATCGCGCGAGCGCTGGATGGCGTCGATGACATTCTGCGCGCTCTTTTGCGCCATCCGCTCGAGCCCGGCGAGCTGCTCGACGGTTAAGGAATAGAGCTCGTCGAGCTCGCGGACCAGCTTGCGATCGACGAGTTGCGCGACGAGCTTGTCGCCGAGTCCGTCGATATCGAGGCTGTTTTTGGAAGCGAAATGCCGAATCGACTCGCGCATCCGCGCCGGGCAGCTCGTGTTGACGCAGAAATACGCGACTTCGCCTTCCTCGTGCACCACCGAGCCGCCGCAATCGGGACAATGCGAGGGCATCGTGAAGGGCCGGGCGCGCGGTTTGGCCTCTTTAGTCACCTGGACCACGTAGGGAATCACGTCTCCGGCGCGCTCGATCAGGACGGTATCGCCCTCGCGGATATCCTTGCGGCGGATTTCGTCGAGATTGTGAAGGGAAGCGTTGGAGATAGTAACGCCGGCCAGCGCGACCGGCCGCAGCTTCGCGACCGGAGTCAGCGAGCCGATCCGTCCCACCTGCACCTCGATCTTCTCGACGACGGTTTCCGCCTGCTGCGCCTTGAACTTGAATGCGATCGCCCATCGGGGCGATCGCGAGACTTCGCCTAGGCGCTCCTGGAGGGTGAACGAATTTACTTTCGCGACCACGCCGTCGGCATCGTAGTCGAGCGAATGACGCCGCTCCGTCATCTCATTCCAGTATTCGAGAACGGCGTTCACGTTGGGGCACACGCGCGAAAGCGGATTGACGCGCAACCCCAGCGCCTTGATTCCCTGCAGAAACTCCCATTGCGATTTGAACTCGACGCCTTCTACAACTCCGGGCGCATAGAGAAAAATGCCGAGCGGACGCGACGCCGTGACCTTGGGATCGAGCTGGCGCAGCGACCCGGCTGCGGCGTTGCGCGGATTTGCAAACACAGGCTCGCCCGCATTCTCGCGCTCGGCGTTGAGCCGCTCGAAGGCGGCCTTGGGGATAATCACCTCGCCGCGCACTTCGAGAAGCCGCGGAATATGTCCGCGGTCCGGCTTGCGCAAATGGAGCGGCACGGCGCGGATGGTCCTGATATTGGCGGTGACATCTTCGCCATTGATTCCGTCGCCGCGCGTCGAGGCGACCGCCAGCGCGCCGTTCTCGTAAACCAGCTCGACGCTCAGGCCGTCGAGCTTTACCTCGGCGACGTATTCGATGTCCTCATCGGATTTGAGGAAGCGCTTGATGCGCTTGTCGAACTCGACCATCTCCTCGGCGTCCATCGCGTTGGCCAGCGACATCATCATCCTGCGATGGACCACGACGCCGAATTTTTCGCTGGGGGCGGCTCCGACGCGCTGAGTGGGCGAGTCGGGGGTAAGCAGCTCGGGATGCTCGCGTTCGAGCTCCTCCAGCTCGCGCATCATCCGGTCATACTCGGCATCGGAAACCTCCGGCGCATCGAGCACGTGGTAGAGGTAGTTGTGATGGTTGATCTGATCGCGCAGCTTTTCAGCTTTCGCTTTCAGATGATGAAGGTCAGGTTTCGGCATGATCGGCGCGCGGTCCCTCGCTTTCGCGCGATTGCGCCAGGTTCCTGGTTTTCGGGTTCCGCTCGGAGCTTGCGACCTCGGACGGGTGCGACGGCTTGCGCGGACCCATTCGCGGTTGCCGCAGTGTCAGCGGCGCGCGTAGCCCATCGCATCGAGGAAATCGTCAAGAGTCTCGAAGCGCAGATACATGTTGGTGCGCTTCTGCCTGCCGATAGTCGAGCTGGGTTCGTTCGAATAGGCGTGGCCCGGATAGACCACCGTCGAATCGTCGAGGTTCTTAAGCGTGTGGTTCAGGCTGTAGTACATCGCCTCCGGATCGGAGCCGGGCAGATCGACGCGCCCGCAGGAGTTGACGAACAGGGTGTCGCCCGAAATCAGGTTGCCCTCGGCGAGAAAGCACTGCGAGCCGGGCGTATGGCCGGGAGTGTGGAGAAACTTGAGGTCCAAATCGCCAATCTTCACGACGTCGCCCGCGTCGACTTTCACAAGGTCCGAGTCCGAAAGGCCGGACACCTGCTTCACGCCCTCGGCCTCGTGCTTGTTCACATAAACCTTGGCCTTGACCCGCTCGAGCATCCGCGCCGCGCCCTCGATACTCTGGCCCATCATCCGCCCGCCGAGATGGTCGGGGTGATAGTGAGTGATCAGGATCTTGTCGATCTCGTAGCCTTCCTTTTCGACGAAGTCGCAGATCGCGTCCACGTCCCATGCGGGATCGACGACCGCGACCTTGTGGGTCGCCGAATCGCCCAGCAGGTAAACATAGTTGGCCATCGGGCCGATCTGCGCCTGGCGCAGGTAGAGTCTTCCTTCATCCGCCATCGTGATTGCTCCCGCCTCAGGATTTTGCGCCGCGCCGCGCCGCAATCTGATTGGCCGCCGCCTTGCGCCGGGCGGCTTTGACTTCGGGGGAATCGAGCCTTAGGCCGCGGTCCCACAGGAACTCGGGTTCGTTGAGCCGCCTGGCGACCCATCGCGATTGCACAAACAGATGATCGCTCAAACGGTTGACGTAGATGATCAACTGATCGTTGACGGATTCCTCGCGCTTGAGACGCCAGAGAACGCGCTCGGCCCGCCGGCATACCGTGCGCGCCTGATGGAGAAACGCATTGAGCTGGCCACCTCCGGGCAAGGTGAACGACTTGAGCGGCTCGAGCTCCTGCTCCATCCGATCCATCTCTTTTTCGAGCAGTGCAACTTCGGCCTCGCCCATCTTGTGCATGCCCTCGTATTCACCCTCGGGAGGGGTCGCCAGCTCGCTGCCGACGTCGAACAGTTCGTTCTGGATGCGCCGGAGCATCTCCGAGTACCACTCGCCATCGTTGCCGAGCTTGAGGACGAACTGGGGGAGAAGCGTCCTTACGATGCCGATGACGGAATTCAGCTCGTCAACGGTTCCGTAGGCTTCCAGACGCGTGCTCTCCTTGGGAACGCGCGTCCCGCCGACCAGCGCGGTAGTGCCCTTGTCGCCGGTGCGGGTGTAGATGCGGGTGAGCCGAATCGCCATCAGAGTCCCGCTTTTCTGCGTTGCGCCTGGTAGGACGCGATGCCGGCATCGGTCGAGACCGGCAGGCCGCTATCGCGCCATCCTGTCACCACTACGGCGCCCGATTGGTCGCGCTGGCCGCCGAATCCTCCCTGTACGTTGGTGAGGTCGGCGAAGCCTACCGCTTCGAGCATCTCGCAGGCGCGCATCGAGCGTCCGCCGGACAGGCATCCGACCACCAGCTTGCGGTCTTTGCTCAGCACCCTTTCGACAACCGCGAGAAAATCCGGATTAACTTCCATCTGTCCCGGACCTTTGATGAACACGACCGGAATGTTGATTGCTCCGGCGGGATGTCCCTGCGCGAATTCGGCTTCGGTGCGGACGTCGAGATAAATCGCGCCGGGATTCGTTTTCAAAGTCTGGAACGCCTCGGACGGCTTTTGCTGCTTGATTGCCATAACGCCTGGTCTTCCGTTCGGAGATTCTTGACAAGCGATCCTATCAGATTTTGCGGCCGCTACGACTGTGACTGGTTGCCATACCGCTCGTAGTGGACGGTATCTCTTTTCGCGCGCAGCGGACGGGCCTCAGGCGGACGCTTCGCGTCGCGATACCCGAAGGGCAGGACGGTGAAAATCGCCCACGGCGGCTGAACCCCGAGCAACTCGCATAACGCGGCATTGTCGAAATTGCCGACCCAGCACGTGCCGAGTCCAAGCGACCATCCGGCAACCGCCATATTTTGGACCGCCTGCGCGCAATCGACGTCGGCCCATCGGGTG
The DNA here is from genome assembly GCA_021323675.1 of Pseudomonadota bacterium. Classification (GTDB taxonomy): domain Bacteria; phylum Desulfobacterota; class Binatia; order Binatales; family Binataceae; genus JAFAHS01. Next base: position 63,540 of record JAJPKP010000055.1, on the reverse strand, counting down.
TTTTCGGTGTTCTTCAACACGACGATAGCGGCGGGAGCTTCGCCGACAAACCTTCCCGTGGAGCACAGCTCGCCAATCCTTTTCAGAGTGGCGCGATTGCGGATTACGATGAAATGCCAGGGCTGCATGTTGCGCGCGCTCATCGCATGGCGTCCGGCGTCTGCAATCCGATCGAGCTTTTCGATTTCGACCTCGCGCGGGTCAAAAGCGCGCTGCACTCGTCTGCTTTTGATCGCCTCGATCGCATCCATCGGCAGTGCTCCTTGGGAATCGAAATCGGTTGCGCGCCCGGGATAGTCGCCCGCCGGATTTCCGCGCGAGCGCAAACGATGGACGCTAACCGCGTTTGTACACGATATAACCTTCAGCGAGCTTCGCGACGCGGTCCTGCACGGACGCGGTTCGCTGGGTATTGAGAAAGAACTGAACCAGCTCTTCGTGGCCGACTTCGCCGCCGGGGCTCAGCAGCTCCACCAGTTCATCGATGAGCGCGGGAAACTTTTCGCTGGGGATGTAGTAGTTCGCCCAGCCGAAATTGCAGTGGCGATGGAGTATTTTTGCGATGGTTTTTTCGAGGATCTCGCGCCGCCCGCCACCGTGGTTCTGTTCGTCGTTCAAGTCATCCACCCCGTTGTTGTTTGGCTGTCGATTCGGTCAGGCGCCCTTCTTGATCTGCGCCGGCGGAAGATCGTCCGCCCATCTGATCTTCCGGTAATCGAACCGCATGCTCTCGATAATATTAAACTTCACGATCTCGAAGTAGGGCGACAGATCGAAATCTCGCGGCGTTACCAGCGTCGGAGAGACCTGGCGCCAGATCCCCGGGGGCTCCTGCGCCCGCCGTGGCCAAAGTGCGAGCCGGCGGCTCCCGGAAGCGGGGGTCTCGGGCAACTGCTCGACGCGCGGGATGATCGGAAATCGCACGCGGTTGAAGCAGGTCGCCAGCAGGCTCGAGCAGATGACTCGGGTCGGTTCGCCGCTGCCGAACTGCAGCGCCTTGCGCCGCAGGCTGCGCGGGATCAGGCTCACCGGCAAAAAGTAGCGCGCGAGATCGACGACATTCTTGATGTCGTAGGTGGCGCCCACGCTCCGCAGCGCCTCGTCCATCACCTCGGCAAGATCCGGTGAGGAGAGATTGTAGGGACGGCATACGCGGATATTGAAGTCCCTGTATTTGGTCAGCGGCGAAAGGACTACGCCGCTTTCTACCAGGGCCTCGACGATGAGGAAGTGCGCATCATCGCCAAACTGCGCGATCAATTCCTCGCGCTGCTTCGGATTGCGCCGCAGCGGTTCATCGCCGACAAACAGCGCCGAATGCGACCAGGAACTCTGCGTGAGGTACTTGATGCATTCGCTGATGCGCTCGTTGCCTTCGACCAGCACCACGTCGCCCTTGCGGATATGGCGCTTCAGATTCGCCATATCGTTGGGGACGTGAAGCTCGTAGGTCCGAAGCGGCTTGGTCAGTACCTTGACCGCAAAATCGGAAAGCTTTTGCAGAAGGAAAGCGAACGGATTGAATCTTCGCACCCTAGCCATCGAGATTCTTCCGCAATGCTCGGACGCAAGATCGAGGCCTGATCGAAATATACGAAGGGATCGGCTTTGGAGACAAGCCGAAACGATCAGAAGGCGAATGCCCGGTGAAGCCCGACGCGCTCCAAGCCGGCGATCGATGGTCTTTTCGTCCGCCAGCCCTTGTGTCCGCTTCGAAGGCGAAACTGCGAGCCAGGATCGGGCTTGTGAAATCTCGTTTTCGCCCCGGTTTTTCGGGAGCGAACTGGCTTAAAAATCGAAACTAGATCTTGAATTGACCGACAATTGCGTAGAACGGGACGCTGACCGTGCCCTGATCCGGATCGTCGGTTTTGATCGCGAGCTGGCCCCGCAATTGACCATCCGGGGTGCCCCGCCGCAGGGTAACCGTTATGCGGTATTCTTTTCCCGGTTTGACCGCTTCAGCCGACCCGACCACGGAGGGGACGGAACTCGTCACATCGAGGACTTTCACGTCGCGGCTGCCCGCATTCGAGAGTTTCAGGATTCTGACGACATCCTGACCCCGCGGCACGATGCCGAAGGAAACCTGGGCGGGATCGATGCTCAGATCGCCCGTCACCGTGCCGAACACATCGATCTGGAGCGGCACGCGGTTCGTAATCACCTTGATCGTGTCGTCGAACGCGCCGGGCGGCATCGTAGGCAGCAGCTCCACCTTGAGCGCCGTCCCGGGCTTGCCGTCCTTGCCCTGTTCCTGGGTGACCTTGATATAGGGGCTGGAGTTGGTGGCAGAGCTGACTTTGAATCCTTTCTGATTGGTCAGATCGGCAATCGCCACCTCCTGGGTGGCCGAAGTGCCCTTGCGGACGGTCCCGAACGCCACCTGGGACGGTGTTGCGGAGACCTGCTGCTTGACGATTCCCTGCATCGTCATGATCGCCTGGGGCGTGTCGGGATCGTTGGTATACGCGGTGATGGTCCGGACCTGATGGCCTTTCTGGAAATGCGTGTCGAAGCCGACCGAGATGTCAGTTTCCTCGCCTGGCGCCAGATGGTTTTTGGTCGGAGTGGCGGCGGTACATCCGCACGATGTCTTCATCCCGCGGATGATCAGTTCGCCTTTGCCGACGTTTTTGATTTTGAACGTATGCTCGACCATCTTGCCTTCGAGCGCGGTTCCAAAATCATAAAGCGGGTTGATGACCTGGACCTTGGGTTGCGGGCCCGGAGGCGCGGCATTGATTCCGGGAATCTGAGGCTGGGCAAGGGCCGATCCCGCCCAGAGGGCTATCGCGATAAGAGCAAGCAGAACTTTTCGCATGGCTAAATCAACCGCGCGCGAGGCCATAAACTATCAATCGATTCGCGATGCGCCGCGGTCAAGAGGCTTTTGCGGCGGGCGCTTCGGCAGATTCACGAGGGGCAGGCTCATAGCGCTTGAGAAAGCCCGTGGAAAAATTTCCTCGCTGAAAATCCGGATCGTGAAGGATCTTGAGATGGAGCGGGATGTTGGTCCTGATGCCGTCGATCAGGTACTCGCGAAGCGCGGCCCGCGCCCGCACCATCGTCAACTCGCGGCTCTCCGAATGCACGATCAGCTTCGCGACCAGCGGATCGTAATGCACCGGCACGCGATAGCCATCGTAAAGGGCGGTCTCGACCCGCACACCCAAGCCACCCGGCGGATGATGATTCGAGACCAGGCCCGGCGAGGGAATATGCCGGTCGGGGTCTTCCGCATAGATGCGGAATTCCATCGCGCTTCCCTCGAAGCTGACCTGCCGCTGCTTGATCCGCAGCGGCTCGCCGCCCGCGAGCCGGATGCTCTCCTTGATCAGATCGATCCCGGTCACCATCTCGGTGACTCCATGCTCGACCTGGATGCGGGTGTTCATCTCGATGAAGTAGAACTGGCCGTCGGGGGCGAGCAGGAATTCAACGGTGCCGACGTTGGAATAGCCGACGACTTCGGCCGCGCGGACCGCCGCCTTGCCCATCTTCTCGCGCAGGCGCGGCGTCAGGACCGGACAGGGAGATTCCTCGATTACCTTCTGATGGCGGCGCTGGATCGAGCAGTCGCGCTCGCCCAGATGGATGGCGTTGCGGAAATTGTCGGCGACGATTTGAAACTCGACGTGGCGGGCGTGTTCGAGATACTTCTCCAAATACATCGTGCGGGAGCTGAATGCCGCCTCGCTCTCGGCGCGTGCCAGCGGAAACAACCGCTCCAGCTCCCTGGCATCGCGCACGATTCGCATCCCTTTGCCGCCGCCTCCGGCCGCCGCCTTGATCAGAACCGGAAATCCAAGCCGCTTCGCATCAGCGAGCGCTTCGCGAACCTCGGTGACGCCCTTCCCATCGCTGCCGGGCAGGACCGGAACACCGGCGCGCTTCATGATGCGGCGCGCGCGCGGCTTGTCGCCCATCAGGCGAATATGCCGGGCGCGGGGCCCCACGAACTTGAGGCCGGATCGATGGCATGCTTCAGCGAAATCGCCGTTCTCCGAAAGAAATCCATAGCCCGGATGGACCGCGTCCGCGCCGTAGGTAAGAGCGGCGCTGAGGATGGAGGGGATGCTTAGGTAGCTGTCCTCGGCCGCCGGCGGTCCGATGCATACTGACTCGTCGGCCATCCGCACGTGAAGGGCGTCCTTGTCCGCGGTGGAATAGACGGCAACGGTGGGGATGCCCAGTTCGTGGCACGCCCGGATTATACGGATTGCGATCGTGCCTCGATTAGCGACCAACAGTTTTTTGAACATTGTCGGATTTGAGAGTTCAGCCAACCTCCAGCACCATCAACGCCTGTCCGTACTCGACGGGCTGGGCATTGTCCACCAGTATCTTCACGATGCGTCCGGCGGCGGGCGCCTCAATTTCGTTCATCATTTTCATCGCTTCAATAATACAGACTGTCTGGCCTTTGCGCACCGATCCTCCCTCCTCCACAAATGGGGCGGCATCGGGCGATGGAGCCCGGTAAAACGTCCCCACCATCGGGCTCTCGATGAACTGCTGATTTTCCGCAAGCTCGATCTCGGGGGCGGCGCTTCCGGCGGATTTCTGCTTGGCGGCGGATTTCCCAGGCTTCGCAGCAGCAAGCGCGGGATGGGGCGCGGAGTTGGGTTCCGCCGCATGGCTCGGCACGCCGCGAACCAGCCGCACCTTGCCCTTCTTGTCCTCGATCTCCAGCTCGACCAGCCCATGGTCGGTCATCAAGTTGATCAGAGCCTTTATTTCTCGAACTTCCATTCCGTCTCCGAGATCATGGCACGCGTCCCGCCGTCGCGCGAACCGTTGTCACCTTCCTCCGGCCGCCGCAATTCTGGCCGCCGCGCGCAGCGCGAGATAGTAGCTGTCCGCTCCAAACCCCATAATTCGCCCGACCGCCAAATCGGCGATGGTCGAATGATGGCGGAAGGTCTCGCGTTTGTAGACGTTGGACAGGTGCACTTCAATTACCGGCACGGCGATTGCGGCGAATGCGTCGCGAATCGCGATGCTCGTGTGAGTGTAGGCGCCAGGGTTTATCAGGATTATGTCGGCGTTGTTGCGAGCTTGCTGAATGCGATCGACGATCGCGCCCTCTGAATTGGACTGAAACGTCTCGACCGTCATCCCTAGCTCGCCTCCGAGCCGCTGCAACTCCCGGTCGATATCGCCAAGCGTGGTGCGTCCGTAAACTTCAGGCTCGCGCTCGCCCAGCAGGTTGAGGTTGGGGCCGTGGAGCACCAGCACGCGAACCGCGCGGGAAGGTTCAGGCTGGTCGCCAGACGGCCTGGAAGCTCCCTTTTTCCGCGTCACTACCCCAACAGCTCCTCGCGGCATTGAATCCTACCACAATCCCGACTTCAAGCGGGTGCAACGCGGCAGGATCGCAAAGTGATCGAGCGACCGTTGCGACAGGTTCCGATAAGTTCGATATGGCAGGCGCCCGATATTCTCCGGTCTTTCGCCTTTTCGCGACATGACGGTGTTGCGCTAGAGTTGAAGTCGATGTCGAAAAAGCGTCATTGGTTTTTCGATTCGCGCAAGTACAAAATCCGCGCCGGGTTGGCCGGTGAATATTCGCACGGCGATGTGATCAAACCGCATTCCCATCCCTGGCATCAGCTCACCTTCGCATCGCAGGGCGTGTTCACGGTCCGCACGGATGAAGCGGCGTGGGTCGCACCTACGCATCGAGGCGTCTGGATTCCCGCGCACACACGGCATTCGGTTGAAATGTCGGGGCATGTGTCGCTGCGCGCGCTTTACGTGGTCCCAACCATTAGCGATTCGCTTCCGCTCCGATGCCGGGTCGTCAATATCTCGCCGCTGCTGCGCGAGCTGATCCTGCGAACGTCGGAATTGAAGGGCCTTAACTCGCGGATTCCGCTGCACGCCCATCTGGTGCCCGTGCTGCTCGACCATCTCGAGCTCATGGAGTCACAGGCGATTCATCTTCCGATGCCTACCGATCGACGCGCGAAGCTGGTCGCGTCACTGCTGCAGGAGAAACCGTCGGAGCGAAGGCCGCTGAGCGATCTCGCGCGGCTGGCTGGCGGCAGCAAGCGCACGATCGAGCGGCTGTTCAAATCGCAGACAGGAATGGGCTTCGGCAGATGGCGCCAGCAATTCCGGCTGAGCCACGCGCTGCGGATGCTTGCCGCGGGCGAGGCGGTGACGAACGTGGCGATCGAGGTCGGCTATGACAGTCCAAGCGCCTTTATCGCGGCGTTTCGCGAAACCTTCGGACAGACTCCCGGGCAATATTTCCGGGCTGCGTGACAATCACCTCGCCTCCGGACGATTGTCCGCGGCTAGCCGTTCGCGGGACGAAGATTTTTGTATCCATCGCGGGCTTGCGCCGATGACGATCCCGGCGAAATTGGCCGCGCGGCTGCTAGTCGCGATCGCCGCTTTGGGCGCGTCTTGCCAGCGCTTCCTGGTAAACCTCGCGGCGGCTGCGGCCGGTCAGTTTGGCGACGATGGAGCTGGCCTGCTTCAGGCTCAGGCCTTCCTTCATCAGGCTGTCGACGGTTGCGGCTGAACCCGAGGCGGGGCCTTCTTCTTTGGCTCCCCCAACCACGATCGTTATTTCGCCCAGCACCTCCGAGTTCCTGAACCGGTCCGCCAGTTGCCCCAGCGTGCCTCGCACGGTTTCTTCGTGAACCTTCGTGGCTTCTCGCACGACCGCCGCTTCCCGATCTTCACCGAATGCCGCGGCCATCGCCCCAAGTGTATCGGCAAGGCGGCGAGCAGCCTCATAGAAAACGATGGTCCGCGGTTCACGGGCGAGAGCTTCCAGCCTTTTGTGAAGCTGGCCTTCGCGGGTGGGAAGGAAGCCTTCGAAGACGAATCGATCGGTCGGCAATCCCGCGATCGACAATGCGGCGATGGCAGCCGACGGGCCAGGAACAGACTGGACGGTAACTCCCGCTTCATGAGCGGCTCGCACCAGTCGATAGCCGGGGTCGGAGATGGCAGGCGTTCCCGCATCGGTGACCAACGCAACCGTGGCTCCGTCCTTCAATCGCGCTATCAGCTCGGGGACGCGGCGTTCTTCGTTGTGCTCATAGTGCGAGACGAGATGCTTTCTGAGGCCGCGCGCGGCGAGCATCTGGCCGGTGCGGCGCGTGTCCTCGCAAGCGATCAGGTCGGCGTCGGCGAGCACCTTGAGCGCGCGAGCGGAAATGTCATCCGGATTGCCGATCGGAGTTGCGACGACGAACAGCACTCCCGGGTTGCCTGGCGCGCCGCTTTGATTCGAAGGCATCTGGGAACCTGCTCCGCGGCATCATCCGCCGGCCTTAATCCGTGCGGGATTGGGCCTTCTTCTCGCGTGGAAAGGCAGCCGACAAGATCGCCGGACGCCGTTTGAACGCGGGCAAAGAGCGCCATTAGAATCAGCTTGGCAGTCTGGAAAGGAGAATTCGCGCGTGGCCGATTCAGAAAAAGCTATCCTGCTGATTTCATGCATCGATCGCCCCGGAATAATCGCGCGGGTTGCGGGCCACCTGTTCGAACTGGGATGCAATATTATCACGTCGGACCAATACACGGACGACGAGGACGGCCATTTCTTCTGGCGAATCTATTTCGAAACTCTGAAAGCTCCTCTCTCCGAGCTGACCCGGGATCTGAACGCGACTCTGCCTCAACTGATGCCGTGGGAGAAGTTGCGATGGCATCTCTATGACGCGGCGAAGCGCGACCGGATGGTCATCATGGTGTCGCGCCTCGCGCATTGCATGATGGACCTGCTGAGCCGCCATCGCTTCGGCGAGCTGGATGCGGACATTGTCGGGGTGATCAGCAATCATCCGGACCTGGAACCGCTTGCGCGGCCGTTCGAAGTACCCTTCGAAGTCATTCCCGTCCAGAAGGACGGCAAGCCGCAGGCGGAGGCGCGGCTGCTTGAGCGGCTGGCAGAGCTTCGCGCGGACACGGTCGTGCTCGCGCGCTATATGCAGGTGCTGTCGGGCGATTTTTTGAAGAGGTGGCAGAAGCCGATCGTAAATATACATCACAGCTTTCTGCCGGCTTTCGCGGGTCCGCGGCCGTACAAGCAGGCGCACGAGCGAGGAGTGAAGCTAATCGGCGCAACCGCCCATTACGTAACGGAAGAGCTCGATGCCGGGCCGATCATCGCGCAGGCGACCACCGCCGTCACCCATCGCGACACGATTGCGGACCTCGCGCGCAAGGGAAAAGACCTCGAGGTAATAGTGCTGGCCAAAGCCGTTCGAGCGCATCTGAACAAACAGGTGCTGACGCATAACAATCGCACGATCGTGTTCGAGTAAGAGACGCCGGATGGAACCTCGCGCGAGGCCGGCGGACGCCCGCGATTGCGGCCGCTATGCGCCGAGGAAAAAGTTGAGTGAGCGGTTGGCGAAGGCGATGATCGGCGCCCAGTAAATTCCGAGTGCGATTGTCGCGCAGGCCAGCACGCTCATCAGCCCGTAGTTCCAGGTGTCGGCGGCAAGCGTGCCTTCGTCGCCATTCGGCGTGTCGAGGAACATCGTCTTGATCGGCCGCATGTAGTAGTAGAGCGAGACGACCGAGTTTATTACGCCCACGACCGCGAGCACGTAAAACTGGCCGCGAATCACCGCCGCAAACAGGTAGAACTTTCCGATGAAGCCGACGGTGAGCGGGATGCCGGTCAGCGAAAGCAGAAAGATGCTCAGCGCGACCGCGGGCACGATGCCGCCGCGCCACGCAAGCCCCCGATAGGCGCCGATATCTTCGCGCCCGGTGTTGTTCGCCACGATCATCACGACCAGAAACGCGCCCGCGTCCATCACGTAGTAAGCGAACAGGTAGAACAGCATCGCGCGGATTCCGTCGTTGGACAGCACGACGAACCCCATCAGCGCGTAGCCGGCCTGCGCCACGCTGGAATACGCGAGCAGGCGCTTCATGTTGGTCTGCTGCAGGGCGGCAAGATTGCCCAGCGTCATCGTGATGACGCAGATAACGAGCAGGAGCTGCGGCCAATCGACGCCTTTCAGCGCCTGCCAACTGCCGCTCGCCGTGAGCGACGAGATGGCCGGAAAGAAGAAGCGGGTGAGCAGCGCAAAGCCGGCGGCCTTGGAACCGATGGCGAGAAAAGTCGTGATGGGAATCGGCGCGCCGGTGTAAACATCCGGCGCCCACATATGAAACGGCACCGAAGCGACCTTGTAGCCCATCCCCGCCAGGATCAGTACCAGCGCGATAAACACCGCCAGCACCGGCAGCGCGCCCGGCGCGGTCAGCGCCTTGTTGATCACGGTGAAATCGAGCGAGCCGCTGATGCCAAAAATCCAGCTCATCCCGTAGATCATCGTGCCCGAGGCGACACCGCCGTAGATGAGATATTTGAGCGCGGCTTCGAGCGACCGGCGATTGTGGCGCAGAAAGCCGGTCAGGATGTAGGAAGTCAGGCTTACGAACTCGAGCGAGAGGTAGGCCATCAGCAGATTCGCCGACTCCGCCATCAGGAACATCGCGAGCGTGCTCGCGAGCAGAATCGCGTAGTACTCGCCTTGATCGCATCCCCGAACTTCCTCAGACCCCATCGACATCCAGACCGCGACCAGCGCGGCCAGCGCGATCAGCGCCCGAAAGAACATCGCGAACCCGTCAAACACGAGCATCCGATGGAACAGCCACGCATTCGCGGTTACAGGGGTCAGCGCGATCAGCAGGAGCGCGCCCGCGGTGATAATCAGCGCAAGGTCGCCGAGATGCGATTTGTTGGCGACCAGCAAATCGACGATGATCAACACCAGGATGCCGGCCGAGAGCAGAAGCTCCGGCAGGAAATGAGCGAGGCTCGCGTAGTTACCCAGGTCCATCGGCTTTCAGTCTCAGACCAGCAATGCAAGCGAGAAAGCTGTCTTTTCCTCCATCACCACCAGGACGAGTCGTTTCATCGGCCTCAGTGGAGCAGCGCGACCGCGGGGCCGGGAGTTGACAGCACGATCTGGTTCAGATGCACCAGCGAGGTGTTGAGCAGGCCAAGCACCGCGTGCGGATACACGCCGAGAATGAGCACGATGATCGCGAGCGGCACCAGCGTAAAGGCCTCGCGGAAGGTCAGGTCGGCATACCCCGCATATTTCTCGTTGAACGGACCGAGATAAATCCGCTGATAGGTCCACAGCAGATAGCCCGCGGTGAGAATCGCGGTGGCGGCGCCGAACACCGTCATCAGCGGATGCGTCTGCCAGGCGCCAATCAGGACCAGCACTTCCGAAATGAACGCGGACATTCCCGGCAGGCCCATCCCCGCAAAGAAGGCGAACCCCGTCATCCCCGCATACAACGGCATCTGCTGCGCGAGTCCGCCGAACCCGGCGATCTCGCGATGATGCGCGCGATCGTAGATGACGCCGACCAGGATGAAGAGCATCGCCGTTACCGTGCCGTGATTGAACATCTGCAGCACGGCGCCGTTGATGCCGGCCGCGGTGAATGACGCGCATCCCAGCATCACGTAGCCCATGTGGCTGATCGACGAATAGGCGATGAGCTTTTTGTAGTCAGTCTGCGCCATCGCGCACATCGCGCCGTACACGATGTTGATCGTGCCGATAACGCCGAGGAACAGCCACGCGAGCTGATGGGTCGCTTCGGGAAGAATCGCGAAGTTGACGCGCAGAATTCCGTAGGTGCCCATCTTGAGCAGCACGCCGGCCAGGATCACGGAGATCGCGGTGGGCGCCTCCACGTGCGCATCGGGCAACCAGGTATGGAACGGGAAGGCCGGAATCTTGATGGCGAAGCCGATGAACAGGGCAATCCACACGATCCGCTGGAAGGTGGTCGAATAGTGCGACGCGTTCGATGCGAGCACCGTCATGTCAAAGGTGCTCTGAGCGCCGTAGTAGTACAGCCCCAGCATCGCCAGCAGGATCAGCACCGAACCAAGCAGCGTGTAGAGAAAGAACTTGATCGCGGCATACTCGCGCCGCGGGCCGCCCCAGATGCCGATTAGGAAGTACATCGGCAGCAGCATCACTTCCCAGAAGATGTAGAACAGGAAGAAGTCGAGCGATACGAACACCCCCATCATTCCCGCATCGAGCATCAGCAGCAGCGCGTAGTAGGCCTTCTCGGCGCGGGTGATGCTGAAGCTGGCAAAGACCGAGATGAAGCAGATGAGCGCGGTCAGCAGCACCATCGAAATCGAGATGCCATCGACACCCATGAAGTAAGTGATGTGATACGAGGGGATCCAATCGTGCTTTTCGGCGAACTGGATCGCGGTGGTCGCGGTGTCGAAGCTCCGGTAGAGCCATATCGCGATTAGAAGCTGGACCGCCGTGGCGGCGGCCGCAATCCATTTGCAGATATCCTTCATCGCCTGCGGCAGCGCGAGAACCACGACCATGCCGGCGATTGGAATGAATGTTATCAGCGTAAGCGCGTGATTCATTTGGATAGACGCTCTTTTCCGTTCCCCTCCGGCGCGCGCTCAGGCATGAAGCATCGCGCGCACCAGCAGAATCACCATCACGGCGGCCAAAATGCCGTAGAGATACCCGTTTATCGAACCGGTCTGCAGCCTGCGCAGACGGCCGCCCACATCCAGCGTGACTAACGACGCGGCATTGACCAGACCATCGACGATGTAGGCGTCGAACAGTCCGGAGAGCCACGCCCCGAGCACGGTCAGGGCGGCGGCCAGGTTTACTATTCCGTCGATAATGTTCGCATCGATCCAGGCGAGTGCGCGGCAGGACGCCTGATAGGGGCGCACCACCGCAAAATCGTACAGCTCATCGACGTAGTATTTGTTCAGCACCCACTCGTACACCACGCCGCCGAACGCCTGGCTGAACCGCTCGGGATCGACTGTCTGCTGGCGGTACATGAAGTCAGCGGCAAGCCACCCGAGCACCACCATCGTGAAGGTCACAAACCCGAACGCCGCCTCAAGCGAATGGCTGTGTATGCCGGCCTCCATCACCGCGCGCGTCGGCCCGCTGGCGAACACCGGCTCCAAAAACTCCTCGAACGGCTTGTAGGTTGCGATGAAGTCGGGAATCTTCACCAATCCGCCGACGACCGACAGCGCTCCAAGCACGATCAGCACGTACGCCATTGAAGGCGGCGACTCATGGAGATGATGCTCCTGCTCATGGGTGCCGCGGAACTCGCCGAAGAAGGTCATATAGACCTGGCGGAACATGTAGAAGACGGTGATGGCGGCGCCGATCAGCAGCAAGGCCCACACGACCGTGTGACCGTGCGCGAACGCCTGCCAGATAATCTCGTCCTTGGACATGAAGCCGGCGAACGGCGGCACCCCGGATATCGCCAGGGTCGCGGCCAGGAAGGTGATGAAGGTGATGGGCATCTTGTGGCGCAGCGCTCCCATCTTGCGCATGTCCTGCTCTCCCCCCATCGCGTGAATGACCGAGCCGGAGCCGAGGAACAGGCACGCCTTGAAAAACGCGTGTGTCATCAGATGGAACACGCCTGCCGCGTATGCGCCCACGCCGACCGCGGCAAACATGTAGCCGAGCTGGCTCACCGTCGAGTAGGCGAGAACCTTCTTGATGTCGTTCTGCGCGATGCCGACAGTGGCGGCGAACAGTGCCGTCAATCCTCCGACCACCGCCACGACCGTCATCGTCGCCGGCGCCATCGAGAACAGGAAATTCAGCCGCGCGACCATGTAGATGCCCGCGGTGACCATCGTGGCGGCGTGGATCAACGCGCTGACCGGAGTCGGACCGGCCATCGCGTCCGGCAGCCAGACATAGAGGGGGATCTGCGCCGATTTTCCGGTCGCGCCCGCGAACATCAGCAGCGTGACGAACGTGACCATCGTCATGCCCAGATATCCCGGCATCCCGGCGAGCAGCGGCGCGTACTTCGCGATTTCCCGGGTCACCAGGGTTGGATGCCCGACGTTGCCGAGCGCCATGAACAGGCTGTAGAGCGCAATCACGAACGCCCAGTCGCCCACGCGATTGACGATAAAGGCCTTGTTGCCGGCCGTGGTGTTGGCCAGGACCTTGTACCAGAAGCCGATCAGCGCGAATGAGCAAAGCCCCACGCCTTCCCATCCCACGAACATCAGCCACAGGTTGTCGCCCAGCACCAGCACCAGCATCGCGAAGGTGAACAGGTTGAGCCATCCGAAGAACCGCCAGTACGATTCGTCGTCGTGCATGTAGCCGGTCGAATAGATATGGATCAGGCCGCCGATGCCGGTGATGATCAGCGTCATCACCATCGAGAGCGGATCGAGCCAGAAGGCGACCTCCAGGTTCAGTCCGCCCACGTCGATCCATCGCCAGAGATCATCGAGCAGGAAGCGATTTTCCGGCGCCATCGCCAGCATGGCGAAGAAGGTCCGGACCGCAAGGATGAAGGCGAGCACGACGACGCCGCATCCCACGAAACTGATCGCGCGCTTTCCGAAGGTCTTCTGAAGCCAGGAGCCCGCCAGGAAGTTGATTGTCGCGCCGATAAGCGGGAGCAATACGATATAGCGCGCGACAGTTATGCTTACCGGATGATCCATCGGCAGATGCTCACGTCAAAGTCCGTACTGGAAGCTGGAAATCGGAAGCTTCGCGCCTGCGGCACCGCAATCCTCGTCCCCGCCTCGATGTATCGGGGAGATATAAGCAGAAAACAGATCGGGCGAAAAGGAAATCCAATGACTGAACGCGTCGGAGCGCGGCGCCCGCGCCGGTTCCTTTCGCGCACAGAAAGCTAGCCACTGAGCGTCTCCGTCGCATCGACGTCGATGGTCTTGAAGTTCTGGTAGATGGCCAGAACCACGGCGAGGCCGATTACGGCCTCGGCGGCCGCGAGCATGATCACGAAAATCGCGAAGACCTGGCCGTCGTATTTCGCGCCGCCGTAGTGGGCAAAGGCAAGATAGTTGATGTTGGCGGAGTTGAGGATCAGCTCGACTCCCATCAGGATGCCGATGGCGTTGCGGCGGGTGAGCACGCACACCATCCCGAGCGAAAAGATGATGAGGCTCAACAGCAGAAAGTGATTGAGCCCGATTCCCCCTCCCATTTGGACTCCCCTGTGCCCGTCCTACTCGCGCGCCTCGTGGCGCGAGATAACGATCGCTCCGATCAGCGCGGCCAGCAGCACCAGCGACGCAATCTCAAACGGCAGCACGTAATCGCCGAGAAAAGCATTGCCGATACCGTAAGTCGTCGGCGAAGGCGTAACCGAAGCCGCCAGGTGCCAGTGCGTCCGCTCGACCGCGAATGCCATCACTCCGCCCGCGACCACGGCGATCACCAGCGCCGGAATCAGCCCGACCGAGCGGTTGGAAATGGTAACGTCCGCGATTCCCTGCGTGAGCATCACGGCAAAGATGGTGAGCACCAGAATTCCGCCCACATAGACCAGCAACTGCACCATCGCCACGAAATCCGCCGCGAGCAGGACGTAGATGCCGACCACGCCCATGAATGCGCCCAGCAACGCGAACGTGGAATAGACCACGTTTCGCGAAAACACCACGATGCACGAAGAGCCGACCGTCAGGATGGCAAGCGCGTAGAAGATTATCGTCGCCAGCATTGCCGCGAATCTCCTCCCCAGGCGCAGGTCCGCGCGCCTACCCTTCCGCCTCGTCTTCAGGTTTTTCGCCGCCCGGCTGGGCGAACTCGTTGATATAGCGCATCCCGCGGCTCAGAATCGGCGCGATTCGCGGATCGGTCTCGGGACCCTTCTTAGGCTTGTACGCCTGCACGGGTTCCTTGACGAAACGGCGGATCAGGCTTTCGAGCGAATAGTCCGCGCCCTCGAATTCGCTCGTATGATGAATCGAGCCAGTGGGACATGGTTCGCTGCAGAGTCCGCAAAACATGCACTTGGCAATGTCGATATCGAACTGCGAGATGACCATCGAGCGGGTCTTGGGATCCTTCTCGCAGGAGATCACGATGCAATCGATGGGGCAGGCGCGCTCGCACGCAAGGCATCCGGTGCAGATTTCCAGGTCGACTTCGAGAATTCCGCGATAGCGGAAGGGCAGCGTGTCCTGCACGCGCACCGGCATCCGGTCCGGATACTGAACCGTGTAGGGTTTGCGCACAAAATGCGACGCGGTCACCGCCATCCCGTCGAAAATGGTGGCTACGGCGTCTTTGATGTTCTGCACGTAGGAGCCAAACGCACCCATCGCCAACACCCTAGATTCCCGGACGGAAGTAAAGTTCCATCCGCGACCTTCTCACGTAATACACAACCCGCCGCACGAATACCGCCAGCACCGCCAGCCCGCCCGCAAACATCAGGTAGCCCATGAACGCGTTCCCGTCGGGCCAGATCGCGACCCAGACCGCCGTGCCAATCATGTCGGCGAATGAAATCGGCACCAGATACTTCCAGCACAGCGTCATGAGCTGATCGATTCGCACGCGCGGCAGCGTTCCGCGAATCCACATCGAAACGAACACGACCGCCAGCACCTTCACATTAAAGGTGATGAGTTCGAGGATGTTCATGACCACGACGTTGTCGCTCACGTGAGGAAAACGCCATCCACCGAGGAACAGCGTGGTCATCAGGGCGCCGATCAGAAACAGGTTGCCCCACTCGGCCATGAAGAAGAAGGTGTACCGCATCCCGCTGTATTCAGTGGCGAAGCCCGCGACCAGTTCGCTTTCCGCCTCGGGAAGGTCGAAAGGAGTGCGGTTTCCTTCCGCCAGCGCGGAGACGAACAGGACATTGGCGGCGATAAACGTGAACGGGTTGGCGAACACGAACCAGTGCTGCGGAGCCCATCCCTGCGCCTGGATAATTCCCTGCATCGACAGCGTTCCGGTCATCAGCACGACCGGGAAGATCGAGAGGCCGGCGGGAATTTCATAGCTGACAATCTGCGCCGCCGACCTGATTCCGCCGATCAGCGACCATTTGTCGTTCGACGCCCATCCCGCCATCAGCACCCCGACCACCGTCAACGCGGTGACCGAGGTGAAAAAGAGCACGCCCACGTTCAGGTCGGCCAGGATGAGGCTGCTCGAAAATGGCATGACCGACCACGGCAGAATGAACGCCAGCATCACGAGGTACGGCGCCAGCTTGAACAGCGGCGCGTCGGCCTCGGCCGGGATCAGATCTTCTTTGCAGATGTTCTTCAGTCCGTCGGCGAGCCACTGAAGGAAGCCTTGCGGACCGACGCGATTGGGACCGACCCGGGACTGGATACGCGCCCACACGCGCCGCTCCAGCCAGGTCACGACTCCCGCAAACGGCATCGCCACCACCAGGAACACGACTGCGCCGGCGACGAACTCAACGATGGCGGCGACCACGTCGAAGGACGGCTTGGCGCCAAAGAGTCCGGAAGCGATCAGATTGTTAATCAGCGTTTCCATTGACGATTACCGGTCGATCTCCGGAGCAATCACGTCGAGACTGGCGATGAGCGTCACCAGGTCGGCAATCATCAAGCCGCGGCTCAGCTTCTGCACGATTCCCATCGCGGCAAAGGAGCCGGTGCGCACGTGCACGCGCCATGGATAGCCGGTGCCGTCGCTCACCACGTACCATCCCATGTCGCCGCGCGCGGACTCGATGCGAACCTGGCATTCGCCCTTGGGGGGCTTGAAGTTGCGCGGCACCTTGGCGAGCACCGGACCCGAGGGGAGGTTTTGCAACGCCTGGCGCAGGATCCGGGACGACTCCTTCATCTCCATGATCCGCACCATGTAGCGGTCCATCGAGTCGCCAAGCGTGCCCCAGCGGCCCTCGCCCACCGGCACGTCGAATTCGAAATCGGGGTAAACCGAGTATGGGATATCTTTGCGGAGATCCCATTTTATTCCGCAGGCTCGCAGATTCGGACCGACGAGGTTGTAGCTGATGGCCTCCTCCGGGGTGATAACACCGACGTTGGCGAGGCGCTCCACGTAGATCTTGTTGTAGGAAATCAGCGAATTGTATTCGTCGAGAATCGGATCGAAGTGATCCAGGTACGCAAGCGCCTTCTCGCGCCATCCCGGCGGCAAATCCCACGCGACGCCGCCGATACGCATGTAGTTGAAGGTGAGGCGGGCGCCGCACAGCTCCTCGATCAGGTCGTTGATCATCTCGCGCTCGCGCAGCGCGTGCGTAAACGGGGTCATCGCGCCGATGTCCATGCCCATCGTGCCGACCGAGATGAGATGGGACGCGATGCGATTCAACTCGGCGGCGATGACGCGGCAGTATTCTCCGCGCCGGGGCACTTCGATCCCGGCCAGGCGCTCGGATGCCATCGCCCAGCCCTGATTGGTGAACATCGCGCATACGTAATCGACGCGATCGGTATAGGGCATGAAGCCGTGATAGCCGACCTTCTCGGCAATCTTTTCGATCGAGCGATGAAGATAGCCGACGTCGGGCACCGCCTCGCGCATCACTTCGCCATCGGCGCGAATTACGAAGCGCAGCACCCCGTGAGTCGAGGGATGCTGCGGGCCCATGTTGAGCGTCATTTCTTCGGTGCGCAGCGTGCTCATTTCTTCCTGGTATCGAGCCGGATTATCGGGCTCTCGCGAACGGTGGATATGCCGTGATATTCGAGCGGCTCGACGAAATCCTTGCGCAGCGGATAGCCGGGCCAGTCCTCCGGCATCAGGATGCGCCGCAGGTCGCTGTGGCCTTCGAACGTCACGCCCAGCAAATCGAAAATCTCGCGCTCCATCCAGTTGGCCGACTTCCACACGTGCTCGAGGGTGTGCACGGACGGATTGTCGCGCGGCAGCTTGACCTTGAGCACCGCGCCGTGGCGCAGCCGATAGGAAAAGAAATGGTAAACGACCTCGATCCGATCCTTGTAGTCGACGCCGCTCTGGTTGGAAAGACAATCCATCGCCGTCTCGGGGTCGTCGCGCAGGGCGGTTGCGACCTCGACGATGGCGGCGGGATCGACGACGCAGAACGGGTCGAGCTTCGAATCGGAAATTTCCAGAACCCGATCGCCGAACCGTTCTTTGAGCCGCTGATATATCGCCAGCGGTTCCATTCTCAGGCCGCGGTCACCTGACCGTTGGCGTGGTTCGAGCGGGTCAGCCAGCGCTCGGTCATTATCTTTTCCTGCAGCTTGAGCAGGCCCTCGGTGAGCGCCTCGGGTCGCGGCGGACATCCGGGAACATAGACGTCAACCGGCACGATCTTGTCCACGCCGTCGCAGACGGAATAGGCGAGCTGGAACAGGCCGCCGCAGCTCGCGCACGATCCCATCGAGATGACGTAACGCGGCTCCGGCATCTGGTCGTACAGCAGCCGGGTGCGCAAAGCCATCTTGAGCGTCAGAGTTCCCGCCACGATCATCAGGTCCGACTGCCGCGCCGAAGCCCGGGGGCTTGCGCCGAACCGATCGATATCGGCGCGGGGGCCGCCGGTATGCATGAGTTCGATGGCGCAGCACGCAAGACCGAAGAGCATGTACCAGATGCTCGATTTGCGCATCCAGTTCAGCAATTCGTCGGTCTTGGTCGTTAGCACGTAATCCGGAAGCGTATTCAGAAGCGACATAACTCCCTCACCACTTACTCCGGCACCTTCTTGACCCATTCCAGGTCATGCTTGACCCAGACATAGATCAGCCCAACGAAGAGAATCAGGAGGAAGATCAGGATTTCAGCCAGCGCGTACAGGCGCTGTCCGCTGCGAACCCAATTGAGGTAGACCGCCGCGATCGGATAGATGAACGCGACTTCGACTTCGAAGACGACGAAGATAAGCGCAATCAGATAAAAACGGACATTAAAGTTAATCCAGGCGCGTCCGGTCGGAGGTTCTCCGCATTCGTAGGGAGTGAGCTTGCGCTGGTAGGGATTGTTCGGGGAAAGCAGCTTCTGCAGACCAAACATCGCCGCAATCAGCAGGACGCCGAAGACGGTCAGGGCGAGCGGCACACCGAAGTGCAGATACATAAGCTGATTACCGCAACCTCAATTAGTTGGACCGGATCGAACTGTCAAGAAGAGTGACTTTAGCCAGAGGTCTCGATGCTTAAGCACAACTTCTTCTACGCATCACTATAGCGCAAGCATCTCGGTCCGGGAAACTCTCTCCTACCTCATTGATTTGGCGAGCTTTTCCAGATCGGCGCCATCGATCCACGCGCCATCGCCATCGGGACAGGCGAGAAGCGCAACTTCTCCGAGGCGATGTTGAATCAGGTTGCGCTTGCAGTCGGGACACTGCATCGATTTTTCCAGCTTCTCCCGCATCCTTCTCATCAACTCCGCATCCTGTCTGGCAGCCCATTGGTCTTCGCGGGCAGCTTCCACGTCGTGCAGCTTGTCGCCGAAACGGTCTTTTTCGTCGCTCATATCCAGTTCTTTCGAGGATTGCGCTCCAGAGACTGCCGCGATCCTGCTCGTCCCGTCCTCTCCATCCTATGACATTTCCTTGATGAGCTTGCCGCTGCGCGCCTTTTCGACGGTGGCATCGAAACCGGGACCCAGATCGACGCCCATCTCCTTGGCGCGTTTTTTCGCCCACAAGCCCACGTTGCGCGAATCGCGGTAGAAGGACTCGTCGCGAGGCCTGGAGGTGTCGAAATTCTGAAGCCGAGAGGCTTCACTCTCGACCACCGCGAACGATGACATCACCCGTTTCAGCCGGGTCGAGTTGCAGCCGGGGCAGACGCGGCGCTCGCGCCTGCGCGAGCCAATCACGACGTGGGAACTGACTCGCCCGCATCGCGAACATTCATACTCGAAAATCGGCATCTCGATGCGACAATACCCAGTGACCGCAAAGGGGGCAAATGGCGTCGCGGGCCGGTGAATGCATCCCTCTTTTCCGAGCTGGCCTGGACCGCCGCGCTGCCTGCTTTCGCTCCGGCAGTGAGAAGATGCGCCGGTCTAGCGCTCGCGCTCGATAAGATTCGCAACCGGGCTGCCCGCGAGAAACAGAATTCCGATTGCGCCAACCACCAGGCCGGTTCCCAACCACCACAGTGAGCGATACTCGATGCCGAGGATGATCATCAGCAGCGCCCATAGCGGCAGCACCGCCGAAATGCCCAGGCGCATCAGTGCGCTGACCGCTCGCTCCGCCTTTTCCACCTGATCTGCCATCGCCCTCTATCTAGCGATTCCGCCGCCGCCGTTCAAACCACCCGGCCGGACCTCGATCAGGTACAAGGCCGGCGCCCCTTCCTTGCTCAACAGGTTCGATTTCTCGATAAGGCGCAGCCTGCCGCGGTAGCTCTCCGGCAGCATCGCCAGCTCCGCGTCGCGCGCAATCAGCATCGAGGCCGTATCAACGGGAGGAGCAACGGCGCGCGTTCCGGTGAGCGGCGGAACGCCGCTGCCGTAGTAGAAGGACAGCTCGAAATCGGCATCGCGAACCACAAAAAGTCGATGTCCGTCGAGTTGGCGGCGGATGCGCTCGACGAAGCTCTTGTAGCCGCGCGCCCACGCAAGTTCCGGCCGCACTATCGCGTCCATCAGGACGACCCCGCTCAGGCTAACCAGACCGATCGCAAACCCCGCGAGCAGGATCGACCTGTTCGACAGGAGGACGATGGCGGCAATCGCGGCAACGGAGGAAACGGCAAGAAACGCGACGAACGGGAGCGCGCGTGAGCCGATTCCCCGCTCCAGCAGCATCATCAACTCCGAGTCACTGGATTGAAGCGACAACTGCGGATGGCTGCGTGCGGTCACGAGGCTCAGCACCACCGCGAGCAACGCCGCAAATGCGATAAGCCAGCACACGCCGTCGCGAATCTTCGCGCCGCCCGCGAAGCCTGTAGCGGGCGGGCCCAAACCAAACGCGCCGGCGCTTAGAATCGCCACGGCGGGAAGGGCCGGCAGGATGTAGTCATCGCGCTTCGCGCTCGCGACCGAAAAGAACAGGATTACAGCCGCCACGAAACTGGCTTGAAATAGCAGCGGGCGGCGCGCCGATTCGCGAACTTCACCGGTCGCGAATGCCGCCAGCGTCGCCGGCGCCAGCAGGATGACCGGATTGGCTCCGCCGATGAGCCGCGCGAGGATGTACCAGATCGGTCGCGATGCTTCCCCGGTCCCGCCGAATGCCCGGGGCGCGAAGTGGCCCAGGTTTTCGTTGAGAAAGATGCCCAGTTCGCGCCGTCCTCCTATCGCAAGCCAGGGCACGTACCAGCACGCGCCGATCGCCACGGCTAAAGCGGCCGCCTGCCAGGGCCACGCGCGCCGCAGCGCGGCGATCACATCGCGCCTGCCGAGCAGCAGATAGATGACGCCCGCCAGGCCGATGAGTATCAGCACCAGCGGCCCTTTGGTCAGAATTCCCAGTCCCAGGAGGCAGCCGAGAACCGCGGTGCGCGCAAGCGACGCCTCGCCCTCCAGCATCGGGTACGCGACCAGATACGCGCTCATCAGAAGCGCGGTCATCAGCATGTCGGTAAGCGCGAGCGTGGCGCGCGAGGAAAATCCATAGATTCCGAGCAGGAACAGAAACGCCAGCCATCCCTGCGCGACGCCAACTTCAGAAGCCGTCCAGGCGAGAACCTCAAGCGCGATAAGCGTGGCGCAAAACACCGAAACGATGCGCGCGCGAGTCTCGTCAACCGTTCCCCCCGTCGCCTTTGTAACAATTGCCGACAGCCAGTAGTACAGAGGCGGCTTGCGATCGATGAATTCGTAGTAGTCGCGCGGAACCAGCCAGTTCCCGTCGCGGACCACGCTTACGATCCATTCGGCGGATTGCGGCTCCGCATCCTTTTGAAAAGGCGCGCTGATTCCCTGCACCAGAACGACAAACGCCACTATCGCCGCCGCGGCGAGTTGAATTGGGGGGATGATGCGCGCGGCAGCGGCGGTCTCGGCGCGAGCGTTCACGACAACGTCCCGGGTTTGAGCGGCGCGACCCAGATGTGGCGGATTCCCGAGACGGGATCGAACGTCGCCACCTGCATCGCCTCCGCGTTATGCGCGAACCCGATTCGCGCATTGCGGTCGATAATGATTATTCCGCCTTCCGCCCGCGCGGGCGCAAGCAGCGAGGCAATCGCGCGGCGCGCCGCGCCGTTCGGCGCGCGGTCGCTGAGCCCATCGATCGCTTGCCGGCATAGCGCGGTCATGATGATCGCCTCGCCATGGCCGGTTGCGGATGCGCCGGCGGACGGCGTAGCAAAGGTTCCGGCTCCGATTATCGCGGAATCGCCGACGCGCCCCGGAATCTTTCCGGGCACGCCGCCGGTCGAGGTCGCGGCGGCAATTCGTCCGGCCGAATCGATCGCGACCGCGCCCACCGTCCCATATTCGAGGGGGCGCGCGGCGCGCTCGCGCATCTTCGCCATCCGCATGCGCCATCGCTCGCGCGCTCGCGCGGTAATCAATTCCTCGTTGCGGCAAAGGGCTATTCCGGCGCGCCGGGCGAACTGATGCGCGCCGCTGCCCGCCAGCATCACGTGCGCCGTCTCTTCCATCACCGCGCGCGCAAGCATCAGCGGATTCCTCACCCGGCTCACCGCCGCGACGGCGCCCGCCGCGATTCGAGCCTCGCGTCCGGCGGACGCCGGCTCCGCCACCATGATCGATGCATCCATTTCGACCGTGCCCGCGGTGGTGAGAACGGACCCGGTCCCGGCGTTGAAAAGCGGGTTGTCCTCGAGTTCGACGACCGTTACCTGAACGGCGTCGATTGCGCTTCCGCCTTCGCGAAGGATTTCCGCGCCGCGCCGGACCGCCGTAAGCAGGCCCTGGCGCCGCAACGGGCGCTCGGAAGCGGCGCCGCGCGCGCCCGCTCCGCCATGCGCGACCAGAGCCGGCAGTATTCGCCGCGCCGGCATTTTCAGGCGGCGGGACGGCGCCCCCAGATGAACAGGCGCTTGAAGCCGAAAGTCATCTTTGCGGTTGTGCCGTAAGCGCGTTCCAACCGGCCGCGATACGCATCGAGAAACGGGGCGCGATGGCGCTCGGGCAATGCGTTGATGAACGGACGCAGGCCGGTGGCACGATACCATTCCACGACCTCGGACGGACTCAGCATCGGATGGTGAAAGGTATGGTAGTAGCAATCGACCTCGATGAAACCGATCTCGTGCAGGATGGAAGCGTATTTCTCAGGCGGCGGCACTTCGCGAAATGACTGGTCGACACCCGACAGCATCGAGCGCCACGGTTCCTCGCGTGCAAGGTTGCCCAATTCGACCTTCGCGGTCTCGCGATCGTTCGCGGGCATCTGCACGACCATCCGCCCCCCCGGCGCAAGCGCGCGGAACCACGCGGAAAGCACGTCGCGATGATGCGGTATCCATTGCAGGGCCGCATTCGAAAAGATGATCGAATATTGAGCCGCGGCCTCGAGCCGCGAGATGTCTCCCACCATGAAGGCGACGCGATCACCGAGCGCGGGAGGCAACTCCGCGCGAGCCTTGTTCGCGGCATCGATCATCGCCGGCGACGAGTCGATTCCCGTGACGCGTCCGGCAACCGCGCGGCGCGCGAGCTCGATCGTGTTTTCTCCGCTGCCGCATCCGAGATCGGCAATCCGCTCGTCGGCTGAAATGGGCAGCCGCGCGAGGATCGCCTCGACCGGCTCGTATCGATAGCGGCGAAAACGATTGTAAAGTTCCGGCTCCCAGTCGCTCATGGAAAACAGACCGCCTCCTCCGGCAGCATAAAGGCGAGCCGCGAAGCTCACAAGGCGCTTGCCCGCGCGCGAGCGATGCGAGAAACCATACGCGATGGAACCAGCCCGGAAGACCGCGAGCGCAGACGCAAGAGAACCGCGTCATGCCAGGCGTTTTGCTCTCATGGGCGCCGTGATGCTCGGCGTTGTGGCGGTGTTATGGTTCGCCGCAGCCACGCTGGTCGCGTATCGCCTGAAATATCCGCCGTTTCTGGAAGCGGGACGGACAGACGTGTACGGACCGCACGTGCCCGGCGAAAGTTCGGGCGCGCCCGCCGATCCGCGCGCGGCGTTCGGCGCGGACTTCGGCTCCATCCGAGTTCCGGTGGCGCGCGGCAAGAACATCGAAGCATGGATGATCCCCGGAAAGCTCCCGGCGGCTGTCCTGCTCGTGCCGCCCGCCGGAGGAACGCGGCGCACGATGCTTCCATATGCGAAGTTCCTGCACGAGGCCGGATACGCAGTGATGGCGATTGACAGCGGCGATGACGCCCATACCGGCACATCCTGGGGATGGTCCGAGCGGATGGGAGTCCTTTCCGCGGCCAGCGAGCTCAAGCGGCGCGGCTTCAGGAAGATCGGCGCATTGGGAGTTTCCGAGGGAGCCGCGGAAATAATCCTCGTGCAGGCCGCGGGCGCATCGTTCCAGGCGATCGTTGCCGACAGTGCCTACGGCAGCCTGGCCGCGATGTTTCAGCGGGTGCCATCGATTGCCGGCCTGAATCCCGCATTGCAGCAGACCGCGCTCTGGGAAGCAGGGTTCTTTTTGGGGCACTCGATCTGGAACGTCGATCCGACAAATGCCGCGCGCGACCTCGGCCCCGCATCGATCCTGGTGATCCACGAGGAAGGTGATCAAATTGTGCCGCTCGCGCAAGCGCGGGCAATCGCGGCGGCGGCGGGAAATCGGGGCGAGTTGTGGATTGTGCCAGGCAAAGGCCACGGCGATGCGATCTTCGAGGCGCCGGCGGAATACTCCGCGCGCGTGCTCAAGCTCTTTTCAGAAGGTCTTCTTGCTCCAAGCTCGGAAGGCCCGCGCAGCCCGGCCGACAATGCCCACCGGAAAGCGCGGCTCGCAAGCGAGCGATTCGCAGCCGTTCCAGGCTGAGTCCTCTCCCGTACGGGCGCGGGAGAGGACTCACACAGCTTCGTCTCTACATTCGCGGCGGGACCAGATCGACCAGAAGCGTCGATTTCAGCCGATCGAACAGCTTGTCGATGTCCCACGGACCGTCGTTGTAAATGATCTTGTCGGGAACGATATGCGTGTAGCGCATGATCCGGTAGCCGGATGCGCCGAAGCACTGCCCCGTCACATTTGCGGCTTCGTCGCTCGCCAGAAACACGCAGATAGGCGCTACGTTTGCGGGGTCGCGGGGGGTGCCTTCCGCGCTCTGGCTCTGCGGGATTCCGGTCGCACCGGGCATCCGCCCGGCGGGAATCGTGTCGGTCATGCGGGTCGCCGCGCCGGGCATGATCGCGTTCACCGTTATTCCGTACTTCTGCAAAGCGTTGGCGGAGCTGTAGGTCAGCCCGAGGATACCCGCCTTCGCGGCGGCATAGTTGGGCTGTCCGGGGCTTCCCAGCGCGGAATTCGACGAGAAGTTGATGATGCGCCCGTACTTGTGCTCGCGCATGTACGCGGTCGCCGGACGCATCGTGCAGTAATGGCCCTTCAGATGCACTCGGATAACGTCGTCCCACTCCTTCTCACTCATGTTGAAGATCATCCGATCGCGCAGGATGCCGGCGACGTTGACCAGAATGTCCAGCTTGCCGAATTCCTTGACGGCCTGGTTGATGAGTCCCTCGCCGCCCTCGACGGTGGCGATGTCCATATGGTTGGAAACGGCGGTGCCGCCAGCAGCCTTGATTTCCTTGACCACGTCGTCGGCGGGCGAGCTCTTTTCCGTCTCGCCCGCGACGGTAACGCCAAGATCGTTGACCACGACCGCGGCTCCCTGGGCCGCAAAAGTCTTTGCGATTCCGCGGCCGATACCGCGTCCGCCGCCCGTGATCACTGCAACTTTGCCATCGAGCTTACCCATAACGTCGGAGTCTCCCTTGATGTGGAATCCAAACTGTTGAACGGTTTCGGTTCCGGCAGGCCGCGCCGCGGGAAAATCGGACCAGCCCGCCTTCACGGCTTATAGCGCAAAACCGCGACGGCGGGACAGAAATCCTAACCTCCCACCTTTGCCACCCGAAACTCAGTGATCTGCCCCTGCGTGGTGAGCCGCGCGATTTTGCCGTTGGGCTCGGTAAACCACAGATTGCCGTCCGGTCCGGAGGCGATGAATCCCGGCACGGTGTCGACTCCGGTGCGAAATGACGTGAAATCTCCGGAGGGCGACACGCGCAAGATCACGTGCTCGCGAACCATCGTGACCCAGATATTTCCGTCGGGGCCGGCGGCGATTCCCAGCGGCACTCCCTTTTCGGGAAGCTCGTATTCGGTTATCGCGCCCTCGGGCGTGATTTTTCCAACGTGGTTTCCGGTCAATTCCGTAAACCAGACGTTGCCGTCGCTTCCTACCGCCAGCCCCTCGGGCTTCGAGTTGGGGGTTTGGATGGCGAACTCGGTGACCCTTCCCGATGTAGTGATCCGGCCGAGGCGATTCGCGCGGTCTTCCGCGAACCACAGGTTGCCGTCGCGCCCGGTGATTATTTCTCCGGGTCCTTCACCCTTGGGCAAGGAAAATTCCGCGAGAGTCCCTTCCATGCTCAGACGGCCGATGCGATTTGCGGCATGTTCGGTAAACCACAAGTTACCGTCGGGGCCGGTTGTGATGCCGGTAGGGCTGCTGTTCTCGTGAGGAAGCCTGACGTAAGCGACCTTGTCGTCGGATTGCACCCGCCCGAGGCGATTGCCCGCGGTATCGGTAAACCACATCGCACCGTCCGGACCGGCCGTGATGCGCTCGGCGAATCCGTTGGGATCGATCTTGAAGCGCATGACCGATCCGCTGGTGGTTATTCGGCCGATTCCGTCACCCTGATATTCCGTGTACCAGAGCGCGTCATCCTTCCCGGCCGCGATCGCATATGGCGAGTACGTGCTGACTGCGGTGCCGTGGGCTTCCTCGGGCGCGGGAGGCTGCGCTTCGGTGATGGGCTGCTGCTTGGTGACTGCGCAACCTCCGATTGTCGCCGCGGCGGCCAGGGCGATCAATGCGTGAATCCATGATCGCGGCGCTAAGCCGCTATGTCGCGGATGCTTCACGCGGCCGACTATTTCACGATTTCACGGGCGCGAAGGTCCGCGATTTCTCCAGCCGCAAATCCAAAATCCGCGAGAATCTGGTCGGTATGCTCCCCGAGTCCCGGTGCATGGCGCCATAGATCGGGCTTCTTGCCGGAGAGCCGCGGCGCGGGCCGCACGGCGCGCACCTTGCCTGCCACCGGATGCTCGTATTCGTAGAAGGTTTCGTTGACGATGAACTTCGGGTCTTCCCAGATCGAGTCGAAGTCGTTGACGGGTCCACACGGAACATCGGCTTTTTCGATCCGCTCGAGCCAGTACGCCGAGGGCTGGGTCGGAAAAAGCTCGATCAGGTTGCGCGCGGCGCGCTTGACGCGCTCGTTGCGCGGCTCGTCGCCTTCGAACCACTCCGGATGGCCAACGGCCTCAAGAAGCGCCCTCCAGTGCTTGTCGGTAAGGGGCGCGATGGTGATGTAGCCGTCGGCGGTCTTGTAAGGTTCCGCGGATCCCATCGCGGGTGGAATGCCGCGATCATGGGGAAGGAAAGTATGGCGGACAGCGGTATCGCCCATCAGGTAGTACGCGACCGCGTCCATCATCGAGATCTCGATGTGCTGCCCCTTGCCGGCGTGCGCTTCCTGGAGGGCGGCGAGAATCGCGATCGCCGCGGTCATCGAGGTGACCTTGTCGGCGATGATGTTCTTGACGGCGCGCGGACGGCCCTGCGTGCGCTGGCTCATCATGACGCCGGCGATACCCTGGATGATCGGATCGTAAGCGGGCTTGTCTTTGTAGGGTCCCTCGAAGCCGTACCCGGCGATCGAGCAGTACACGATCCTTGGATTGCGCTTTGAAACCGCCTCGTAACCGATTCCGAGGCGATCGACGACGCCGGGTCTTACGTTCTGGATGACCACATCGGCCTGCTCCGCCATCCTGAGGAACACCTCCGCGGCTCCGTCGCGC
Organism: Pseudomonadota bacterium; assembly: GCA_021323675.1. Lineage (GTDB taxonomy): Bacteria > Desulfobacterota > Binatia > Binatales > Binataceae > JAFAHS01. The sequence goes on along the minus strand of JAJPKP010000055.1, from coordinate 35,783 downwards.
TTCAGATCGAGCACCATCCCGCGTTTGTTGCGATTCCAGTTGATGATTCCCACCGGGACGCCGTTGCGCTCCAGGCCATAGACCGAGCGCGTCACGTCGCCCTCGGGCGGCTCGATCTTGACGACGTCCGCGCCGAGATCGGCGAGGATCATGGTGCAAAAAGGTCCCGAGACGACCATGCTAAGGTCGAGAACTTTGATTCCGCTAAGCGGTCCCATCGAGTCGCGCCTCCCATCGCTTATATAGTCGAAGGCGACCCGCGCCAACAACGAATGGTTTTGCCCCGCCCAACGAGTTCGGCCGCGCTGATTCGCTTCTCCGTTTCTCAGCCGGATTGACTCCCGGGCAGGCGGCGCGATGCGTCAGCAAGAGCGCGTAGAGCCGCGATACGCTCGCGGATGCCGGGAACTTGCGCGCGATCTTCGATCGCGAATGGCAGGCGGTACGACCAGTTGGCATCGTCAATCGTGCCGGGGCGATTTATCTGATCGTCCCATCCGAACAGATCCTGGACGGGCAGCACCACCAGGCGGGCGGGCGAGGCGTAAAGCGCGCCGATGATCGCATCGAGCCCCACCTCGCCGAGCGGCTGATGTAAATCGGCGATGCCCGCGATTGCGAGGGCCTCGGCCAGTCTGGCGCGCTCCTCAGGCGCCTGACGCGACCACCAGGTGGTGAGAGTTTCGGTATCGTGGGTGCCGGTGGTTGCCAGCGAGAGTTCCGGATATTCGGCGGCTCTCAGGTAGCGTTCTTGCGCCGCACCCCACTCGCGCTCCCATTGCATCACCTTGTATCCGGCAATTCCCATCGCGGTGAGCGATGCGCGCACCCAGGGCGGCACCGAGCCGAGATCCTCGGCAATCAGCTCGCAGCGGCCGCCGGCCGCTTCATGCAAGGCGTGCAGTATCTCTTCTCCTTGCGCACGCTGAGCGTGCTCGTCCGCGGGAACAAACTCGCCGGATGCGTCAGGATCGGCGCCAAACGAGAAGGTCCGGTAGAGTCCGACGACATGATCGACGCGGAGCAGGTCGAACATCAGCGCAGCCCTGCGCACGCGCTCGCGCCATAACCGGAAGCCGTCACCGCGCATCCGATCCCATCGTGGAAGCGGGAGGCCCCATCGCTGCCCGCGCTCGTTGAATGCGTCCGGCGGAGCGCCGACCGTCCGCTCCAGGTCGAACAGCGATTGATTGGCCCAGACCTCGGCGCTGTCGCGCGCCGGCGAGAATGCCATGTCCCCTCCGAGCAGCATCCGGCGCTCTGCCGCATACGCCCGTATCGCGAGCCACTGGCGATGCGCGAGGAATTGAAACCACGCGTAGCGCGCGATCGCTTCGGCCATCTCGCGCCGCGCGGCCTCGAGCGCCGCGGGCTCGCGATCGCGAAGTCCATCCGGCCACGTCTCCCACGACGACCACTGGAACCTGTCCTTGAGAGCGCGAAACAACCCATAGTCGGGGAGCCAGTCGCGGTTCTCTTCGAAAAAAGCCTCGAACTCGCGGCTCATGGCCGCGCGTTCTCCGGACGCGCGCCACGCCCGCTCGAGTAGCGGCAGTTTGATCGCGCGGACCGCCGCCCGCCCGGGCGCGGCCATCGCCATAATCTTCCCGCGGGCATCGCCGAGCGATTTTTTTCCGATCCCTCTCAGCCCCTTCACTGAGAGATAGACCGGGTCTACCGAAAACACGCTCATCGCGCTGTAGGGACTGGCCTCTCCCGGCGCTCCCTCATCGAGCGGAAGAAGCTGGATCAGGCCGAGCCCCATCTCGCGGGCGAAATCGATCATCGGCGCGAGGCCGGGAATCTCTCCGCGCCCAAGGTCGTCGAGCGTACGGATCGAAAACAGGGGGATCAGTACGCCGGCGACTCGTGGCAGCATGATCCGGTGATTTACTGATCGAGCGCCGGTTTCAGATCACGTAGCCGCCGTTGGGGCTGACTACCTGGCCGACCATGAAATTCGAATCGTCCGAGGCGAGAAACAGCGCCGCCGCGGCAATATCGCGCGGCTCGCCAAAGCGTCCGATTGGCGTCACCGCGATCACCTGCTTGCGCATCTCCGGCGTGATCGGCGCGGTCATCGGCGTCTCGATGAAGCCCGGAGCGATGCAGTTGACGAGGATGCCGTGGCCGACGACCTCCTTCGCAAGCGCCTTGGTGAACGAGATGATACCGCCCTTGGCGGCGGAATATGGAACCGCGAATCCCAGGCCGGTGGTGCCGGCGATCGAGCCGAGGTTGATGATGCGGCCCGACTTTTTCGGGATCATCAGCTTCAACGCCTCGCGCGTGCAGTAGAAGGTCGAATCGAGATGCGTCGCCAGCATCTTGTGCCAGTCCTCATCGGCGACGTCCTGCAGGCCGGTGAACTCGTTCGACTCGCGGGTGCGCCCGATGCCGGCATTGTTGATGAGGACGTCGATCGTGCCGAAGGCGGCGATAAAATCGGCGAACATCTTTTTCACGGCGGCGCTCGACGATACGTCGGCGACGAAGGCCCGCGCCTTGCCCCCGGCCCGCTCGATCTCGGTCACGACGTTCTGGGCGGATTCGGGCCGGATATCGTTGACCGCGATCGTCGCTCCTTCGCGCGCGAAGGTCAGTCCCATTTCGCGGCCGAGGCCGGAGCCCCCGCCGGTGATCATCACGACTTTGTCCTTGAGCTTCATTCCATCCTCACGATTTCTGTTTCGCTTCGCGCAACTGCCGCTTCCAATCGAGCCGGCGCGCCTCGGCGCCGGCCGCCTCGGCTTCCGCAATCATGCCCTTCTTCTGGTAGAACATGCTCAGATTGGTGAAGGCGAGAATATCTTCCGGGGCCTGCTCGATATGCTTGCGGGTGACCTCGATCGCCTTGTCCAGGTCGCCCTTCGCCTGATAGCACATCGCGATTCCGTGCACCGCGTCGGTGAAGGCGGGATCGATTTCAAGCGCCCTTTTGTAAACCTCGATCGCTTCGTCGTATTTTTCGTCGGCGTACAGGTCCACCGCTTCGTCGTAAAGCTCTTCCACATCAGGCATCGTCTTACACTCCGGACGGATGATGCGTCATCTGCGATGCTATCTTATATAATAGGTTCTGCCCCGATGGATAATTCGCCTGCCATTACCGAAGCCGACGTCTACGAGGTTCTGCGCGAGTGCTACGACCCCGAGATTCCCGTCAACATCGTCGATCTCGGTCTGGTGTACGGCGTCTCGCTGGAAGGCGGGATTGTCAACGTGACGATGACGCTGACCGCGCCGGGATGCCAGATGGGCATGATGATTACGCAGGAGATTCAGGACAAGCTGCTCGGATTACCCGGATGCGAGGACGCCAATATCGAGATCGTGTGGGATCCTCCCTGGACGCCCCAGATGATGAGCGAAGCGGCCCGCAAGGCGCTCAACCTCGACGATTGAAACGCCGCCTCACGCGGACCGCGAGCCGGCGGGCATCAACCCGCCAAATTCCCCTTAGTCCGGATCGATCAGCACGCCAGGATTGAGAATTCCGCGGGGATCGAGTGCGCGCTTGGCTGCCTTCAGCGCGCGGGCGAAACCTTCCGGGCGCTGGCGATCGTACCAGGGGCGATGGTCGCGGCCGACGGCGTGATGATGCGTGATCGTGCCGCCGATCTTGATCAACAGGTCAGACACCGCCGCCTTTATCTCATCCCATTGCTCCATCTCCGAGCCGCGCCGTCCGGGCGCGAGAATTGTGTAGTAGGGCGCGGGGCCGTCAGGATAGACATGCGTGAAGCGGCACGTGACGGTTCCCTTTCCGCAGATTCTTTTCACCGCGTCGGTCGCGCACGCCATCATCTGCGAATGAAAATCGCGGAAGCGGTCCCAGGTGATGGCGGTCTCGAAAGTGTCGCTCACCATGCCCATCGCGACCACGGTGTCGCGCAGGTAGGGCGCATTGAGAAAAGCGTTGCGCCACGCGCCGGCCGCGCCTTCATGGGTGGCCTTCTCGTCGCTGCGCGTTTTGCCCGCGTCGGCAGGAATGCGCCCGCCGTGATCGGCGCAGCATTCGAGCGCCCGCTTCATCCAGGGATCGAGCGGATGGTCAGCCGACTCGAACGCAAGCACAAGGACGGCCTCGTTTTTGTCGGTCGCACCGGCGTTAAACGCCTCACCCGGGTCGAGCAGGCGGCAGTTGGCCGGATATAGGCCGGCCTGTGAAATCTGGCGGACGGCCTCTGCGGCGGCAAAGAAGTCGTCGAATGGCACCGAGGCGCCGGCACGAAAAGTCGGCCGGTCCTGCAGGCGCATCCAGGCCTCGGTAATGATTCCTAGAATCCCTTCCGATCCGATGAACATCCGATCCGGGCTGGGACCCGCGCCGGATCCCGGCAGCCGGCGTGACTCGACGATGCCGGTTGGAGTGACCACACGCACCGACTCCACGAAATCGTCAATATGCGTGTACAGCGTCGCGAAGTGTCCTCCCGATCGCGTCGCGATCCATCCTCCGAGCGACGAAAATTCGAACGACTGGGGAAAGTGGCGGATAGTGTAGCCGTGCGAACGCAGTTGATCGTCGAGCGCGGGTCCCAGGACCCCGGCCTGGATTCGCGCTGCTCGCGAGAGCTTGTCCACCTCGAGCACCCGGTTCAGGTGCTTGAGGTCGATTGACACGGCGCCGCGGTAGCGATCGCCGGCGGGCGGCTCCACTCCTCCCACGACGCTTGATCCGCCGCCGAACGGCACCGCCGCCAGATTCTCGCGATCGCACCATTCAAGCACCCGAATCAGGTCGGCCTCGTCACGCGGATACGCGACCACATCGAAAGGGTTCGGGAAAAATCGGCGGAACGCGCGCACCACGTCGCGGAAGCTGCTTCCATAGCTGTGCAGCGCCCGATCGTAGGTGGCGCTCGTGCAGATAGATGCCAGCGAATCGGGAGGCGCGACGCGCGGGGCGCGCAGGTTCAGTTCGCTCTCTTTCGGCGGCGGAGTGATTTCCAACGGTCCAAGGCCGAACCGATTCGCCATCCGCTCGGCCATATGCCGCTGCTGATCGGGATTGGGACCCTGGTCCTCGTATCCCCATCCCCAGAATTTGCGCCTGCGTTCAGCCATCGCTCGACCCTCCGCTGAATCTCCGACGAATCTGAATTGTGCGCTCGCGGCTTGAGCCCGCGCAATCCTGACAAACGCCGCTTGTGCGACACCGGCGCAGGTCGTATGTGTCGAATGCAGCCATTCGTTCGAGGAAATTCATGAGCGAAGCATCCATTTCCGCCGTTGACCCACACCCACGCAAACGCATCGAAGTGCCGGGCACCTGGTTTTCCTACGCGGAGACGGGAGCGGGAGAGCCGATGGTATTTCTGCACGGCAATCCTACGTCGTCGTATCTGTGGCGCAACGTGATGCCTCACGCCGCTCCGCTGGCTCGATGCATCGCGCCTGACCTCATCGGGATGGGTGAATCGGGACCATCGTCCACGGGAACGTACCGTTTTGCCGATCACGCTCGCCATCTGGACGCGTTTTTCGAGGCGCTTTTGCCTGAAGGTCCGGTCACGCTGGTCGTTCACGATTGGGGATCGGCGCTCGGTTTCGACTGGGCGCGCCGCCATCCCGATCGCGTCAAGGGCATCGCCTACATGGAGGCAATCGTGCGGCCGCTGGTCTGGCGGGAATGGTCGGAGCGCGCGGTGGATATATTCAAGGCGCTGCGCAGTCGGGCGGGCGATGACCTCATCCTGAAACGCAACATCTTTGTCGAGCGCATCCTGCCCGGCAGCGTGATACGAAAGCTCACGGACGAGGAAATGGAGCACTATCGCCGGCCGTTTCGGGAGCCCGGCGAATCGCGCCGGCCGACGCTGCAGTGGCCGCGCGAAATACCGATCGAGGGCGAACCCGCCGACGTAGTCGCGATCGTGCAGGCTTACGCGGATTGGATGGCTCAGAGCCCGGTTCCCAAACTCTTCGTCAATGCCGAGCCGGGCGCGATACTGACGGGCGCCCAGCGCGAGTTCTGCCGCCGATGGCCAAAACAGCGCGAAGTCACCGTCAAAGGCATACACTTCATCCAGGAAGATTCGCCGCACGATATCGGCAGTGCGATAGCCGACTGGTATCGTGCGATACAGAGCTAATCCGAATCCGCGGAATTCAGAGAGGGAACATCAGCAATGGCCGAATATGCAACCCTGATCTTCGAGATCAAAAACAACGTTGGGCACATCACCTTCAACCGGCCCGACGCGGCCAACGGCATCAACCTGGAACTCGCGCGCGAGTTCAGCGATGCGATCCGGCGATGCGACGAAAATCCGCACGTGCGGGCGGTGCTGCTGAGCGGCAACGGAAAGCTGTTCTGCGCGGGAGGAGATCTGAAAACCTTCGCGGCGCAGGATCCGTCGGAGCTGCCGACTTATCTGCGGGAAGTGACGCATTTCCTGCACGGCGCAATTTCGACGTTCGCGCACATGAGCTCGCCGGTTATCGCCGCGGTGCACGGCAGCGCCGCAGGAGCGGGATTCAGCATGGCCTGCGCGTGCGATTTCGTGTTTGCGGGGGAAAGCGCCAAGTTCACGATGGCATACACGCGCGCGGGACTGACGCCCGACGGATCGGCGACTTATTTTCTGCCGAGGATCCTCGGCTATCGGCGCACGCTGGAACTCGCGCTCACCAATCCCATCCTGACCGCGCAGCAGGCGCGCGACCTCGCCATCGTCACCCAGGTCGTTCCCGATTCCGAGCTCCTGGCGCGGGCCCGCGCGTTTGCCGAAGAACTGGCCGGAGGGCCGACGCTCGCCTTCGGCGGAGTGAAGCGATTGCTGCTCGACAGCAGCAACAACACTCTGGAAACGCAGATGGCGCTGGAGACGGACTGGATTTCGCAAATGGCGCGGACCAAGGACGGCCGCGAAGGAATTACCGCGTTCGTCGAAAAACGCGCACCGAAATTCAACGGCGAGTAACCCGCCCGGGCGGACTTGCGCCCTATCGGCCCGCCGCGGGAGTCGATGCCGGGTCGGCGGCGCGCGCGGGCTTGTTCGGCGGATGTATGTACAGCAGCGACGCATCCGGCCGGCTGGTGGTGTGCAGCTTCGGCGGGCGCATCTGGTACTTCACCGGCTGCGAATGCTCCGCAAACTGGCGATCCGGGTTATAGACCTTGTTGAACTTCCACAGCATCTTGATGAAGTTGGTCTGCCCCTTGAGCATCAGCTTGCCCGCGATGGTCGCGACTTCTTTCAGCGCGGCAAACCCCAGATGCTTGCGGTTGAGAACATCCTGGGTCTTCACCAGCTCCTCGTAAAACTGCTTCAGCGGAAGCTTGGTGGGCAGCACGGCATGCTGGATGTCATAGAGGCGGTAGTCCAGCGTGGTGAGCTTGCGCGACTCGGTAAACCAGAGCTCGGTGCCGGGGTAAGGCGTGGCGACGGTCAGATGCACGATCTCGGGCACGCTCATCGCCCATTCGCGGATAATCTCGAACCGCCGCTCGTCCCACGAAGGATCGGCAATAAGGTTGATCGCCACCGTCAGGCCGATATCGCGGGCAACTTCGAGCGCCTTGATATTCGTGCCGGTCGAGGAGCGCTTGCGATGCGCCTTCAGCCCTTCTTCATCGATCGCTTCGAGCCCAAGGAACATGTATTCGAGTCCGAGCTTGCGCCAGTAGCGAAACACTTCCTGGTTTCGGATCAGCACATCGGCCCGCGTCTCGAGATAGTAGCGCTTCTTGACCTTGCGCTTTTCGAGCTCCGCGCCGATCGCAAAGCCGTGCTCGGGATGAATGAACGCGACGTCGTCGACGATGAAGACGCCGGGTTCCTTGATTGACGCCATGTCCTCGGCGGCCGCTTCCGCGGTGGACTTTCGATAGCTGCGCCCATAAAAGGTCCAGGCGCTGCAGAACGAGCAGTCCCAGGGGCATCCGCGCGTGAACTCGATCGATGCGCACGGGTCGAGCACACCGATAAAGTACTTGTTGCGCCGCCGTCCAAGGTCGCGCGCCGGAAAATACTTGTCCAAATCATCGAGCATGATCGGCGCCGGGCCGGTTCCGTTGAGCGTCACCGCGCCGGGAACCTTGGCGACCGAGTCGGTGCCAATCGCTTCCATCAGCATCTGCGCGCTGCTTTCACCCTCGCCGCGCAGGACACAATCCACCGATCCAGCGGCATGCTCCAGAATTTCGTCCGCAACGAATGAGCCGCTGTGGCCGCCGACGAAGATGAAACAATCGCGATTACGCTCCTTGAGAGCTTTGGCAAGATCGATAACTTCGGGAACGTTCGCAAGATAGTTGAGAGAAAATCCGACTGCCTGAGGTTTGAAGCTCTCGAACTCCTTGAAAAGTTCGCGATGCTGGAAAATCTGGAGGTCCAGGATGCGTACGTCGTGGCCGGCCGCGCGAACGGCTGCCGCCACCCGCTCCATCCCCAGCGGCTCGAGGCGCAGGTAAATTTCGCTGTACATCAGTGGACTCGGATGGACGAACAAAACCCGCATCAATTTTCCTCCGGCGGAGCGCCTGACCAATCGGCCAGTCGCGCGATTCTATCGTGCTATGGCGTATATTGAAATACTGCCGTAACGAACGGATGCGGGCTCAATCATCCCCACCTTGCGCCCGAAACGATCACGCCTTGGAGATATGCGCAAGTCCGCAAAAGACCTCACGATCGCGCTGATCCTGGCGGTCGCCATAATCGACGCGATTCTGATTGGCGTCCTGCGCGCCCGCTATGTCCGAAGCCATGGCTTCGATTCGATACCCCATCGCGTCGTCCCCAGGAGCGCCCCGCCCTGAACACCGGAACATGGGCTGGCGCTCTTGACATCGAGCGTCCAGCGCCGGAGTTTTGGACCCAGGTAGTTTCGTTTCACAACCATCACCAACGCGCGGAGACACGTCGCTCCGCCCGACGAGGAAAAAATGCAGTACGCAAAACTTGGACGGACAGGACTGTCGGTTTCTCGCATCTGCCTCGGATGCATGAGCTACGGAGACAAGAAATGGCGCGACTGGGTGCTCACGGTCGATGAGGCGCGCGAGCACTTCGCGGAAGCGCTCGAGGCCGGGATCAACTTCTTCGATACCGCCAACGTTTACTCCCTTGGCGTGAGCGAGGAGATCACCGGACGATGGCTGAACGAGATGGCGAAGCGGGACGAGATCGTGGTCGCCACCAAAGTGTACGGGCAGATGGCGTCAGGGCAGAACCAGGGCGGCCTCTCCCGCAAGCACATCCTGCAATCGTGCGACGCGTCGCTGAAGCGGCTGCGAATGGATTACATCGACCTGTACCAGATCCATCGATGGGACTTTACCGCGCCCATCGAAGAGACGCTCGAAGCGCTCGATTCGCTGGTCCGCGCGGGCAAGGTGCGCTACCTCGGCGCGAGCTCGATGGCGGCCTGGCAGTTCGCCAAGGCGCTGTTCCTGCAGAAGGAAAACGGATGGCATCGGTTCGTGTCGATGCAGAATCATTACAACCTGGTCTATCGCGAGGAGGAGCGCGAGATGAATCCGCTCTGCATCGACCAGGGTGTGGGACTCATCCCGTGGAGCCCTCTGGCGCGCGGATTTCTGGCCGGCAATCGCACCGCCGCCGACAAGGGCGGAGATACCACCCGCGCGAAGTCCGATGAATTCGCCAAGGGGATGTACTTCCGCGAGAGCGATTTCGAGGTTCTGGCGGCCGTAGAGAAACTCGCAAAGCAGCGCGGCGTCAGCCCCTCGCAGATCGCCTGCGCCTGGATTCTGCAGGCACCCGGCGTAGCCGCGCCCATCATCGGCGCCACCAAGCTCAAGCATCTCAAGGAGGCGATCGACGCCGTTTCAATCAAGTTGAGCGCCGACGAAGTCGCCCAGCTTGAAAAACCCTACACGCCTCATCCGATTCTCGGCCACGCCCAGCCCGATCCGAAGCGGATGGCCGCGCAGGCCGCCGCCTGACCGAAAGGAGGATGGAAATGGAAATCAACGGGATGGCGCACGTCATTCTGACTGTCAGCAATTTCGAAAAATGCGTCCCGTTTTACGAGAAGCTGCTGACCTACCTGGGCCTCAAGCCGGTGATTAACAGCGATCAGATGCTCTATTGCGTGGGCGGGCGCACCGCGGTCGGGATCATGCGATGCGCCGATCAGCATCGCGGCGAGCCCTTCGTACAGAACCGCATCGGGTTGCATCACCTGTGCCTGCGGGCTCGCGAGCGCGGCGACATCGATGAAGCGCACCGGTTCCTGCAATCGATCGGCGCAAAGATCGTGCATCCGCCGGAGGACGGTCCCTGGGCGCCCGGCTACTATTCGGTGTTGTTCGAAGACCCGGACGGCATCCGGATCGAGATCAACCACGTTCCGGGCAAGGGCCTGCTGGCGTAGGAGCCCGGAAGCCGCGCGACTGGCGCCTCACACACACTGAATTCGGAATTAGCCGCAGGCTTGCGAGCCTGCGGCTAATTCAAAACGCCTATCCGCGCAAAGTCGCGGCCAGATTCGCGCCTTCGCGCTTGCGGAAGGCAACCGCGACGGACAGGCGCTCCATGTGCTGATCGATAATCTTGGCGCCGAGCCGCACCCGATGCGTGGTGAAGAAGCTCTCTACCTCTTCCTCGCGGTCGAGCAGCGCGACGACCGCCTCGCACATCCGCGGCAGCGCGTTGTCCGGGTACTTGCGTGACATCTCTTCCCAGTTCTTGCGCACGAAATCCCACGCCTCGTAGCGGCAAACAGTGTTGAGCAGCAGCGAATGCATCAGGTACGGAGCATTCTGCGTGCGCACCTGCCCATCCAGCGTCATCGCCATCGTGGCGCGGAGCAGGTCTGGATTGCGAAAGCCGGCCAGTGAAAACAGGTAGCGCTGTTCCTCCTGCGGCGTGCGCGCGCCCTTGAACTTGCTCTTGAACTCCTCGTACCGGGCGGCGTCGCCCGCGTGCGCCAGAATCGAAACCAGCGCCGGACCCAGATCGCGGTCGGCCTTTTCGGGCTCGCGCTCGAAGCGCGCGTACACGTCTTTCGCGCGCGCCTGAACTTCGGCGTCATTGCCAAGCGTTCCGAGCGCTGCGATCAGGATGCCGCGCAACTGTCGATCGAGCTCGCTCTCCCCTGCCCGTGCTACCCATCCAAGGCGCGCAACCGGCGGACTCAGGATCGCGCGGACGGCGGCCGCAAGGGCGGGACGGTCGGAATCCGCAACGATCATGTCGAGATAGTTGAAAGCGCCGATGATCGCGCGCCAGACGTTGAGATCGGTCTCGCCCATGAACATGCGCGCCATCTTGATGAACTCAGACAGCGGCCCCATCCCCGCGACCGTAGCCGCCCAGGTATCGCTCACCAGGCCGAAGCGCTCGATCGGCTGAAGCTGGTTGAGATTGTTGGTAAGGCCGGCCAGCAGCGCCGCAGCGTAATGGACGCGGTAAAAGCCGTGGCCGCCTTCGTTCAGGAGAGCCCATGCCACCTTGCCGCCGAGATCGATCTTCGTCTCGCGCGAGGTCATCAGCACCTTCCGGGTGACAATCCCCTTGTCGGTGCGCGCGCGAATCATCACCGGCACGTGCCAAAGCTGATCGGAGTCGTCCTTGAGATAAAAGAAACGGCGCTGGGACAGCCGCAGCCCGCGGCCATCTTCGGTCACGGCCGCATCGACGATGGGAAATCCGGGCTGGAAAATCCAGGAATCCATCATCTTGCGGACCGGCTCGCGCGATGCCTCTTCAAGCGCATCCCACAGGTCGCCGGTTTCGGTGTTGTCGAACTGATGCTTTTTCAGATAGCCGCGGATTCCCTTGCGAAAGACCTCCGGCCGCAGATACTGCTCGAGCATCCGGAGCACGGCCGCGCCTTTCTCGTAGGTCAGGATGTCGAACATCGCGCGGCATTCTTCCGGACTGTGCACAGTGAACTCGATCGGGCGCGTGCTGCGCAGTCCGTCGATCGCCATCGCGGCGGCGCGCGACACCGAAAAGCTGTCCCATCGCTTCCATTCCGGCTTCCACGCGTCAACCGCCAGCATCTCCATGAAGGTGGCGAAGGCCTCGTTGAGCCAGATGCCGTTCCACCATCGCATCGTCACCAGGTCGCCGAACCACATGTGCGCGTTCTCGTGCGACACGACATCGGCAACTCGTTCGAGTTCGGCGCGCGACGCGGTCTTTTCGTCGGCAAGCAGCGCGGTCTCGCGGAAAGTAATCGCGCCGAGATTCTCCATGGCGCCGGAAGCGAAGTCGGGAATCGCGATCAGGTCGAGCTTGTCGCCGGGGTATGGAAGGCCGTAGTAATCGGCGAAGAACTTGAGCGAAAAGGCGCCGATCCGGCTGGCGAAAGGCGCCAGATCCGCTTTGCCCGGCACGTGAACAATCCTGAGCGGCGTGCCCGCATCCACGGGCGCCGTCGCTTCGAATTCGCCGACGATAAAGGCAAGCAGATAGGTGGACATCACGATCGTTTCCTTGAAAACGACCTCCTTCTTGCCGCCTGCGAGCTTGCGTTCGCTTTCCTGGCCGCCGTTGGAAATGGCCGCGAGGTTTTCGTCAACCACCAGGATCACCTTGTAGCTGGCCTTCAGCTCGGGCTCATCCCAGCACGGGAATGCGCGGCGTGCGTCGGTGGACTCGAACTGGGTCGTGGCAACGACGTGTGCGTTGCCGGCTGCGTCGGTGTACTGGCTGCGATAAAAGCCGTGGAGCTTGTCGTTGAGAATTCCGCGAAAGACGACCCTGAGGATGTATTCGCCGGGGGCAAGCGGTTGCGGGAACTTCAGATGGGCCCGTTCCTTCTCCGGCTCCATCCGCACCGCGGCCTTGAGCGATTTTCCAGTCCATTCGACGGTCGCGGAATCGATCTCCAGTTCCAGCGCGTTGAGGACGATTTCGTCTGTCGCTTCAACGACGGTGATTTCGACGTTCTCGTCGCCCTTGAATGTAAAAGCCTTGAGGTCCGGTTCAAGCCGCAACACGTAGCGCCGCGGCCTGACATTTTTCGGCAGCCGATAGTCGTGGATTTGCTGGCTTTCGGAAGCACCTTCCTGGTCGCGCATGATGGTTTCCTTCGTGATGAATGTTCAACGCGGGCGCAAGAGCACCCGCGTCCTACAGTACGTCAATCGTGGATCTGGAGCGAGAATCGCGCGCAGAGGCGCAACCAAGTCAGCTCCTTACCGCCGCGCCTCAGCGGCTGGCGCCGGCTCTGCGCCGTCTATCCCAGCACCAACGGCCGCTCCATCCAGAGAACGTCCCAATATCGGCCAAATTTGCGGCCGACGTCGGAGAACACTCCGACTTCCCTGAAGCCGAACTGGCGATGCAGTTTTACCGAGGGATCATTGGGGATGGTGATTCCGGCGACCAGGCGCCGAAGGTCGGCGCCGCGAAGCGCATCGAATAATGTGCGATACATCGTCCGACCGATGCCGCGGCCGGTCGCGTCCGGCGCGCAGTAGATGGTCGTCTCCGCCGTGGTGTCATAGGCCGCCCGGTCGCGGAAGCGTCCGGTGCCCGCGTACCCGACGATGCGATCGTTTTCCTGCGCCACCAAAAGTTGGTAGCGAGGGCCGTGAGTATGCTCCTCGAACCATCCGACCCGCTGATCCGGCGTCACTACATCAATATCGAACGTAATCGGGGTGGTCAGAATGTAGTGGTTGTAGATTTCCGTCATCTGGGGGAGATCTGCGCGCTCGGCGGGCCGTACGATTAGGTTCGACATCGGCGATGTCCCTCCGGGTCCTGCGCCCATCGAATGCCGGATTGGATTGCGAGTCAATTACGGGCGCCGCGATTCGCGAGCGCGGCGAAATTCGTCAGCTTTATTGCGCCGCCGGCGATCGCATCGCGAACCCGCGGACTGGTCAGGATATCCACCTCGATCTGCGCGCCAGGCGACGGCGGAGTTCCGCCGATGTCCATCGCCGGATGGAAATACAGCTCGGTCGTGCCTTCATCGAGGCGTCCGATGATCGCGAGGATATAGCCGTGATCGAGATGGCCGCTCTGATGAAGCCCGAAGAGCCAGTCGGTGGAGACCAGGCCTCGCTCGCGCATCATGCGGCGCGTGCGGCGCGAGAGCGTGCGGAAGATGAGCGCCTCAACCGCCTTGCGGGCGGCATGATCGCGGCGCAACCCAAGCGTGGTCATCACGCGCTCGCGCGGCAGGCGCAGGCACGGAACCTTAAATTCGACCGCCAGCTCGACAAGGATATCGGCAATCGCGGGATGAACGTGAAAGTTCAGATGGCCGTCGATATGGTTCAGATAACCGACCAGCTCGAGATGTTTCTCCACCTGAGCGCGAAGCTCTGAGGCAAGCCGCTCCCGGGCGTTGCGGTCGAAAAACCATCGCAGGCCCGCAAGCACGGGATTGTCCGGAAACCGGCCGAGCGCATCGACCACCGGGGCGATCTCGGCGGGAGGGCGCACGCTGCGTCCCCTGCAAACGACCGCATGAAGGCCCACGTCGAGACCGGGATTATCCCGCGCGATTCGGGCCGCCTCGCCACAGTGCGGCTCGGCTACCATCAGGCTCGCGCTGGTGAGTATTCCCTCGCGATGGGCCCGCGCGACGGCGGCGTTGACCTCCGGCGACAACCCGAAGTCGTCGGCATTTACGATCAGTTCTTTCACGGCTCTGAGACGGGATTCATCGGGAGGCCAACTTGACCGGACCGGTACGTGCGCGCATTTTGCTAGCATCGCAGAGGCGGCTCAAGTAGCCGCGCCGCCGGGTAGCCGCACTTGATACTCATCTTCTACGCGTTCGCACGCGAAATCGGGCCCTTCAAGCAACGACTGAAGAACCGCCGCCCGCTCGGGCATCGCGATCTGCGCGGCTTTCACGGCGAAATTCAGGGCCGCGATATCATCGCGATCGCATCGGGAATCGGGATGAACCGCGCGCGCCAGTCCGCCCGCCGCGCGTTCGAGTTGTTCCCAAATGCCGAACTCGCAATCGGCACCGGCGTAGCCGGCGCGCTAACTGAGAAGCTCAAGCCGGGCGACCTGGTGCTGGCCGATCGCGTGATTGCGCGTCGCGATGACGCGATCGGACGAGAAGAGCCGGTCGCAATCGACGCGGGTTCGATGCGCGAGATGGGGCGCATGCTTTTGAATGCCGGAGTCGCCTACACCGCCGGCGCCATTCTTACGTCGCATCGCGCGCTGAAGGACGGGGCCGAGAAGCGCCGTGCCGCGGAGGCGACGGGAGCGGTCGCGGTCGATATGGAGACCGCGTCGATCGCCCAAGAGGCGGCGGCGCGCGGAATTCCGTTCGTCTGCCTGCGCGCGATTATCGACGAGATCGATGACGAAGTCGTGGGACCAAAGCTGGACAAGAAGGGAAACATCCGGCCGATCGCCACAACGGTCCATGCGCTGCGCAATCCGGGCGCCCTTCTGCAGCTTCCGCGGATGATGACGAATCTGGGACGCGCGACACGATCGCTGGCCGCCGCGCTGGAAGCGATCGCTAGCCGGGATGAACCGGCGGGACGCCGGCCGGCAGCCAGGCGGAGCTAGCCGGCGCGAACCGGCCGTTTCGCGGAGGTGATCTTTTTCCTGGCAGTGCGGGCCTCGCGGCGCGGTACGGGCGAGGGTTTGCACCCCTCCAGAAAGAACTCCACCGCCCGCATCATGCGATCCTCGAGCGGATCCTTCCTGTCCTTCCACCATCCGACCAGCCAGTTGCCCGCGATGATCGTCAGCATCCCCTCCAGCATCTCAGCGAGATCCAGCGGTGCGACATCAGCCCGAATCTCTTTGCGCTTTTGCCCTTCCGCAAACAGGCGCCGATAGAGATCATAGAGCGCCAATTCCTTTTCGCGCAGAAGTCCGGGCGCGCCGGCCAGCATCCCGGAGCGAGTCACCACCAGCGCGTTGAAGTCGCGGTCGGACTCCCAGCCCTTCGCCCATTGCCTGACCAGGCTCCGCAGCCGGTCCGGCACGCTGCAGTCATGCCGCTCGAGCTCCGCCTTTAGCGCGGCGATCGATTCCTCGATCTGATCGATCGCGATCTCATAGAGAAGCGCCTCCTTTTTCGGGAAGTAATTGAAAAAGGTGGCCTCGCTGATTCGCGAGCGCTTGATGATGTCCTGAACGCGGGCCTGCTCGTAGCCGCGCTCCCGGAACAGGCTGACCGCGGTTTCGATAATCGCGCGGCGCTGCTCCGCCTTTTTTTCCTCGCGCAGTCCCATAGGCCAAATCAATTACACGCCTTTGGCGGCGAATGAAATTCGGGAATTCGCCAGCGGCCGGAAGTTCGCAGCTTGACTTGCGCGCCGGACGTTTTTAGGGTTATCTATATATTTAGAGATGACCTTAATTTTAGGGACACCAATCGAGAGAGGAGACTCGAGAGATGGGCACCAGAAGCCTGATGGCGACGATCTGCGCGCTGCTCATTCTGGCAACGGGCCCCGGCAGCCTTGCGGCGGGGGAAAATCCAGCTCCCGGCACCGTGATCGACAACACCAACGCCGGCGAGTTCGCGCAATTTCTGAGCGGCGCGATGCTCTACGCGGTCCGGTACGGCCTTTCGCTGAAGATCGTCGCGACGCGGCGGATCGAATGGCCGTCCGCCTATCAGCAGGCGACGGAGCAGCACGCCTCGCAGGTGACGCTCGATCGAAATGACTTCATCCGCAACTACGTAGCCGGCCTGCCCTTTCCGAATATCAATCCGAACGATCCGAAAGCCGGGGTGAAAATCGCCTACAACTGGCGCTGGGGACCTTTTGTTCCGGATCAGTTTTCGGCAACCAATCTCGCATCGCGCACCTATATCCTCGCCCCCGGCGGATTCTCGTTTGCATCTGACACCTCCAACCCCGACTTTCGCAATGAATACACGTGCGACGATGCGATCGCGCTCCGAACCAGCCATCGCGCGGATGCCGCCGGGATGAGCGACCCGGAGGTGAATGAGATCGATTGGAAGGAACGTGACGACCAATGCGGCCCGGACCAGGCCAAGTTCATCGCCTGGCTGTACTCTGATCCCGACCGGATGCCCGACACGTACATGTACTCGCGGGCCACGCGGCGATGGCGGAGGCTGGCGCTTTCGGTTTCTCCCAATCAGTCCTGCACCTACTCCTGCGCCCAGATGGGCCTGGAGTATACGCCGCCTCAGACGGGTCTTTATTCCTGGAGCCTGGCTGCCACGCGAACCATGGTCGGATGCCTGAGCGGCGGACGCGCCGTCGAGAAACGTGAATCGGACTTCCGCTTTGGCGAAATTTCGTGCGAGCCGCGCCGGGTTTTCGTGGTGGACATGATCCCGCGCAGACCGGGCTCCGACCTGCTGCGCGCCAGAGTGTATATCGACAGCGAGACGTACGTTTACCTGGGCGGAGAACTCTTTCGCGACAGGAGTCCCGACCTTTCGGCGGCAATCTGGGCGAAGAACGACGGTTCAGGCGGGACGCAATTGATCTTGTCGGATGATCTTTACGTTCCGGACGACCGGCCCAGGCACATTTCTGTGGCTGGACATGTCGCATCGCCAGACATTCGCGGGAGACATCCCGGCAAAGCTGTTCAATCCGAAAGCGGAGAACTGACCATTCCCCTGCCCGCTCGATCCCTTCGCTGGAACCGGCCGGAGGGATGGCACCGGGCGTTTCCTCGGCCGGCTAAGACTCTCTCTTGCCCCAGCCCATCGACTCTTCTTTGGCCCAGCCGGTTTCGTACGGCGCGGACATTCGGCCGATTGCGCGCAGATGCTGGAACTTCCACTGGCCGTTGATCTTTACGTAATCCTCCTGGTAGCGGGCGGCCAGCCATCTCTGCCGATTGCCCTTGCGAAAGGTGAACGGTCCAAGGAAGTACCAATGGCCTTTGGCGCGATCGCCTTCGACCTCGATTATCGGATTGAAGACGTTGTGTTGGGAAAAGCTGATCCGGTCGCGGAAGCCTTCGAACAGCTTGCGGATTGCGGCGTGGCCTTTATGCGCGCCGATGCCGTCGCCCTCCCAGATGCCGTCCTCCGCAAACAGTTTGGTTATTTCGTTTGGATTGTGGTCGTCATCGCAGACCGAGCAGTAGCGCGCTTTGAGTTTCCTGATCGCCTCGATGTCTTCAAGGATCGCGATGCGCCTTTCGAGATCGGTTGCCATTGTTCGATCCTCCTGTCCTTGGTTTGGCTGAACTTGGCCTATTGGCGGCCTTCGGATGCTTTCAGGCGATTGCGGGCGAGTTCGAAGATGTGGAAATTGCCCTTGCTCCAGGTCAGCGTGAGCTTGCACGACTTGATCTTCCATCCCTCGGGCGTGCGGATGAAGTGATTGGTGTAGTAGCCGCCCATCGTCTGCGTGCTGTCGCCCGCGTCATTGGGGAGATAGTGCTGCGCCTGCACATACGCGACGCACAGCGCCTTGTCGCCTTCAACGGTGATGACATGATTCGTGATCATGTGCTGGGTGGCCTGAAGTCCGCTGATAGTGCGGCGCGCCGCTTCGGTCCATCGATCCGCCGTAATCTTGCGCGGGCCGCTGCCGCCGAAGACCGAGGAGAAGTCCACTTCTATCTCGTCGGCAAAGCACGATCGAAAGAGCTTCCAATCGCGCATGTCCAGACCGGTTGCGTAGCGCAACTGCACGTCGCTTATTTCGGCGCGATCGAGTAGGAGCTTGAGGCCGGCATTCTCCATCGCTGGCACCTCCCCCAGAACCTTGAAGCACAATACCCCAGAAAAAGAGAAGTGTGGCGGGAGAAGCGCCGCCTTGGGCGCCTTTGAGGTGGAAGGCTATTCCGGCTTTTCAGGCCGGGTGCCCGCGCCGATGCTCAAGCGATATGGCGGCGCGGCGATGGAGACGGCTCGCGCGCGAGCGCCTCGGTGAAGGCGCCGCGGTCGTAGGGAAAATCGCGCAGGTGCCGCTCGATCGCCTCGTTGCCGCCGTACGAATCGGGGCGGGTAAGGATTTGGGCGGCGAGCGCGAGAAACGGCAGATAGATGAACACGCTGGCCCATGCGATTTCAGCGGCGCCGATCACAAACAGCATTGTGATTCCGAAGCCGACGATCCCGAGATACAGGGCGGGGCCGAGCAGCGCGCGCGAAGGGAACGAAAGCTGTGCGCCGTACGGCTTTTCGCCGCTCCCATTCATCACCGAGTCGAGCGCGACAAAAATCGCGATCGTCACCGCCGCAACGAAGTACCATCCGAGGTAATTGCTGATCGGCACGCCGAAATGCGGTCCCGCCGGGTCGTACCAGAAGATCTTGCCGAGGAACCACCGGTCGCCCAGCACGCTCAGCGGATCGACCACCCAATCGATCATCACCATGAACAGCGACGCCATCAGCCACACGCGCGGCGCGCGGCGAATCTTCCAGGTATCGAGCAGCCGCAGATCCCATCCGCGGCGGTAGAGCGGCGAACTCAGCAGCAGCGCGACCGTGTAGCTGGCAAAGCCCAGGAACGTGAACGAAAGCGAGTCCATGAAGGGCACGCCGAACACCCACAACTCCCGGTCGCGCGTCGCCTGAATATAGTGATAGAGGCCGAACGGAAAACCGTTGTGCACCGAAGACCATTCGCACGCGAACGATACGGCATAGGTCAGACCGGCAAACAGCAGCGTGGTGCGCAGGCCGAAATTTACGATCGAAATGAACAGGAAGCTCGCCAGAAAGATGAACACGTACGGGCGAAGCGCGATGGTCGAGATGAGCAGATGGAAGAACATGGAAATCACGCGGCGGTGCGCGCGGCTCCGGTTCGGCGGAAGAACTCGACCGCGGCCGCGAGCGCACCTTCCACCGGTTTGGGCGAATATCCGAGTTCGCGCGCGGCCTTCGAGGAATCAAAGAACATGTGCTTGCGCGACATCCGCACCTCGGTGACGCTGGCGCGCGGAGGGCGGCGGGTCAGCACGCGAGCGACCGCTTCGGCGCCAAGCGCAAATCCGAACGCGATCGCGTAAGGCAGGCGAACCCGGGGCGCGGGCAGCCCGGAAATTATCGCCAGGTTCTCGAGCATTTCTTTCAGCGTAAGGTTCTGGCCGCCCAGGATATACTTCTCGCCGATTCGGCCGCGCTCGGCCGCGAGCAGATGACCGCGCGCACAATCGGCAACATCGACCAGGTTAAGCCCCGTATCGACATACGCAGGCATCCTGCGATTGAGAAAATCGACGATTATCCGTCCAGTCGGCGTGGGTTTGAGATCGAGCGGGCCGACCGGCGTGGAGGGATTTACAATCACCACCGGTGCGCCGTTCTTCGCCGCCTCGATTGCGATCTGTTCGGCCATAAACTTCGATCGCTTGTACGGGCCCACCATATCGTCGATCGACACCGGCGTGTCTTCGGTTCCGATCCCGCCGTGCGGGATGCCGAGCGCGCCGACCGTGCTGGTATGGACGATTCGCTCGACGCCGGCCCGATGAGCGGTCTCGATGATGTTGCGGGTGCCTTCGACGTTCGCGGCATACATGGGGGCCGGGTCGGGAACCCAGAGGCGGTAGTCCGCGGCGACGTGATAGACCTCGTGGCATCCAGCTACCGCGCGCTGGACCGCCTCGCGATCGCGCAGGTCCCCGGCCGCAAACTCGACCTCGAGACCTTCCAGCGCGGCGCGGTCGGAACCCTGGCGGATCAGGACCCGCACGCGATCGCCGCGTTCGAGCAGCGCCCGGACGACATGGCATCCCACAAAGCCGTTTCCGCCGGTTACGAGCGCAAGCCGGGGCATCGCCATCACCCGCTGCCGGCCGCTTCGGCTCGCGCCGCGACCGCGGCGGCCGCGGCGCGGCCGGACACGACCGCGCTTTCAATTGTCGCGGGAAGGCCGGTCTGAATCCAATCTCCCGCGAGAAAAAGATTCTTGAGCGGAGTCGCGGCGGCAGGCCGCAGGTGATGTGAGGCGGTGCTCGGCGCCGTCGTCGCCTGTTTTTCCTTGAGCACCAGCGCCTTGGTCACCTTGGCATTGCGCGCGGCCGGGATCATCGCGCCCAGATCGTTGATTACCAGATCAAGGAGATCTTCGTTCGGCATGTCAATCAGACTGCGCGCGCCGCTGATGACGAAACTCAGGTAGCCGGGATGGCGCTCGCCGTGGCGTTCGAAGATGCGGCGTTTGTTGAACAGCCACTGGGTGGTCGTGCCGATAAAGCCCACGAACGCCGACCGCGTCACCTCGCGATCGAGCCATACGTGCACGCAGATTATCGGCGACGTGCCGAGCTCGCCGATCCGCTGAAAAAACGGGTCGGCGACCGCATTCTCCGGCAGCATCCGCGCCAGATGATGCGGCGGCACGGCCGCGATGAAATTGGCGGCCTCCAGCCTGCGACCGTCGCGCAGACGCACGCGCTCGACGACTCCGTCGCCATCGACCTCGAGCCCATCGACGAGCGCGTGCGAGGCGACCACGCCGCCCGCCTGCTCGATAATCTTGCGAGCGCCTGTGCAGTACAGATCGCTCAGCCCCACGCGCGAGTAAACGAAGGCCGAGTCCGACCGGCGTGAAAAGAACGCCCGCACGAGGACCTCGGCCAGCAACGCCGCGGAAGATACTTCGGGCTCGTCGTTCAGGGTCGCGATCGACAGCGGATACCAGAAGGCGCGGCGCGCGTTGTCGCTCTGCCCGAGCTGATCCATCAGCTCCGCTACCGTGGTCTTTTCCAACGCGGCGCGATCTTCCCGGCGCATCTTGAGCAGCCGGAGTCCTCCCTTCGCCGCCGAATAACGCTCGGCGAGGCTCAGATGCCGATAGCGCATCAGCGCGGCG
This sequence comes from Pseudomonadota bacterium, assembly GCA_021323675.1. Taxonomy (GTDB): domain Bacteria; phylum Desulfobacterota; class Binatia; order Binatales; family Binataceae; genus JAFAHS01. The sequence continues at coordinate 14,089 of JAJPKP010000055.1, read as the reverse complement.
CTCATGTGCAGAGGACCCGGAAGATGAGCGGTGCGCAAGGTGGCGCTGCGCCCTGGCCCGGCAAGCATCTCGATCTCAAGGTCGTTGTGAAAGACAAGGTTGTCGCCGGACCCGATCCGGCGGAGAAACCCGATGCTTTCGTTGTAACAACCCATCAGGACGTGCTGCCCGTTATCGACAAAATCGCCGGTGTCGGGATCTTCGAATGAGTAGGCGCGGCCACCAAGCGCCGGCTTGCGTTCGAGCAGCGCGACACGAAAACCAAGATCGGCAAGCGCGACACCGGCGCTCAGACCGGCAAACCCGCCGCCGATTACGACGACATCCCTGGCGTCAACCATGGCCCTTGATGGCGACCCTAGCCGTGCAGCGCGCCCAGGCGGGAAGCCGCCCATGCACGCCCGACCAGATAGAGCTTGTGAGTGGTGGAAAGGCTCAGCCTGCGATCGAGGACGCGGTAGTTGGAATTTACGATTCGCTCGAGCAGCGAGCCGTAGATTAGGCGCATCGCCTCCGCCGTCAGCAGGGTCGATCGGTCTTCCTGCGGCAGCGCCTGCTGCGCCAAATCGTAAAACTCGCGCGCGCGCCTGGCTTCGAACTCCATGAGCCGCGTAAACGCCTCGCTGTACACGGCCTTCAGGATGTCTTCCTCGGACACGCCGAACCGCGCCAGGTCTTCGAGGGGCAGATAGATGCGGCCCTTGTCCGCATCTTCCTTCACGTCGCGCAGGATATTCGTGAGCTGGCAGGCGATGCCGAGATTTTCGGCATAGACCCTGGCGCGCGGATTCGTGTAGCCGAAAATTTCGATACAGATAAGCCCGACCACCGACGCCGCGCGGTAGCAGTAGCTGCGCAGTTCCTCGAACGTGGCGTAACGTTTGCGCGACAGGTCCATCTCCATGCCGGTAATCAGCTCTTCGAAGTGGACTCGCGGAATCGCAAACCGCTTGACGGAGTCCGCAAGCGCGCGCGATATCGCCCGCGTCGGAATTCCCGCGCCGTAGACGCGCCCAAGCTCCGCGCGCCATCGATCGAGCAACTTGCCCGGTTCCCGAATCGACTCGTCATCGGCGACGTCGTCAACGAAGCGGCAGAAGGCGTAAACCGAGTACAAAGCGCGGCGGCGCTCAGCGGGCAGCAGCATAAAGGCGTAGTAGAAATTGGAGGACGCCTGGCGCGTTATATCGGCACATCGGCGGTAATCCGCCTCAAGCGAAAGGGCGGCCTGGGCCTGTGATTCGCCGCCGTATTCAGTGTTCAAGTCTTCCACGAAACGCATTCCATCCGAGCTTCAGATAGTCACCCTTCGACAGTTTCGGCCGGCGCGCAAAGACGTCGTAGCCGACCGCTTCGATCGCCCTCAGAATCGCAAGCCCGCCGCCGGCGAACATCAGGATGTCGCGCCTCAGCCGGCGATCGACGAGGCGATGGAGCGCGGAGCCTTCCGCGAGCATCGCGCGCGCAACTTCCACCTCGTGCTTGAGCAGGGCCTTGAATTTTTCATCCGCGACACGGCGATTGAGATCGGCGGCGGTAACGGCGAAACGAGCCATGTCATGTCGCGGCAAATAGATGCGGCCCTTGTCGAGATCGATCGCGACATCCTGCCAGAAATTCGCAAGCTGGAGTCCGCTGCAGATCAAATCCGAAAGACGCTGGCGCTCAGGATCGCGGTAGCCAAAAAGATAAAGCACCAGCCGGCCGACGGGATTCGCCGAATAGCGCGCGTAGCCGAGCAGATCGTCAATCGTGTCGAAGCCCTTGAAATTGACATCGGAGCGGAAGGCGACCAGCAGGTCCGCAAACGGCTCGCGCGGAATTTCGAAACGCCGGACTGTATCGGCAAGCGCGACGAACACCGGATGATGCGGCGCGCCCGCGTAGGCCAGGTCGAGCTCGCGCTCCCATGCGTCGAGCTTCGCCAGATCGCGATCTTCGTCGGCGAAGTCGTCCGCCATGCGCGCATAGGCATAGATCGCGTACATGTGCCTTCGCATCGCGGCAGGCATCAGCCACGAAGCGACCGTGAAGTTCTCGTAGTGCGAACGGGCGAGGCGCGTGCAGAATTCGTAGGCGGCTTCGAGCGAAATGCCGCCCGCCGAAGCTTCATCGCGCGATGCCGATTCCACGTTGGCCGGAATTCCCGTCCCCATCCCGTCCCTGCGTTCGCGAGCGCCGCTTAAGCGGCCTCGCTGTGAACGCCCATCAGCCGGCGCGCCTCGCCGCGCGCCCATGCATCGGTCTCCAGCAGGTCTTCCAGCGTGCGGGCCGGCTCATTCGCATGCATTCGCATGACCGACTCGATATGCCGCGGAATATCGAGAAAGCGCGCACGCCCTGCCAGAAAGCCCGCCACCAACTCCTCGTTGGCGGCATTCAGGCACGCCGGCATCGTGCCGCCCGCCTTGAGCGCGTCGAAGGCCAGTCCCAGGCACGGGAAGCGGCCGAAATCGGGCTCCTCGAAGGTCAGCCTCGAGCACTCGGCGAGCGAAAGCGGCTTCAGATGCGCCATCGGGAGCCGATCAGGATACGCGAGCGCGTAGGCGACTGGAATCGCCATGTCCGGAATCGCCATCTCGGCGATCACCGACCCATCGATCATCTCGACCATCGAATGGATCACGCTCTGCGGATGGATCACCACGGAGATTTCGCGCGGCTCCAGCCCGAACAACCATCGCGCCTCGATCACTTCGAGGCCCTTGTTCATCAGGGTCGCGGAATCGATCGTTATCTTGCTGCCCATCCGCCAGGTGGGATGGTTGAGCGCCTGCTCGACGGTGATCGACTCGAACAGTTCCTTGGGAAGCTCACGAAAAGGACCGCCCGACGCGGTCAAAATAATCCGTTTGAGCCCGGCGCGCGCGCGGCCTTCGAGACACTGGAAGATTGCGTTGTGCTCGCTGTCCACGGGAAGCAGCCGGACGCCGCGTTCGCGCACGGCGCGGGTGACCAGCTCACCCGCGATTACCAGCACTTCCTTGTTGGCGAAGGCGATATCCTTGCCCGCGTGGATCGCGGCAAGGGTCGGACGCAGGCCCAGAGCGCCGACCAGCGCCGACATCACCAGTTGCGCCTGGGGATGGGTTGCGACGGCGCAGGCGCCCTCGATGCTGTGGACGATATCGACCTTGACGCTCTTAAGCCGGTTTCGAAGCTCGGCGGCGAGATCGCCATCGGCGACTGAAACGAGCTCCGGGCGGAACCGCTCCACCTGGGCGACCAGCAAATCGAGGTTGCGTCCCGCCGCCATCGCGGCCACGCGAAAGCGATCGGGAAAGCGGCTCACCACATCGAGGGTGGTAACTCCCACCGAGCCGGTCGAGCCGAGTATCGAGATGGTCTTCATCGCCCGATGCGCAAGTTTAGCGTTGCGCGGCTTCCGCAAGCCGCCGGCGAAACCTTCCCAGCGCCATCAACGGAAAGTAATGAGCATAGAGCCAGTAGCGCAGATAGAAGTGCCCCGGAAAGCCGGTGCCGGTGAATTCGTTTTCGTCCCACGCTCCGCTGTCGTTCTGCCGTTCGGACAACCACTGAACGCCCCGCATGAGCGATTCACTGATGCCGTCCTCGCCGGCGAGCAGACCGATAATCGCCCACGCGGTCTGGGATGCGGTGCTGACTCCGCGGCCGCGCCACGCCGGATCCTGATCGGCGAGCGGGCTCTCGCCCCATCCGCCGTCGGAATTCTGTCGCGATTTCAGCCAATCCACCGCGCGCTTGATCCACGGCTGATTCATGTCGTAGCCGATCGCGCGCAGCCCTGAGAGAGCGGAGAAAGTCCCGTATATATACGCGACACCCCATCGTCCCCACCATGCTCCGTCGGAGCCCTGGTTGCGGCGGAGCCAATCGATAGCGCGGCTGGCGACGGGATGATCGGGCTTGTACCCGACCGCGGCCATCATCTCCAGCACCCGGCCGGTCAGATCGGCGCAGGAAGGATCGGTGACGGCTTCCACGTCGGCAAGCGGGATATTGTTGAGCCAGTGCGAATCGTTATCGACGTCGAACGCGGCGAAGCCGCCGTCCTTCGACTGCATGCCCATCACCCAGTTTGCGCCCGCGCTGATGCATCGTTCGCGCTTTTCGCGATCGTCGTACGCAGCTTCCGCCATCACCATCAGGATGACCGCGGAATCGTCCACGTCGGGATACCAGTCATTGTAAAACTGAAACGACCATCCGCCGGGATCGAGATTCGGCCGCTTTATCGACCAGTCGCCGCGCTTGAAAATCTGATGATCGACGAACCATTGGGCAGCCTTGCGCAAGGCCGGATGGTCGCCCGGAGTGCCGGAGTCGAGCAGCGCCTTCGCAGCCAGCGCGGTGTCCCAATTGGGCGACACGCACGGCATGTAGAGGGCGCTGTCGCCCAGGTCCCAGACGAGCTCTTTCGAGGCGTCGATGGCCTTTTTCAACACCGGATGATCGTTGCGATAGCCGAGCGCCTTAAGCGCCATCGCGCTCAGCAGGTAGCACGGCTCGATTCCGCCCCACGACCCGTTGGCATCCTGATGCTCGACGATCCAGTTCTCGGCGTAGCGCAGCGCGCGAGCACGCAGGCCCTTCAGATGATGATGGTCATAGGCGCGCAGCACTTTGTCGACGAGGTTGAAGACGCTGCGCAGCGAGATGATGCTTTTCGGGCGCGGCTGCTTGAACCTGGTGAAGTGCGGGGGCTGGATGTAGAGTTCGAGAATGCCGTCCTGGTGGCTGACCTTCACCGCCGGGCGCGTCGCCTGAAGAATCATCAGGGCAAACGCGGTTCCCCGCGCCCACGATGACAGCTCGTACATGTTGAAGAAGAACCAGTTGGGCAGGAGCGATGCCTCGACCGGCAGCGCCGCGGTCGCATCCCACGGCACCTGCCCCATCGCGGCCAGATAAAAGCGTGCGAGGGTGCCGCACTTTTCTATTCCGCCCTGCGACAGAATCCAGCGCCGCGCATTTATCATCGGCTCATCGCCGGCGCGCATCCCCGTGAGCTTGAGCGCGAAGTAGGCTTCGATCGAGGTCGAAAGATGGCCGGCGCCCCCGGCGAACAGGCTCCAGCTTCCGTCCGCGTTCTGAAGATCGAGCAGGAGCTTCTTGAGCTTTCCTTCCAGCTCGGCATCCACCGTGTCCATGAAGTGATTGAAGATGATGAACTCGGCGTTCATCTCGGCGTTCGCTTCCAGCGCCGCCTGCCAATAGCCCTCGGGATGCTGCTGCGCGAGGAGCGAGCGCTGGGCGCGTTCGATGGTGTAGTCAACCTTCGCGGCAAACTCGTCGTGCGGACCGATTGCCGGGGCAAGCGGTTGGGAAACGGCTTCTGAAACCTGACTCATCTGGTCTTACTCATTCTCTTTCAGGGAATAACGGCGCACTTGAGCACGGCGCCGTTGTCCAGCATCGCAAACACTTGCGCAAGGTCGTTCAGGCTTCGGCGCTGGTTGATTATCCGTCCAGCCCCGAGCTTGCGCTCGGCCAGCAACTCGAAGGCGCGCCTGACGTCGCGCGGCCGGTAATGAAACGGCGCGAGCAGCGTGAGGCCGTCGTAATGCATGCGCCGGGTGTCAACGCTGAGCACGGTCCCCGGCGGACATCCGCCGAAGAACACGACCCGTCCGCCGCGGCGGGTGCGCGCAAGCGCGTCGGTCCATCCGCTCACCTGGCCGGTGCATTCGATCACCAGGTCGGGGCCGAAACCGCCGTTGAGCCGAGATGCCGCCGCGGCGGCATCTTCGCGCCGAGCGTCGATAACGCGGTCGGCGCCGAGCTGAGCGGCCCATTTGAGGCGATCGTCGCCGCGGCCCGCTATCACGATTTCGCGCACGCCGGCTGCTCGCATCACCATCATGTGCAACAGGCCGAAAGGACCCGCGCCCACAATGAGCGCCGTCTCATGGCGCTCCGGCCGGGCCATCGACTGCGCATGCGCAACGCACGAAAGGGGTTCGAGAAGGGCGGCTTCCTCGAAGGGAAGGTCGCGCGGCTTGCGAAAGACGTTCTTTGCGACGATATGCGCCGGAAGCAGCAGCATGTCGCCGTATGCGCCGAGCACCATCTTTTCGATCGCCGTGGCGCAGAGATTTTCCTGGCCCCGCTCGCAGTAGAAGCATCCCCCGCACGGAGCGGTTGGCGCCGCCATCACTTCGTCGCCGGGACGAAACCCGCTCGTCGCGGGTCCGACTTCGGCCACGACTCCGGAGAACTCATGGCCGAGCGGCACCGGCATCTTCCAGAGAGGATGGCCGCGGCGCCAGGTTTTCAGGTCGGTTCCGCAGCTAAGCGCGCATCGGACTTGCAGCAGAATCTCGCCGGGTCCGGGGCGCGGCGGAATAAAATCGTGAATTTCAAGGTGGCGCGGAGCCACCAGCATCGCGCGGCGCAGGGGCGCGGACTGAATTGACGCGGCTGCGGACCTCATTGTTTTCGCTCCACTACAAAGGTCGCGATCGCGCGCAGCGGGTCGGCGCTGGGACCGAAGGCGGACAGGGCTTCGAGGGCCTGATGCTCGAGTTCGCGCGCAAACTGGCGGGACTTCTCGACCCCCAGCAGCGAGGGGAAAGTGGCCTTGCCGGCCGCCTCGTCCTTGCGCGTCCGCTTGCCCATCTGCTCCGTGGTCGCCTCCACATCCAGAAGATCGTCAACGACCTGGAACGCGAGGCCGAGCGCCCGCGCGAATTCGTTCAGGCTGGCCAACTGCGTGTCGGAAGCGCCGCCGAGGCGCGCGCCCCCCACAATCGACACATGAAAAAGTGCGCCGGTTTTCTTTGCGTGCAGATGCTTGAGTTCATCGAGTGTGAGTGTGCGGCCTTCGCTCTGAAGATCGATGACTTGTCCGCCGACCATTCCAGCCGACCCGGCCGCGTGCGCGAGATCGGCAACGGTCTGGAGCACGACGGACGAGGGAACGCCATCGCTGGCGGAACGCGCGAGCACCTTGAACGCGTCGGTGAGAAGGCCGTCGCCTGCCAGCGTGGCAATCGCCTCGCCGTACACCTTGTGATTGGACGGACGTCCGTGGCGCAGGTCGTCGTCGTCCATGCAGGGCAGATCGTCGTGAATAAGCGAATAGTTGTGGATCATCTCGACCGCGCAGGCGAAGCCGATGGCGCGTTCGGGCGCTCCACCGACCGCCTCGCACGCGGCCAGCGCGAGGATCGGGCGCAGGCGCTTGCCGCCCCCCAGCAGGCTGTAGCGCATCGCCTCGAGCAGGAGCGCATCGGGTCCGGAAGGGTCGGGGACAATTCCCGATAGTGCGCGCTCGACCAGGGCGGCTCGTTCTTTCAAATAGCGATCGAGTTGAAACACTTCCCTACAGGTTACAAGTCAGCCGCCGGCGCGGATGCGAGTTGCCATCCGCGAGCGGAGCGGCGGCGCCATCGCGCCCGCCGCGGTCAGTGATCGGTTCAGGACATATAGTGGCGAACCATTCGCCACGAATCCTTGAGCGAATTGCCGAACTCGAGCGCAACCGTTCCCTCGAAGCCTGAGTGCAGCTTGCAATCGCGGCAGCGGATGTCCTGCTTGGTGCGGTAGAACTCCCAATCGGTCGCGTCGTGCAATTCCTTGAAGGTCTGGTAATGCCCGTTGGTGATCAGGTAGCAGGGACCTTTCCATCCCCGCGGATTGCGCGTGACCGTGGTCCACGGACTGCACAGCAGGTCGCGCTCTCCGACCAGGTAGTCCAGGTAGATCGGAGTGTTCATGATCTTGTAGTCGTCGGCGAGGCTTCGGACCCGTTGAAACTTGTACGGCATCTCCTCTTTCTTGAGATACAGATCGTCGTTGGTCAGCACCTGGTAGTGATAGCCGGGCGACAGCAGCATCCCGTCCACGCCCAGTCCGCCGAGCATCTTCACCAACTCTTCGAGTTCTTCGGCGCTGGTCTCGCGAAAGACCGTGGTGTTGGTCTGCACGCGATAGCCTTTGTCCTTGAGCATCTTGACCATCTTCACGACGATGTCGAAGTGGCCCTTGCGATCGACCACGCGATCGTTGGTCTCGCGCATCCCGTCGATATGGATGTTGAAGCTCAGGTACGAACTCGGGGCGACCTGCTTGACGAAGCGTTCGAGCAGGATCGCGTTGGTGCAGATCATCACGTGGCGCTTCTGCTCTTCGATAAGGCGCGTGGTGAGCGGCGCGATATGCTTGTACATCAGCGGTTCCCCGCCGCAGATCGACACGATGGGCGCGCCGCACTCCTCGGCCGATGCGAGCGCTTCGTCGAGCGGCATCATGTCGCGAATCGTGTCCTTGTACTCGACGATTCTGCCGCATCCGACGCATGCCAGGTTGCAGGCGTGCAGCGGCTCCAGCATCAGCACCAGCGGAAAGTATTTCTCACCGGCGCGCTTCTTTCGGCTGATGTAGCGGCCGAGATCGATCATTTGCTTGAGCGGTACGCGCATGGGTTTCCCCGCATTCCCTCGAAGTCAGAAAATCAGGCGACAGCCTTGCCGCCATCGGAGGAGTTCTCTTCGCCAAACAGCCATTCGCTAACCATCGCGACCGCCGCATCGGGATCGAGCGGATTGTTAGCGACGAACAGATGCTCGATTAGAATTCCGTTGAGAGCTGACAGCAGAAATCCCGCCGCCGCTTCCGGACTGAACCGAACGTTGCACAACCCTTTTTGCCGGGCCCGGGCGATAAGCTCGACCAGCATGCTGCGATAGCCCGAGTAAAGCTTCAGCACCTGCTCGTTCAGCCCCTCGGAGAAATGCTGGTCGTGCAGCATCTGCGCAAGGAAGAATCGGACCGAGCTGGCGTTGTCACGCACAAACGACAGGTAGAATTCGACCAGCTTCTTGATCTGGGCGCGTTCGTCGAGAACCCCCGCCTCTTCGGCAAAATCGATGAAATAGGGTTCGAGCAACCGGTTGAGAACGGCGACGAACAACTCCTCCTTGGTCTTGAAATGCCAGAAAATCAGGGCCTTGCTGACGTGCGCTTCGCGCGCCACCTCGGACATCGAGGTCTCGTGAAAGCCGCGATTCGCAAACAGGCGCATCGCCGCCTTCAGAATCTCATCTCGGGAATCCTGAGCGCTGCGCGTGTCGGGAGAGACTGGCCTCGTCTCTGGAGTACTCATTTTCCAGCCCAGATGGGTCCTCGCTAACCTGTCGGTCAATCGTAACTTTAGCGTCATCTGAGGCAAAGTCAATACAGCCCCGTCCAATCGGTCAGTAATATGGGATTAAATCCTGGCTTCCGAACGTCCTGACCGGCGGTCAGGCGATGATCTTCGTTGCAGTTCCACGGTTTTTTGCGGATTCGCGGGCTGCGACGATAAGCGCAAGGGCATTGCGCGCTTCATCGATATTCGACCGTGCGACCCCCGAGTTGTTGCCGTCGGCGACAGCATCCCGGAACTCAGCCGCCATTCGAGCGAACCACGCGGAGTGGTACGAGTCGTCGGGAATGTCGTTGACGGCCAGCGTTTCCACTCGACCCTCACGATCGGTCACCACGATGCGCTCGTTGCCGACCTCGATCGTGCCAGTATCGCCCACGATTGTTGCCGAGGTTTTTCTTGCCTCTGCCCGCCAGGAGAGCAACGCACTGGCGAAACGGCCCGAGCCGAAGCTCACCCGCAGGTCCGCAACCTCTTCCACTCCCTCTTGATTGCTGGCGAGGATGGCCGAGATGGCGCACGGCGCTTCGCCCATCAACCACTGCATCAGGTAGAAGACGTGCCAACCATGATCGACGAGGATTCCTCCGCCCGTGGCGCCTGACGAGCGCCAGCGTCCGCCGGCTCCTCCCGCGCCGGCAGGAGCCGTCCGCAGGCGCTCGATCGAGAGCGATCTGACCGTTCCGATGCGCCCGCGGTCGAGGAGGTCGCGAGCAAGCGCATATGAGGGGGCATGTTTCCAGTTATGCACGCACATCAGGACGCGCCCGCTGCCGGCCGCCAGCGCCGCAAGTTCATCGAATTCCGCCAGCGACAGGCAAAGCGGCTTTTCGACGAGAACGTGAGCTCCCGCCTTCAGCGCCAGGCGCGCGGCAGGAGCGTGCATCGCGGGCGGGCTGGCTATATCGACGAAATCCAGCGCTTCGCCATCGAGCATCAGCTCGAGATCCTCGTAGACGCGGACATTCCTGATGAGGCGAATCGCTTCGTGGCGGCGTTCCGCTATCGGCTCATGCACCGCCCGGATACTGACGTCATCGCGCGTGAGCCATCCTGAGAGATGGGCGCGCGCGGCCACCTCGCCGAACCCGGAAATCGCACCTCGCAGTTTCATGCGGGCTCAATTGTACACTGACCGGCAATCGCGAACCGAATCACCGCTGACCGATCTCCGCGGAAGCGACTTCCCATCGGCCCGCCGCACACGCGAGCGGAACCATCGATGCACGCGATGAAGAGCGCCTTTATCCGAGCGCAGCGTAAAAGGCGTCGATTAGCGCCGCCGCCCTGGTATCAATCAGAAGCCCGTTGGCCATCTGGTTCATCGTGTAGCCGAAGCCGACTTTGGCCTGCGGGTCGGCGAAGCCGAGCGATCCGCCGGCGCCGGGATGCCCAAAGGCTTTGCGATTCGGACCGAACATCGCGCCCGGCTGCGACAGCATGAACCCGAGCGAGAATCGCGTCGGCATCTGCATCAGGACCTGGTCGGGGCCGAACGACTGCTCGGTGTAGAACCTTTCGAGTGCTTCGGGGCGCACGATGCGATAGCCGTCGATCTCGCCGCCACGCGCGAGCGCGCCGTACATCCGCGCCAGCGATCGCGCGGTGGTATGGCCGTTGGCGGCGCCGATTTCCGCCGCGCGCCAGGCGCGCGTGTTCACCACGTGGGGCTTGGTCAGGATCGGAGGATTGAGGAACGCCTTTGCGGTCGCCCCTTCGGGATCCTTCATCGCCTCCGCGAACAGGTTCGGTTCATCGGGTGCGGGGGGCGGAGAAGGGAGCAGATCGCTCACGCGCGAATCGTGTTTCGCATCGAGGCCGATGTGACAATCGAGTCCGAGCGGGCCCGCGATTTCTTCGCGGAAGTACGTTCCGAGCCCCTTGCCGGTGATACGCCTGATTACTTCGCCCACCAGCCATCCGATGGTCAGCGCGTGATAGACGTGCTTCGTGCCGGGCTGCCACCACGGCTCCTGTTCGGCCAGCGCAGTGGCCATCGTGTCCCAATTGTAGAGCGAATCTTCCGCCAGTTCTTTTTTGATCGCGGGCAGGCCGGCGCGATGGCTCAGCAGATAGCGAACCGGCATGTCCTTCTTGCCGGCCTGGGCGAACTCGGGCCAATAGCGCGCGACCGGTTCATCCGGGTCGAGCCTGCCCTGATCGATCAATCGATGCGCGCAGGTGGCGGTCAGACCCTTGGTGGTGGAATAGACGTTAACCAGCGTGTCGCGGTTCCAGGGACGCGTCTTCTCCTTGTCGAAATAGCCGCCCCACAGATCGACCACCGGACGGCCATCGAGCACGATCGACACCGCGGCGCCGAGCTCACCGCACTTTTCGAAATTCTCGGCGAAGACCTTGCGCACGCTTTCGAAACGCTTGTCGACTTCGCCTTCGATTCTGAATTGTGCAGCCATTGTCCGCCTCCTGAGCGATTTCTCTATACACGATCGAGCGTCCGGCGTCATTGGCGCGGCCGGGCATATGACCTACACTCTCCTCATCCGCGGCAGGGAGCAATCGCGATGGCGCAGGACAAGTTCGTCGAGGCTGGCGGCCTTCGGCTTCATTACCTCGACTACGGCGGCGAGGGACGGCCGTGGCTGATTTGCATTCATGGCCTGACCGGCAATGCGCACAACTTCGATGCGCTCGCGCCTCATCTCACGCCCCGTTATCACGCGCTCTCGATCGACGTCCGCGGACGCGGCGACAGCGCATGGGGACCTCCCACCGAATACCTGCCGCAGAACTACGCGACCGATCTGACCGCGATGCTCGACGCGCTCGGCATCGCGAAAGCGACGCTCATCGGAACCTCGATGGGCGGAATAATATCGATGATGTTCGCCGGGGGATGGCCCGAACGGGTCGAGCGGCTCGTGCTCAACGATATCGGTCCTGAAATCGACCCGGCCGGAGGCGCTCGAATCGCGTCCTACGTGAGCGAAACGCCGGAAAAGTTCGCCGACCTTGCCGAGGTCGCCGCCTATTATCGACGGAACTATCCTTCGATGGCCAAGGTGCCCGAGGATGCGCTGCGCGAGTGGGCCAAATGGTCCGTCAAGCCGGTTGCGGACGGCGGGTTGACGTGGAAGATGGACCCGGCAATCCGCAGGCCGATCCGCGGCGGCACCGCCCAGCAGCGGTTTGACCTGTGGGTGCCGTTCGCGCGGATAAGCTGCCCGATTCTCGTAATCCGCGGCGCCGACAGCGACATCCTGTCTCCGCTGACGGCAAGGCAGATGCGCACGACTCACACGGATGTCACCGTGGCCGAAGTGCCAGGCATTGGCCACGCACCATCGTTGACCGAGCCCGAATCTTTGGCCGCGCTCAGCATATTCCTTCAGCTACCGTAGCGAGCGCGGCCGGCTTGATTGCTCCCGCGAGGCATCCAAAAAAGAAAGGCCGGCTGATTGGGCCGGCCCTTCCGAGTTTGCGAAAATAATCGGTTCAGCCCGCGGCTGCGCGCTGCTGGCGCTCGCCCTGCTGCTCAGTCTTTTTCGCGGAGCGCTTGCGGGGCTTCTTCGCTTTGGTTTCCTCTTCCGCGCCCGTGAACTCGATTATAGACAACGGGGCGGCATCGCCACGGCGGAAGCCGTACTTGACGACGCGGGTATAGCCGCCGTTGCGCTCCTTGAAGCGGGGGGCGATTTCGTTGAAGAGCTTCTGCACCGCCTCGTGCGATCCGACGAACGCGTATGCGCGCCGGCGCGCGGCGAGATCGTTCTTCTTGCCCAGCGTTACCATCCGGTCCGCGACGCGGCGCAATTCCTTGGCCTTCGCGTCGGTGGTGCGGATTCGTCCATGCCGAATCAGCGCCAGCACCAGATTCTTGAACAACGCCTTCCGATGCGCGGAAGTGCGGTTTAACTTTCGACCCTCATTCAGATGACGCATCGCTCTATTCCATCTATGCGCAAGTGAGCCTTCGACTTACGCCGATTCGCGGCGCTCCTGCTCCTCCCACATCCGGTCCAGCTCGCTGCGCGGGGGCAGGTTTTCCAGCCGCATTCCGAGTCCGAGGTTCATGTCGGTCAGAACCTCCTTGATCTCGTTCAGCGACTTGCGGCCGAAATTCTTGATCTTGAGCATGTCCTGTTCGGTGCGCTGGACAAGCTCGCCGATATACTTGATGTCCGCGTTCTGCAGGCCGTTGAAGGCGCGAACGGAAATGGGCAGCCCTTCGACCGGACGATACAGAAGCTCGTTGAGGGTCGGACGGGCTTCGGGCCCCTCGACCACCTGCGGAACTTCGACTTCCTCTTCAACGCCCGCGAAGATGGACATCTGGTCGCGGATCACGCGCGCGGCGTACGTGAGCGCGTCGCTCGGGGCAATCGATCCGTCCGTCCAGATTTCCAGCGCCAGACGGTCATAGTCCGTGCGCTGGCCCACACGGGCATTCGTAACGGTGAAGTTGACCTTCTTGATCGGCGAGTAGATCGCATCCAGCCGGATCGTTCCGATCGGCTCCTCGTCTTCGCCGCGCTCCGCGGCAACGTAGCCGCGGCCGCGCTTGATGACGAGTTCCATGTCGAGTTCGGCGCCCTTGTCGAGGGTTGCGATATGCTGGTCGGGGGTAAGAATCTCGAGGTTCGCGCCGCCAGTGATATCGCGCGCGGTTACGGTGGCTTCGCCTTTCACCTTGAGCGCGGCCGTGATCTGCTCGCCCTCGTGAAGCCGAACGCGGACCTCTTTGAGATTCAGGATGATGTCGGTGACGTCTTCCTTGATGCCGGGAAGGGTGGAGAATTCGTGCAAGACGCCCTTGATTCGCACCGCGGTGATAGCGAAGCCGGGCAACGACGACAGCAGCACCCGCCGCATCGCGTTGCCGATGGTGATGCCGTAGCCGCGTTCGAGGGGCTCGGCGTAGAACTTCCCGTATTGCGGGGTCAGTTCCTTTTCTTCGAATTCAACCGCTTTGGGTTTGATCAGATCGCGCCAATCGTT
>JAJPKP010000037.1 GCA_021323675.1 Pseudomonadota bacterium | reverse complement strand
GTTACTTTGCGATCATCCTGCTTTTCGGCCATTTCCTGAAAGGGATCCTCTCGCTGTCGTCAGGCGTTCAAGTCTCCGGCTATTATCGATGTGAATCAATCCGCTCGTACCCTCCTGGAGGAACGCCGATGCGAACCAGACCAGCGCTCGATGCCTTGTTGATCGCTTTGATTGTATTCGCGTTCGCCCTGCCACAAGTCGCGGCCGCTGACGAGCCGCGCACCATCGTCGTGTCGGGAAACGGCGAGGCTTCCGCCAATGCCGATACCGCCGACCTGAGCTTCGCGGTCGAAACGCACGCGAAGACCGCCGCCGATGCGGCCGGCCGCAACGCCGCACTTGCCCAGAAAATAACCGATTCGCTCAAGGCGAAACTGGGCGACAAAGGCAAAATATGGACGGGCGGATACTCGCTCAGCCCGGACTATGAGCAGCATCAGGGGCGCGAAAACCCCACCATCGTCGGCTACAACGCGCAAAACTCGATCAACGTCGAAACGCCGGCGCTGAATCTCCTTGGCGACCTTATCGATACCGCCATCAGCGCAGGCGCGAATCGCGTGAATTTCCTGAACTTTACGTTGAAAAACGATGCGAAGGCTCGCGCCGAAGCCCTCACGAACGCGACCCGCGATGCGCAAGCACAGGCTCAAACGCTGGCATCGTCACTGAACGTCAGACTGAAACGACTCATTACCGCATCGACCCAGGGAGTCCCCCGTCCGGTCCCGCTTTACAGGACGGAGAAGGCGTATGCCGCTTCCGCCGGTGCGGTCTCGACTCCGATCGAAGCCGGGCAAGTCACGGTTTCAGCAACCGTGTATTTGACCTACGAGATTGAATGACGGTGGCGGCCCGGCTTAACTCATATTACGCTCGATCATGCTGAAACCCGGAGATTCCGCACCCCCAATCGATCTCCCCGCCGTAACCGGCGGCAGAGAGAGCCGCGTCTCGTTCGGCATCATCAAGACGGAACTCGTGGTCCTGTTCTTCTACCCGCGAGACTTCTCCTTCATCTGCCCGACGGAAGTCACCGGCTTCAACAAGGCGTTAAAGTCCTTCACCGATGAATCCACTGCCGTGCTCGGAGCGAGCGTTGACAGTATAGACAGCCATCGCCGATGGGCCGCGGAGCTGGGCGGAGTCGATTATCCCCTGCTGGCGGACGAGGGCGGGAAGCTTGCCCGCGCCTACGGAGTATTCGACGAGAAGGAACAGGTCGCGATGCGCGCGACGTTTCTAATCGATCAGAAGCGCGCCGTCATCTTCTCGGAAGCCTGCCCGATCAACGTTGGCCGCAGCGTTAGCGAAACCTTGCGCATCGTGCGCGCGTACCGCAGTGGCCGTCTCTGCCCGGCCGATTGGTCGCCCGGCGGCGACTTCGGCCCCACCGACCGAAAGTACTAAGCGTCCTTGGCACTTCCCGATCCATCGGAAAAGCGGCGCCTGTTCGAGCGCCTTTCAAGCGTTCGCGAAATCGTGTTCGGCATGCAGGACGGAGTCCTTACCACCGCCGGGGTCCTCGCCGGTCTAAGCGGCGCCGTCTCGAATCATTCGCAAGTGCTGCTCGCCGCCCTCGCATCGACCGCCGCCGGCGCACTATCGATGGGAGCGGGGGCGTATTTGGGAACTCACGCGGAGACCGAGGTGCTGAGGAGCGAGCTTGCGCGTACGCGCGCGGAAATTCGGCAGCAGCCTTACATCGTGCAGGAAGCTTTGCTCGCACAACTGGAAAAAGAAGGCCTCGCGCGCGAAGCCGGCTATCGCGTCGTGCGGCTTTTGAGCAGCTCGCCAGAAACGCTGATGGCCACCGCGGAGGAGAAGGTCTTCGGACTCGCGGGCGGGATGCTGGGAAATGCGGCGCTCGATGGTCTGGTGATGGGAATCGCCTTCGTCGGGGGCGCGTTGATTCCGCTTGTCCCTTATATGCTGATCGCGGCAACCAGGCCGGCTCTTTGCGCCGCACTGTTCACCACCGCCCTGGCGCTGTTCGGAGTCGGCTACTTCGAGGGATGGCTTGCGCAAAAGACGCGATGGCGGGCCGGGCTTCGCTTTCTTGCGATAGCAATGGGCGCGGCGGCGGCGGGATATGTGATCGGGCTTGCAATTTCGCCGCTCGGCGCGACGGCAGGATGAACGCTTCATACTCATCGCTGGCTGCGTACCTGGCGCACTGGCGCGCTCTGAAGGCCGGAGATTCCCTTTCAGCGAAAGACGGCGCGATACTTGCGCAAATCGATGCCGCCATCGGGGAGATCCTCGGTCCCGACGCCCGGTATCTCGACGAAGACTGTGCCGACTCCGCCTCGCGCCGCCATCGCGATCGCGCCGAGGCAAAGCTGCGCCGCGAATTGATCGCGCGCGACGCGATCACCGGGTAGAAGATGCTGGTATTCCTGGTCCGGCGAATCGTCTTTGGCGCCGCGGTTCTGCTCGGAACCTCGATTATCACGTTCCTGATCGCTTTCGTCATTCCCGCCGATCCGGCGGTCACGATGGCGGGGGCGAAAGCCGACCCGCAGACGCTCGCAACTATCCGCCATCAACTGGATCTCGACCAGCCTCTCTACGTGCAATACGCGCGTTATCTCGATCGCGCGGTGCACGGCGATCTTGGGCGTTCTTATATTCGCCGCGAAAGCGTCACGCGCCTGATCGCTAGCCGCTTCCCCGCCACCGCCGTGCTCGCGCTGTCCGCGATGGCGGTATCGCTGGTGCTGGGAATCGCGATGGGAGCGGTGGCGGCGGCTTATCGCGGCGGAGCCACCGACAATGCGCTGCTGATTTTCTCGCTCGCGCTCGTTTCGATGCCGGTTTTCTGGCTCGGCACGATGCTGCTCATCGCGGGCGGCCTGTACCTGCGCTCCTTTCCGCTCGGCGGGTATTCAGGGCCTTTAAGCCTGGTGCTGCCGACGCTTACGCTGGCGCTCGGCTCGGCAGGCTACTACTCGCGGGTTCTGCATACCAATCTCGCGGAAGAAATGGACCGTGACTACGTGCGCACCGCGCGCGGCAAGGGTCTCTCCGCAACGAGCACGATGCTCAAGCATGCGATGGCGAATGCGATGCTGCCGCTGGTCACGCTGGCAGGGCTTGATCTGGCAGGCCTGCTCTCGGGAGTCGTGCTGACAGAAACGGTGTTCAACTGGCCCGGCATCGGCCGGCTCGCATTCGAAGCGATCTTCAATCTCGACATTCCGCTCGTGATGGGAACCGTTCTCTTCTCGGCTTTTCTGATCGTCGTGGCCAATCTTGTGGTTGACCTTCTGTACGCGTGGCTCGACCCGCGTATCCGGTTGTCGGAGACGGTATGAACGGTCGCGGCTTTGGCAAGCTCGAGATTGCAGGCGCGGCGATGGTGCTGAGCCTCGTGATCGTGGCGGTCTTTGCGCCGGCGCTCGCACCGCACGATCCGACCCGCGCGGTAGCCGCGACTTATGGAGATCCGGGCGCGCCCTCGCTCGCCTTTCCGATGGGCACCGATCAGCTTGGCCGCGATGTTCTTTCGCGGATCATTTATGGAGCCAGAATTTCGCTGACGGTCGGGGTCGCGGCGATGGCGGAGACGATCGTTATCGGCGTGCTGATCGGCCTGCTCTCGGGATTCTTCGGCGGATCGGTCGATTTCCTTTTGATGCGATTCACCGATGTGATGCTCACCCTGCCTGCGCTGCTTCTGGCAATGGCGTTTGTCGCGATCCTGCGGCCCAGCCTGTTTTCGATTCTGCTGGTAATCGGGCTGGTGTCGTGGACGCAGGTCGCGCGCGTGGTGCGTGCGGAGACGCTCTCGATGTCGAAGCGGGATTTCGTGCTGGCTGCGCGGGCGCTCGGGGCTCCTCCCGCGCGCCTCATCACGCGCCACGTGCTGCCGAACGTTTTGCCGATTATTATCGTGATGGCGGCGCTTGGAACCTCGAGCACTCTCCTCCTGGACGCCGCCCTGAGCTTTCTGGGCCTCGGAGTTCCGCCCCCGACTCCGACCTGGGGCAGGATGATCGAGGAAGCGACGATCTATTTTCGCACCGCGCCCTGGTTGGCCATCTTTCCCGGCCTGGCGATCTTTTACGCCGTGCTCGCCTTCAATCTGCTCGGCTACGGAGTGCTGCGGGCGCGGTCACGATGATGCGGCCATTCAGGGCCAACTGCCTTGCCGCCACCCTAATCGCGGCGTTCGGGTTGTTCTTTGCCGCCGGATGCGGCGATGGGAGCGACCACGTAAACCTCCCACCCGGTTCCTCTGTCCTGCATATCGCCGACGTGGATGACGTGCCGACGCTGGACCCCGCGGCAGGTTACGACACCGAATCGTGGACCTTCGAGCAGGCGATCTTCGACACCCTGGTCCGCTACGGCGACGACAACATCGAATTGGAGCCCGATTTGGCGGTGCGATGGGAGTCTTCGCCTGATGCGCGAACATTCGTTTTTCACCTGCGGCACGACGCGAGGTTTTCCAACGGGCGCCCGGTTACCAGCGACGACGTGCGCTACGGAATCGAGCGCGTGCTCGATCCCGCGACCCACTCGCGGGGCATGGAGTACTACCGTAACATCGCGGGCAGCGGCGATTTTGCGGCCCATCGCGCGGCCCACCTGCGCGGAATCGAAACGCCAGACCCATGGACGATAATTTTCCATCTCGATTCCCCCGATCCGATTTTCATCCACAAGCTGGCGATGCCGTTCGCGTCGGCGGTTCCCCGCGAAGCCGCCGAGCCGTGGGAAGACGATTTTTCCCGCCATGCGATGGGCAGCGGCGCTTTCATGCTTAAGGAATGGCTTGGCGGGCAGCGCCTGGTCCTGGTGCGAAACCCGTATTATTTCCAGAAGGGGTTGCCCCGGCTTGATGCGATCGTCGATTCACTCGGCGTGACTCCTGAGCTCCAGTGGCTCCGCTACGAAGCCGGCGACCTCGACGTTGTCTCATCGATTCCTCCGGCGGAATTCCCGTTTGTGATGAAGACGCCGCGGCTGCGCGCCTTGACTCAAAAGAAGACCACGGTAACGACCGAGTATCTCGGGATGAACTGCCAGATGTGGCCGTTCACCGATGTGCGCGTGCGCCGCGCGATCAATTACGGAATCAACCGCGCCAAGCTGGTCGCATTGCTGAACGGCCGCGGCGTAGCCGCGACGGGCGTGCTGCCGCCGAACCTTCCGGGCTTCGACCCGGAGTTGAAGGGATATTCCTACGACCCGAAGCACGCTCGCGAACTGCTGGAGGACGCGCGGCTGGCATCGGGCTTCCGGTTTGACCTCTGGATGCGCGCGGATACGACGATGCTGATGCTGGGGCAGTCGATTCAGCAGGACCTTGCCCTTATTGGCCTGCGCGTCGAAATAAAGCCGGTGGCGTGGGGGCCGTTCCTGGAGGCCATTCGTCAACCTCGCACCGTGCAGGCGTTTCTGTCGGGATGGGAGGCCGACTTTCCCGACCCGCAGAACTTTCTCAGCGTGCTTCTGTCGCGCGATCAGTGGGGATCCAACAACGACACCTATTTTTACGATCCCTCTTTCCAGAGCCTCATCGACCGCGCAAGCGATGAGACCGACTTCAAGCTCCGCTATCGGCTGTTTGACGAGGCGGAAAAGATAGTCGTTGCGGACGCACCCTGGGCGTTTCTGTATTATCCGGTCACCTACGCAATCACGCAGCCGTGGGTTCACGACTACGTGCTCAACCCGATGCGCCCGACGCGGTTCGAGCGCGTCGCGGTATCGCCGCATTAGCGCCGTTCGCGCGATCTAGCGGGTTTTCAGCGACTCCAGGAATGCGGGGTCGGCCATCGTCTTGTCCACGGCATCGTTCATGGCCGCGTTGAGCACGTCGCTCGCCCATTCCTCGCCGCTTTCGAAATGAGTCTCGGCATCCTGTTCGCTTTGGCCGACGATGAATTCATTGTAGGCGATCGATTGATCGGGGCGCCTGACGGTGACTTCAATACCGATGCTCGCAACCGCCCGGGTCCAGAACAGCGGATGCAGATACTGGCTCTGGAAAAATGAGAGGGCCACGAGCAGATTGTTTCCTCCCGGACCTATCCTGAAGCCTTCGCTTCTCAATTCGATCTCGAACGCGGTCTTCAGCGCCGCTGGCGCGCGACTCTCGGAGATGATCACTCCCTCTTTCTCGCCGAATGCGCCGATCGGATGGCCAACTACGGGAGTCGGGCGTTTGTCCAGAACGTTGATATTCACGGGCGGCAGCTTCGGGTCCACATCTTTCGCCGCACGAAGCGGAGCCTGATACGCAACATTGACGCGGCGGCTCGGAATGCACTGCGTGAGCATCAGTGCCGCCGCGATCAGAAATCCGCTTCTGCGCGCGAAGACGATGGCGCGCCGTGTCGCCGCAATCCCCGTAAGCATCACTTTGTTCCGGTCTGTGCGCCGGATGAGCCCGCCTCCGGTGCGGCGCCCGCATTGACGGGCGGGGCGAGCTTGTAGGTTGGGTCGGGCTCGAGATCGGCGGTAATCGCAGTCTGCTGATGAGTGTGCGCCGAGCCCGAGGAAACATCTGAAATCCAAGCGACCGGAATCGCCGTCAGCAGCATCGAAGCCCAGTCGGCCGCTATATAACGGCTCTCCACCTGGGTGTCATCGAATACATCGGTCGATCGATAACCCGGCTTGCTGAAATGGAACACCAGGTCGCGCTCGCGCGGGACCGTAATCGTGAACGGGGTCACACCGGTCATCCCGTTGCTTAGGGTCACGTCCGCGCCGGGAGGATTGCTGTTCACGGAGATCTCTTCGGTCTTGCCGTGGGTAAAATACGCACAGGATCCCATCGCGACCGCCGCGAGGGCGGCCACAATCACTCGCACGATTCGTTTCATCTCAAATACGGCGCGCTACGAGCTGCGCATCGGCGCGCACCCTATCTTGCAAGCCGCGTTCGTACAAGTCCCCGCCCGTCTTCCCAATCCTCACGCTTCCTCCGCGGCGGTAAGCTCGCGCGTCGCGCGCGGCAGAAAGCACAGGCCGATCAAGCCGTTGCAGAACATGAACGTGAAATGCGCCGCGAGGCTGTAGGCAAGAATCCGCGCGGACGCCGCGTTGCCGGAAAAAAACAGCAGCCACGCCGCCTGGCTGGTGCCCAGATGCGCGACCGCGATCGGAAGAGCGGCCGCAAGGAACACCAGCGGCAGAAACAGCATCAGCTTCAGAAACGGAACGCTGATCCCATAGAGCCCCAGAGCGAAATACTGCGCTACCACCGATCCTAGAAACGTCGGCGCCTTGATCGCCAACACCACCAGGTAATCCAGCGGCCGGGCTTGCAGGAACGTCGCCAGCAGCGGCCCCGCCCTTCCTTTCTCAACCCATTCCCGAAGCAGGCGGTTGCGGCGCGCCAGCGCGAAGAATCCCATAATTCCGAACAGCGCAAGCCACGCGGCCACGTAAACGATCCTGAGGATGCCCACGATGCGCGCCAGGGCTGGATCGCTCGGCGAGAAGAACAGCACTCCCAGGGTCGAGAACAAAAAAAGCTGGTACACCTCGAGCAGCGCGATGAACAGGATCGAGCTGAGCGCGGAGAAAAATCCGATCTTCGCCTTTCGATGGAGGTAGTAGGCGACGCCGCCCTGCCCCAGATTCGTATTGATCATCGCGAGCAGATACATGCTGGCGCGAATGGGCAGAATGTCACCCCAGCTCATCGGCGCGTTGAAGTGCCGCACCACCCAGGTCAGGCAATATGAGTCGATCACAAAGAAGAACAGCGAATAGGGGAGGAAGATCGCGACGAACTCGCCGAGCGGAATGTCACGCAGCGCGTCCGCGACTTTGCCCAGCGGAATCCGCCAGAAAATGAGGGCAAAGATCGCGATCGTGCCGGCGTAAGGAATCGCGCGCCGCCACCATGGCGGCGAAACCTTTGCCGCTACGCCCTCGGTTTCGCTCGAGACCCCGGCAGCGCTCATCGCCGCACTCTCGCCGTTCCCGCCAGCACGCGAACGCCATCCTGATTGTCGACCCACACGTCCAGTTCGAGATGATCATTCCCGGCGCGCGCGGCGCGCGCGTGAGCGATGATCGTGTCGCCGAAGAAAACCGGTTTGATCAGCGCGACATCGAAGGATCCGCCGCGGAAAAATCGTTCGCCGAACCGGTCCACGATAAGTTGCATCGCCACGGCTATCGTCTGCTCGCCCGCCGCGATTGGCGCGGAAAATCCGGCCCTGGCGGCCGCGTCGCGGTCGCTGTGGATGTTCTTGCGCCAAAGCCGCCGCGGCTCCTGGATGCCCCGCTGGTATGCCTCCGCCGCCGCTTCATCGAGCAGGTACGGCGAGGCGGCCAATTCCTCACCCAACGCAGGCTCATTCATCTTGCTCATTCGAGCGCACCCTCCGGACTGAGCAGGACCGCGGTTATCGCCTGGCGCATCAGCAGCCTGTCGTCAGTCGCATCGCGGGTTTCATACTCGAGCGTGAAGTAGAACTTGCCGCGGCGACGCTCGGTCGCGATGACGGTTCCGTCCACGCGGATTGCCTGCCCCGCGCGCATCGGCTCGAGCAGCTCGCATCGGTGTTTCGCGTGCACTCCCCCCTTGCCGCCTTTGAAGTGATGCGCGATGAGCAGCGCGTAGTCGAGCAGGCGCATCGTGGGCGGCGCAACCGCGGATTCGCCTTCGTAGAGCGGATTCGAGGTGCGGAGCGCGGATGCGAATGCCTTTATCTGCTCCGGTTCAACAATGTAGAAGATGGGCCCGAGCCGCATCCCGGTCCGCAGGTTTTCCGCCCGCATCTCGATGCGGTCGTCTTTCGCGATCGGCTCCGTGGACATCGTCTTTGGCTCTCGCAGGCGATTGAACCATCCGCGCGCCCGTGGCAGATTCGGCGGCGCACTCGATGGCGACCACTATCGCACCATACTCGCGCGCCGCACGAAAGCATCTGTCCGCCGCCGATCCGGTTCTGGCCCGGATTATTGCCGAAGTGGGACCGTGCCGGATAGCGAATCGTCCGGAGCGATTTGCCGCCCTCGCCCGCGCGATCATCTTCCAGCAACTGGCGGGAAGCGCGGCCCGCGCAATCTACAACCGTGTGGTCGCGCTTTATCCGGGCAAGCCGTTCCCCACGCCCAGGCAGGTTCTCGAAACACCGGACGAGCTTCTGCGCAAGGCGGGACTCTCAGCCAAAAAGGCGCTCTACATCAAGGACCTGGCCCGGCACATCGAAGACGGATTGCTCAACTTTCATCGCTTTCCAAAGATGGCCGACGAGGAGATCATCGCCGACCTTACTCGCGTAAAGGGAATCGGCCGATGGACCGCGGAGATGTTCCTGATGTTCAACCTGGGACGGCCGGATGTTCTGCCGGTCGGAGACCTCGGCTTCCGCAACGCGGTCAAGCGCGCCTACCGGATGCGCAAGCCGCCCAAGCCCAGGCAAATCGAAAAGCTGGCTGAGAAATGGCGTCCCTATCGTTCGGCCGCGGTGTGGTACTTCTGGCAGAGTTACGCGATCGTCCTGCCCGAAGCTCCTAAAGATAGTTCGCGCGTGACGCGTAAGCCCAAATCGTAGCACCTGCGTCCGCCCTCTTGTGCCCGGCAAGATTTCACAACGTTCGCGACGCCGCGAGCCGTTGAACCTTAAACCGATGTCTGGCAAATGAAGTCTCCATGGCCGACGGCAGCGCCAATTCCTCAGGCGGCGGGCGCGCGACCGCCTTCCTGAGCGGGCTCGCCGCCGTCGCGACCGTGGTGGCTGCGGTCGTGGGAATACTCGCCCAGTTCGGTCTTATCGGCGGCCACGATACGCCCAAGGCTTCACAGGCAGTTGTCACTCCCGCCGCGCAACTCTCTCCCGCCGCGAGCCCGCCCGCGGCATCAGCGCCATCGATGGCTGCATCGGCGAAGCCTTCGCCCGCACAGGTAGCCGAGGCTTCACATCCGCATCGCACTCACAAGCCCAAAACCGCGACGGCCGCGAGCATCGCGGCATCGACCGAACCGCACGCCGCGACCACTCCAGCGGCAGCGCAACCGGCCGCCTCGAATGTGACGAACTCGTCCGCGGCGAACGCGCCGCCGGCCTCGGCGATGCCGACTCCGGGCGAACAGCCTTCGGCCGCATCCAGCACCCTCGCGATGGCGGAACCTGCTCAGCCTCCGAGCCTAACAGGCGCGTGGCGGGACATGGGAATCGGCGCATGCCATCTAATCAATCAGACTGGCGGCACATTCGATGTAACCAACTACGACCCCGCCACCGGCGAGGTTATGTCACAAGGCCGAGGGTCGATAACCGGCAACCACGTCGAGATCGATTTTGCCGCCCGGCGTCATCCAGTGACCGCCGACCTGCACGTGTCACCCGACGGACGCAGTATGTTCGGCAAGATCTTCCGCATCGACGGGCCCCACCGCACCCTGTGGAAATACATCGGACCGAACTGCCCGACACCGGGTTGATGCCGAATCGGTCGCTCCCGGCTATTCCGCCAGCATCGGATTGGGTTTTGGAAATCCCAGCTCCGCAAGCTTCTCGTCGATCGTTTTCAGGCTCTGAGCGGATCGCGAAGGAGCCTCCGACATCTCCTCGACGGCGCGGCGCGCCTCGCGCAGATTTCTGTTTATGAGGCCGGCCTGCTGAAAGAGAAAAATAAAAGCGCCCCAGGGCACGACGATTCCCGTAATCAGCGCTATCGCGATGAAGATTCGCGCGCGCGACTGCGCGCGCGTTACCACCTGCGACAGCGCGGACTCATTCGCCGCGCTCAGATCTGTGACCAGGTTCTGAAGCTCGCGCAGCCGGGGCTCGATGCTGTCGTCGCCCGCGCTTCCTTTCCGGAGCGCATCGAAGATGGGATTGGCGGTCTCCGCAATCTGCTCGATCTTGTCGAGCTGATCGCGTGTGGTCGCGTGAGAACGCGCGGAATCGACCCAGCTTGCAAAGCGCCGCTCCTGCCCCTTTATTATCTCCATCCCGTCGGGCTGGGTACGCCCCCAGTCCATTTTGTAAATCGCCGCTTCCATCCCGTCCGACGCGCGCATCGCGCCAAACTGGTTTTCCTGCAGCAATCCCGGCATCGCGCCAAACAGATAAAAACCGCTGGCGAGAATCATCGATGCGATCAGCAGCACCACCGGCGCGATCGCGGCCAAAAATCTCAGCTTCGTAACGATCGTTATTCGGCTCATCGCGAGTCTCTCCCGGATCAGGCGGACTGGGGCCTGGCGATCTTCAAGGATGCGCGAGCAGGGGCGCCAAAGGCAACGCCCTGATGCCTCTTCGGGCGGGATGTGCGATCATGGGGTGCGATGAACTTTGCCGACCGGCTTGCCGAAATCTCGCGCTCGAAACGATCCGTCGCGATTTTGGGTGTCGATCCGCAGCTCGACACCGCGGAGAATCCAGGCGTTCCCAGGGGTTTTACCCTCGCACAATTCTGCTGCGAGACGGTTGAAGCGTGCGCTCCATCTATCGCCGCAATCAAGCCGCAGCTTGCTTTCTTCGAAGCGCGCGGACTCGACGGGATGCGCGCATTCGTGGAAGTGCTGCGCACCGCCCGACGCCTGGGATTGATCACGATCGCCGACGCCAAGCGCGGCGATATCGGCTCCACATCGGCCGCCTACGCGGAGGCATTCCTCGGTGACGGCGACTTCGCGTGCGATGCGGTCACGGTAAATCCTTACCAGGGCGCCGACGCGACCATGCCATTTATCGCGAAGGTTCGCAGAGGGCGCGGAGTTTTCGTTCTCGTCAAAACCTCGAATCCGGCATCGGGCGAATTCCAGGACCTTCCGTCGCCCGACCGTCCCCTCTGGGAGAAGATCGCAGAGCGAGTCGCCGGATGGGGCAGCGACTTCGTCGGCGAGTCCGGCCTGAGCCCGGTCGGCGCGGTGGTCGGCGCGACGTATCCCGAGCAGTTGAGCCGGGCGCGCGCGATAATGCCGCTGGCGACAATCCTGGTTCCAGGCTACGGCACACAGGGCGGAACTGCCGCTGATGCGATCGCGGCGGCTCGTACCGATGCGTCAGGTTTCATCGTCAACGCGAGCCGCAGTATCATGTACGCGTATTTGAAAGCCTCCGGCAAGAAACCGCCCGAAGCCGCCGCCGAAGCAGCCGAGACAATGCGGCTCGCGCTGAACTCAGCGCTCTCTCAGCAGACTCGCTGATCCTCGGTCGTCCTGGAGACGACTGGCCAACACGTCAGAGACCGCGCAAGCGATCGAGGACTTCGGCCTTGAATGCTTCCGCCGGAAGAACCTCGGGGCCGAAGAACGCCACTGGAGCGGTATCGACGAGGTTGCCGCTGGCGCGTTGCGCGCGGAACTGTAGCCGGCGTTCGCGCGCCCGCGTCCCAAACTCAGCGTAGATTATTGAATATGCGGAAGCGGTCAGGCGAAGCCGGCGCATCCGCTCGCGCCTTTCTTCGCCATAGCGCTGGAACGTCTCCGCTTTCCACTCCCGGTTTTCCGCAATCAGGTCGCGCACGATCCGCACATCACGAAATGTGATCGACAGCCCCTGCCCGATAATCGGGTCGTTGTGGCCGGCTGCATCGCCGATAAGCACGACGCCGGGCGCGACGGGCGAGTCAGTCCAGGTGTCCTCGTTGCCATACGAGTTACACGGGCCCGCGGGAGTTCCGCCGGCCAAAATGGCGCTGTCTGGAACCGTTCGCAGGCGAAACGCATCGAGAAACCTCGCCTGATTGTCGGGACCCGCGAACCGCCGCTTTTGATCGACGCCATAGCAGATGTAAAGGCGCGCGCGGGTTGCCGACTGCGGAAAGACAAGAAAATTGATGTCGTCTTCGGTGCCGAAGACCTGAAGCGACGCGGGCCATCCCGCGATCCCGTCCACCAGCATCCCAGCCATCAGGTGATGCGTGGGATCGCGATGCAGCTCTATTCCACACTGGCCGCGCACGATCGAATTGCGGCCGTCGGCGCCGACGACGAGACGCGGCCTCAGCGCGTATGCGCCGCCTTCATATTTGAAATGCACTTCAGGAGGTTCACCCGGAACCACGCGCACGTCGCCGACCTCGCGCAGCAGCTTCGCTCCGCTTCCGGTCGCGGTTGCGTTCAGAAGATCGCACATGTCGGGATGGCGCATGCAGAGCGGCGGCTTGAACCCGGCCGCTTCGAGCACGGAGAACTTGAGCGCCTCAGCGCGCGCGGTCGTTTCGTCGACATCGTCGCCGAAGGCGATGTGCTCGCCGAGATGATGGCCCCCGGCCGCAATCATCGCGTCGTACAGCCCCAGGCGCTGAACCTCCGCGAGCCCCCAAGGAGCAATCCATTCACCGCGCACATAGTCGAGATGAACGGCGGACTTTTCGAGTATGAGCACGGAAAGTCCGGCGCGAGCCAGAACCGTCGCGAGCGCACTCCCCCCGATTCCGCCTCCAACGATGACGACTTCCGGGTTCCCGAAGATTTCAGGCATGAGCGGCGGTTCCGGGGGCAAACCGCACCGGCAGGCGGCGGGGCCCCGAGATGAAATTCGAGGGGAGCCATTCAGCCGGACCGGCGGGCGCGATGTCGGGGAGACGGACGAGAATTTCGTGCAGCATCACCTGTATCTCGATCCGCGCGATATGCGCACCAAGACAGAAATGCGTTCCGCCTCCGCCGAATGCGATATGATCGTTGGGAGCGCGGCCCACGTCGAACCGGTCGGGGTCGGGAAAAATCGCCTCGTCGCGATTGGCCGACCCGTAGTAGATCACCACCTTGTCGCCAGCGCGAATCTTTTTGCCCCGCAGCTCCGTATCGCGCACCGCCGTGCGCCGCATGTAAATCACGGGGCTGCAGTACCGCAGCATTTCCTCGACCGCCGATGGCAGCATCCGATCCAGATCGCTCTGCAGCCTGCGGCGCTCATCGGGATTCTCGAACAGCGCGAGCATCCCGCCCGCGAGCAGATTACGCGTCGTGTCTCCGCCCGCGTTGATCAGGAGCAGAAAGAAAAACGTGTATTCAGCGGGCGTGAGGCGATCGCCGTCAATCTCCGAGTTCAGCAGCCGCGTCGCGAGGTCGTCTCCCGGATGCCGGCGTTTGTCCTCGGCGACGGCGAGCGCGTAATTGAGCATCTCCATCGATGCGGCGCGCTTCTCGAGCTCGGGCACCGCCTCGCTGGAGGAATGCATCTTCTCGGTCCATTCGTAGAGCCTCCGCCCATCTTCCAGCGGAATGCCCATCAGATGCGCGATGACGTAGGACGGCAGCTCGCCGGCAA
This sequence comes from Pseudomonadota bacterium, assembly GCA_021323675.1. Lineage (GTDB taxonomy): Bacteria > Desulfobacterota > Binatia > Binatales > Binataceae > JAFAHS01. Next base: position 7,753 of record JAJPKP010000037.1, on the reverse strand, counting down.
TCTGGCTTACCAGATCGCATTCACCGCGATCGATGATCCGATCGATGATCTGGCGGGCAAGCTCTTCGATGCGCGGTTTCATCGCCTTGGCGCTGCGCGGGATGAATTGCTGGCTTACGAGCGCGCGATAGCGCGTGTGCTGCGGAGGGTCCATGAACAGCATCATGTTGCGCGATGCGGCCAGGCCTTCGGCGTTCATGTCCTCGATCGCAATTCCGCCCGCATATGACGAATAGGTCTTCGGGTCGCGGCTCACCGTGCAAACATCATCGTAGCGCGTCACCACCCAGAAGCCCAGCCCGTTCGGCTCCTCGTGCCAATAAACCGGTTCATTCGCGCGCAGCCATCGGAACTGATCGTGCGGCTGCCCATGCGCAAACGACGCCACGCTCAACAGATCAATTTTCGGTTGCGTCATGCGGAAGCCTGGGCGCGCGGGCGGATTTTGGGGAAGCCCGGATGGCGGAATGGGTCGCCGTCTTTCAGTTTGCGCTGTATGTCCTGGAATGGCGACCCTGGGCGGTCCGGGTTGTCGCTGTCTCCGACTCGCGCCGTCCCCGGCAACGCGCGATACACCGCGTCTTCGCCAAAGAACCTGAGCGACAGCGTGCTGCGCCGGTTTCCCTGATGGGCCGGTGCTCCGCCATGAAGCATCGCGGGATGAAAAATGAGCACGTCGCCAGGCTCCACCGCCCACGACACGATATCCCATCGCGAGCGGTCGGCCTCGATATCGGGAAGGCGCGGCAAAGTTCCGTAGATCGGCGCGGTGTCGTCATTCGGATCGAATCGGGATCCGTCGTAGAGGATTCCGCGATGCGATCCGCGGACGAATTCGAGCGAGTCTTCCTTGCGCACCGGCTCAAACGTGATCCACATCACGGCGACCTTCTCGCCGGTGATCGGCAGATACGAAGAATCCTGATGCCAGGGGGTGCGCCGGCTTTCTCCCCCCTCTTTCAGGAACACCTGCTCATACATGAACCATACATCGGGCGAATCCCACAGCTCGGCGACGACGTCGGCCGCGAACGATTCTTCGAGCAGCCGCCGATACGCGGGCAGCGCGTTCGGATTCAGCAAGTCCTGATAAAACTTGGACGGCGCTTCGGGCGTACCCTGAAAATGCGCGCAATTGGGGCTCGGATGGCACAAGCTCCACTGGTAAGCATCGCGCGCCAGGCGCATCGAATTCGCATCCAGCGCCTTCGGCACGTGGATGGCGCCCTGCTCGCGCAGATCGTGTCGCAACCGTGAAAGATTCGGCAGACTCATTTTCCTGCACAGTCCGGGTGGAAATTTTCAAGTTCTCTTTTATCACAAGTAAAGCGCCTTGCGGCACTGCCGAGCGCTGCCTTGCTTGCGCGGCGCTCCCAAAAAGGCTGTCCAGATGACAGGGCTAGGCTGCGCGCAGGATCGGGAGCACCTCGGTGGCAAACCGCTCCAGCGATCGCATTGCCTTGCCCGGCGCGAGTCCCGGCAACTGGGTCGCGAGAATCAGCTCCGTCATCGGGGTTGCGCCGATGATCTGCTTGAGACGATCCGCGACCTGGCGAGGGCTGCCCAGCACGGCGTTGCGCCTGATTCGGTCGGCATCGGGACGAATCGGGCTTTCGCCGCCGGATGCGGCGGAAAGCCATTTTCCATAGAGCGCGGCTTGATAAAGCGCGGCCTGCTCGATGTCCTTCCAGGCCAGTTCTTCGCTGTCGGCAACGTAAACGACGCGATTGTTGACGATGCTGAAATTGGCGGGGTCTCGCCCGAATTCGATCAGCGCGCTGCGATACGTCTCGACCTCGCGGCGGCCCAGATTGCACGCGAACGACAGGCCGAGCCGGGCGCCGCGCCGAATCGCCTGCGCGTTCATGCCGCCCCACAGCAGTTCAGGATGCGGCCGGCTTACGGGGCGCGGCAGAATCTGCGCATCGCGGAAGCGAAAAAACTTTCCCTCGAAGCTGAACGGCTCGCCGGTCCATGCGCACTTGAGAATCTCAATCGTCTCGAGCGTGCGGCCGAGGCGCTCCTTAATCGGAATCTGAAAGCCGTCGAACTCCTCCGCCCGATAGCCGAGGCCGATTCCGAGCCTTAAGCGTCCGTTGGAAATCACATCGATGAACGCGGCGTCTTCCGCGAGGCGCAGCGGATGATAAAACGGCGCAAGGAGCACATAAGTCCCGATCGACACGCGCCGGGTGCGCGCCGCGATTGCGGCCAGCGCCGGCATCACCGCGGCAAGATAGCCATCCTCGACGAAGTGATGCTCTGTCAGCCACACGGAATCCAGGCCGGCGCGATCGGCATATTCCGCCTGCTGCAGCATCGCGCTGTGAAACTCCGCCGCGCCGATGCCGGAACCGGGAGGATTGCGGAAATCGAGCATGTATCCGAATTTCATTTGTGCTCCTCGCGTGATAGCGGCAACTCCACGCGCGCTTCGCTCTCGGCGCGTCAGCGCTTGTACAGAGTCTCTACGATCGCGTTTCTGTATTCGGCAAGCCGGGCAGGCGGGACGAAATATTGCGGCGGCGAGATCGTCATCGAGTCCGCATGTTCCCACATCTGCGCGATACGTTCGCGGGCATCGTCCGGCGTGCCGGCTATCGCAAAAGTCGTGACCATCTCGTCCGGCACCGCCTTCAGCATCGCGGCCGTGTCCTTGCGGGCGGCAGCCTCGATGACGGCATCGGCCTGCGCGCCGAATCCGTGCGCGATGTAGAAATTCCGGTATTGCCCGATGCTTGAGTAAAAGGCGACGGTGCCGCGCATGTCGTCTATCGCCTGCTTGCGATCCTTGCCGATCGCCGCGTAGTTCCACAGGTTGACGTGAAAGTCGCCGCGCTTGCGGCCGCGCGATGCCAGCCTTGCGTCGAGGCTTGCCGACTGCTCGCGAATCCATCTGAGCGACCAGACCGGATGCCCCAGCAGTCCGTCGGCGGCTTCGGCCGCCATCGCGACCGTGCCTTCGAAAAGCGCGGGAACGTAAATCGGAACTGAAGGACGCACGGGCTTTCTGCCGATGCTGAAGCCGCGCAGGTCGAGCTTGTGATAGGTGCCGTCGATCCGCCCCAGTTCTCCGGTGCTTCCTTTTTCGATGATGGCCCGGACGGTGGCGACTACCTCCCGCAGGTGAGCGACCGGTTTTCCGTACGCCACGCCGTGGACGCGCTCGTTCCAGTCGCGCACGCTGGTGCCGAGCCCGAGCACCATCCTGCCGCCGCTCAAGCGATCGATGTCGAGCGCGTTGAGGGCAGTTTCCATCGGGCTGCGCGTGAACGCCAGCGCGACCCCGGTGCCGAGCTTGAGCCGCTTCGTCGCCATCGCGGCGGCGGCCAGCGTCGGGAACGGCGGCGAATGGAGTTGCGGCGACCATACGCCATACAAACCCAGGTCCTCGAAGCGGCGCATCAGATCCGCCAGGTCCGAGGCCGCCATCGCCTGCACTATTTCCCAGTATTCGTGTTTCATGTTGTCCGCGCGCCAATCCCTGTCTCTACATCGAAGCGGAAAAATAAACCATCGAAGCGCAAAGGCGCCAGGAAACCCGGGGCCGCGGGTTTCCTGGCGCCTTGCGGTCCGCTCAGGCGTGCGGCTGCTCGTCGATCGCGACGCGCCGGTGCGGATTGAAGTGCGGCAGCACGTGCTTCGCCATCAGCTTGATCGAATTCATGATCTTCTGATGCGGGATGCGGCCGGCCTGCTTGAAACAGATCGCCTGATCGACGCCAGCCTTCTGGAAAGCTTCGAGCTTTTGGATCACTTCGTCAGGATTGCCCACCACGACCATCGGATGCTGCTTCAGTTGCGCGTCGGGGATGTCCCTGGGGTCGAGATCGACCGCCATCAGGTTGCGCAGGTACTCATACGAGTAGAGCTGGTTCTTGGTCATGAGCGGCTGGAAGAGTTTGGCGACGTTGTGCATGAACCATCGCGCGCCTTCCAGTCCGATTGCCTCATCCGCCCGATTTTCGGCGACATGGCAAATCAGCAGCGCGCCGAACGCCTCATTGGGAACCTTCGGAACCTGGTCTTTGCGGTTGGCGAACGCCTTGCGATAGTTCTCGATCGTCATCGCGACGAAGTCGAAATTCAGGCTGAAACTCAGCACCCCAAGCCCGCGGTCGCCCGCCATCTGGTAGCTGTCCGGCGCCACGCACGCCATCCACATCGGAGGATGCGGCTTCTGGATCGGTTTGGGCACCACGCGCCGCGGCGGCACCTGGATAAGCTTGCCGTTGTACTCCAGGATGTCGTCAGTCCAGGCTTTGACGATCACGTCGAGGGCCTCGCGCACCTCAGCGCGGGTGCGCTCGTAGTCGACGCTGAAGCCGTCGAGTTCCTGCGAGGTGGTCGAGCGGCCGGTGCCGATATCGACGCGGCCGTTGCTCATGATGTCCAGGACGGCGGCCTGCTCGGCCACCTTGATCGGATTGTTGAAATTGAAAGGCAAGAGCCGCACGCCGTGGGCGATACGGATGTTGCGGGTACGCTGCGCCACCGATCCGAAAAAGACCTCGGGCGCCGGGCTATGCGAATATTCCTCGAGGAAATGATGCTCGACTTCCCACACGTAATCGAAGCCGACCCGGTCCGCCAGCTCGATCTGCGCGAGCGCCTCCCAGTACACGTTATACTCGCTCAGCGCGTTCCACGGCCTCGGGGTTTCCATTTCGTAGAGTAATCCGAATTTCATTGGCCTTTGCCTCCTCGCAGTCTTGCCGATCGTTATCAAATCGATTCGCTATCGGCGATCTCTCGCTAAGACAGCAGCACTCTGGCGGCGTAGTTCGAATCGCAATATTCGCGGCCCAGCGCAATCTTGTCGCCGCAAAAGCGAAAATAGTAGTGATAGCGATTGCGGTACGGCTTGCCGTTGAAGGCGACCGCTTCGGATTCGGCCTGCACCGCGACCTGGTCGCCCTCGGCGACCGCGCTCAAAAACCGAAAGCGCAGTCCGCCGGGAAACATCTGGGCGAAGAACGCGCCGGCGACATCCACGAAGTTTTCCCTTCCGCGAATCGGCGTGGCGCCGGGCCGGCTCCAGACCAGCTCGTATTCGAAATCGTCGGTCACAAGAGCGCGGGTCGCGTCGGGGTCCTTGCAGTCCATCAGGCGAAGGAATTCGAGTGCTCGTTCTTTTCGGCCCTCTGGCGTCATCGCTTCTCTCCCATGGGTGATTTCTCAGCCGCGACTCGCGCGGCGTTGTTTATGGCTTGAATTTGCCGACCCGAACCGGCGGGCCAACGCCAGGATGGCCTGATGGAGGTATTCGAAGAATTTTTCCAGGTCGCAGCTTTCGGGATCCACCTGGAACGAGAAGAAATACCCCTGCATGAACGCGAGGATGAAGTCGGACAGGTCGTCGGCCTGATCCTGGGTCAGCTCCTCGTCCAGCGCAGCCCGCAGCATCTCGCTGAGCTGCCGGCGGATGTTCGCGTGGATGCGCCGGAGGATCCTGAGCGCCGCCGGGTCGGTCTTGCGCTCGAGGCCGAACAACAGCATCAAGCGCAGAAACTGCGGCTTCTTCCGATAGGCTTTCGCGCAGTTGTTGAGTCGCTCGCCCAGGTCCGGCCGCTTTCCTGGAACAAGCCGGTCGCTGTGCGGGAGCTGCTTCTCCCATTCGAAAAGGCTGTCCTCGATAACCGCGGCGAGCAGGCCCTGCTTGCTGCCGAAGTGCCAGTAGATGGAACTTGCGGGCAGACGGCAGGCTTTGGCAATCGCCGCGATGCTGGTGGCGGCGTAGGAGCGCGCGGCCATCAGCCGCGCGGCGGCATCAAGTATCGCCCGCCGGGATCGTTCGCCCTGCACGAGCCGCAGGTTTGGCCGGTGTGTGCGCATACTTCTGTAATACTCGCTACAGATATTTTGTATCGATCACTACAGATTATGAGTCAAGCGGTGTACGATGCGCCGGAGCCGCTCTCGGTGGATACTCGCTACGGATGGGCAAACGCGGGATCGGTCGAGCGGTAGATGAACTTGCCCGTCAGCAGGCTCGGGGGCGGGGTTTCATCGACCAGGGCGAGCAGGCGGTTGCGCCGCTCGATCAGCAGTTGCTTCACCTGCGCCTGCTGATTCGCATCAAGCTCCAATTGCGCGGTGAGACTCTCGAGCAGCGGACGGTAGATGACCATCGTGGTGAAGAACGGGCCCGGTTCGATGCATCCCGGAAACGGACCCGCGGGACTCATCGCCGATTCGGACAGGCTGGCGAGGTTTTTCTGCTGATCGGGCCGCAGGATCTTTTGCAACGAGGCCCGGAATTGATCCTCGATGGACGCGACCTTGTCCTGGAAGGCCCGAAATTTCGGCATCATGATCGCCATCGCCTGCCGAGCCACCTCGGGGCTCATCGCGTACGGCACCGTGGGTGGAATCAGCGGTCGGCGTGTCGAGACAAAGAATCCGCCTTCGCCGGGCGGCGGAGCAACGACCGTCACCGGCCCGCCCGGGGCGAAGCCGCCTTTGAATTCACTCATCAGCGGAATCGGTGGCGGCACCGCCCGGCTGCGCTGAGTCCATACTCCGATGAGCAAGCCCGACACGAACACCACGACGGTGGCCGCTACGACCTTGATTTGTTCCTTCACAGCGATACCTCCAGCGCCCGGGCCTGCGCCGCAGTCTTTGCCCACATTTCGAGATTCTGCCGGTCCAACGCCGCAACTCCTGCCGCATGAATCGCGATCGCCAGTACGGCGCACAGGATTCCGGTCATGGCGATGATCCGGGTTTGAGCCGCGCGCCGGCGGCGCAGGCGATCGCTTTCGCGCATCACCCGCCGGGCAAAGTCAGGCGGCAGATGCGCGGCGGCCTGCTTTCGAAGCGCCAAAAAATGGCGTGAATGGTCGCTCACTCGTTCATCCTCCGTCGCAGGAATGCTCGCGCCCGGAACAGCCGCGATTTCACGGAACTGACGGTGCTTGCCGTGATCCGGGCAAGCTCCTCGTAGCTCCAGTCCCGCTCTCCCATCAAAACGACCAATTCGCGCTGCCGGGGCGGCAACTCCTTGAGCATTTTCCTGAAGGTCCAGAGCCGTCCTTCCGCGGCGGCCCGAGGATATTCGATTGGCTCGTGCTCCTGGCCGAACGGCACCAGCATCCTGCGCAGGCGTTCGCGGCGAAGATGGTCGGTGCAGACGTTGCGCGCGATGCGAAAAAGCCAGGGCTCGAAGCTCTCCGGCGACTTCAGCGCCGACATCCCCGATATCATTTTCACGAACGTGGTCTGACTCAAATCCTGCAATTGATCCGTCCTGCCCACCATCGCGTAGATAAAGCCGGCGACCCGCTCCTGATAGAGGCCGATCAAATCTTCCATCGCCTCCGGCGATCCGCCCCGCGCCGAGACCACCAGCGCGATCGGATCGCATTGCGCATCGACTTTGGGCATAGCCATGGACTTCATCCGGCTAGACGCACCCGGAGGTGGAAAGTTGCGTCCCGGCCGGATTGAATCGCGCTAACCGCTTTGCCCGCAACTTTCATCCGCGTCCCGCGTCTTGTCCTGTCGCCGAGCAATCGGGCCGGCATCGGCATTTCTCGGGAGGACAAGGATGTTGCGCGCTATGTTGCGGGCGCTGGTGATTGCCGCGTTACTGCTCGCGTACGCCGCGCATTGCGCGGCGGATGAAAACCGGGTTTCGCCGAACCAGATCACGATGAACTTCCAGAACGTGGACATTCCGGTATTAGCGAAGTTCATCAGCGAGATAACGGGCAAGAACTTCATCATCGACGAGAGCGTGCGCGGGAAG
>JAJPKP010000031.1 GCA_021323675.1 Pseudomonadota bacterium | reverse complement strand
GTCCATCTCAGGAGATCTGATTAGACATGAGCGAAGCCAATATTGTACTGCCGGCGCTTTCCAGCGGGCAGGTAATGATCCTCTGGCTTGTCCTTATATCGGCGGTCATCGGGCTGGGTTACGGACTGTTGCTGGTACGCACGGTCCTGCGGGCCGACCCGGGCCCGAAATCGATGACCGATGTCGCCGACGCGGTGGAGCAGGGCGCGATGGCTTATCTGCGCCGCCAGGTCGGCACCATGATCTTCTTTGTCATCGCCATCTTTATCGCGCTGTTCCTGATGTACCGCGGCGTCTATCACGATCTGTGGCTGTCGCTCGGTATCGCGGTGGCCTTTCTGATGGGCGTGTCCGCATCGTACGGTGCCGGATTCGTCGGGATGTGGCTGGCCGTCAAGGGCAACGTCCGCAGCGCCAATGCCGCGCTGACTTCGTTCAAGGACGCGATGGAGCTGGCGTTCAAGGCCGGCGGCGTGTCGGGGATGTTCACGGTCGGGCTCGGCCTGGTCGGCGCCACGATCATCTTCCTGGTCTATCAGCAGGATGCGATGAAGGTGCTGGTCGGGTTCGGCTTCGGCGGCTCGCTCGCGGCGTTGTTCATGCGTATCGGCGGCGGAATTTACACGAAGGCCGCTGACGTCGGCGGCGATCTGGTCGGCAAGGTCGAGAAGGATCTGCCGGAAGATGATCCGCGCAACGCCGCGACGATCGCGGACAACGTCGGCGACAACGTCGGCGATTGCGCCGGAATGGCGGCGGACGTGTTCGAGTCCTACGAAGTCACGCTGGTGGCGGCGATTATTCTGGCGGCGTATGCCGTCAGCGAGCCCGACTTCAAGGCGGCATACGGGGCCGCTTCCGGGATGTTCGCGATGAAGCTGATCATCTTCGCGCTGATCCTGCGCGGAGTGGGCGTTTTCTCCTCGATCCTCGGAATCATGGCGGTGCGCGTGCCGGCCGGGTCGGCGATGCGTGATCCGATGCGGCCGATTAACAACGGCTACATGGTGTCGGCGGCGGCTTCGATCGTCGGCTTCTTTGTCGTCAACGGATTGTACATGCACGATCCCCGCACGGGCGCGATCGATTGGCGCTTTGCATGGTGCGCAACGCTGGGAATCGCGCTCGCCGTGGTCACGTTGTGGCTGACCAACTACTTCTCGCATCCGGAAAAAGGTCCGACCACCGAAACCGCGACTTCCGCGCGCACCGGCCCCGCAACGCTGATCCTGTCGGGTCTCGCCGAAGGGCTCGAGTCGTCGGTGTGGGCGCTGGTGGTGATTGCGCTGGCGATCGTGGGCGCGATGTTCCTGTTCCGCGAGTCGCTCGCGCTGCAGTTCTACGGAATCGCGCTGACCGGACTCGGTCTGCTCACCACGACCGGATTCATCCTGGCGATGGACACCTACGGGCCGATCACCGACAACGCGCACGGAATCTTCGAGATGGGCGGAGTCCATCAGGAAGAGGCGTCGCGCACGCTGTCGTGGATGGACGCGATCGGTAACACGACCAAGGCGCTGACCAAGGGACTTGCGATCGCGACCGCGGTTATCGCGGCGGTGTCGCTGTTCCGCTCGTTTATCGATGAGGCGCACCTCGGAGCGCTGGGCGTCCAGATCAATATGCCGACGGTGTTCGTCGGCCTGATGATTGGCGGCGCGGTGCCGTTCCTGTTCAGCTCGTTCGCGATCAAGGCGGTGAGCCGCGCGGCATACCAGGTCGTTTTCGAGGTGCGCCGCCAGCTCCGCGAGCATCCCGGAATCATGGAAGGCAAGGAAAAGCCGGATTACGGCCGATGCGTCGATATCGTGACTTCGACCGCGCAGAAAGAATTGCTCGGCCCCGGAATTCTGGCCGTGTTTGCTCCGCTGCTGGTCGGGTTCGGACTCGATGCGGGCGCGCTGGGCGGTTTTCTCGGCGGCACGATTCTCACCGGGCAGCTCCTGGCGGTGTTCATGTCGAACGCCGGCGCCAACTGGGACAACGCCAAGAAAAAGGTCGAGGACGGATTCCTCGGCGGCAAAGGCACCGATATTCACAAGGCCGCCGTCGTGGGCGACACGGTCGGCGATCCGTTCAAAGACACCGCGGGCCCCGCGCTGAACCCGATGATCAAGGTGATGAACCTCGTCGGCATCCTCGCGGCGCCGTTCTGCACGACTTCGCTGAGCGAAGTGAGCGCGACCCGGATTCTCGTAGTCGTAGTCTCTATCGTGCTCCTTGGGGTTGCGGTGGCGTTCTCGAAGCGCGGTTCGATTGCCGAGGTCAGCGAGGGTTCAAGCTCGAAGATGGCCGCATAGTACGGGCGGATCTTTCAAAACCGAATCAAGCCGGAGAGGCCGGATGCGTACAGCATCCGGCCTTTCCGCGTTTCGGCGCGCTAGGCGAGCCGGACCGGCAGGGCTTTGAGGCCGCGCAGATTGAACATGTCGCGGTATTCGATCGCGTCGCAGGCCAGGTCGAGCTTCGGAAAGCGGTGCGCCAGCGAATCGACCGCGATTTGCGCTTCGGCTCGCGCGAGGTTGGCGCCGAGGCAGTAATGAATTCCTCCGCCGAAGGCGAGATGCTCGTTGCGGTCGCGGGTGATATCGAAGCGGTCAGGGTCGGGAAATCGGTCGGGGTCGCGATTGCAGGCGCCGATCAGAATGATGACGTGACTGTCGCGGGGAATCTCGATACCAGCGATGGCGACGTTCTCCAGCGCGCGGCGGCCGGTGGCCTGAACGGGGCTGTCGTAACGCAGGCATTCCTCGATCGCGCCGGGCAAGAGGTGCGGCTCACGGCGCAGGCGTTCCATCTGATCGCGATGCTTCATTAGCGCCAGCATCCCGTTGCCGATCAGGTTGGCGGTGGTTTCGTGACCGGCGCCGAGGAGGAGCACGACATTGGCAAGCATCTCGTCCTCTGTAAGGCGGTCGCCGCGCTCTTCGGCGGCGATGAGGGCGCTCAGCAGGTCGTCTTGTGGATTTTGGCGACGCTCCCAGGCGAGCGTGTGCAGGTACTCCGCGGTTTCCTCCATCGCCTTCATCGCGCGATCGACGGCTTCGGTGCTCTGAACGAAATCGATCAGCCGGGCCAGATCGATGGTCCATCGGCGAAACAGTGCGCGGTCTTCGGGCGGGACTCCGAGCATCTCGGCGATCACGATCACCGGAAGCGGGTAGGCGAAATCCCTGATCAGATCGGCCTCGTTCTCCTCTTCGAGGGTGTTCAGCAGGTCTTCAGCGATCTGCCGGATGCGCGGACGCAGCGATTCGACCATCCGGGGAGAAAAGGCCTTGCTCACGAGGCTGCGGATGCGCCCGTGGCGCGGCGGATCCATGAAGAGCATCGTGCGGCCCATTGCGGCGCGCGCGGCCGCCAGCGATGGAGTTTCGGGGAGCTGGCCCGCCTGCCCCAGGCGATTCAGATCGATGGTGGCGAAGCGCTTGTCCGCAAGGATCGACTCGCCGTCCGCATAGCGCGAGACGAGCCATGCGCCAACCGGCGTAGGACACACCGGCATCGCCTGGCGCAGCAGGTGATAGATGGGGTAGGGGTTCGCCCTGAGTTCCGGGCTTGCCGGGTTGAATCTGCCAAGATCGAAAGTGGGGCTTGGTTCCATCGCTAGTCCTCCACGAACAGGACGTGCGAGCAATTCATTTCAGGCGATGAGTCCGGCGGCGCGCCAGCCGGGCGCGAACCGATCGTTGATTACGCCGAGCTCTCTGAGGAAGCGGGTCAGTTCAGCGGCGGCTTCCATCGTGGTTTGCCTGGTGTGAGGGTTGGCGCGAGCAATCTCGCGCGCATCCGATGGAAGGCTGCAGTTTTTGTAAACCTCAGGGTGAACCAGGATCGAAGCGGCGATAATGGTCGAGACCAGGGCGTCGATTCGCGTCAATTCCCGCCGCAGCGGGCCGAGGCTGGGCCAGTTGGCTTTGAGCCATTCGCGCGCATAGGAGAGATGGCGCGCTTCCTCGATGATATGGATTCGGGAGAGTTCGCGCATCGCGGGATGGCATCGTGGATCCTGGAGAATCCGCCGGTTCAGGTAGTCGGTGACGGCTTCGACGATCAGGGTCCCGAGCACCATCGAGACTTTCGGCGTCAGGTATTTGGTGAAAAACGCCATCAAGTCGCCGAATCGCGGCTTGTACCAGGGGACGCCCGCGCGCCGGATCACCTCCGCGAACATCATCGAATGACGGCATTCGTCGGCGACCTCGGTCTGCATCCAATAGAAATGGATATCGTGCGGACTGACATCCGACAGGTAATCGGCCAGCTTGAAGCAGAGCAGGTTTTCAAACCAGATACCGGCAGCGAGCGTGCTGGCCGCTTCATGGAGAGACAGGCGCACGCGATCCTCGCGCGTCATCCGCTCCCATAGCGCAGTGCCGTACAACGACACGAGGTCTTCGGGGAGGTAGAAGCGCGAGCAATCGAAAGGGACGTTCCAGTCGATGTGGACGCAGGGGTCGAAGGACTTGCGGCGCGCGGAATCGACGATGCGCTGAAGGTGGGTGGAGCTTACTTCCTCGCGACTCATGGTCATCTTGTCTTTGAAGCGGCCGGCGAGGCCGCGTTGGTTGCGATTGATCCGACGACGGTGTTCACCAGATGGTCGAGATATTCGGGGTCGGGCTTGCGCGTAAGCTCGAAGACCTGCAGCTCGAGAAAATAAGAAGTGACCAGGCTTACCAGCATCCGCGCCCAATGGTGCGAGTTGATCTCGGGACGAACCGCGCCGCTCGCCTTGTGGCGATCGATACCCTGTTCGACGCGCGCGCACAGGCGATCGATGACTTCGTTGTAAACAATTTCCGCCTCTTTGCCCGAGAGCAGCGCCTGCACGTGCAGGAACCGCACGAAGTCGCGATTGGCTTCGAGCAGGGCGAGCGAACCGTGAATCGCCGCGCGCATCGCATCGGCGAACGGCATATCGAGGGTCGCCTGAAGGCCGCCTTCGAGGGCCGCGACGATGGGACTATCGCGCAGGATTGCGCCCAGAAGCTCTTCCTTGGTCTTGAAGTGGTAGTAGAGCAGGCCCTTGGTCGCATCGAGCTCCAGCGCGATGTCATCCATCGTCGCGGCGCTGAACCCCTTGGCGGCGAAGACCTTGAGGCCGGCGCGAACGATTTCGGAACGAGTTCGCTGAGCCCGGCGATCGCGAACCGGTGAAAGCCGCCGCCGCTTCGTCGCACGCTTCATACCGAAAAGTATGGAACATACCGATAGGTCTTTCAACGAAATTTTCCCGCAATAGGACGGTGTCCGGTCCCGCAGCAGGCCCATTCGGCGCGAATTTGCGATTCAGGGCGCGGCTAAACCTGCGAGGCCATCGAGCACCGCTCGATCTCGTCAGGTGACGCCGGAGGACGAAAATTTACACGAGGCGCGGACGGCATCTTTTGCTTGAGGCGCCGTGTTGCAGGGGAAGAAAATTCTTGCAACGACGCGGCGCAACGACTCGCGGTCAACAAAAAATCAACGAGGTGATCCTATGCGTGATAGCAAACTGTTCCTGGCTGCATCCATGCTGGCTGGAGCGATATTCGCCCTGGCCGCGCCTGCTCTTGCGGCGGGAATCGGAGGCGTGTCGATTGGAGGAATGGGAATTGCGATGCCGTCGGGCGGGGTAAGCGGCGCCTTGGGCGCGGTGGGCGCGGGCCTGAGTGCTCCGGCGCTGGCCGGGGGAGCCTCTCAACTCAGCGCCGGCCATCTGCCCATCGGAGCCTTGGACGGACCCAACGGACTGTCAGCGACTTCGGGACGCAGTCCGTTCGGGCATGCCAAGGCTTCCTCCGCGTGGGCATCGTTGCCGCAATTCGATCCCAATCTTCCGGGGATGGCGGTACCGATTCCGTCAACGCCCTCGCTTTCGGCTCCGGCAGTGCCGGGCACCAGCCCGAAGTCCGCGATTTCGAGCTCGAACCTCGATGTTCACGCGAAGGTCGATGCTTCCATCGCCGGGCAGAGCGCGCACAAGTCGCTTGACGTGAACACTTCGTCGCTGAAGGCGCCGGCTTTGCCCTCCAGTGAAACGCCATCGGCCAAGACCCTGACCAAAGCCGCGAACGGCCCTGAAGAGACGCTCGCTTCGGCAACTGACGGAAAAGGCCCGCAGACGCCGTCGAGTGCGGATCTGAACAAGACGCTCAAGAGCGATGAACTTGCGGCTTCTGTCCTGTCGAGCCTGGCGGTGCAGGAGCAGCAGGCTTACGTGAACGACCACGTGATGCCCGCTCTCGCCGATGCCCAATCGTCGAAGTCGGCGAACGCCAAAGCAAAGTCGATTGAACAGGACCTGGGGCATCCGCCGACAGTATCGCAAGAGCAGAAGAACGTGGACGGAACCACGAAGTTCGCGACCGGCGCGGCGCAGATGCTGCTGCCGTAAGCGAAGCCGGCACGATGGGATGCGAAAGGGCGGGGCGCGTCAGCACGTCCCGCCTTTTTTTTCGCATGAATCTGGCTTTTGCGCGCAGCGTGCGCGTACGATCCCCCGCATGAGCATCGAACGGCGCATCCTCGGGCGGACCGGAATGGAAGTAAGCGTGCTCGGGTTCGGCGGATCGGAGACCGGCTACGGAGGACACGCGGCGTCCACTGTCGGCGCGATACTGAACTCCGCGCTTGATGACGGCCTGAATCTAATCGACACGGCGGCGTGCTACGGCGACGGCGAGGATCAGATCGGCCGCGCTGTCGGGCATCGACGCCGCGACTTCTTTCTGATGACCAAATGCGGGCATGCGGCGGGGCTGGCGGGAGACGACTGGGACCCGGGGATGATGGCAAAGAGCATCGACCGCAGCCTGAGGCGGCTTAAGACCGATCACGTGGACGTAATGCAGCTCCATAGTTGCTCGGAGCAGGTTCTGCGCGACGGGCGAGTGGTGGAAGTGCTGCTTCGCGCGCGCGATGCCGGCAAGACCCGGTTTGTCGGCTACAGCGGCGACGGCCGCGACGCGCTGTATGCGGTCGAATCGGGGGTATTCGACACGCTTCAAATCTCGGTCAGCATCGCCGACCAGGAGGCGATCGACCTGGTGCTGTCCAGGGCGCGCGAGCGGAATATCGGCGTAATCGCGAAGCGGCCGATCGCCAACGCGGTATGGATAGACAGGAATGCCGCGGCTGACTGGTACTCGCGTCCTTATTGGGAACGCCTTCAGAAGCTGAACTACCCGTTCCTGCGCGGAGATTCGTCGTCGGTCGCAACCGCGCTGCGATTTACGCTCTCGACCGCGGGCGTGCATACCGCGATAGTCGGGACATCGAAGCCGGGGAGATGGCAGCAGAATGCGGACTTTGCGGGGCGGGGATCGCTACCGGCAAGCGAGTACGAGGCGATTCGCGCGCGATGGCGAGCGGTCGCGCGTGCGGATTGGGTCGGCCAGCGCTAGCATTGGTTTTGCGATCGGGCCGCTTGCGCCATTTGACGCGATGAGTAGATTAGGCCGCCAAGAGAGAGAAATTGCGCGATGCGGCCGAACCCTGGTCCTTTCGAACCGATCTTCTATCTGCTTCAGACGCGGCTTGCGTTTCGATTGCTCGGAATCGGCGGCCTGATCCTGTTCACGGTGCTGTTTCTCAAGATCGCGGGCTCGCACAGCGCCGCCTACGCGATCATCGGCGTGCTCCTGCTCGGCGCATTGTGGTTCGAGTCGAGCACCAAGGTGTGCCGGCGATGCCGCTTCTATGGGACGTGGCATTGCCTGGGGCAGGGGATGCTGGTGTCGCGGATGTTCTCGCGTATCGAGAGCAAGCTGGACGAATCAGGCGTCGCGCTTCATGGCGCGCTTGCCGGGGCGTACGTCGCGTACGGGCTCTTCTGGATGTGGCATCGGCCGCTCCTTGGCCTGCTGTTCACGCTATGGGCTCCGCTCGCGTTCATCAGTGCGACTTCTCCGGCGGGATTTTCGTGGCGCGCAAAGCAGACGTGATCCCTGTAATCCGTGCGTATGGCGAGTTAGTCTCGGAGCAGTCGAGTCCGGGAGCTGCCAGGTATGGAGATCGGATGGATCGGGACCGGAATCATGGGCGCGCCGATGGCGCGCCGCCTGCTCGCCGCGGGGCATAAGGTACGAGTCTTCAACCGCTCGCCCGAGCGAGCCGCTCCGTTGCGATCGGATGGGGCCATCGTGGCCGCCGATCCCGCAGCGGCCGCATCGGGCGCCGGCGCCATCTTCATAATGGTTTCGGACACTCCCGATGTCGAAGCGGTGGTGTCTCAAATCGAGCCAGTGCTCAGACCAGGCCAGCTCGTGATCGATATGAGCACGATCGCGCCCGCCTCGGAGCGCGCGACGGCGGCGCGTCTTGCGGCCAACAAGGTTGACTATCTCGATGCGCCGGTATCGGGAGGCGAACCCGGCGCTATCGAAGGCACGCTCACGATCATGGTGGGTGGCGACGCGGCGGCGTTCGATCGCGCCAGGCCCCTGCTCGAGCATCTGGGCAGGCAGATAACCTACATGGGGGCGGCGGGATGCGGCCAGATGACCAAGCTCTGCAATCAGGTCGCGGTGGCGATGACGCTCGAAGCAGCCGCCGAGGCGCTTAAGCTCGCATCCGCGGGCGGGCTGGATCCGGCGCGGGTGCTGGAGGCAATCGGCGCCGGCGCCGCATCGTCGTGGCAACTCAAGAACCTTGGACCCAAGATCATCGCGCGCGACTGGCGCCCCGGATTCTTCGTCAAGCTGATTCGCAAGGATTTGCGCCTGGTTGCGGAAGCCGCTCGCGAGGCGGAAATCGCGCTTCCGGGGCTGGCGATGATGGCGTCGATGTTCAACACGGCCGCGGCGCTTGGGCACGATCTCGACGGCACTCAGGCGCTTGCCGCCGCGCTCGACAGTGTCGCAGTCCTGAAGTAGTACGAAACAAATCGTTGCATGGTTTTGGAGGCCATCATGGCGACCGATCATTTGCTTGCCGAAGTTCGCGACCGGGTTCTGTATCTCACGATGAACCGGCCGGACAAACTGAACGCACTCAGCCCCGAGATGATGTCGGGGCTGCTCGACAATCTTTCTCACGCCGCTGCGGATCCGAAAATCGGCGCGGTTGTCCTGACGGGCGCCGGGCGGGGATTCTGCGCGGGTGGCGACGTTTCCGCGATGCGCGACCGGAACGAGGCGGCGGGCGCGGGAGGAGGCGAGACCACCATCGAAGAGCGCGTGGCGGGCCTGCGCCGCGGCGAAGAGGCCTCGCGCCTGCTGCATGAGATGCCCAAGGTGACGATCGCCGCCATCAACGGTCCGGCCGCCGGAGCGGGATTATCGCTGGCGATGGCCGCGGACATTCGGTTTGCGGCGGACAACGCCCGTCTCGGCACCGCATTCGCCAGGGTGGGATTTTCCGGCGATTACGGCGGAACGTGGTCGCTCACGCGACTGGTGGGATCGGCCAAAGCGCGTGAACTCTATTTTCTGCCCGACATGATCGAGGCGGCCGAGGCGCTGAGAATCGGACTGGTCAATCGGGTGTTTGCGGCGGCGTCGTTCCGGGATGAGGTTCATGCGCTGGCAAAGCGAATCGCCAACGGTCCGACGCTCGCCTACACCTACATGAAAGCCAACTTGAATCTCGCGATCACTCACGAATTCAGCGAGTTGCTCGACCGGGAAGCATGGGGGCAGACGATGACCGGCCGCACCGAAGACCATCGCGAGGCGGTGAAGGCGTTTCTCGAAAAGCGCGAGCCGACGTTCAAGGGCAGATAGGAGCCGCCAAACAGGTGGCGCTCCCCCGACCTTGCATCCGAAAGGGGGCAATCATAGTTTCGTCGGATTGCCTTTGAATTTGCCGAGGTTGCAATGAACCCAAAGAACACGGTTGCACTGATTACCGGCGGAGGATCGGGACTGGGCGAGGCTACGGCCCGCGAGCTCGCTGCGGCCGGCGCGAAAATCGCGATCCTGGACCTGCCTTCATCGCCCGGACAGAAGGTTGCCGACTCGCTCGACGGCATCTTTGTCGCCGCGGACGTCGCTTCGGACAAGGAAGTTACCGGCGCGGTTGCCAATGCCGCCGCGAAGTTCGGCACGATTCACATCGTCGTGAATTGCGCGGGAATCGGCCGTGCGATGCGAACGATCACCAAGGAGGGGCCGCATTCGCTGGACCTCTTCAAGAAGGTCATCGACGTAAATCTGGCTGGCACTTTCAACGTGATTCGGGTTGCCGCCGCGCAGATGGCGAAGAATCAACCGAACGATGACGGCGAGCGCGGGGTGATCGTCAATACCGCATCAGTCGCCGCGTTCGACGGGCAGATTGGGCAGGCCGCGTATTCGGCATCGAAGGGCGGGGTAGTCGGGATGACGCTGCCAATCGCGCGCGACCTCGCGTCGGTTGGCATTCGCGTATGCACGATTGCTCCGGGCACTTTCGAGACTCCGATGCTGGCGGGATTGCCTGAGCCGGCGCGCAAGGCGCTGGCCGCACAGATTCCCTTTCCTCAACGACTTGGGCAGCCGCGCGAATACGCGGCGCTTGCGCGGCATATCGTGGAAAACGCGATGCTCAATGGCGAGACGATTCGCCTTGATGGCGCGCTGAGGATGCCGCCGCGATAACTCTGGCATTCAGCTAAACGCGGGTGCCCCTTTCCCGAGAAGGGAAGGGGGCCGGAGATTATCGTCTGCTTCCTACTTGGCTTCCGCGGCCGTGGTTACCGCGCCCGGAGAACTCTGGTCGGGTGCCATATTCGCGGCGATCGAGATGATGAGAGCGCCCTGCTCGTAATGCGGGCCGCCGACGATTAGGCGGCCCTTGTTTGGCAGCTTGAGATCGGTCGTGAGCAGCGGCTTTTCGCCATCGAACAGCAGCACTTCCATCGCGATCATGTTGCCGTCGATCTCGCGCGGCTGGATGTGAAGGATTCGGCCGCCGGGCATGCTGAATTCGATCACCTTGCCCATCTCGGTGCGGCGGCTCTCGGTGCTGACCAGATGATAGGTCGTATAGTGGAACAGTTTTCTGAGCCGCGTACCCATCGGGCCGAGCTGGGGATCCACTCCCTGGTTGGTATCGGCGGCGAGCACCGAGTCGATTTCAATGACGATGACCTGCCGATGGGAAGATTGGGAGAAGGCATGACCCGGCACGGCAAACGCGCAGACTACTGCGATCAGCAGGACGACGTTTCGCGGTTTTCTCAGCATCTGAATTTACTGCTGGTCCGGCAGCCAGATCACGGTCGTGTCCATTCGCGGCTCGCTCCAGACCGCGACCGAGGGAATGTCAGATTCGAGCTTCGAGATGATCGCGTGGGGTTCTTCTTCCACTTCGGCTACATCCTCCGCCGCCTGATGCTGCGCCGCGGCGACCTGGTCGTCCGCGGAGGTCAGGGCGCGCTGGGCACTGGCAAGTTCTCCGACCCTGGCGGAGTGGTTGAACGCAACCTGCGCGTAGGGTGTTACAACTACAACGGTGATCGCCGCGGCGATCGCACCGGCAAGAGCCATCCCCAGTCCCGCGGGGAACAATTCGCTTACGCTATCGAAGATGCGCTGGATACGCACGCTGAACGGCACGGGAAGCTGTTCGATGCGGTGCATCACGGCGTTCTTGAAGCCGTCGAGCGGCAGGTCGGCGGATAGCGTTCTCAGTTCGCGGCCCAGCGTTGCGTAATCGGCAAGCTCGGCGCTGCACCGCTCGCATCGGGCGAGATGGAACGCGACTTCCTGATACTCGTGGGGTTCGAGTTCCTGGTCCTCGAAGGCTCCGAGCATCAGGCTTATCTGACTGCAATCCGCCATCATCCGCCCTGGCGCCTACTCGAGGTCCTTCAGCAAGCCGCGCATGCGGTTGCGCGCATAGTGCAACCGGCTCATCACCGTGCCGCGCGGGCACTGCAGCACATCGCTGATTTCGTCGTAGGAGAGTCCTTCCACTTCGCGTAAAAGTATCACTGCGCGATGTTCTGGCGTCAACTCCTCCAGCGCCCTGGACAGGCGCGCGGAGAGTTCTTTGCGGCTGGCCGCCTTGAAGGAATCGCCCTTCTCCGCCGGCAGCCGCTGGATTTCATTTTCGGCGTCTTCGCCGTGCAAAACGACATGCCGTCCCTCGCGGCGCCAGAAGTCGATCGCGAGGTTTGCGGCAATTCGGTAGAGCCAGGTCGAGAAGCTTGAGCGCGATTCGAACTTGCGCAGGTTTTCGAATGCCCGTACGAAGGTTTCCTGCGCCAGTTCAAGAGCGTCATCCTGGTTGTGTACGACCGCGAAGGCAACGTTTGCGACCCGCCGCTGATAGCGTTCGACGAGGATGCCGAACGCCTCGGTATCGCCCTTGCGGGCGCGTTCGATGAGTTCGGCTTCGTCGCCGTCCTGGCGGCCTTGAGTTCTCAAGTGTTTAGACGGGGGTGAGGGTCCGGAAATTCAGTCCGCGAATTACTGGAGGCCGCTCAT
>JAJPKP010000079.1 GCA_021323675.1 Pseudomonadota bacterium | reverse complement strand
TGGTATAGAGGCAAACATGAAGGGACCGCTTACAGGCATCCGAATCATCGATTGGACCATCTGGCAACAGGGTCCGGTTGCGACCCAGATGCTCGCGGATCTTGGCGCCGAAGTGATCAAGATCGAAGAGCGCGACAAAGGCGACCCTGGCCGGGGAATAGTCGCCGTCTCGGGTGGTTCGACCAACCGGGGCGGCCGCAATTTCTACTTCGAGGCGAACAACAAGCACAAGCAAAGCATCGCCCTGGACCTGAAAAAAGCCGAAGCCCGCGAAATAGTTTACCGGCTGGCCGCCAAGAGCGACGTATTCGTCCAGAACTTCCGCAAAGGCGTGGCCGCGCGTCTCGGGCTCGATTACAAGACGCTCAAGGGCCACAATCCCAGGATCATCTACGCCAGCGCGTCCGGTTACGGGCCGGAGGGGCCCGACAGCGGTGAACCATCCTTCGACTACCTGGGCCAGGCGCGCTCGGGGGTGATGAATGCGATCGGCGTGGACGGCTCGACGCCCACCTACATCTTCGGCGGAATTGCCGATCAGATGGGCGCGGTGATGCTCGCATACGGCGTGCTGGCCGCGCTCGTCGCCCGCGAACGGTTCGGAGTCGGACAGGAGGTTGACGCCTCGCATCTGGGGTCGATGATGGCGCTGCAGGGGCTGAACGTGGTGGCTCGCACGTTTACCGGCAAAGAGTTCAACCGCAACACGCGAGAGAATGCGTTCAATCCGCTTTGGAATCACTATCGATGCGCGGATGGGAAATGGCTCTGTCTGGGGATGCTTCAGCCGGATCGCTACTGGAAGGACTTCTGCACGGCGATTGGCCGCCCGGAGCTGGTGGCAGATCCGCGCTTTGCGGACATGCGCACCCGCGGCCACAACGCTCCCGAGCTGATCGCCATCCTGGACAAAGTTTTTGCCACCAGGACCCGCTCGGAGTGGATGAAGATCCTCAAAGAGGGCGGGGACTTCATCTATACGGTCGTGAATTCCGTTTCCGACCTTCCCGATGATCCACAGGTGCAAGCCAACAATTACCTCGCCGAACACGAGGTTCCCGGACTTGGGTCCATGCAAGTGCTTGGAATGCCTGTGAAGCTGTCGGAGACTCCCGGCGATCCGCGCGGGCACGCTCCGGAGCTGGGGGAGCATACGGAGATGCTGCTGACCGAGATGCTGGGATATACGTGGGAAGATGTCGCGCGTCTGCGCGATGCAAATGTGATTTGATCCGGTTGAGGGGACAATTCGGATCGGGGGAGTTTAACAATGGCTGAACCTGGCAACCTTCAGGATCGTTTGGACGTCCACGAACTCTATGCCCGTTACGCCGCGGCAATCGACAACGGCGACTACGACGACTGGCTTCAGTGCTTCACGGAAGACGGCGTGTTCGAGAGCACCCGATTTGGCCGGCACGCCGGCCAGGAGGGGCTGCGGAAGTTCACGAGAATATATCGCGAATCACTT
Source organism: Pseudomonadota bacterium (assembly GCA_021323675.1). Lineage (GTDB taxonomy): Bacteria > Desulfobacterota > Binatia > Binatales > Binataceae > JAFAHS01. Next base: position 58,758 of record JAJPKP010000079.1, on the reverse strand, counting down.
GGCGGAGCGCAGGTCCTGCACGTGATCACGAATGTGTACTTCAAGCTCGAGGGCGATGCGGGAGCGGGCAGCTGCTACCTGGCCTACTACCACTGCAAGGAAGGGCGGATTCAGCAGTCCGCCGTCGGCCGCTACAAGGACAGCTTGCGCAAGGTGAACGGCCGATGGTGCTTCGCCAGCCGCAAAGTGTCGCTGGACGGCCACGACTAAATAATCCGCAGTGAGCTGTTGCGCCGATTCCACGGATCGCCAGTCCGTGTAAATCGGCGCAACTTTCTCAGAGCCGGGCCGCTAAAACGTCGCGTACCACGGCGTCTCGTTCGGATTCTGCAGCTCGAAATCGATCTGGAATGCTTGTAGCAGCGTGCCTTCCGCGTGCCACAGCGCGAGCCGCGCGTTTTCGAGATCAACCTCCGCCTGGACCTGGTTACCCTCCGCCTGCACTTCTTCTTCCTGGAACTGGAGCAGGTCGTGCGTGGTGGCCATCCCGACCCGGAAGCGCACTTCCTCGTCGTGCAGAGCCTGGCGCGCGTAGTAGGTTGCCTGAGCCGTGGCCTGCGCCCGTTTCACGTCCGCATAGAGGTCGGCGATAGCGGTTTCCACGTCAGCCACCGCTTGTGAGAGCGCGGCCCGATACTGCATCCGCGATTGTTCGTACAGGACGCGGGCCTGCGCGAGTTGCGCCCGCGCGACCGCGTTGTCCAGCGGCATCTGAAAGGACAGCACAGCGGCATAGTTGTAGAAGCTGAATCCCCACAGCCGATTCAGCGCATCGCCGTAGATTCCTCCGAACGGAAGCTTGAAACCCGATGTGCCGGTCGAGGTTGTGCAATTGGTCGGACTCGAACCAAACCCGCTGAGGCAGGGAGTGGTGCCTGCGGTAGAACTCAGACCGATTTGAGTGCCTAGGTTCAGTTGCGGCAGGCTCTGGTTTTCCGAGAACTTCACCTGCAGCAGAGCGTTGCGGATCGCCTCGCGCATTCCCGCAAGCGATGGGCGATACTGAACCGCCAGTTCCAGGGCCTGCTCTTCGCTTTCAGCAACCTGCTCCTGAGGATTGGGGCGAGTCGCGGGCTCGACTTCCTCTGGGACGAACGTGCCTTGCGGATTCAGCATCACATCCTGGCGGAGTTGCGCGCGCGCGTTCTTTAGCTGAGCTTCGGCAGTATAGACATTGGCTTCCGCCGTGGCTTCCGCGGATTGCGCTTCCTGAAGATCGAGCGGCGCGAGGGTTCCGACCTTCACGGATATGGTGTTTTCACGCACCAGCTCGATATTGAAGCGGAGTGCGGCTCTTGCCACCTCGAGGAGTTCTTCGTTCAAAACCACATTCCAGTATTCGTTGCCGATTCGCTGAACAAAATCCTGAAGAGTCTGGCCATAGTTCCACTGCTGCTGCTTTTGCCCCGATTCGGCGATACGGACGTTAATCGTGGCGAACCGCCATCCGAAGCTCTGCAGCAAGGGTTGATTGAGCGAAAGAGTCAGGCTCGGGTTGTACGCGGGGTTGACGCCGGAAAAGAGTGAATTCGACGCCTGCCGGTTGTTGTTAAACGCAAGGCCAACCGTCCCGTTCGTGTATGACGACACCTTGTTGATGCCGAAGTTCCAGTCGTACTGCTTCGCGACCGTGTCCGTGGCGCCTCCGGTGGCCAGAATCGAGGTCGTAGGTGTTACCGTTTTGAACACGTCGATCTGCGAGGTGAGGTTGGGGTCGAAGGCGCCGTTGGCGACCCGTATGGTCTCGACCGCCGCGATGGGGTTCATCAGCGCCGCTTGAACATTCGGATTGTTGCGCAGGGCGATGTAAATCGCTTCCTTTAGCGACAAGGCGCGCGCCTGTTGGTCGGCGCTTCTGATGTAGCGCTCGCTGATCAAGCTCTCCGGCGGAACCTCGCTGGTCAGCGACCATTGCCGCGCGAAGATTCGCGGCAGCGATATTACCGAGTCGTTGTGCTCGAACGGCACCGTGGCCGCGTTGGGAACGTTGACCGGCGGGGTCGTTTGCGGGCCGATTGGACTTGCGTTCAATTGGATGCGGCCGCTGGTCGCGGGAGGCGGCAGGGGAGTCTTTGGTAACGAACCGGTTACTTTCAGGGAGTCACTGCTGTCCTGCGCTATCGCCGGCGACGTTGTGCCCAGCGTCATCAGAACAAACATGAGCGCAGGCCAAACGTATTTCTTGCACACCATCTTCGGAGCTCCTTGTCACTATGCGCGCGGATGCTGCCTGAAACCGTCCGCCACCGCTTGCCAGCCCTTCGAACGAATCGAACAAAAATCCCCCCGGCTAACCCGCTAGACGCTTGCGCCGGGTCAATCGGGTCGCGATTATATCCAAGGCCGATGCCGTTGTCTCGCGCCGCTGGCGCGACGCAGCGACGCGGCCGAATGGTGAGAGCGAATGCGTGCTGCACGAATATCGGCCGTCTGGATTCTCCTCGCTTCCTTTTTTCTGCTGGCTCTCAAGGAGTCAAGATACGCAACGCCTGCTTTCGGTCAGGCGGCCGCTCCCGCGGCCGGGCCGTCCGTGCCAGTAATCACATTGCCGGCGGCGCCCGGACAGCCGCAGCCGTTCGCTACGATTGGCGCGCTCCCTCAGCTTCTCGCCGCGCCTCATCCCGTGCTCTCGCCGACTCCAACGCCTTCCGCCACGCAGGTATTTCGCTGCGCCTGCAATGGGCCGGGTTTCGCGACTTCGTGGATCGGACAGGTGCAGGCCGCGAGCCTTCTCATCGCGCAGCAACAAGCGCCCACGTCCTGCACGCGGTACTTGATAGCCGCCAATGCCGAATCGCCGTCCATTGCTCCGCCGGGATCGTTGATTAGCCAAATCACTCAGCCGGTTTCCAGGGTGCCCGGGACGCTCTATTCGGCGCCTCCCGGATCATTGCCGGTCACGATTCAGGTTCCGCCGCCTGTCATCAACCATCCGCCCGCTTCGGCGATTCGCCAGCAGGTCATCGCCTCCGAATGCTCGCGATGTTCGTGTGATTGATTGCGGTCAGCGAATAAGGCGCGCCAATTCGGTAGGAACGGGCGCCTTCACTTTGATGTGCGCGCTGGCGGGCGAATCCAATTCGATCTCGCGCAGATGCAGCCAGAAGCGCCCTTCGGGCAGCGCCTTGGTCGGCGGCGCGCCGTAGAGAGAATCGCCGACGATCGGGAATCCCGCGCTCGCCAGATGCAGACGAATCTGATGGCGACTGCCGGTGAGGGGAATAGCGCGAACCAAAGTCACTGATCCCAGCCGTCGGATTGGTTCGATTCTCGTGACGGCGGGTCTGCCCGCTCGCTTGCGCCTCTGAGTTTGGCTTTCACCGAGCGCCATTTTTCGGGGGTTAACGGGATGATGCGCAATCGGCGAACTCAATTCGGCCGGAGACTCCAGGATGCCGTTCACCAGAGCCTCGTAAGTGCGTGCGACCTTTCCCGCCTTCAGGGCATCTCGCAACAATCCGAACGAGGGCTGCGTTCTCGCGATTAAGAGCGCCCCCGAGGTGCCGTTGTCCAGCCGATGGATCAGGCCGCCTTCACGCCGCCGGTCGCCGATCTCGGCGGTCTCGGGGAAGCGCGCCACGATGGCATTCATGACGGTGTCGCGTTCGCCCGCGCGCAACGGATGACAGGGCATCAGCCCGGGTTTGTTTGCGACGATTAATGCGTCGTCGGCATACAATATTTCAATCTTCAGATCCTGGTTCGGTTCGATCGACTCGGCGCGCACCTGGCGGACGATCTCGATCCGGTCGTGCGAGGCCACGATTGCCGCTTTTCGCAGGCGCACGCCATTGACCCGCACCATGCCCGCGGCGATCAGTTCCTGCGCCGCTCGTCGCGAAGATGCGAGCCCCGCGCGCACCAGGTAGCGATCGAGCCGTTCGCCCCGCTCTTTGACCACGGTTATTTGGGTTTTGCGGTCGCCCCGCCGGAGGGTGATGGGGGCGGAGACGCGGATTGTCGATAGGCCGGGAACTGAAGATAAGACACGAACAGCAACACGCCCAGGAGGATCAGCGCTATCAGAATATCGGCGAGTCCGAGCCGAACTGCTCCGCGTTGCGATTTGAAGGATTCGGGAACGGTCATCGGTATTTTATCCAGTCGGGGCGGCTCAGGCACCCGGTCCCGCAGCATAGCATCCCGCGAACACCGGGTTCATCGGATTCCCCGGCCCCGCAAGGGACTCCTTTCAGGCCTGCGCCGCGATGCGCACGGCGGATTTCACCGCTCTCCGGGTCGCATTGATGGGCAATCCGAAAAGGCGGCGCAGCTCGCGTCCGGTGACCGATTTCTCCGACGATGCCACCCGGAGGGGACTTCCCGACGCGACCAGGTGCCCGCCTTCGTCGCCGCCGCCCGGCCCCAGGTCCAGAACGTAATCCGCATGCGCGATAAACTCGAGGTTATGCTCGATGACCACGAGCGTATTGCCATCGGCGACGAGCTTCAGAAGGACCCGCAGCAGGCGCTGCACATCCGCCGAACTGAGCCCGGTGGTCGGCTCGTCGAGCAGAAACATCCGGGGCAGGCTCTTGCCCTTGGCATTGAGGGGCGCGGGCTCGAGGTCCGCGAGCAGGAAGCGCGCGAGCTTTAGCCGCTGCGCTTCGCCGCCGGAAAGGGTCGAGGTGGTCTGGCCGAGCCGCAGGTAGCCCAATCCGACCGACGCGAGCGCATCGAGGCGCCGTACGATTTGGCGGTTTTGGGCAAAGAAGATGCGCGCGTCGTCTACGGTCAGATCGAGGACCTCGTTGATATTGAGGCCGTTGTAGCGAATCGCAAGGATTGCGCTCTGGAAGCGGCGTCCGTCGCACGAGTCGCACTTGACCTCGAGGTCGGCCATGAAGTGCATCTCGATTGTAACGGTTCCCGTACCGGCGCATCGCTCACATCTTCCGCCCGGGATGTTGAAGGAAAAGTGCCTGGCCTGAATCTTTTGCCGCCGCGCCTCGGATGACGAAGCAAACAGGCGGCGGATTTCATCGTAGATCTTCAAGTAGGTCGCCGGATTCGAGCGCATCGAGCGCGCCGGCAGTTCCTGCCCCATATGCACGATTTCGCCGATTTGCTCGAACCCGTCGATCCGGTCGCATTCGCCCGCTTCGGCCGCCTCGCCGTTGCGCCTGAGCCAGTTGTTGTAGAGGATGTCCTCGGCGAGCGTGGATTTGCCCGATCCCGACACGCCTGTGATGCAGGTCATCCGGCCGAGCGGAATCGCGGCGTCGAGGTTGCGCAGATTATGCTCGCGCGCTCCGAAGATGCGAATTGCGGGATCGCGCCGCGTGAAACGCCGCTCGTGCGCGATCGCCCGCATCAGCAAAACCCTTCCGGCCTTGCCCGCCATGCTGGCGAGCCTGGTGCCCGCCGGCGGTCCGGCATGAATCAGTTTTCCGCCTTCGCTGCCTCCGCCGGGACCCAGCTCGACGACGAAATCGGCTCCTTCGATCATCGCGGGGTCGTGTTCCACGACCACGACGGTGTTTCCGAAGTCGCGCAGGCGCTTCAAAACTCCGAGCAGCCGGCGCGCATCCGAGGCGTGAAGCCCGACCGTCGGTTCGTCGAGCGCATACAGGGTGCCGATTAGCAGGGATCCGAGAGCGCTTGCGAGATGAATGCGCTGGGCTTCTCCACCGGAAAGGGTGCGTGCCTGACGCTCCAGGGTCAGATAGCCGAGCCCGACGTCGAGCAGGTATCCGGTGCGTGCCGCAAGCTCGCGAAGGATCACGCCGGCGCGTTCCCGCGTCTTTCGATTTTCATTCAGCGCGTCGATCCATCCGGCAAGGTCGCGAATCGCCATCCGTCCGGCATCCGCGATGGTCCGGCCGTCGATCCGGACGTTGAGCGCCTCCGGCTTGAGCTTGGAACCGTTGCATGTGGGGCACGGAACGAAACGGCGATACTTAGCAAGCAGGATGCGGACGTGGGTCTTGTAGCGGCGTCCTTCGAGCCACTTGAAGAAGCCGCGCACGCCCGGCCAGTGATCCGGATCCCATCCGTCGCGCGGCCCGTCGTCTCCATCGAGAAGCCATCGGCGCTCTTCCGCATTCATCTCGCGAAAAGAGACGGTGGTGCGAATCTTCCGGCGTCGCGCGAGCTTGAGCATCCAGTCGTTCATCTCGCGATACGCGGGGGTGCGCCATGTGGCGATTAGTCCCTGGCGCAGGGAGAGGTTGGGATTCGGGATGACCTTTTCCAAATCCAGCTCGACCGTGCGCCCGAAACCTTCGCACTCGGGGCATGCGCCGATGGGGCTGTTTGATGAGAAGAGGGCGGGTTCGGGCTCGGGGTAGGCGATTCGGCATGCCGAACAATTGAATTGCCGATCGAAGTCGGAAGTTGCGGTCGGCAAAAGATGGCCGTTGTCGCGCTGGACCTTCACAGCTCGGGCGCGGCCGCCGCCGAGATAGAACGACTTCTCCAGCGCTTCGCGAGTCCGTTCCGCTTCCGCGGGACCATTGATCGCCACCCGATCCACCACGACCATGATGGGATTTGCTGAAGGCTGGCCTTCGAGGAATTCGGCGGTCTCTACAACAGCGTCGTGTTCGAAGACTCGATGGTACCCGTTTTGGAGCAAATAGTTGGCAGTGTCGGCGACCGAACGCGATCCAACCTCGAATGGCGCCAGGAAAAGATACATTCCTGGATTGGCGACGATCGCGGCCGTCGCGCTGGCCACGGTGTCGCGCGTGACCTCGCCGCCACATCGCGGGCATATCGTGGTTCCGATCGCCGCGAACAGAAGCCGCAGGTAGTCGCTGATTTCAGTTACGGTGCCTACGGTCGAGCGGGCGTTCTTGATGGTGTTCTTCTGGCGCAGCGCCAGCGCCGGCGGAATTTCGGAAATCGAGTCGACATCCGGCCGGTCCATCCGCTCCAGAAACAGGCGCGCGTAGGTCGAAAGGCTCTGCACGTAACGGCGCTGACCTTCCGCATAGAGCGTGTCGAAGACCAGGCTGGATTTGCCGGAGCCGGACACCCCGGTGACTACGGTGAGCTTTTGATGCGGAAGGTCGAGCGACAGGTTCGCGAGGTTGTGAGTGCGCGCTCCGCGGATGCTGATTGAGCGGTCCAAGCAGATGCCCGGCGTTTACCTGGGATCGGAGAGTGGACGGGCCTTTTTCCTGCGCTCGCCGGGATACTCGTCAGAAACTTGCCCATAAAGCTCGCGCAGCCGTACATCGAATTCCGCGCGAAGCGCCCGTTCTCTGGTTTCACGTTCCGCGTGCGGAAGATGAACGAGTTGGCGCAATCGATCTTCCAATTGCTGCATCATTCGATTTCGCGCAACCAGGTATTGATAACCGTTCATAGGCGCTCCACCGGAGCAAATTCCAAAGGACAAAATTATAGGTTATCCTCTTTCGCGCGAACAACCTATCGTGCCCAGCCTGCATCAGATCCGTTTTTCGACAACCGATCCGCCCATGCTTCGCGTATGGCGGCATCCGGGTGTCGTCCATGGATTTCTCGGGCGTCTCAGGGGGCAAAGCCGCGGCGCCTTCGCATCGCTGAATCTCTCGCAATTCGTCGGCGACGATCCCGGCGACGTGAGCGCGAACTGGCGACGGCTTCGCGCGGCGCTTCCGGACGGCATTCAAGTGGCTCGTGTGAACCAGGTGCATGGAAACGAGGTTCGATGGGTCACGCGGGCCAACGTGGAGGAGCGGCCGGCGGCGGACGGGATGATTACGACTGACCCGGGAATTGTGCTGGGAATTTTTACGGCCGATTGCGTGCCGGTTCTGATGGTCGCGTCCGGCCGGCGCATCGCTTGCGCTCTTCACGCCGGTTGGCGTGGAGTGATCGCCGGTATCGCATCGAACGGAGTGCGGGCGATGACGCAGGCGGGCGCAAGGCCCGATGAAATCAATGCCGCGCTGGGACCTTCGATCGGCCCATGCTGCTTCGAAGTCGACGCCGACCTGGCGGATCGTTTTATCAGGGAAATTCCGTCCGCCAGAGATCACGCTCGCGCGGGGCGGCCGGGCAAGGCGAATTTGAACCTGCGGGCGATCGTCCGCGACCAATTGATCGTCTGCGGCCTTTCGCCTGACGCGATTGATTGCGTCGGCCAATGCACGAGATGCGCGAGCGACCAATTCTTTTCGCGCCGCGCGGCGGGAGGAGCAACGACCGGATTGCAGATGAGCTTCGTGGGATTTGCGCGAGAGTAGGGCGATGGCTCCTCGCAAGCGCATCAAGAAGCGCGGCGCATTGATCGGGAAGATTCGCAAGCCGATGGCGCCGCCGGCTCGAGTCGAAGAGGACTCTACCGCTTATCGGAGAGAGCGGGAGAAAGAGCGAATTCGCCGCGAGGAGCGAACCCGTTGAGCAAACCGAGCATCACCGGCCGGCTTAGAGCCGGAATTATCGGCGCAGGGCTTATCGGACGAGCGCATTCGCTGATGCTGCGCCGGATCGCGGAACGCACCTCAGGCGGCATCGTGGTCGCGGCAGTTGCCGATTCGAATCGTGAGGCGGCGCATGATCTGGCAGCCCGATGGACGGGCGCCCGCGTGATGAACTCGGCGGAAGAATTGATCGCAGATGACACCCTCGACGCGATTTGGATCTGCACTCCGACCGCAAACCATCGCGATGCCTGTATCGCGGCGGCCCGCGCCGGCAAGCATATATTCTGCGAGAAACCGCTTGCGATGAGCGTGGCCGACGCGAGGGAGATGGCCGCCGCGATTCGCTCGAGCGGCGTCGTGAGCCAGGTCGGGCTGGTGCTTCGTTTTTCGCCCGTGTACACGGTCATTCGCGCGATGGTTTCCGAGAAGAGCGCCGGGGCCTTGTTGACAGCCACGATGCGCGACGACCAGGACTTCCCGACCCGCGGTGTCCACAACAGCGCGTGGCGCAACAATCCTTCCCTGACCGCGGGCGGCACTCTTATCGAGCACAGCGTTCACGACTTCGATTTGATGACCTGGATGTTCGGTCCGGTGCGCAGGGTCTATTGCCGAACACGCAATCTGAACGGTGCGCGCGGAGTCGAAGACTTTGGCGCGACGGAACTCGAGTTCGCGGCGGGCTTTCACGGCCAGCTCACGTCCATATGGCATCGAATGATCGGACGGCCAAGCAATCGACGGTTCGAAGTCTTTGCGGAGAACCTGTTCGTGGCTAGCGACCACGACTCCACCGGTTCGATCCTTGTTCAACGCGGCGATTCCGCCGGCGAAGAGATAATCAGCGAGGACCAGGTGATGGCCCGGTTCTCAGAGATCGTGCTTGGCGAGCGTCCGTACCTCTCTCCCTTCAAGGATTCCTTCGCGATACCTTATGCCCTTGAGGATGCGGCTTTCGTGGCGGCGCTTCGCGGGCAGTGCGCAGTCGATCCGGCGTTCGAGGAGGGTGTCAAGGCGCAGCAACTGGTTGAAGCGGCATACGAATCGTCCCGCAGGGCTATGCCGATCGACGTGCAAAGTTAAAGTAGTACTTTCTATAATTCCGAGAGGACTCCCATTGCATGGTGGATTTTCAGCTCACTGAAGAACAGCAGATGATACGCGACACGATCGGCGCCTTCGCGAAGGACGAGATTCGTCCTGCGGCCCGTCCGGCCGATGAAAGCTGCGCTGCCCCTGACGAACTCATCCAGAAGATCTGGGAGCTCGGATTGGTGCGCGGACCCATACCCGAAGAATATGGCGGAGACGGCGGCGAGCGTTCGGCGGTCACCGGCGCGGTGGTGGCTGAGGAGATGGCTTATGGTGACTTGTCGATCGCGCTGCACTCGCTGGCGCCGCGCCTGTTCGCCTATCCGCTGCTGGAAATGGGCACGGAGGATCAGAAGAAGACGCACCTGAGCCGATTTACCGGACCGAAATTCGCGGCCGGAACGGCAGCGATCATCGAGCCGCGATGGGACTTCGATCTGACCGAGTTGGCGACCACCGCGACCCGCGACGGCAATTCATTCGTCATAAGCGGGACCAAATGCTGCGTTCCGCTCGCCGAGGAATCGGACGCGATTTTGGTCTACGCGCGGTCCGGGGGCGCAGGCGGCTTCGGCGGAGTCGATGCGTTCATCGTCCCGCGCGACTGCGGCGGGCTCAAGATCGGCGATCGTGAAAAGAACATGGGCCTGCGCGGTTTGGCGACATACGAAGTTCTTTTCGAAAAGTGCAAGGTCGGGTCCGATGCCCGCGTGGGCGCGGACAAGGGGATAGATTTTTCGCGCCTGATGAGCGAAGGGCGCGTGGCTTTTGCCGCGATGGCGGTGGGCGTGATGCGGGCGGCGTTCGACTACGCCCGCGATTACGCGAAAGAACGCAGAGCGTTCGGCGTTCCGATCGCTACCAAGCAGGCGGTCGCCTTCATGCTCGCTGACATGGCCATCGAAATCGACGCCGCCCGGCTGCTCATCTGGGAGGCGGCATCGCGCCTGGACAAGGGCGGCGATGCGCTCAGGGAGAGCTATTTGGCCAAGAACTACGCCGCAGCGAGCGCGTTGAAGGTGGCGGACAACGCCGTTCAGGTTCTCGGCGGCCACGGCTACATCCGCGAGCACCCGGTGGAGATGTGGCTGCGTAACGCGCGCGCGTTTGCTTCGCTCGACGGCATCGCAACGGTGTAGGGAGTTTTACGACGATGATCGATTTTGAACTCGAACCCCAGGTCCTGAACCGGCTTCAGATGTACCATTCGGTCGCGGAGAACATGATGCGGCCGATTTCGCGCGAATACGATGAGCGCGAACACGAAGACCCCTGGCAGTTCTTCGAAGCCATGTGGGCCGCATCCGCACTCAGCGACGTGCAGCCCGCTGTCAGCGCCAAAAGCGGGACCGCGGAAAAGGCGCCGTCAGCTCCCAAGCTGCGCAACCTCAACACCGTCATCACGACCGAAGAGTTGTGCTGGGGCGATGCGGGACTGTTTCTCTCCGTGCCGAACAGCGGGCTTGGGGGTGCGGCGGTGATGGCTGCCGGCACGCCGGATCAGAAGGCTCGCTTCCTCAAACGTTTCTCCGAGGGCAAGCCGAAATGGGGCGCGATGGCTATCACGGAGCCGGGATGTGGTTCCGACTCGGCCGCCGTCACCACTACCGCGACGCGCGACGGCGACCATTGGGTGATCAACGGCACGAAAATCTTCTGTACCGGCGGACATCGCGCGGTCGAGAAATCCGAAGGATTCGTCGTGGTGTGGGCGACCGTGGACAAAACCGCCGGCCGGGCCGGAATCAAGCCCTTTGTCGTCGAGCACGGCACACCTGGGATGCAGGTCATACGGCTGGAAAACAAGCTCGGCATCCGCGCGTCCGACACCGCTGCCATCGTGTTCGATAACTGCCGCGTTCCGATTGACCATCTGCTGGGGAGCCCGGAGGTAAAACGCGAAGGCGGCTTCAAGGACGTGATGGCGACCTTTGATGCGACGCGACCGATCGTCGCGGCGATGGCAATCGGGGTAGGGCGGGCCGCGCTGGACTTCGTCAGAGATTTCCTGAAGGAACAAAACATTCCCATCCGCTACGGTATCTCGCCTCGGCGGCTCACCGCGATCGAGCGCGATTTCATGGAGATGGAGGTGCAGCTTCAGGCGGCGCGCCTGCTCACCTGGAGGGCGGCCTGGATGCTGGATATGGGGCAGCGCAACAACCTGGAAGCATCGATGGCCAAGGCGAAGGCCGGGTTGGTCGTGACCCAGATAACCCAGAAGGCGGTGGAGCTGCTGGGTCCGCTCGGCTACTCGCGCAAGCTGCTGGTCGAGAAGTGGATGCGCGACGCGAAGATCAACGACATCTTCGAGGGAACGCAGCAGATCAACATGCTGATCGTCTCGCGCCGGATTCTCGGCTACGGAAACAAGGAGCTGAACTAGGGCCGGGAGAAAATCCGCGGACTACCCGCGATCGCGCGCTTGCTGCCCAAGCTCGCGCGCGGCCACCGGGTGGTCCGCGGATCGATTTGCGTCAGACCCGGCTAATAGAACCACTTGCCCTTTTCCCAGCGGAAGATCTCGGTCGTATGAGTGTCGTCCACCGGGGTGGCGTGAGTGTGTTTGGCTTCTTCTTCAGTCTTGCCCGAAATCTTGTAGCGATACTCTTCGTACGTGATCTTGCCGATCGAAAAGCCCTGCGGCGATTGATGGGTTTCGCAGCTCTCGATGTGGCTGTAGCCGGTGTAGAGAGCGGTCTCCAGTCCGTTTTCGAATTTCCAAATAAGATGCGCCAGGTTGTTAACCTCGCGGTCGTGAAGTTTCCGGTCCCAGTCCTGGCAGAAGGACGGGAAAAGGGCGGCCGCTTCCTCATATTCCTTGTTCAGACGCTGGCGTTCCGGGGTCAGCTTCTTGAGAACATCATTGAGCTTGGCGTGCAGGGTCGGGTCATGGAGGGCGCTCAGGTCGGCGGTTTCGTGATTTGCGAGAGCGGCAGCCGTTGAGGATACCGCCGACGGCAACTGATTTGTGACGGCGGGGTTCGGAGCGGTGTTGTCTACCGCATGCGCTACTGCGGATTGGACGTTCTGGCTTGAAGCTGATGGGGGAGTCTTGGAGATAGTGGACGGCGCGGCTGCTTCATCCGCCTGAGGCTGTTGCGCCGGACTCTGTGCCTGTGCGAATGCCGCTGTCGCGACGAACGTCAGCGCGACAGCAAGAGAACAGATTGCCCGCTTTTTTGACGTCATCATGACCGGCTTTTATAGCAGATCGGCGGTCTAAGATCAGCGGTAATAGGCGGGAGACGCCGTTGCGAAAAAGAAAGGGCCGGACCCTTTTTGGGTTCCGGCCCTTTTCGACCAGTTGAGACGCTCAGAGCCTATTGGATCGGGACAAGCTCGACCCGGCGGTTCTGGGCTCGGCCTTCCGGCGTGTCGTTGGTCGCGACGAAGTCGGTCTTTCCGTAGCCGTGCGTGATCAGGCGGCTGGCGGAAATGCCCTTCTCTTCGAGATAGTTCGCGACCGCATCCGCACGCTTCTGCGACAGCTTCAGGTTGTAGTCCACGCTTCCGATTGCGTCGCAGTACCCGTTCACGTTGACCGTCACGTTCGGATTGGCCTGCAGGGTTGCTGCAGCTTCATCCAACACCGCGGCGTCGCCTGGGCGGATGTTGTACTTGTTGAAGTCAAAGTGCACGCCACGCAGCACGATCTTCTCCTTCGCGGGAGGCGGAGGAGGAGGCGGCGGCGGTGGAGGCGGAGGCGGTGGTGGCGGCGGCGGAGGTGGCGGCTGAATTACTGGGTCGCAGAGGTAGTGACCGGCGACCGTTCCGAGCGCCGCGCCCAAGGCTGCGCCTCCAACACCACTGAATACTTTACCGGAGTCGTTAGGATGCCCGGTGCTGCTGTGGTCGTAGATTACGATTCCGGATGCAGCGCCGGCGCCGGCACCGAGCATGCCGCCTACGACAGCGCAGGCTCCCCATTCTCTTGGCTGCTGAAAGTACGAGCATCCAGCAAGTGCGCCGGCTGCGAAGGCTGTTCCCGCAAGCGCGATTGCCGATTTAACCAGCCCTGACTTTCGTATCATGAACTCCTCCTCACCCAGGTGCGTGTTTCGACAGAGAGCTTGACCCCACACTCTCTCCGCTACGCGTCATTTAGGCCGTAATCGGGGAGCAAATATAGTTATATTCCCACCCTGAATGCAACTAGCCCTTCTAATCTTTTTTCACCGGGTATTAACCGCTGGTTTCCGGCCGGTGGCGCGTCGCCTGCCAAATATTCAAAAAAGAAGGCCGCGCCTCGACATCGAGGCACGGCCCTAATCGCGCGATTTTTCTATTTTATGGGTCAGACGGCAACGTCAGTCATTATCGTTGTCTTGTCCATGACCATGGTCATGCCCGTGGCCATGTCCGTGGCCGTGCTGCCATTTCTGTTCCATCCGCTCGGCTTGCTCCTCTTTCTTCCAGCTCTGCCAGTCCTTGTGATCCTCCCACCATTCCGGATGGTGTTCGTGAGCCCATTCGGGATGGTTCTGATACCACCAATCCTGGTCGTGCCACTCGTTGCTTCGCGTATCCCAGGCTCCGTAGCGGCTCTGCCATGGCGCCGGCTGGCGCATCGCCTTCCAGTCCCCCGGATGGTTGTTTAGCCATTCCTCGAGGTGAGGATGTTTGGATCGCCAGTTGGGGTTGTAGAGCAGCGCGGGGTTCCTTTGCAGTTCGCTGGCGACGTTGGGGTGATTGGACAGGTACTGGTTCCAGGCGCCCTGGTTGGGCAGCCCGGAGAATTGGGCATACGCTCCGGACGCGTAGATCATCGACAGCAGAGAGGCTGCTGCGAAAATTGCCACGATCCGTTTCATAATGATTTCTCTCCTTTCAACAGCCCCGCCATTTGCACGGCGCTCGGAGCATTGAAGCGAGCAAGCCGGATGCCACGGGGGGCGCCCGCTTTCGAGTAACATAATGGCGGGCAAGGCGGTGCGCGAGCAATTTTTTTTCACCCGTTTGCGTCCTGCGTCATCCCATTTCGTTCGGACCATCTCGGGCACCATGCTAAAGTGAAAAATCCGTAATGCTTCCACTTGCGCGCGGAAAAGAAGGGGCCTTCAAGCTGGTCTCGGGCTATCGCCCCCAGGGCGATCAGCCGGCCGCAATCGATGCGATCGTGCGCAGTATCGAGCAGGGCGTGCCGCACCAGGTTCTGCTGGGCGTAACCGGTTCCGGCAAAACCTTCACGATGGCGAATGTAATCGAACGCGTGAACCGGCCAACGCTGGTGATGGCGCCCAACAAAACGCTTGCGGCCCAACTGTACAACGAGTTCAAGAGTCTCTTTCCCGACAACGCGGTCCGCTACTTCGTCTCCTACTACGACTACTACCAGCCCGAGGCCTACGTGCCCTCGACCGACACCTATATAGAGAAGGACGCCAGCATCAACGACGAGATCGACAAGCTGCGCCATTCAGCGACCAAGGCGCTGCTCGAACGCAACGACGTGCTCATCGTCGCTTCGGTCTCATGCATCTACGGCCTCGGCGAGCCCGAGGTTTACTTCGAGATGCTGGTATTTGTGGAGGAAGGGCAGACCATCGAGCGCGACCGCGTGCTGCGCAAGCTGGTCGACATTCTCTATCAGCGCAACGACTACGATTTTCACCGCGGCACGTTTCGAGTGCGCGGCGACACTATCGAGGTGTTCCCCGCGTATGAAGAAAGCAGGGCTGTGCGGATCGAGTTCTTCGGCGATCAAATCGAAGCGATTTACGAGATCGACGCGCTGCGCGGCAAGATCGTGCGCAAGCTGCAATCGGTGGCGATCTATCCGACATCGCACTACGTGACGACTTCCGACCGGATGGAGCGCGCGGTCTCGACCATCCGGGCGGAACTGAAAGAGCGGCTCGAGTTTTTTCGGGCGGAAAACCGCCTGCTCGAAGCTCAGCGCATCGAGCAGCGCACGATGTACGATCTTGAGCTGCTTGCCGAGATGGGGTTTTGCCCGGGTATCGAAAACTACTCCCGGCATCTGACGGGGCGCGCCCCCGGAGAGCCTCCGCCCACGCTGCTCGACTATTTCCCCAAGGACTCGCTGTTTTTTATCGACGAGAGCCACAACACGATTCCTCAAATCGGCGGGATGTATCGCGGCGACCGGTCGCGCAAGCAGACGCTGGTGGATTTCGGCTTCCGGCTCCCCTCGGCGCTCGACAATCGCCCGCTTAACTTCGAGGAATGGGAAAGCCACGTCCATCAGGCGGTCTACGTTTCCGCGACTCCCGGCGACTACGAACTGGAAAAATCGGAAGGCCTGGTGGTCGAGCAGCTAATCCGGCCGACCGGTCTCATCGATCCCGAGATCGAGGTGCGCAAGGCCGGAACCCAGGTTGATGACCTGCTCGAGGAAATCCGCAAGCGCGTGGCAGCCAACGAGCGAGTCCTGGTCACCTGCCTTACCAAGAAGATGGCGGAAGACCTGACCGACTATTACCACGACCTCGGCGTGCGGGTGCGCTACCTTCATTCCGACATCGAAACGATCGAGCGGGTCGAGATAATCCGCAGCCTCCGCAAGGGCGATTTTGACGTGCTGGTCGGGATCAACCTGCTGCGCGAAGGCCTCGATTTGCCGGAGGTTTCCCTGGTCGCGATCCTTGATGCGGACAAGGAAGGATACCTGCGATCGACCCGGTCGCTGATCCAGACGATCGGGCGCGCCGCCCGCCATGTGAACGGCAGGGTCCTGATGTACGCCGATACGATCACGGAATCGATGCGGCGTGCGATCGACGAGACCAATCGGCGCCGGGCCAAGCAGATCGCGTACAACCAGGAACACGGCATCACGCCCCAGTCCGTGACCAAAGCGATCGACGCGTCGCTGGTGGAGATGTATTCGCCGGAATGGGCGATTGTGCCGGAAGCAGAAGAAAGACCCGCCAAGGAGGAATTTATCCCTCCGCACGAGATTGCCGACCGGATAAGCGCGCTCAGGCGCGAGATGATGCAGGCGGCGGAAGACCTCGAGTACGAGAAAGCGGCCGAGCTGCGCGATCAGATAAAGCGCCTCGAGCGCAAGATTTTCGGGATGGACAAGGCAGCCGCTCCGCCACCGGGTCCTCCACCGGGATCGCCTGGATCGCGCGCGGGAGAAAGATCACGGGGGCGAAGGGGCGCAGGCGCGGCGACGGGCGCCGCCGCGGGAGCAACCCGGCGTCCCGCACGCCAGGGCAAGCTCAAGCTTATCCCGGACTCGCCGAAATAGACCGGCGCCGCGCGAGTATTTTGCGCTGGCCTGGTTTCGATCCAGTTCCGAAGGGCGCTACGAATTGGAGTGATTGGCCGCTTCGCGATCGACGGGCGGCGAGCGATATGGCTTGCCGTGTTCGTAAAGCGCCAGACGCGCGCGGAACTCCTTGGCGTTTTTGGTTTGATACTGGAGCGCCTCGCGCTCGGTCGCGACTGCCTGCTTGAAATCGCCGCTCTCCGCATAGGCCGCAGCCAGGGTGTCCACGATCTCCGCCTTGCCGTTCGAGGCCAGCTCGACCGCCTTTTTCGCGTAGGCGACCGCCTGCTGTCCGTTGCGATATTTGGCATCCGGGCATGTGGCAAGAATCCAGGCGAGTAAGTTGTAGCTTCCAGCGTCTTTGGGATTTAACCGAACCGCCTTGTCGTAGGCGTCAATCGCCTGAGCAAAGTTGCCCTGATCGGAAAAGATTGTCCCGCTGGTTGCGTAGGCGTTCGCCTGATTGGGGTCCAGGCTAATTGCTTTGTCGCAATCGGCCAGGGCCGAAGGGTAGGCGTGGATCTGCGCGAAGGCCCAGCAGCGGTTGAAGTAAGCGTTAGCGTTGCCTGGGCCCAGTTGAATTTCCCGGTTATAGTCGGCGAAAGCCTGCCGGTAGTTGCCCTTTTGCAGATAGGCGACGCCGCGATTGCCATACGCGTCCAGGTATTTTGGCTGAAGATCGATAGCCTGGCTCAGGTCAGCGATCGCCTGGTCGTAGTTTCCCTTATCGAGGTACGCGGTGCCGCGATTGTAGAAGGAATCGGGATCTTTGGAATTGAGGCGCAGCGCCTGATCGTAACTTGCGATTGCCTCGTCAAAGTTGCCCTGGCGCTGATACACCACGCCGCGATTGTAGTAGGGGAGGGGACTGTTCCGATCGAGCCGAATTGCCGAGTCGCAATCCGCGATCGCGCGAGGGTAGTTCTCCAGGTTTGCGTAAGCGGCACCGCGGTTGATGTACGCGGTAGAGGAATTCGGGTCGAGCTGGATAGCTCGATCGCAGTCGCGGATCGCCTCCTCGGATCGGCCCACGTGGATGAACGAGATCGCGCGGTTGTTCAGCGCCTCGATATCCTGCTGGTCGAGGTGAATCGCGACATCACAGTCCGCAATCGCCTTGTCGAACTTGCCCAGGTCGTCGTATGCGACCGCGCGGTTGACGTATGCGCCGCCCAGGTCCGGATCGTAGCGAATCGCCGAGTCGTAGTTTGAAATGGCTTCGAGGTAGTTCCCGGACTTCTCGTAGGCGATGCCACGGTTGTAGTAGGCGTCGGAATACTGCCGGTTTCGGCCGATCGCGCTGGAGTAGTCCGCGATGGCCGAATCATTTCGGCCGGTTCGCGCGTATGCCACCCCGCGGTTGTTGTAGGCGTCGGCGCTCGGCTTGACCTTAATGGCTTTGGTGAAGTCGGAAATCGCTGCCTCAAAGTCTTTGCGATAGAAGGCATCGACCGCCGCGATGTAAGGATCGATCAGTGGCAGAACATCCGCCGCGGACTTTCTGAGCCCGTCGTCGAGTTCTTCGGCCCCGGCCTTTTCGGTAATCGGTTTGTCGGCGTCGCTGTCGCGAATAACGATAAGAAGGTAGGAGGTCTGGCTCGGCGGATGTGTCGCAACGGCGGAGGTGCCGGCGGCGGCCGCGACGGGTGGATCATTTTCGATCGTAATCTCGCCGCTGACGTGGCGTGCCTCGATGCCGAGGTATTTCTCGATAAAATCCAAAACCGCGCGGAAAGAAAGTCCCGCTTCAGGAATTTTGATGTCGGGAGAGTCATCGCTGCCCGCCATCGCAATTCGCTCCGTCCGGTTGGCCAGGGCCACGTGGGCCGCGCGGTTGGGCATCTCAAGATGCTGTTTGCGGGCGGAGGTTTCCGCGGCTGTGGCGTTGCTTTCCGCTCGCTGGCGAATCCGCGTGAGCTCGTCCGCCAACCGCCGCGCGATTACTTCCGAAGTCAAGCCCCTTTTGTCGAAGTCCTTTGGTACCGCTATAGCATCGATCACCACTCGGGGATGGCGCCAGTCCTCGTGAATCTGAACCCCGACCAGCACAAGAAGCAGCAGCGGCGTGATCTGGTAGAACTTGGTCCAAATACGGGAAAGGACGTCGGGCGGAGGAGGCTTCGAAGCTTCCGCGAGGTGCCGGATGGCTTCGGCCAGCTCGCGCATCGCGTCGGGCTGCGTTCGTGGCGGCTCATTCGCGGCGCCGGGCCCCTTGGCGCCGGAACGCTGGGTGTCCTGGTGCCCGGAACCGGACGAGGCGCCAGCGCTAGCTATCGGTTTATCGTCACCGCCAGGAGATGGCATCGCCTTGCCCCCTCAGACGAACGACTCCGAGTCTCGTAGCACCCTGGCAGTTGAAAGACCAGCGATTCTGGGGCGTTTACCGGATGTTACGCCGGTGCGGTGGGGAGTGGCGCGGCTATTGGCTTCGCGCCAGGCGGAGGCCGTTCCACATGCGGTGAGCAGACTCGCTGACCTCCCTGCGCGCCTGCTCCTTGTCTTTCGCATGCGCGATTAGACGCGCAGCCTCGTTGAGAGCTCCAAGGATCATGTGCGCGAGCGGCTCGACCGGCTGCGGCGCGATTACGCCCGCATCGATCGATGCCTGGATGCCGGCCTTCATACCGGCCAGATAATAGCTCTCGTCGCTCTGGCGAAAGCCTTCAGCCCCAAGCACCGCAGGCGCATCGATGAGCACGATCTGCTGAACGGCCGGATCGAGGCATGCCTCCAGGAAGGCGTCGCATCCCGCCATCAAGGCTGCCCATGGGTCTTTCGCTTTGCCTGCCGCTTCGGAGGTTTTTGCGGCGAGCCTGAGTTGCTCTTCATGCAGAACCGCCCTGAAGAGATCCTGCTTGTCCTTGAAGTGATGATAGAGCGCGCCGCGGGTGACGCGGGCGCGGCGGACGACTTCTTCGGTTGCGGTATCGGCGAAGCCGCGCTCGGCGAAGAGCTTGCGGGCGGCTTTGAGGAGG
The DNA here is from genome assembly GCA_021323675.1 of Pseudomonadota bacterium. Lineage (GTDB taxonomy): Bacteria > Desulfobacterota > Binatia > Binatales > Binataceae > JAFAHS01. Next base: position 39,094 of record JAJPKP010000079.1, on the reverse strand, counting down.
GCGTTGCGGGTGGCGGCGGAGTTTTCGGCCTGGCGGCTCTTGACGTGCATACGTAACGTAGGTTACATACAGATTGTATGTCTCTCTAATATCTCTCTCCAGGAGGCTAGCAATGAACGCTGTCGAGTTCCACTCCTCCCGCAATTTTGCCCAGACCCAGTTTGGCCGAATTGCCTGCGTCGAGCGCGGCTCCGGACCGGTCGCGCTCTTCGTCCACGCCCTCCCGCTTTGCGGCTACCAGTGGCGATGGGCCCTCGATGAGCTCGCGCCGATGCGAACCTGCCTCGCGCCGGACCTGATGGGTCTTGGCTACAGCGAAGTTCGCCCCGGCCAGGACATCTCGTTCGAGTCGCAGGCCAAAATGCTCGCCGCGGTCCTTGATGCCCGCTCGATCGACAGGGTCGACCTGGTGGCCAACGATACGGGCGGCGGCGTCAGCCAGATCTTCGCCGCGATGTTCCCCGAACGGGTTCGTTCCCTGACTCTGACCAATTGCGAGGTAAGTGATCTGTGGCCGAATCAGATGCTCCAGCAGTTTTACGGAGCGCTCAAAGCCGGCCTGGTAGGGGAGAGCTTCAAAGTCATGGCAACCGACCTGGCGGCGGCGCAGGCGCAGCTCGCCTCGGTCTACGAACATCCCGATCATTTAACCGCCGAGACGCTGGGCGTCTATTTCGGGCCGTTCACGGATTCGGCGGAGCGAAGAGACCTGGTGCGTGGTTTCGCCGAAGCCGAGCGCAACCGCGATCAGATTGTCGCGATCGCGCCGCGGCTGCGCGTGTCGAAAATCCCGGCCCAGGTTCTGTGGGGCGAGGCCGACACCGCTTTCGACGGTCCGGCGTCGGTTGAGTGGCTCAGCGCGAACCTGGGCGGCCTGCGCAAGGTAATCACGGTTCCGCGCGCGAAGCTCTTTTGGCCCGAGGAGCATCCGCGCCTGCTGACCGTGCTTCTGAAAGAGTTCTGGTCGAGCCTCAGTTGAACTGGCGGCGGGGACGCGGAAGAACCCGCGTCCCCGCCTGCGTTTCATTTTTCAAACGATGGTCCGACGTATCCCGAGGGCGGAAGCGCGGTGGGGATCCGGTCGCCGCCGCCAGCGCTGAAGAAGGAGGCGCCGATGGTCAATCCGCCGTCCACGACCATCGCCTGTCCCGTCACCCATTCCGAATCGTTGCTGGCCAGATACAGGGCCATCCCTGCGATGTCCTCGGGGTGGCCGGCGCGCGGGATCGGTTGCCCCTTGGCCATCCAGTCTTCCATCGCTTCCTTCACGCCGGGCTGGTTGCGATGAAGGATGGGAGTATTGATTCCGCCCGGGCAGATGCAATTGACGCGAATCCGGTCTTTGGCGAATTCCAGCGCCGCCGAGCGGGTCAGGTTGACGACGCCCGCTTTTGCCGCGCAATACGCGTGCAGCCCGGCAAATCCCCGAATGCCTGCGACCGACGCGGTCGAAATGATCGATCCGCCCCCGACCTTGCGCATCTCGGGCACCGAGTGCTTGATGCCGAGAAAGACGGATCGCAGGAGCACGGCCTGGCTCTTGTCCCAATCCTCGACGCTGATCTGCTCGAGTGGTCCGACCGCGCCGCCGATTCCGGCGTTGTTGTAGATGACGTCGAGCCGTCCGAATTCTTTGATGGCGCGGGCGACCAACGCCTTGATTTCGGTTTCACTCGAAACGTCGGTCTTCTGAAAAACCGCCCGTCCGCCGTTCTCCCGACAGTCCCTGACGGCGGCTTCTCCGCCTTCGACATTGAGGTCGGCGATTACCACCGCCGCCCCTTCGCCGGCGAAACGGATCGCGGTGCCGCGGCCGATGCCGCTTGCGGCGCCGGTGATGATTGCCACTTTTCCATCGAGCCTACCCATGAGCCTTCTCCTGTCGGGCAAATATCGACCCTAATAGCAGTTAGGTTGAAAAACGCAAAAGCGGGACGCGCGCTGCTCTCTACCTCTCGAACGAGGGGCCGGAGAATCCGGCATCCGGCAATCCGCTCAGGCGGAAGCGAGCGTTGCCGGTGTTTATTCCGCCATCGACAACCATCGCGGTCCCGGTAATCCATTCGGAATCATCGCTGGCGAGAAACAGCGCCATGTTCGCGATGTCTTCCGGATGGCCCGCGCGCGGAATCGGCTGCATCTTCGCCATCCGCTCTTCGGCGGCCTGTTCACCGCCCGGAGTGCCGCGATGCACCAGCGGAGTGTTCACCCCGCCGGGGCAGATGCAGTTCACGCGGATACGATCGCGGCCGACCTCTATCGCGACCGCCTGCGTCAAGGTGATTATCGCGCCCTTGGCGGCGCTGTAAGGCGCGAGAAACCCGACGCCTCGCAATCCCGCGACCGAAGCGGTCGTGATGATCGATCCGCCGCCCGCCTTGCGCAGTTCCGGGATCGAATACTTCATGCCGAGAAAAACCGCGCGCAGCAGCACCGCCATCGAACGGTCCCAGTCTTCGGCTTTGACCTTGTCGATGGGACCGAGGGCGCCGGCGATGCCGGCGTTGTTGAACATGATGTCGAGGCGGCCGAATTCGCGCACCGCGCGATCGACTGCTGCCTTGATGTCCGCCTCGCTGGTGACGTCGGTGCGCTGGAAGACCGCTTTTGCGCCCGTGGCGGCGCATTGCGCCACCGCTTCTTCGCCGCCGTGCGAATTCAGATCGGTCAGGACTACGCGGGCGCCTTCCCTCGCAAAACGAATTGCGGTTGCGCGACCCATGCCGCTGGCCGCGCCCGTGATTACGGCCACTTTCCCGTCGAGCTTGCCCATCAGAGATGCCTCCTTGCGTGCTGATGGCGCAATAGCACGCCGGAGCGAGATGCCGCCAACCCAGGCGGCACAATCCGGAGTGATGATATAATCCAGGCTCCGGAATGGCTGACGACGAAAAATCATCGAGCGCGGCGGGCGTCCCGATCGAGGGACCGCGTTACAGCTCGCTTATCGACTACTCGGCAAGCGGCGCGCCACCCGCGCCGGCCGCGGTGCTCGAACTTGCGCCGGATGAAGACCCGGTCGGGCGCAAGCTCGACATCATTCCGACCCAACCGGGCGTTTACCTGCTCAAGGATCGCTCCGGAAAGGTGCTCTACGTCGGCAAGGCGAAATCGCTGCGCTCGCGCGTTCGCGCGTATTTTCGGGGCGAGGGAGAGCAGGGCGACGGGCGGTTCCAGGTGCGCTTCCTGATGAGGAAGGTGCGGGACTTCGACACGATCGTGACCGCGAGCGAAAAGGAAGCGCTGATTCTCGAAAACAATCTCATCAAGCAGTACAAGCCCCGCTACAACATCCGGCTCAAGGATGACAAGTCATACCTGAGCGCCAAGATCACGAATCATCCCTGGCCCCGCATCACGGTTACTCGCCGCATCGTGAAGGACGGCGGAAAGTACTTCGGTCCGTTCGGATCGGCCGACGGACTGCGCGAGACGATCGATGTGATCCGAAAGGTGTTTCCGCTGCGAACCTGCTCCGACGCGGTTTTTCGCAACCGATCGCGGCCGTGCCTGGAGTATCAGATCAAGCGATGTTTAGGACCGTGCTGCCTGCCGGTCGAGCGTGAGGAATACGAAAAGCATTTGCACGCCGCGCAGATGCTGCTGGAGGGCAAGAATCTCGAGCTTTTGCGCGAGATGCGCGAGCAGATGAAGGCGCACGCTTCGCGCCTCGAATTCGAGGCCGCGGCCAAAATCCGCGATCGCGTGCGCGCGATCGAGAAGACCGTCGAACGCCAGACCGTCCTGCATCACTGGGGCATCGACCAGGACATCTTCGGCCTGTATCGCGAGGGCGGCTTTATCGAGGCGATCGTCCTTATCGTGCGCGGCGGCAAGCTGACCAATACCCAGGGATGGAGTTTCCACGACCTGGAATTTCCCGACGAGGAAGTTCTGGCCGACCTGCTTACCCAGTACTACCAGGGTGCGCGCAATATCCCGGACGAAGTGATCCTGCCGGTCGCGCTTGAGGATGCCGAAGTGCGCGCGGAGCTGCTTTCGGAGCGGCGCGGCAAAAAGACCGATGTAATTGTGCCTCAGCGCGGAGAGAAGCTGCGCCTGCTCGAGATGGCGATGGAGAATGCGCGGCAGAGCTTCGAGGCGCGGCGCGACAACGAAAATACCCGTGAGAAGATGCTCGAGGAGCTTCGCACCAGGCTTCACCTGCGCAACACGCCCAAGCGCATCGAATGCTACGACATCTCGAATCTGCAGGGTTCGATGGTGGTAGGGTCGCAGGTCACCTTCGACGAAGGCGAGCCGGAGCGAAACCTTTATCGCCGCTACCGGATTCGAGGCTTCGAGGGCCAGGACGACTTTGCGAGCCTTGCCGAAGTGCTGACGCGCCGCGCCGAGCGCGCCAGGCGCGAGAACGAATACCCGGATTTGTGGGTAATTGATGGCGGCAAGGGGCAACTTAATGTGGCACTTCAGGTTTTGCGCGAGCAGAGCCTGCTCGATCAGATCGATTGCGTCTCGCTCGCCAAACAGCACGTGCTCAACGATCGGCGCCAAAAAGAAGTCGCGAAGTCGGAGGAGCGGGTATTTCTGCCCAATCGCAAGGATCCGATCGTGCTGCCGAAGAACTCGACCGCGCTCTTTCTCCTCGTGCGCATCCGCGACGAGGCACATCGGTTCGCCATTACCTACAACCGCGAGTTGCGCAGACGGGCGCGGATGAGATCGGTGCTGGACGATATAGAAGGAATAGGGCCCGTGCGCCGGCGGGCTCTGTTGCGGCACTTTGGCAGCCTGAAGCGAATTCGCGAGGCATCGCTCGAAGAGATCGCTCAGGTCAAGGGTTTCAATCAGGTGTTGGCGGCCGACGTGCGCCGCCATCTGGACGCGATGGCGGCGCTGCTGGATCGAGAGGAGCGCGAAGATTTCCCGCCCGAAGAGAACGGAGAGCCGCAGATCGACCTGATCAAAGCCGCCGAGCAGCCGAAACCCGCGGATTGCTGAGGTCAGCTCTTGTCGACCTCGGTGCGCATCTTCGCGATCACCTTGCGCGCTTCCTCGGTCCCGAGAACTTTGTCGGCTAAGGGATAGAGAACATCGTGCTCCTTGCTTTCGTGGCTCCGCAGCAGGGAGCTCGGATCGATCTCCTGTCCCTCGACCGCGAGCATGCCGGTCCATCGTTCCTGTACCGTCAGGAGCGGCTTCAGGCGTTCGAGCATCCGGGCCATCAGGCGATGTTCGAGTTTCATTGCCCGGGTCGGCTCGGTATCTCCGCTGCGCTCTTCGATGGATGGGAACAGGATCTGCTCTTCGGCGCGAATGTGGCGCTCGAGGGCGGCGATAAAGTCGCCGGCCTTGCCGTGGAGGGCATTGAACTGTTCGGAGTCCAGGGCCGAGAGCGCTTCCTCCCATAACCCGCGAATTCGCGTGTGCTCACCCTCCATGAAAGCGGTTATCGTGTCGGCGCTCGATTGGGACTGTTCGGAAGCCATGCTGATTCCTTTCTCCGGATAACGATGTACCATCGCCGGGCCGATGCGGGAACTGCCGGGGATGGCCTGAATCTGGAACGTCCGCCCGGTAAGATCGCATAATCGGGTTTCCGCACGACGATCAAAAGGGGGGAGGGCCTACAAATCGCGGCGGTAGCTACGCGCGTTCAGGCGGAGTCCGGCATGTCGGCTCCGCCGGAAGGTTTCGTACTGCGATTGCTCATCGGCGCATCGGCGAAGCTTTCGGCCGTTGCGCCGATCTACGCCGTTGCGATCGCCGTCTGCCTTGGCGACGGGCTCGGAAACCTCCGCTGGTTCGCATCGCAATGGCTGCTGGCGGCGATCGCAATCGTGGCCGCCGGCTCGTTCATCGCGGGCCGCGATCGGGCCGGATATATTTTCTCGCTGATCGCGATTGTCATGGCGGCAACGCTGCTGGTGAGAAACCTCCTGCAGCCTCCGCCTTCTCGGGAGTCGATTCGCCGGTTGCCTGACGGCGCTGCCGCCACCGTCGAAGGGATGCTGGCCGACGAGCCGGAGCATCTGATCAATCGGACGCATCTCAAGATTCGCGTGCGGCGGGCAGCGCAGGGCGATGCTCCGTTGTCGAAGGCGACGGGAACGATCCGCGTGACGGTTCTCGATTCCGTCAACCCTCGAATCGGGGACGAGATTTCTGTCACTTCCCGGATCCGGTTTCCGAGAAACAACGGCAATCCAGGCGAATACGATTATGCCGGCTTCATGGCGCGCAGCGGCATCAGCGCGACCATGACCATCGCGCCTCGGCGCGATGGCTCGGAGCGGCTGCTCGTTCTGTCTCATCATCCGCGGTTTCCTTTCACCCAGCTTCAGGAAGTTCGGGATCGAATCGCCGATCTAATCGATCGGAGCCTGCCGCCAAGTGAGGCGGGCGAGATGCGCGCGCTGATCATCGGCGACCGCAGCGGAATTGACGACAACCTGCGCGACGCTTATGCCCGCACCGGGATGGCCCATCTTCTGGTCATTTCGGGACTTCATCTCGGCTTCGTTGCCGCCGCCGTTTTCGGCGCGGTGCGGTTCCTGTCGATACTCCTGGCTCCCGGCCTTGCCAGTCGAGGATGGGCGAACAAGGCAAGCGCAGTTGCGGCATCGCTGGCGGTGTGCGCGTATGCCGCGATCGCCGGGCATCACGTGTCGACCGTGCGGGCGATGGTGATGGTTCTCACGTACATGATGGCAATCGTGCTCGACCGCGCGAGCGAAGCGGTCGCCAGCCTCGCGTTGGCCGCCATCGTTATATGCGTCGCGCTGCCGGGCTCGACCGCGGACATCGGCTTCCAGCTTTCTTTCGCATCCGTGCTCGCGATCGTCCTTGGGATGAGGCGGTTCGCCGCATGGATGGATATGCGCCAACGGCGGGGCAGGCTTCCGGGCGAGCCGGCGGCGCGAGGGTGGGTGATTGCGGAGCGTCCGCTCGGCTACGTCGCGGTGTCGTTCTGGGCGATGATCGGAACCGCGCCGCTTACCGCGTTCCATTTCAACCAGGTTTCATTCGTCGGGTTGGTTGCCAATGCGGTCGTCGTTCCAATCATGGGCTTCGGTGCGACGGTCGTCGGTCTCGTCGGAGCGGCCTTCGGGTTTGTCAGCGAAGCAGCAGCCGAGCGGATTCTATGGCTGGCGTCGTTCGCCCTCGATGCCTCCAATTGGCTGGCGCGCTGGTTTTCGGATTGGCCTGAAGCGTGGATCCGCTCGTTTACGCCGACTCCGGTCGAGATGGTTCTGGCGTACGCGCTGATCGCGCTTTGGCTCGGCGCGCCCTTTGCGCGCGTCGATGATCCCGCGCCGGATGAACCGCGGCGGCGATGGATCGAATGGCGACTCGTCGGCGCATCGATTGTGCTTGTCCTCGTCGCAATTGACGCCGGCTGGTGGTGCTGCCAACGATTTTTCTCGCGCGATCTGCGCGTAACATTCCTTTCGGTGGGTGAAGGAGATGCGGCCGTGGTGCGTTTCCCCGGTGGCCGAGTAATGCTTATCGACGGCGGTGGCGCATATGCGGGGTTCGACTACGGTGAGCGAGTTATCGCGCCGTACCTTTGGTCGCAGAAAATTCTTCACGTTGATTACCTGGTACTGAGCCATCCGGATGCCGACCATTTCGGCGGCTTCGGTTACATCGCGTCGAACTTCACGCCCGGCGAGTTCTGGACGCCGAGCATTCCCAGCCCGGACCGCGGCTACGTGCTGATGCTCATCGCGCTGATGCAGGCCCACGTTCGCTTGCGGACAATCGACGCAAGCGCCCCGTTGGCAACGGTGGGTGGTGTAGCGGTCAATGCTCTGGTCGAGAGCGCGGCGCGAGGCGCGATGCACAACAACGGATCGCTGATTTTACGACTGGCATTCGGGAGGGTCGGATACCTGTTCAGCGGCGATATCGAGGCGGAAACGGAGAATGCGCTGGTCGAGCAGGGGGCTGATTTGCACGCGACAGTCTTGAAGGTGCCGCATCACGGCAGCAGGACTTCGTCGACGGCTTCTTTTATTCGGGCAGTTCATCCCGAGGTCGCGGTTATCTCCGACGGTTATCTGAATCGCTTCCACTTTCCCGCGCCCGAGATCGTGACGCGCTACCGCGAAGCGGGCGTCACGGTACTTCGAACCGACCTCGATGGGGCGGTTATGACGGATGCAACGCCGGGCGCGATTCAGATTCAGACCTACAGGGGCACGCGTCTTAGGGCCGATCCGTGAAGGTGCGGCGCTCGAGGTTGTTGGCGCGGTCGCCTTCCCAGAGCATCCGCGTGAGCTTTGTCGCTTCTATCCTGCTGAGAGGTGCTTTTCGAGCGCTTATTCCTCAAACCGGGCGAACGGTCTATGATGGTTGACGGGATTCCACTGATTTGGGAAACTCCGGCGCGAGACGGATGCCGCGCCCCGAACGACGGCGGCGCATTGCCGTTATCACGCATCATCATCGTTCGGAGGATCAAGTTTTATGGCGGAACAAGCCCAGGCAGCAGATTCGGGACCGCGCCCGATAGTTCCTTTCTTGAAGCTCGGCCCGAACCCTCATCTTGAGGGGTTAAAGTGTTCTTGCGGAGCGATTTTTCTCGATCCCAAGCGCGTCGCATGCTCGAAGTGCGGAGCAACCAGCGATTCATTCAAGCCCATTGCGCTTTCCAACAAGGGGAAGGTTTACGTCTTCTCCGTGGTCCATCAATCGTTCCCCGGAATCAAGACGCCGTACGTTACAGCGATCGTGGATCTACCCGAGGGGGTAAGCGTGCGATCGAACCTGATCGACGTAAGCCACGAGGAACTACAGAAGAACCCCAAGAAGGGGTTCGATATGCCGGTTGAGATGGTTACCTCGGTTGTGGCCAAGGATCGTGAAGGCCACGACGTGGTGGCGTTTCAGTTCCGGCCTTGCAAGTAAGAGAATGAACCCGGCCAAGGGCCGCGAACCATATTATCGACGGACCTCGGCGACGAGCCGGGCCGCCAGGAGGTTTTGAAATGCGTAACGTCTATGTTCTCGGTACGGGAATGATCAAGTTCGGGCGATATCCTGAAAAGACCGTTCCCGAGCTCGGCGGCGAAGCGGCTCTGATCGCGTTGAAGGATGCGGGAGTCACCATCAAAGACATCGAGATGTTTGCCTGCGGGAATCTCTACCAGTCGAACGCGATGGTGGGGCAGAGGATTCTGCAGCAGATCGGCCAGACCGGCATTCCGGTTATCAACGTTTCAAATGCCTGCGCCACTGGATCCACCGCATTCCGCGAAGCGTACTTCTCGATCGCGTCCGGGATGTACGACATGGCTATGGCGGTTGGCGTGGAGCAGATGGGCAAGCAGGGCCTGCTTGGTGGTACGGGCGGCGGCGATCCCGCCTACTCGACCGAAGGCAAGCTGGGCTCGGGGCTGATGCCCGCGGTGTTCGGCCAGGCCGGCATCGAGCATATGCGCAAATACGGCACCAAGCTCGAGCATTTCGCAAAAATCTCGGTCAAGTCGCACAAGCACGCGACCAAGAATCCTTTCTCCCAGTACCGCAATGAAGTCACGCTGGAAGACGTGATGAATGCCCGGATGGTCGGGTATCCCAACACGCTTTACATGTGCTGCCCGACGGGAGACGGCGCTGCCGCCGCGATCCTGGTTTCTGAGGACAAGCTCAAACAGTTTGCCGGCGGACGCAAGCGCCCGCGCATCGCTGCGTCGGTACTGACCTCGGATCCCTACACCGATCGCGACCTGACCCTTCCTGACGTCAACACTCTTACCCGTCGTGCTTCGAAGCTCGCTTATGAGAAGGCGGGCGTCGGACCCAAGGACATCGCCCTCACCGAACTGCACGACTGTTTCGCTACGGCAGAGCTCGTGCATTACGAGAACCTCGGACTCTGCGGCGACGGCGAGGCGGGTGAGTTCATCGACAAGAAGGGCGGATGCCATCCCGATCTCGGCGGATTCGCACCGGTCAATGTCTCGGGCGGCCTGCTCTCGAAGGGGCATCCGCTCGGAGCTACCGGAGTTGCGAACATCTGCGAGGTGGTGTGGCATCTCACTCAGGATGAGCGCGCGAAGGATCGCCAGATTCCCAACGCAAAGGCAGGTCAGGCTCACGTGATCGGCCTTGGCTCGGCATGCACGATCAATATCCTGACGATATGATGATGGCGTGACGCCTTAACCGGCACTCGAAAAGGGCCGCTCACAAGGCGGCCCTTCTCTTTTTTGGTCGGGCTGATTGGCGCCGAGGTTTCATGGCTCAAAGCGACGGCATCAGTATCGCGCAGAGGCTGGGGTATCCACGGGATGCGCGTGTACTAATTCTCAATGCCGACGATTTCGGCATGTGCCACGACGAGAACGAGGCCACTATCCAAGGTCTCACCGAGGGGTTGTTTACCTCTTCAACCATCCTGGTGACTTGTCCGTGGTTCGAAGAGGCCGCGGAGTTCGCCCGCGATACTCCATCCGCCGACCTGGGAGTTCATCTGACGCTCACCAGCGAGTGGAATCGGTACAAATGGGGGCCTGTTCTGGGCAGCGAGGCCGTGCCATCACTATGCGACCAGGGCGGCTATCTTTGGGCGGACGTGGCCCACGTGTACGAGCATGATCGGCTCGACGAAGTGGAGAGGGAGCTTCGGGCCCAGGTGGAGCGCGCCCTGGCGGCGGGTATCGACGTGACGCATCTCGATTCGCATATGGGGCCGCTGCACCTGCGCGCTGACTATCACCAGGTTTATGGCCGCATCGCGCGCGACTACCGGCTGCCGATCCGGATGCTGTCGCGGAGGCTGATGGTCCAGATGGGGATGCAGGCGCTGCTGGATGAAATCGATCGCGACGGGATTCTCCATCCCGACCATTTCATCGCGGGCGGTCCGAGAGAGGTCGCCGAGACGGAATCGTACTGGAGCCGCCTGATTCGCGAGTTGCGGCCGGGCTTGAGCGAGCTCTATTGCCATCCCGCCTTCGCTCGGGCCGAATTATTGGGATGCGCCCGGGACGCTCGCCAGCGGGAGGCCGACTTCCGTTTTTTCACCTCGGATACCGCCCGTCGGCTCATCCGCGAAGAGGGAATCGAGTTGATCGGCTATCGCAAGCTGCGGGATGCGATGCGGGCGGCATAGAAAAGGACGAATAATTTTGGCGATAACCAGAGTCAGAGGATTTCAGGACCTGCAAGGCCTGCCGGCATCGGTAGCTTCGCATATCGAGCTGCTCTGCCGGGAAATTGCGCAAACCTACGACTTTCGAGAGATTCGGCTGCCCCTGGTTGAGCGCGTCGAGTTGTTCCAGCGCTCCAGCGGAGAGACCTCCGACATCGTTGAAAAGCAGATGTACGTGTTCCCGGAAGGTGAAGAGGGATCCGCTTTGGTGGCCCTGAGACCTGAGGGAACGCCGGGCGTTGTTCGCGCCTTCATCGAGACCGGGCTCGATAAGAGGGATCCTGAGCAGCGCTTCTTCTACTCGGGTCCGATGTTCCGGCGAGAGAGACCGCAGAAGGGGAGGTATCGCCAATTCAATCAGTTCGGCGTCGAAGTCTTCGGGCGCACCGACGCGGCTTGCGACGCCGAATTGCTGGTGATGATCGACGATCTCCGCAAAGGGCTCGGGCTGAAGCTCGAGACTCAGATCAACTCGCTTGGATGCCATCGGTGCCGCCCGTCCTTTCGCGAGGCTCTTCTCCACTTCGGCCGCGAGCATTGGGGAGAGCTTTGTGACGACTGCCATTCCAGAATGGAACGCAATCCTCTGCGCCTGCTCGACTGCAAGGTCGACGTAAAGCTGGCCGAATCCGCTCCGAAGAGCCTGGACTATCTGTGCGAAGAATGCCGTGCGCATTTCGCGACGGTGCGGGAGCTTGCCGCGGCTGCCGGCGTCGAGCTCATTGTCAATCCGCGGCTGGTAAGAGGACTTGATTATTACACCCGTACAGCCTTCGAGATCCTCTCTGGCGACGTGGGATCCCAAAGCGCGGTCGTCGCGGGCGGCAGATACGATGGTCTGGTCGAGGCGCTCGGTGGTTCACCCGTGCCCGGAATAGGATTCGCGGTTGGCGTAGAGCGCCTTTCTCTTGCGGTCGAGTCCTCCCCCGGCGGGGGCTCGGAAGAAGTTTCATTTTCGAGTTTCGATGGGCGGGTCGATGCAGTGCTTATCGCGCTCGGGGACGCCGCGATTCGCCATGGCATGGGCGTCGCGCGCAGTCTCAGAAAGGCGGGGTTGCGGGTTGAATTTTCCGCGCCGGACCGGCGGATGAAGGCTCTCTTGCAGCGCGCCGCGAAGATTGGCGCCCGGTTTGCCGTGATCGTCGGCGAGAATGAACTAAACCGCAAGTCCGTCCAGCTACGGGATTTGGAACGCAGCCAGCAGAGCGAGGTGCCGCAAGAGCAGCTCGCGAGCGCAATTCGGGGGGTAAGCGCCGCGACGTGAGTGTTTCATAGGCTGGGGCGGGCAGGTATCCTTTTTCAATCGAGTTATAATGGCCAGTAAAGAAGCGTATTCTCCTCTGCCGCCCTGGCAGCGAACCGATTATTGCGGAACGCTGCGGGCGAACGATGCCGGGCGCGATGTGGCGCTCCTTGGATGGGTGCAGACGCGGCGCGACCACGGCGGTCTCATTTTCATCGACCTTCGCGACCGCGAGGGTATCGTCCAGTTGGTGTTGAATCCGGAAATAAGCGCCGGCGCGCACGAAGCCGGATCGCAGGTGCGCTCGGAATATTACATCGCGGCGCGCGGAAAGGTCGTCCTTCGCAGCGAAGGCACGGTCAACGCCGAGTTGCCGACAGGGCAGGTGGAAGTGGTCGTCAACGCGCTCGAGATCGTGAACACCTCGGCGCCGCCCCCGTTCCCAATCGACGGCGATACGGCCACGGCCGAGGAAATCCGGCTGAAGTACCGCTACCTGGACCTGCGCCGCCCGGAGATGCAGCGCAACCTGCGCGCGCGCCATCAGGCAATCAAGGCTATCCGGGACTATCTCGACGATAACGGATTCGTCGAGATCGAAACGCCGATTCTCTGGAAATCTACGCCTGAAGGGGCTCGCGATTACCTGGTGCCGAGCAGGGTAAATCCCGGCAAATTCTACGCGCTGCCCCAATCGCCGCAGTTGCTGAAGCAGCTCCTGATGGTCGCGGGGTTCGACCGCTACTATCAGATTGCACGATGTTTTCGCGACGAGGATCTGCGGGCGAACCGGCAGCCTGAGTTCAGCCAGATCGATCTGGAAATGACCTGTCCGCGCCCCGACGATGTGATGTCGATTGCTGAGGGCATGGTGGCCGCCGCCTTCAGGCGCGTGCTCGGAGTCGAGATCAACCCGCCATTCATCCGGATGCCTTATGCCGAGGCGATGGAACGGTTTGGGATCGACAAGCCCGACATGCGGTTCGGGCTCGAGTTGAAAAACCTGACGAGCGCTTTTGAAGGCACTTCGTTCAAGGTGTTCGCCGACGTGCTCGCCCGCGGTCAATCGATCTATGGCATCAACCTCCCGGGACAGCATCAACTCAGCCGCCGCGAGCTCGATGAAATCACGGAAACGCTTCGATCGCGCTACGCGATGGGCCTTGCCTGGGTCAAGGTGACTGACAGCGGATGGCAGGGCCCGATAGCGAAGTATCTCGGCGACGGCGAGCGAGAGCGCGCGGCCGGGGTCGCATCGTTGAAACCCGGCGATACGCTGATGATGGTAGCCGGAGATGCTGCCGCGGTGCGCCCGGTGCTCGGCGAGATACGCCTTCAACTGGGCGCGCGCTTCAACCTCGACAGCACGGGCGAGCGAAAATTTTTGTGGGTTGTCGACTTTCCGCTCTTCGAATACAGCGAAGAAGACAAGCGGCTCGTGTCGGTAAACCATCCTTTCACCGCGCCGAACCCTGATGACCTGGCGGTTCTCGACAAAAACCCTCTCGATGCGCGCGCGCTTGCCTATGACATGGTGTTGAACGGTCAGGAACTGGGCGGCGGTTCGATTCGCATCCATAGCCGCGAGCTGCAGCTCAAAGTCCTTGAGCTCCTCGGATTCAGCCGCGAAGAGGCGACCGATCGATTCGGGTTTCTGGTGGATGCGCTCACGTATGGCGCTCCGCCGCACGGCGGATGCGCTTTCGGAGTCGACCGCCTTTGCATGATGCTGTGTGGGACCGATTCGCTGCGCGATGTGCTGGCCTTTCCGAAGACCGGCAAGGCGGTCGATCCCATGAGCGGCGCACCTTCCGAGGTCGATCCCCGCCAGCTTAAGGAACTGGCAATCAAGGTGACGGCATGAGCCGCGCACCCCTCGCATTGCGTCTCGTTGTGCTGATGTTGGCTATGGCCGTGGCGGGCTGCACGGCGTTCGTGGGAAACGCCTACGACAACGCTAAGGACGAAATTGACGCCCTGAAGCCGAAGGATGTGAAGACGCAGGCCTCGGCGGGGATGAAGCAGTTAACGGTTGATCGCATTGCCGTGCTGCCGCTGGTCGATGACCCGCCGAAAAATGGCGCTCCGCTCGGTCCGGGGGCCGCCGACGCGATCACTGCCGAGCTGTATAGTCAGGTATCGCTGGCCGGCGGATGGCAGGTGGTGCCGCAGGATGACGTGACCCAGGCCCTGCAGAATCTGCCGCCCTCGACCCCGCAGGATCTGGAGACGAATGCTTTTGCGATCGGGCGACTAACTTCGGCGGACGGCGTGCTGTTTGGCACCGTCGAGCGCTATGAAGATCGCAGCGGCAGCGACGATTCCAGCGCGAAGCCGGCGGCGGTTTCGTTCTCGCTGAAATTTCTCGATATGAAGTCCGGAAAGGTCGTGTGGACTTCGAATTTTTCAAAAACCCAGAAGTCGTTCGCCCAAAGCCTGACGAACCTTGTCAACTTTGTGCAGAAAGAGGGCCGATGGGTGCACGCGCAGGAAGTGGCGCAAATTGGCGTCGAGCAGTCGGTGGCCGATCTGCACCGGCATCTCACCTTCGTTGCCGACTCCAAGCATTTCGAGACCGGCACCTACGGACAACTCAAGTCCGGTCAGCAACGCTACAACCAGGGACTGGGCAAGTCGGGCTTGTACTAGGAAAGCGAAAACCGTTGTTCGAGGGCGGACCGTATGCCTCTATCAGCTCGCGTTCCTGTGGTCGGCGACAAAGTAGCGGATTTTACGGTCGTCGAAAGCGGCGGCTCCCGCTGGCAGCTATCGTCAAACCTCGAGTCGGGGATGTGCCTGCTGGTTTTTTACCGCGGGCATTGGTGACCCTTTTGCCTGCGCCAGTTGGCGGAATACAAAGCCCTGTATGATGGCTTGAAGGCTGCCGGTGTGGGACTGGCGGCGATTTCGGTCGATCCTCCCGAACGCGCCGCTCCCATGAAGGCGGAGCTCGGGCTGCCTTTCCCAATTCTCTGCGATTCGGATCGGAAGCTGATCACCGAGTGGGGGCTTCTGAACGAGAAGGAAATGGGAGGGATCGCGTTTCCCGCCGTGTTCGCGATCGATCGCGAAATGACGGTGCGGTTTCGATCGCTCGACAAGACCGCGGCCCGCGCTGACGCATCGCAGGTTTCCGCGATCGCGAAGGAAGTGATGCAAAGCGGCGCGCCGGCCAACGGAGAAGTCGAGCGGCGCAAGCTTCGTCCGGGGATGCTGTTCGTGCGAGCCTTGGTCAATGCGCTGCGGCGCGGCGTGCGCACCCCGCGCTCGTAGCGGCGGCGGTCGCATCGATTAATCCAGCGCAAACAGGGCGTTGTTGGTTACTCCCAAGGAGAATGCGCTTTCATCCGCATCGCTTCCGCTACGGCGGGATGCACAACGTGTCCGTCGTAGGTATTCAATCCCCATCCGATCGCGCGGTTCGCGCGGCCGGCTTCGAGCAATCCCCGGTCCGCGATTTCCAGCGCGTATGACAGAGTGGCGTTGGTGAGCGCGTAGGTGGACGTATGCGGCACCATCGCCGGCATGTTCGTGACGCAATAGTGCACCACGCCGCTTCGCACGAACGTCGGCCTGGTATGTGTCGTCGGCCTCGACGTTTCGGAAATTCCGCCTTGATCGATGGACAGGTCCACGATGGCGGCTCCAGGCTTCATCCTGGCAACCAGCGAAGCCGACAGCAGGCGCGGAGTGCGCGCGCCCGCAACCAGGACGGTGCCGATGACGAGATCGGCCTGGCGGACTTCCTCTTCGAGCGTGGCGCGGTTGGACATGATCGTCGTGGCATGTCCCGCGAGCAGATCGCTCAGGTAGCGCAGGCGTGACGGGTTGACGTCCATTATGGTTACGTCCGCGCCGATTCCGCTCGCGACGCGGCAGGCATTGAAGCCGGCGATACCGCCGCCGACCACCACGACTTTTCCTGGACGCACGCCTGGCGCTCCGCTGAGAAGCACGCCCCGGCCGCCGCTGAGCGCCTGCAGGCACCACGAGCCTGCCTGGATAGCGAGCCTGCCCGCAACTTCGCTCATCGGCGCCAGCAGCGGAAGGCTTCCATCTTCGAGCTGGATGGTTTCGTAGCCGACGGCGCTGACGCGCCGTTTCAGAAGCTCGTTGGTGAGGCGCTTGTCGGGCGCGAGATGGAGGTAGGTGAAGAGAATCTGGCCCGGCCTGAGAAATCGAAATTCAGACGGCTGCGGCTCCTTTACCTTAAGAACCATGTCGGCACGGCCCCACACTTCGGCCGCCGATCGAACGACTGTCGCGCCGGAATCGCGATACTGGCGATCGCTGAAGCCGCTCCCCACGCCCGCGCCGGCCTGCACGATTACGCGATGGCCGTGCGTTTTGCAGGCGGCGGCGCCGGCGGGCGTAAGCGATACCCGCCGCTCGTCAGTCTTGATTTCGGTAGGAACTCCAATAAGCATGCGCGTGTCTCCGCGGCGTGTTATGCGATCGGTGATGATGTTGAAGATCGGATCGAGACGCCATCGCGCTTCAGTCCGCCTTCAGGATACATGTCGAGCGTTATCATCGCGTGTCAGTCAAGAGAATCATACATTTGCAAAGCGCGTTCGCTGTAGCTTTCGGAACTTGACAAGACGATTGCCACCGCGCTTGATGAGCATGAAGGTGATCGCTGGTCCGGTTGCGGGCGGCGATCAAGATCCGGGAGGAATCATGGAGATCCCACAGGGGCTCAAGTATTCGAAAGAGCATGAATGGGTGACGGCGGAGGATTCAGTCGCCACCATCGGCATTACCGATCACGCGCAGAGTCAGCTCGGCGAGATCGTTTATATCGAGCTTCCAGCGGTCGGCGAAACTGTCAGCAAGGACGATCCATTCGGCGTGATCGAATCGGTCAAGGCCGTTTCCGATATCTATGCCCCGGTGAGCGGCACGGTGGTCGAGGTCAACGAAGACCTGCCCGAGTCGCCCGAGGTGGTCAACGAAGATCCCTACGGCGACGGCTGGCTCATCAAGGTCAAGATGAATGACGCAACCGACCTCGACGACCTGATGGACAGCGATGAGTACGCTGAAATGATCGCGCGGGAACAGGAGTAACCCGCTCAGGATCGTGGAGTTGAGGCCTTCTGCACCGCAACCGCTTTCGCCACCTGGATTCTGAGGTTCGCGATCTTCCGGGGCGGATCGATGAATACCAGGAGAAACGGTGCGGTGTGGGAGGGATCGATTACGAAATTCTTCTGCGGGTCGAGCCTCTGCAGGAAATCAATCTCGCGCGGCGTCATTTCTCCGACCATCTTTGCCGTAAGTCCGTTTCCGCAGAACGCGGCGCCGCTCGCGATTTGCCTTCCACCTTCATCCAGCAGGTCGACGGCCAGCAGCACGGCGTGAAGGGGGTTGCCGCCAACGTTTTCCGCGGTCCCGCTTATCAGGAGTGCGGTTTGTCCGCCCTTGATCTGATCGTAGTCCGCGTGGACGTCGTGCAGTGCCACCAGCATCGCGGGCACCAGCGGCCGCTGAAACTCGGAGCCGACTCGCGGCAACTCGCTGAGCGTCCGGGCTACCGGCGCGGGTTCGATATGAACAAACAGGCTCGCCGCGGCAAAGAAAATCACGATGACCGCGAAGAGTCCCAGGAACCACGCGGCCGAATGCTCCGGCGTGCGCGAGGTGAAAAAAGCGACTTCATCGGGAATCTCAGAGCGCTTCGCGAAGCTGGCATTTTCCTCGCGCGCCGACACGGAGGCCGTGAATTCAGGTTCGCGAAATTCCGGCGCCGCGAGGCTTTTCTTCGGAGTTCGTGTCGCGGCCTGGACCTGAGGTTTCGAAGGTGCCGGCTCTTCCGGCTGCGCGTGGAGCGATGGACCGATGGTCGAGTGTTCGGTTTCCGGCGGAAGTTCACCTACCTCCCAATGGTCGTCGGCGGCCGGAGATTCTTCCTGCGTCAGCGGCGAATCAGTTTCGCCCGGGCCGGGATCGCTGCCGAAGTCGAACGACAAGTTCTGTCCGGCCGCCAGGTCTTCGGGCTGATCTCTGGAAAATGTGCGATCGAGAGGATTCTCTTCCGGTTCGGCCTTGTCCGCTTCAGGAGGCCGTTCGCTGGCGATTTCAGGCTGAGCTTCCCGAGGGCGGGATTCGATTCCAGAGGGCTGTGGGGCCGGTTCCGGCTCAGGCTGCGATGGAGGATCGGTGCGTGGCTTCTCGGGCGTGCGCGGCGCGGACGGCTTGCGGACCCGCGCGGGCGCCGGCTCCGCGTTGAAGACATGGCCGCATCGCGAGCACTTGAAGGTCGGTGTCTCGTCCGGGAGTACCCGCTCGTCGATGCGGTAGCGGGTATGGCAGCTAGTGCACTGAATTTCGATCATGTCCGCACCTCACAACCCCGTGAGAAAAATAGCACAGGAAGCCCGAGGCCGCACGAGAGCCGCTATCGGCGCTTCCCAACACCGCGCAGATGCGAATCGCGCTCCTGACGCGTCGGTTCGATCCCTTGGGCGGAGGGACCGAACGCGATCTCATGATCACGGTGGACTGCCTGCGCAGAGGCGGTCATGAGGTGGCGATCTACGCCGACGATATCCGCGCGAACGTCTCCGGCCTGCGTGTCCATCGCGTCGGCCGTGTGAGGCTGCCGCGGACGCTGGCCTTTATCAGGTTCGCCTATGCCGCCGCGCCGCTCGCCCGGCGGCACGGCACGGACCTGGTGATGAGCTTTGCGCGGGTGGCGAACGCCGACGTGTTGCGATCGGGAGGGAGCGCTCATGCGAGTTATCTGCGCGCTGCGGAGCGATGGCGTGGCAGGGCGGGCGCGATGCTGATGCGGATGGCGCCGTACCATCGCGCCCAGGTCGCGATCGAAAAGCGCGGCTTTGCCTCGCCCGAGCTGCGAGCAGTGATCGCCGTGTCGGAGTTTGTTCGGCGCGACCTGCTGGAGCGATTCAGCTTGCCGCCGGCGCGAATCGCGACAATCTACAACGGCGTCGACCTGCGGAAGTTCAAACCCTGTGCAGACGCCGACGAAAGAAAGCGGCTTCGAGATCGATTCGGTTTCCCTCCCGATGCGCCGCTGGTCCTGTTCGTAGGCAACGGTTTTGCCCGCAAGGGGCTGGGGTTCCTGATTGACGCGATGGCACGGATGGCGCCCGGACCGCATTTGCTCGTGGTCGGAAGCGATCGCGCAGCGGCATCCTTTTCCCGGCGGGCGCAGCGGCAGGGGCTCGGCAATCGGGTTGTGTTTGCGGGAAACCAGCCCTCGCCGGAACAATTTTTCAATGCCGCGGATGTTTTGGCCTTTCCGTCTTTGTTTGAGCCGTTCGGAAACGTCGCGCTGGAAGCGATGGCGTGCGGATTGCCGGCCCTGGTGAGCTCGCAATGCGGCGTGGCGGAAGTTATGCCCCCGGCGCTCAGCCGGTTTATCGTGAGCGACCCGGCAAATCCGGACGAAATCTCCCGCAAGCTCGATCTGATGCTCGATGCGAGGGCTGGTCTGCGTGAGACAGCGCGCGCTTCAGCCGAACAATTCACCTGGGAAAGGCACGAGCGCGAGCTTAACCGCTTCATCGAGTCGCTTGCCCAGGGCGGGAATCTTTCAAAATAGTCCCGCGCAGGCCGTCGCGCATTCCTCTTGCGATCGCAAGGCGGCGCTCCTCTCTGGCAATTCGCGGCAGGCCGGCGCCGAGTCCGCGTGCGATCGCGAGGCGCGCGCCTGCGACGAGGTTCTTTACCGCGATGTCGAAAGCTGAGTGATTTTCGTGGAGCATCCGGCAGCGGCCGCGCTCGCGCGAAATTCTGATGAATCGATCGCGATTCGCGCGCGCCGGATCGACCTCGTGATAGACAACCGCGTTCGGCGCGTAGCCGATTCGAAAGCCCATCCGCCTGAGCCGCTGCGACATCTCGGTTTCTTCTTCATGCCCTCCGGCGCCCGGGCCGAGACGTTCGTCAAACGGCCCGGCGGCTTCGAGCACCGATCGCCGAAAGGCCATATTCGCGCCGAGCACGCCCCGCACTTCCTGGCATGCTTCGCCTTTGTCGAAAATCGGCAGGTCCAGATAGACGGCATTTTCGCCGACCTTCGCTACGGGATCTTCGGCCGGCAGGATTCGTCCCGCCATCGCGGCGAACTCGGGATGTTCTTCGAAGAACTTCTCGACCGCATCGAGATACCTCGCTCCGGCGGTTAGATCGTCATCGAGCAACGCGACAATTTCGCCACGAGTGCCCGCGATCGCGCGATTCTGGATGCGGCACTTGCCGGGGCGTGCATCGTGAAAGTGCGTCAGCCGAGGAAGATCCGGTGGGAGCTGAGCAGGATGTGGGGTTCCGTTTTCCGCGACGGCCAGTTCGTCGCGGCCGGCTCGCAACTGGCCGCTGAGACTTCTGACAAGGCGAGCAAGTGACGCCGGCCGGCTGTGAGTCGCGATGATAATCGAGAGCGTCAAGCGGGTCCCGACGATGCCTGTGCCGCGGCGGCGGGCGCCTTCACGAAGCGCATGACGATGTTCTCGTCCATCAGCAGGCTCGCGCTCGTCATAAAGCGGAACAGTTGCCGGTTAAGACGGTCCTGTTCCGGGTCGTCCGATCCGCGCCCGTAAAGGAGCCACGAGCGCACCACGATGAGCGGATAGAGAAGCGGAAGAAAGATTTTCGCCCTGAGTTTTCGCCGGCTCCTGCCAAGCGCGTCCATGTCGAGGCCGTACCCCCGCGCCATCCAGTGAAAGTCGTTGAGGCCCATCACGTGCCAGTTGCGTCCGTCTTCAACCCGGTAGCGATAGGGCAGGGGAGCCCGCCGCCCCTTGTAAAAACCGGTGAGCAGGTAGTGGATTCGCGAGGTGACGTTGAGTCGATTTGGCGTCGTGATAATCGCGATTCCGCCGGGCTTCAGGACTCGCGCAATCTCTCGCAGCGAATGAGGGATGTCGGGCAGATGCTCGATCACCTCGAGCATCATCACGAGATCAAAGCTGGCGCTGCGAAAGGGCAAATCGTGGATAAGATCGGTGGCGACCCAGCCAGGGCGCGAGACTTTGCGCTCGGTAGGCACCACACGCCATCCCCGTTCCGCCAGCATCCGCGTCGACAAGCCGTCGCCCGCGCTGATATCGAGGGCGATGGAACCCGGGGTAGGCGCCGGAGCCATCGCAATCGCACCGCTTACTCTTTCACTCATCGCAAACGGGAATTGTGCGGTACGCGAGGGCGCGCCACAAGCCCGCCGCTTGAATCAGGCGCCAAGGCCGGATAAACCGTATAAACTCTGCCTCACGCGAGAGTGGCGGAATGGCAGACGCGCAAGGCTCAGGACCTTGTGGAGGCAACTCCGTGGGGGTTCAAGTCCCCCCTCTCGCACCACATCGATCGGATCGAGTGATGGAGACCGCCATGGTTGCCAAGGGTGCTGTCCAGGAGCAATGGCGAGCGCATCTGCTGCCGTCCCTCTCGCACTACCTCCTGTGTGATCGAGTCCTTGTAGCAACAAGACGGCTTTGCCCGCACAACGGGCGTCCATCAATGCGCATGCGGCCTCTCTGATTCGGGTCGAGGGAGCGGTCAGCGCGAGCGACGGATTCGAGCTGTCCTGAACCGTCAGGTGGCAGCAGATGTTAAAGTCGGCGTGGGGCAACTCACGTGCGTGAGCACGAGAGGCTGCCCGAGATGCTGGACGCGCGGCCCGCGGCCGCGCGTGTGATCAGAGCTTAGCTGCTTAGGACAGACGATTTGGACGTGGACTGCGTGGCGCGCCGGGGATGAGCGGGGCGCGCCACTCAGCCGCGAAACCTTGGATCAGTACGGTCCCGGGGCTCCGCCGGAAGAGGCGTTGCCCGATTTTTCCGGACCATGGCAGGACGCGACATCGGCGACACTTGCTCCGAGCGCGGAAGCAATTTCAGAATCCGAACGTCCTGCCTGCGACTGCAGCCGTACGACATTGCAGTCGATGTGATTGGAACTGAGCGAGCTGCATCCGCCCATCCAGCCCCCCATCACCATAGCCCCCAAAATCAATGTTATTCCGATTTTTCGACGCGCTCCGAGCATGGAAATTCCCCTCCAGGTGGTCTGCTGCCTGTCCCGAGAAGTGCAGGCCTTGCGCACCATATTATCAAGCAGGGCGACTTTACAAGTGAGAAGGAAGGGTCGTTTCTGGCTTGAGGACTGCTGTTGTGGCCAATATGATTTTTGCCAGGCGCTGCGACCGCGGCCGAACTCGAGCGCCCGGCAGAACGCGGATAGTTTGTCAGTGGAACTAAGCAAAACCTACGACCCCAAGGCAGCCGAAGAACGCTGGTTTCAGACCTGGATCGATCTCGGATACTTCAAGGCGGACCCCGATCGCGAAGGTCCGATCTTCTCGATTGTAATTCCGCCCCCGAACGTCACCGGCCAACTTCATCTGGGCCACGCACTAAACGCTACCCTTCATGACATCATCGTCCGCACACGGCGGATGCAGGGCTACAACACCCTGTGGCTGCCGGGCACGGATCACGCGGGCATCGCGACCCAGAACGCGGTTGAAAAGGACCTCGCCAGAGAAGGCAAGAATCGCCATCAGTTGGGCCGGGACAAGTTCCTCGATCGCGTATGGCAATGGCGCGAGGAGAAGGGCGGAAAGATTCTTCTCCAACTCCGCCGCCTGGGCGCATCGTGCGACTGGAGCCGCGAGCGATTCACCCTCGATCCGGGCCTGTCGCGAGCGGTCAACCGGACCTTCGTCGAGCTGTTCAAGCGCGGGCTGATATATCGCGATCGCCGGCTCATCAACTGGTGCCCGCGATGCGAAAGCGCGATCTCCGATCTCGAAGTCGATCACAAGGAAGCGCAATCCAGCCTTTGGTACATCAAGTACCCGTTTGCCGACGCAACCGGATATGTCACGGTCGCAACGACCCGGCCCGAGACGATGCTGGGAGACACGGCCGTGGCCGTCAATCCCGAGGACGATCGTTACAAGTCGATCGCGGGCAGAATGCTGCGGCTGCCCCTGATGGGCCGGGAGATAAAAGTCATCGCCGACTCCGCAGTGGACCCGAAGTTCGGGACCGGAGCGGTCAAGGTTACTCCGGGTCACGATCTGAACGACTTCGAAATCGGCAAACGCCACGGACTCGAACAGATCGGCGTGATGGATGCGCGTGCGCGGATGAACGAGAACGCGGGCGTTTACCAGGGGCTGGGGCGCGATGATGCTCGCCGCCAGATCGTGGAAGACCTGCGCGCCCAGGGATTGCTCGAAAAGATCGAGCCCCATCCGAACAAGGTCGGCGTGTGCTCGCGATGCGACACGGTTATCGAGCCGCTTCTCTCCGAGCAGTGGTTCGTGCGGGTGCGCGAGATGGCGGAACGGTCGATGGCGGCGGTGCGGGACGGACGCACCACGTTTTTCCCGAAGCGTTGGGAAAGGACGTTTTTCGAATGGATGGAAAACGTCCACGACTGGTGCATCTCCCGCCAGCTTTGGTGGGGCCACCGGATTCCGGCCTTCCGCTGCGATCGCTGCAATCATCTGGCGGTAGCCGAGGAACGCCCGGAGAAATGCGAAGAGTGCGGTGGCCACGACCTGGTGCAGGACGATGACGTTCTCGACACCTGGTTCAGCTCGGGGCTCTGGCCGTTCTCGACGCTCGGATGGCCCGACGATACGCCGGAGCTTCGCAAGTACTATCCGACCAGCCTGCTAATCACCGGCTTCGACATCATCTTTTTCTGGGTCGCGCGGATGATGATGCTGGGGCTGGAATTCATGGATGATGTTCCGTTTCACGATGTGTACATCACGCCGCTGGTGCGCGACGAGTACGGCAAGAAGATGACCAAGTCCAAGGGAAACGTGGTCGATCCCCTGGACCTGATGAACCAGTACGGTACGGACGCGGTCCGGCTGACGCTCGCGCAGCTCGCGGCGCAGGGACGCGATGTGATTCTTTCGCACGATCGATTTGCGGCGGCGCGCGCATTTGCCAACAAGATCTGGAACGCGGCGCGATTCGTGATCATGAACCTCGAAGGCGCGCCGCGGCCGTTACCCGCCGCCGACCGGGCGCAACTCGGCCTCGCCGAGCGATGGATACTCGATCGCCTCGATGCGGCCGTTCGGGAGGTCACCCGAGCGATCGACGCGTACGAGTTCAACGTCGCCGCGATGGCAATCTACGGGTTCGTCTGGCGCGAGTTCTGCGACTGGTACATCGAGCTTTCCAAGGATTCGCTGAAGGCCGGAGGAGAGCGCCAGGCCGCGGCGCGATGGGTGCTCGTGATGTGCTTCGATCGGATGCTGCGCCTGCTGCATCCGTTCATGCCGTTCATCAGCGAAGAGATCTGGCAGGTCATCCGGGAGTATCTGTCCGAGCCCGGCCTGAGCAAGCATCTTGCGGTCGCGAAATTTCCCGCGGCGGATTCGCAGGGGTGGATCAGTCGCGAGGATCTGGCCGCGATGAATCGATGCATCGCGGCTACCGAGGCGGTCAATTCACTGCGGTCGCTGCTGGGGTATCATCCCGGCCAGCGGGTGCGCGCCGTGATTCGAGCTTTGAACGGCGCGGATCTGAGCACGGAATTTTCCAAGTGGAAGCCTTATGCGCTGACGATGGCCAAGGCGGAGGATATCGAGCTCCTAGCGCCGGAAGCTTCGCTGCCCGCTGGCGCTGTGACCGCCGTGCTGGAATGGG
This sequence comes from Pseudomonadota bacterium, assembly GCA_021323675.1. Lineage (GTDB taxonomy): Bacteria > Desulfobacterota > Binatia > Binatales > Binataceae > JAFAHS01. The sequence goes on along the minus strand of JAJPKP010000079.1, from coordinate 14,088 downwards.
GAGAGGTGGCGGTTCTGGCCCCCGACGGGTTCGATTTCGCCAAGGCTCTCGGCGTGGTCCGAAAAAAGCTCGACGAAGTGACGACCCATCATATGCAGCATCTGGCGCGCTTGAATAATCCTGACTTTCAGGCCAAGGCGGCGCCAGAGATGAGAGAACAGATTCGCGAGCGCGCCGCTGAACTGGAGAGCCAGCGCAAGCTTCTTACCGAACAACTGCGGCAGCTTGAAGCGGCTGCCTGAATAGAGATCGACAGTCCAATTGAGCCGGCCCGATGATGGAACTCCTGAGCGTGATTGAACTTGACGATGCTATCGAGCGGGCGCTTGCCGAAGATGTCGGGCATGGCGACCTGACCACGCGCGCCACGGTGCCCTCCGGCAAGCGTGGACGCGCCCGAATACAAGTAAAGGAACCGGAGATAGTTCTGGCCGGCGCTTTTGTCTTCGAACGAGTATTCACGATGACCGGGTCGGCGCCCCAGGTCCTCAAGCTGGCAGACGAGGGTTCCCGGCTGAGAAACCGGATGATCGTCGGAGAATTCGAGGGAGAGATGTCGGGGTTGCTCACCGGTGAGCGCGTAGCTCTCAACTTCGTTCAGTTGCTCTCGGGAATTGCGACCCTGACCCGCAAGTTTGTCGACGCGGTCGCCGGCACCCGCGCTCAGATCGTGGATACCCGCAAGACCCATCCGGGGCTTCGCGCGCTCGAAAAATACGCGGTGCGGATCGGGGGAGGACGAAATCATCGGTTCGGCCTGGACAGCGGAATTCTGATCAAGGACAACCATATTGCCGCTTCGGGATCGATTACCCGCGCCATCGACCGCGCCCGCAAGTTTGCGCCCCACACCTTTCTGATCGAGGTCGAATGCGAAACGCTCGCCCAGGTCGAGGAAGCCCGCACTGCCGGCGCCGACGCTATCCTGCTCGATAACATGACGCTTGATGACATCCGGCGCGCCCGCGCGCAGGTCGGCCCCGACCTCCTGCTCGAGGTCTCGGGAGGGGTGACGCTGGAGACGGTGCGCTCGATTGCCGAGGCCGGGGTCGATTTGATATCGGTCGGCGCTCTCACCCATTCGGCCCGCGCCATGGATCTGAGCATGAGAATCGAGAGCCTCTGACGCGCGCGAGCGGGCGGGCTCGCGATTGGTCGCACGATGCAGTCCGGCAATCCATACAGGTCGATCGAGAACGGAGTGCCGGGGCGAATCGGATGTCGCATCCATTATTTCGACGAGCTCGACTCGACGCAGGAGGCGGCGCGCACGTTTGCGGCAGGCGGCGGTCCGCAGGGGCTCGTGGTGATCGCCGAGCGCCAGACCGCGGGGCGCGGGCGGATGGGCCGCTCGTGGCATTCGCCCGCCGGCTTGAATCTCTACTGCACGATAATCCTCCGCCCCCGGATTCCTCTGGGCGAGGTGCCGCGTCTCAGTCTGGTCGCTGGAATCGCGGCCGCCGAAGCGATTGAGCGGCAGGCCGCCGGTCTGGTCTCGCTCAAATGGCCGAATGACGTTTGGCTCAAGGGGCGCAAGGCGGGAGGCATCATCGCGGAAGCGGTCACCAACTCGCGCCAGGAACTGGAGTGCGTCCTGCTCGGTATTGGAATCAACATAAACCTTGCGATCGAGGACATTCCCGCCGAGTTGCGCACCAAGGCGACCTCGCTCCGTATCGCCGTGGGACATCCGTGCGATCGGATCGAAATCGCGAATTCGCTTTTCACTCTGCTCGACTATCGCTATATGGAAGTCGTAACGCACGGCTTCGACGCGATGCGCCCTCAGTGGGAGCGGTTTTCGGCATTGACCGGAAAGAGGGTGACGGTCGTCGATGGTCCCCGGCGCGAATCCGGAATCGTGAGGGGAATCGATTCGGATGGCGCGCTGGTGCTCGAAGTGGGAGACGGGCCGCGCAGAATTCTGGCCGGCGACGTCAGTATCGAGGGTGCGTACGAATGATCTCGGATGGATCGGATGACTGACATGAAGTGAACAGAGAGTCCGGGCGGTTCCGCGAATGTGGGTGCAGGGCTGCCGGACCTGAATTTATATTTTGAGAGGTAGCTCCTATGGCTGTGGAGGAACTCGGGCGGCTTAGAACCATCGCGATTGTAGGCCAGGGTGGCGCCGGAAAGAGCCAGCTTGCCGAGGCGATGCTCTTCACCGCTGGAACGACGACGCGCCTGGGCCGTCCCGACGACGGCACCGCGGTGATGGACTTTGAGCCGGAGGAGCTTCAGCGCGGGGTAACGATCAGCTCCTCGTTCCACCATCTGAACTGGAAGCGCACGGAAGTCATACTCGCAAACACGCCCGGCTACAGCGCCTTTCTTCCTGACACATTCAACACCTTGCGAGCGGTCGACAGCGCGGTCCTCCTGGTGTCGCCGGGCGGCGATCTCAAGGTCGAGTCCGAAAAAATCTGGAACGCGCTCTGCGAAGGCGGTCTGCCGCGCCTTGCGTTTGTCTCACGGCTCGACCGGGAGCGGACGAGTTTCGATGCGGCCCTGGCCGATCTCGAGAAGCATCTGCAGGCGAGGCCGGTGGCGTTGACGCTTCCGATCGGAGAAGAGACGGGCTTCAGCGGGGTCATCGATATTCTCGCGATGAAGGCGCTTGTCTATGCCGATGCGTCAGGCAAGCCGAGAGAAGATGAGCTTTCAAAGGATCTGAAGGAGCGCGCGGAAAAAGCTCGCGCCGCTCTGTTCGAGGCGATCGCGGAAACTGACGATGAGCTTTTGGAGGAATACCTCGACAAGGGCACGCTGCCGGAAGAGAAGGTGCGCGCGGCCCTTCGCGCGGCGGTGTCCGCAGGCAAAGTGACCCCGGTGTTCTGCGGGTCGGGCACAAAGAATATCGGAGTGGGCCCGCTGCTCGACGCAATCGCATCTCTGTTGCCGGCGCCGAACGAGCGCCCGCCCGCGAAAGCGCAGAATCCCAAGAGCGCTGAGACGATCGAGCGTGCCGCTGATCCCGGCGCGCCTTTCTCGGCGCTGGTTTTCAAAACCGTGATCGATCCGTTCGCGGGCAAGCTCTCAATCTTCCGGGTTATCTCGGGGCGCGCGCAGAGCGACGCGTCGGTGCTGAACGCGAGCCGTGAGTCGAAGGAGCGCTTCGGGCAATTGCTCCGGCTCGAGGGCAAAAAGCAGTCCCCGCTGGCTGCCGCCCTGCCCGGGGAAATCGTGGCGGTGGCCAAGCTCAAGGACACCGCCACCGGCGACACGCTTTGCGATGAAAAATCTCCCGTGCTGTTCGAACCGCCCGTTCGTCCGGCTCCGGTGATCTCGTTCGCGATCCGGCCCAAGTCGAAGGGCGATGAAGAAAAGGCGTCGGCCGCGTTGCAGAAGCTGGTGGAAGAGGACACCGCCCTCGAAATGCATCGGGATCCGCAAACCCGCGAGATCATCCTGTCCGGGACGGGGCAGATGCATATCGAGGTTACGGTCGAGAAGCTCAAGCGGAAATTCAACGTCGAGGTCGAGCTTCAGGCTCCCAAGGTTCCCTACAAGGAAGCCATCAAAGGCCGCGCGGAAGCGCAGGGCAAGTACAAGAAACAATCCGGCGGACGCGGCCAGTATGGCGATTGCTGGCTTCGAGTCGAGCCGCTGCCGCGCGGAAAGGGTTTCGAATTCGAAGACAAAATCGTCGGCGGTGCAATTCCCCGCAACTTCATTCCTTCGGTCGAAAAAGGAGTACGCAATACGCTGGCTGAAGGGTTTCTCGCCGGCTACCCGATGATTGACGTCAAGGTCACGGTCTATGACGGCAGTTACCACGATGTCGATTCGTCGGACATGGCCTTCCAGATCGCGGCTTCGATGGGTCTCAAGGCGGCCCTCGAAAAGGCCAAGCCCATCATCCTCGAACCGATTGTGGCGCTCGAAGTGTCGTGCCCGGATGAGTGCATGGGCGACGTGATCGGCGATCTGAACTCGCGGCGCGGCAAGGTGCTCGGGATGGAGACCAAGGGAAGCGGCCAGGTTATCAAGGCGATGGTCCCGATGTCGGAGGTGCTCAAGTACGCTCCCGACCTGCGCTCGATCACCTCGGGGCGAGGCTCCTTCGAGCAGCATTTCTCCCATTACGAAGAAGCCCCGCCTGTGGTCGCCGAGAAGATCATCAAGGAGACGAACGCCGCCCGGGAGGCGAGCAAGCAGCACGCGCACGCGTAGGACGATGTATAAAGGCCCGGGATTGGGCCATGTTGCCGGGGCGCAGGGTCTTATACAATTGAGGCGCTTATGGCGCCGTTTGGGAAAACACTTGTCCTTCTGGGGATCCTGCTGATCGCGGCGGGTGCTCTCCTGTGGGGAGCCGGGCAGGTGCCCTATCTTGGGAAACTTCCGGGCGATATTTACATCCGGCGCGGTGGCGCGAGCTTCTATTTTCCCCTGACAACCTGCATCATCCTGAGCATCGTCGTGTCGCTGATCCTGGCGCTGTTGAGACGATAGAATGCCGACGCGAGTGGCCGATCCCGCTTACCGGCGCGCCGAACTGAAGCGGCGCAGGCGCGAGCTCATCGCGGTGGGAATTGCCGCGGCGACGCTGGTAGCGTTCGTCCTGGCGCAGACGGAGTTGCCGCCGCTTTCGCGCCATACGTCTTTAGTCTCCAACCTTGCGGTCATCTCGCTCTTCAACCTGAGCTTTCTGCTGCTCGGCTTGTTGCTGTTTCTGGTGGGGCGCAACGTCGCGAAGGTTATTTTCGAGCGGCGCCGCGGCCTAATCGGATCGCGGTTTCAGGTGCGCCTGGTGGCCGGGTTTATCGCGGTAGCGCTGGTGCCGAGCGCGTTTCTGCTTTATGTGTCGGGAGTTTTCCTCAATGCCAACATCTCGAGCTGGTTCACGCCCGAGTATCAGCAGGTGCTGGACGACTCGCTGGAAATCGCCCGGACCTACTACCTGAACTCGGCCAACAATGCATCGCACTTCGCGCGGGTCCTGGCCGAGCAGATCGCGTCGCGCCAACTGCTCTCGGCGCAAGGGCGATCCGGACTCAAAGATTTCATCGACAAGCGCCAGCAGGAATACAACCTCGGCACGATCGAAATTTTCTCGGCGGACCGCAAGCTCTTGCTTATCGCGCTGAGTCCGCGCACGCCGACCGGAATAGGAGTGGCGCCGGATGCGGCGATCCTGCGCGACACGTTGAAGGGGCAGGTGATGACTCGCACCGACCGGCTTGGCAACTCCGACGTGATTCGCGGCACCGCGCCCATCTATGCCTCGCCCGAGTCGGACAACGTGGTCGGAGCGGTGGTGGTGGACTACTACCTGCCGCGAAGCCTCGCGACTCGCGCGTCCGGAATCTCGAAGTCGGCGGAGGACTATTCTCAACTGCGCATCCTGCGCCAGCCAATTCTGAACAGTTATATTATCGCCCTGATTCTCATCGGCCTGGTGGTCGTGCTGCTGGCTAGCTGGTTCGGGATGTACCTGGCGCGGGGAATTACGGTTCCGATCAAGCGGCTGCTGCAGGGAACGCAGGCGATCGCGGGCGGCAATCTCAACTACTCGATCCCGCAGGTGGGCGACGATGAGATAGGCCGTCTCATCAGCTCCTTCAACCGGATGACCGCCGACCTGCGCGCGTCGGCCGCCGAGCTCGAACATCGCCGCCGCTACACGGAAACGTTGCTGGAGAACGTTTCCGCAGGCGTGGTCGGACTCGATCCCGAAGGCATCATAACGACGATAAATCCGTGCGCTGAGCGCCTGCTCAGCCTGAAGGCGGACAACACAATCGGACGCCACTATCGGAACGCCTTTCAGCCTTCGCTGGCGCATATTCTTGACGACACCCTTGCCGCCGCCACGCGGCCGGCGGAAACCCGTGCCACGGTGAAGCTCGATGCGGGAGGCGGCGAGGCGGAGCTGATGATGACAACCAGTCCACTCAGCGACGACTCGGGAGAGCCGCTCGGCTCGGTCCTCTTTTTCGAGGACGTGAGCCAGATTGCGAAGGTCGAGCGGATGGAGGCGTGGCGGGAGGTCGCGCGCCGCATCGCGCACGAGATCAAGAATCCGCTGACGCCGATTCAGTTGTCCGCGGAACGGATGCGCCGCCAACTGGTGGACAGGGCCGGCAGCGCGTCGCCGATGGTCGAGGAATGCACCCGCACCATTATCGGCGAGGTCGAGGCGCTCAAGCGGCTGGTCAACGAATTTTCCGCGTTCGCGCGGATGCCGCATCTGACCCCGGCTCCCGGAGATCTCAACCAGCTCGCTTCGGATACGGTGGGCAGCTTCCACGCGGCTCATCCAGAGGTCGAGTTCGCACTCGATCTCGCGCCCCGGATGCCGGAGCTGATGATCGACCGCGAGGCGATGAAGCGGGCGCTCGTGAACCTGCTCGATAACGCCGTCAGCGCCGCTACCAGCTACAACCTGAATGGCGACAAACCGCGCATCGAGGTCCGTACGACGCTGCAATCGGGCGGAGGCCTTGCGACTCTCGAAGTCCTCGACAACGGTCCTGGAATCGATCCGCGGCTCAGGACCCGGATTTTTGAGCCGTATTTTTCGAGCAAGAAGGGCGGTACCGGACTCGGCCTGGCGATAGTCTCGGCCATCGCCGCCGACCATCAAGGGTTTGTCCGCGTCACCGACAACAAGCCGCGTGGAAGTAGATTCATCATCGAGTTTCCGGTAAGAAACTTGCAATTTGCGAAAGCCGTAGGATGACGACGGCTCTCCGCGCGGGGAAGAATGCACAAAAGAGGAAGCGTATCGTGAACGAAACCGTATTGGTGGTGGATGATGAGGAGCGGATCCGGTCGTCGTTGCGCGGCATCCTGAGCGACGAAGGCTTTCGCGTGGTGGACACCGCGGAAGCGCCGGCGGTGATGGACCTGATCCAGCGGGAATCGCCGGCACTGGTCCTGCTCGACGTATGGATGCCGGATATCGATGGGATCGAGCTTTTGCGGCGAATCAAGTCCGAGCAGCCCGAGGTCCCGGTGATCATGATTTCCGGCCACGCAAACATCCAGAGCGCGGTTGCCGCGACGAAACTCGGCGCGGCGGACTTCATCCAGAAGCCTTTTTCGGTGAGCGGGCTGCTCGCATCGATTTCGCGGGCGCTCGACGGCGGCAGCGCCGGTCCGCTGATTTCGCGTTCCCGCTCGGATGAGACTCCGGAAGCCGCCCAGCGCAAGCCGCTCTCACGGGGCGCGTTTGCCCAGCGCACCCTCGCGCGATCGATCGTCCTGGGAGGACTGGGCCTGCACACCGGCCTCAAAACGGGCGTAATCCTGCATCCCGCGCCCACCGGCTTTGGGATCGTATTCTCCTCGCTTGCGGATGAAACCGCGGTGCCGGTCAGCGTCGATAACGTGACCGAAACCGGCTACAACACCACGTTGACGGCGGGGGGACGGTCTATCCGGACCGTCGAGCATCTGCTCTCCGCGCTGCACGGATTTGGAATCACGAACCTGCTGGTGAAGACTGAGGACGAGGTGCCGGCGCTCGATGGCTCGGCGCTCGAGTTGTGCAAACAGATTCGCGAAGCGGGCGTAACCGACCAGGACAGCCCCGTCGATCCGGTGCGGGTCCGGGAGAAAATAGTGGTCGGCCAGCCGGGAGAGGCGCAGGAGTTCATCTCGATCGAGCCCGCCGACCACCTCATTATCGACTACACGCTCGAGTACCCGAAGCCGGTGGGACGGCAGAAGGTTCACTTCGAGCTGACTTCGCCCGACCGATACATCGAGGAGATATCGCCCGCCCGGACGTTCGCGTTCGTCGGCGAGCTGAGAAAGATGTCGGAGATGGGGCTTGCGAGCGGGGGACGGCTCGACAACGCGATCCTGGTCGATGATCAGAAGATCGTGAATACCACGCTGCGGTTCGCGGACGAATTCGCGCGCCACAAGATTCTCGATCTGATCGGCGATCTTTACCTGCTCGGCCGCCCCGTGCTCGGCCACGTGATCGCATCCAAGACCGGTCACAGCGACAACCTTGCGCTGGTCAAGGAGATCCGTCGTTCGCTCGCGATGTAGAATTCTCGCAGATCGCCCGGTCCGCGATTGGCATGGATCTCAATAGCAAGGTGGTCCTCGTGACGGGCGCCGGCAAACGGGTGGGGCGAACGATCGCCCTGCATTTTGCCGAGCGGGGCGCGAAGGTTGCGGTTCACTATCGCAGCTCGAAAAGCGAAGCCGACACGCTGGTCGGCGAGATCGCGGCGGCGGGAGGAAATGCGCGCGCGTTTCACGCCGACCTGGAGAGCGTGACGCAGATTGAGGCGATGGTCGCGGAGATTGTCGCGGCGTTCGGGCGTATCGATGTGCTGGTGAATTCCGCTTCGGTCTTTTATCGGAAACCGCTCGAAGAGGTTACCGAACGCGACTGGGACTCGAATCTCGACACCAACCTGAAGGCCCCGTTCTTTCTGGCCAAGTTCGCGGGACTCCAGATGCGCAGGCAGGGCGCCGGCAAAATCGTCAACCTCGGCGACTGGGCGGGCATTCGCCCCTACAACAATTATCTTCCATATACCGTTTCCAAAACCGGACTGATCGGGCTTACGCGCGCGCTGGCGAAGGCGCTCGCCCCCGAGGTGCAGGTCAATTGCGTCGCGCTGGGGCCGGTTCTGGCGCCTGAAGAGTATGGAGAAGAGGACATTGCGAAGATGGTCGCCGGGACGCTGACGAAAAGGATGGGATCGCCGGAGGATGTCGCGCGGGCGGTGCTGTTTTTCTGCGAAGGCACCGATTTCGCAACCGGCGCCACCCTCGTGCTCGACGGGGGCCGCCTGATCGCATAACTCATTGTTTCTTTTCGAGCGGCTGGAGAGATCGGGTGAGGCCGGCTGGAGAGGCGGCGCCGAATTTCTTTGAGCGCGGCCGGGCCTTCCTGAAGAGAAAGAGCTATACCTGAACGAGTCCCTTCCGTTACGAGAGCCGATGCGGTCCGTTTCGCGTTCCTATCAAATCACTCCCATCCGATCGCGCATCGCCGTGCTAGCAAGCGGCGGGCTCGACAGCTCGGTTCTTCTGGCGACGCTGGCGTATCGAGGGCGCCACGTGTTTCCCGTGTACGTGCGCGCCGGTCTCAAATGGGAACGCGCGGAACTGCCGGTCTTGCGCAGGTTCCTCAAGACCCTTCGCGGCGCGCGTATCGCTCCGGTCAAGGTTCTCGATTTGCCGATGACCGATGTAGCCGCGGATCATTGGAGCGTCACCGGGCGAGGCGTTCCCGGCTATCGCGCCGCCGCGTCATCGAATTACATTCTCGGCAGAAACCTGAGCCTGCTCGTGAAGGCGGCCATCTTTTGCGCGCGCAACCGGATCGGTGAAATCGCGATGGCGCCGCTTGAGGCGAATCCGTTTCCCGACGCGCGTCCGGAGTTCTTTCGCGCGGTCGAGCGCGCCGTCGCCTTGGGTGTCGGGTTGCCGCTCAAGATTCGCGCTCCCTTCGTCGGGATGACGAAGGCCGAGGTTATACGGCGGGGCAGGGGGCTGCGGCTGGAACTGACATTGTCGTGTGCGCAGCCGCGCGGAGCGATACACTGCGGAGCCTGCACCAAGTGCGCCGAGCGCATCGAGGCGTTCGCCGCCGCGGGCGTGCCCGATCCGACGCGCTACCGCGCGCGCAAATCCTGAACGGCGCGCAACGCGATGCGCGCGATGCGGAGATAGCGATCGATGACCGCCGGCGCGTGATGCCGTATCGACCAATCGAGCTGCCGGAGGATCAGGTGCGACAGGTAGAGCGCCAGCGGACGCCGGCCTGATATTGTCTGGGCCCGCTCCAGGAGCGGACGAGCGAAACGATCGTCCTCGAGCGCGTAGAAGCCGAGGGTCGCGAGATCGAAGCCGCGGTCGCCGGCGCAGCATCCGTTCCAGTCGATTACGCCGGATATCTCGCCGCCGTTTTCGAGGATGTTTGCCGGGTTGAGATCGAAATGGACCGCGTCAGCGGTTCGAAACCGGCCGTCGCGTACCGTGGATGCCGTCAGTTGCAGTTCTTCGAGCATCGCAGCGGTTTCGCCCGAGTATCGCGACATCGAGTCATGCCGGCACCATAATTCGAATCCGCGCTCGATGCTCTCGACGATTCGCGCGGGCCAGCCGTCTTCGAGCCCTTGCGCCGCGTCGCCCTGCAGCCCGTTCAGCTCGATGATGCGTTCCATGCAGGGGAGGGTCAGCGCGGCGAGCGGTTTGCCCGGGAGAATCTTGTGCATGAGATATGCGAGACCGCCTTCATCGCCCGATGCTACGTACTCCGGCGCGGGATAGCCCGCGGCCCTGAGCCGCGTGGCGATTTCAACCGTGCGCGCGGCGTGGAACTCCCTGCTGTCGCCACACTTGAGCAGGTATTCCGTTCCTGCGTCGTCGCGGATGGCATGCGAACTCGCGCTTTCGCCGCCGGGCATCGGGCCGACAAGGCGATAGTGCGTGCCGTGGCTGCGATTTATTGATTCAACGAGGGCGGCGGGATGAGCCATCGCTCACCCCGGTTTGTGAAACGCGATGTGGGCGCTTTTGGCGAGCTTCTTCAGCATCGATTTGACCACCTGGTCCTCGTTGTAATCGAGCAGCACCATCGCGATCTTCGGCTTCACTTCGTTCAGGGCGGCATAGGTTTCGCCGCGCCGCTCGGTGACCTTGATGAAGCTGTAGCCGAGATTGGATTCGATGACCGGGGTGAGGTGGCCGACCTGAGTTGAGAAGACCTGTTTTTCGACCACGGGGGGAAGCTGGCCCGGGCGAAAACATCCGAGGTCGCCGCCCTTGGGAGCGGATCGCTCGTCTTCCGAATTGGCCTTGGCCAGCGCGGCGAAATCTTTGGTGTGCTGAGCCTGCTTGTAGAGCTTCAGGATCTTGTCGCGCGCCGCGTTCTTCTGCGCATCGGTGGGATTGTCGGGCAGCTTCACGGCGATATGCGAGATACAGACCTCGCCGGGATCTTTGACGAAGAGGTCGCGATGCTCCTCGTAGTACTTCTTGATCTGCTCCTCGGTCGGGCGGACTTTGGCGGCCCGGAATTCGTCATCGAGCATCTTCTCGATCATCATCGAGCCGCGTACGGCGTTGAGCAGTTGCGGGTCGGGCGTACCGCTCGTCGTGCCGGACGATACTTCTTCTCCGGAGAGTCCGGTCAATTTGAATTCGCTCGCGCGCGCCGCCACCTGTGGGTCGGGGATCGTGATATTGCGGTGTTTCGCCTCGTCGATGAGCAGTTGGCGGTTGATCAGGTTTTCGGTGGCGTCCTTGAACACCGCCTTCGACTCCTCGGTCGAGGTGGCATTGATGAGCCGCGCTTCGGTCTTGGCGTAGTCGTTGATCTGGTTGGCGGTGATGGGCGTGCCGTTGACGGTGACGACGACCGGATCCTTGGGGTCGGGCTTGACCAGCGGCAGGATTCCGAGAAAACGCTGCTGCCAGTCCAGGTTGGCGGTGCCCAGGCTGACCGAAAGCTGAGCCAGCGCGCCGCCGGCGAGGCAGAGGAGGGCCGCTATCGCAAAAGCAGCGGCGAGGTTTGCGCGACCGATAGGATTCGAGTGGTTCATTGCGTGTTCGTCACCAGGCGTGTACTTGGTTCAGGTCGAGAGCGCCAGCCCGATGGACCAATTGCGCAAGGTAAGCATCGTGGTCGCGATCATCGCGACCATATTGGCAATCGTCTCGGGCGCGATACTGTTCTTCGTCATCGAGCCGCCGTTTCTCGCGTCGATCTTCCTGGCGTGCGCGACAATCGCGATCATCTGTTTTCTCATCGCGGGCGCAGCCGGTTATTTCGCTCCGTGAACGCCGCGGTCGCGTGGCGATCGCGGAACTATCGCGGCCTTGAATTCCGTTCTGCACGGAGGCCCGGGCGCAAAGAAATGCAGGACGGCGCCGTCCCGCCCAAGGAAAATAAGGCTGGAGGATCGCGTGCCGTATTCGCCCAGATGAAGGCAGAGCGAGTTGGGCCGGCCGTTGCGCGGGTCGAGTTGCGTGCTGTGATCGGAGAGCAAAGCGCTAAGTTCTGAGCGCATCGCAACCGGATCGTGCAGAAGCTCCGGGCGCTCGCCGACGGCCGCAAAGCCGCTGTACGCGCGGCTTATCCTGGGGCATTCGAAGTCGTTCACATCGAGGTTGGTAAGGAGATGAAGCCCCGGCTTGAGGGAGACCACCTCGATATGGCTGCCGCGGTTGTAAGCGACGGCGGCGGCCTCGCGCGACGCCATCAGCAGGTTGAACGGGTTGTAGTCTTCGACCCGTTCATTGCCGGCGAATTCAGCGGCTTGAGCGACACTGCGGCGGCGGAGCGCATCGAGACACAGCATCCCGCGCGACCGCGCATCGGGCCTGGGGTTGTCGCTTGGGCGGCGGTTCAGCAGGCCCGCGACCACTCCGTATTCGTTAAGACCGAGCCATGTGCCCCCGGCCCGCAGATCCTTGCCGCCGACGATGTGCGGATCGTCGCTGAGGACTGCGGGGTCAGTCGCCGGGCGATCGAGAAATTCGTCGCGGTTGGCCGCGATAATTACCGGCCATTCGGGCGCGACCTGGAAATAGATAGCAAGGGTGCACATCGGCTAGTCCAAACTTAAGGGGAGTCGAGGCGATCGCACAAGGCCCCAATCCTGAGGACGACAGGCGTCGCCATCGGAGCCCGCCGGTGCGAGGCTCCGCCCAATTCCGCATCGCAGCCGACCCCGGTCTGATACACTGATTGATGTGAAAAGCGGCGAGCAGGTCGACGTATGCGTCATCGGCGCGGGAATCGTCGGAAGCTCGGTGGCGATGGCGCTGGCCGAGCGCAATCTCCGGGTCGTCGCGGTGGACCTTGACCTGAGCGGCCGGCTCAGCTCGAGCGAAAAGAACGCGGGCGGCGTGCGCGCGACCTGGTGGCAGCCGGTCAATATTTCGCTCTGCCGCGCATCAATCGAGTATTACGAACGAATCGCGCGCGAGGTCGGCTTTCGCCAGAAGGGCTACCTGTGGCTGTACGATGAAGCGACATGGCCGCAAGCGCTTGACCATATCGGCCTGCAGCGCGCTTTGGGCCATCCGATCGAAACCCTCAGCGCCGCGGAGGTGGGGCGGCGCTTTTCGGAAATCGACAAGCTCGACGGCATCGCCGGTGCGACCTTTTCTCCCCGCGACGGCCTTATCAACCCGAATCTGCTCAAGCAGCACTATCGCGCTGAGGCCGTCCGCCGCGGCGCCCAATTTCTTGACCACGTGTGGGTGGTTGGAATCGATTCGGGCCACGACAAGGTGACGGTCAACTGCTGGCAATCGGACGAGCCGATGTCCGACGCGGGGTTGATGAGGCTGATGACGCAGGACGGTCCGGGCGAGGCCGAATCGGGCCATCTGTTCGACTTGCGCGCGAGGGCGATGGTGATTGCCGGGGGTGCGTGGTCGCCGTATCCGCTGCGGCTTGCGGGCCTGAAGAACTACAGCGAGCCGGTACGCCGCCAGGTATGCCTGGTGGACAATCGGGTTACCAACCTCGAACGCTACGGGATGATCGTCGATACGTCGGGAATTTATTTCCACAACGAAGGTCCGCACATCATGGCCGGTTATTCTCCTCCCGAGGAGCCGCCGGGCTACCATTTTCATTATGACGGCGAGGCCTTCTTTCAGAATGAGATCTGGCCGCGCCTGTTCGCCCGGATGAGCTGCATGGAACGGCTTCGCCACGTGACCGGATGGGCGGGATTGTACGAGGTGAGCCCCGATCGCAGCGCGATTGTGGGTCGCGCCGCGCCCGGCATCTACGAGGCGCATTCGTTCAGCGGGCGCGGAGTGATGCAGTCGTACGGAGCGGGGCAGGCGCTGGCCGACCTTATCGCGAACGGGGCGTATGGGAAGCTGGATGCGGCGGCGCTCTCGCGCGATCGGTTCGATCGCGGCGAGCAGGCCTACGAGGCGCTCCACATCTGAGGCGCACGGAGCGTGCGGAGGCTTATCGAACGGACGGTAGGCGAGGGCGAGGATTGGGTTTCCTCGACAGGACCGAGCATGGTATGCAATTGAATCTGCGCGCGGAAGCGTGGGTCCTGGCCGCATCCGTTGAGGAGGATTGATGTTTTCATCGATCGACGAGGTTATCGAACGATTCGCCAAGAACAACTA
>JAJPKP010000063.1 GCA_021323675.1 Pseudomonadota bacterium | reverse complement strand
GCGCCGTCCATCTGCGCCGCGCCGGTGATCATGTTCTTGATGTAGTCGGCGTGGCCCGGGCAATCGACGTGCGCGTAGTGGCGCTTGGTGGTTTCGTACTCGACGTGCGCGATTGCGATCGTGATGCCGCGCTCGCGCTCCTCGGGAGCCTTGTCGATCTGGTCGAAGGCGGTGAACTGGGCAAGCTTGCGCGCGGCCAGCACCTTGGTAATCGCCGCGGTGAGAGTCGTCTTGCCGTGGTCGATATGGCCGATCGTGCCGACGTTCGCGTGCGGCTTGGTTCGCTCAAATTTAGCCTTGCCCATGGTCTTTCCTCCGAAATTAGGCCGGTATCTTTCCTTGCAATATTCAGGCGCACGCGCGAGTCTGCTCGCTTTCGGTATTGCGCGCGGTAAGTTCCTCGAAAATGTTCTGCGGCACGGGTTCGTATGCCCCGAACTGCATCGTGTAGTTGGCGCGTCCCTGCGTCATCGAACGCAGTCTTGTCGCATATCCGAACATGTTGGCCAGCGGAACGCGCGCCTCGATCACCTGGGCGCCGGCGCGGCTTTCCATGTCCAGGATCTTTCCGCGCCGCGAGTTGAGGTCGCCGATCACGTCGCCCATGAATTCCTGCGGCGTCACCACTTCCACATCCATCACCGGCTCCAGCAGGATCGGATCGGCCTTCTCGCATGCCTCCTTGAAGGCCATCGAACCCGCGATGCGGAACGCGATTTCCGACGAATCGACTTCGTGATATTTCCCGTCCGTAACGGTCGCCCGAATATCCACCATCGGATATCCCGCCAGCACCCCGTTCTCCATCGCTTCCTTCACGCCGTCTTCGACCGACGGGATGAAGTTGCGCGGGATCGAGCCGCCCTTGGTGCCGTCGACGAACTCGAAGCCGCCGCCCTTCTCCATCGGTTCGATCCGGAGATCGACGACGCCGAACTGGCCGTGGCCGCCGGTCTGGCGCACGAAGCGGCCTTCGGCTTCGGATGCGCGGCGGATGGTCTCGCGGTAGGCCACCTGCGGCTTGCCCACGTTCGCATCGACCTTGAACTCGCGCAGCATCCGGTCGACGATAATCTCCAGATGCAGCTCGCCCATCCCGGCGATCAGCGTTTGCGCGGTTTCCTTGTTAACGCTCACGCGGAACGAGGGATCTTCCTTCGCCAGCTTCTGGAGCGCCTCGGAAAGCTTTTCCTGGTCGGCCTTGGTCTTGGGCTCGATCGCGATCTGGATGACCGGTTCGGGAAACTCGATCGATTCCAGAATGATCGGATGGCCCGGGTCGCACAGCGTATCGCCGGTGGTCGTGTCGCGAAGTCCGACGGCGCAGATATCGCCGGCGTACACCTCGGAGATCTCCTCGCGCTTGTTCGCGTGCATCTTGACCAGCCGGCCGATTCGCTCGCGGCGGCCCCTGGTCGAGTTGAACACTGAAGCGCCGCTTTCGAGCCGGCCCGAGTACACGCGGATAAACGTCAGGGTTCCGATGTACGGATCGGTCATGATCTTGAAAGCGAGCGCGCTGAACGGCGCGTCGTCGCGCGGCGGACGCTCCTGCTCCTTGCCATCCACCATTCCCTTGACCGGCGGAAGGTCCAGCGGCGACGGCAGATAATCCACGACCGCATCCAGCATCGGCTGCACGCCCTTGTTGCGAAACGCCGATCCGACCAGCACCGGCGTTATCGCCATCTTGAGGGTCGCGGCGCGAATCGCCGCCTGGATTTTTTCAGGCTCGGGCGACTTGCCTTCGAGGTACAGCTCCATCAGATGCTCGTCGTGGTCGGCGAGCGTCTCGATCATCTTGTCGCGATAGCCGGCCGCCTTTTCCTTGAGTTCAGCCGGTATCTCCTCGACCTTGTAATTGGCGCCGAGGCGGTCTTCGTCCCAGACCAGCGCGCGCTGATTGATCAGATCGATCACGCCGGTGAATTTGTCTTCGGCGCCGATCGGAAGCTGGATCAGGAGCGGCGTCGCCTTCAGCTTCTCGCGCATCTCTTCGACCACGCGCTCGAAATCCGCGCCGACCCGGTCCATCTTGTTGATGAACGCGATGCGCGGCACGCGATACTTGTCGGCCTGCCGCCATACGGTTTCGGATTGCGGTTCCACGCCTCCGACCGCGCAGAACACCGCCACCGCGCCATCCAGCACGCGCAGTGATCGTTCGACCTCGATCGTGAAGTCGACGTGGCCGGGGGTGTCGATGATATTGATGCGGCAATCGCGCCAGAAGCAGGTGGTGGCGGCGGAGGTGATGGTGATGCCGCGTTCCTGCTCCTGCACCATCCAGTCCATCGTCGCGGTGCCTTCGTGCACCTCGCCGATCTTGTAGTTGATGCCGGTGTAGAAGAGCACCCGCTCGGTGGTGGTGGTCTTGCCGGCATCGATGTGGGCCATGATGCCGATATTGCGCACCCGTTCTATTGGTGTGGTACGAGCCATTTACTCAAAACTCGTTGATTACCAGCGGTAGTGCGCGAACGCCCTGTTGGCATCCGCCATCCGGTGAGTGTCTTCGCGTTTCTTGACCGCGCCGCCGCGATTCGCCGCCGCTTCCAAAATCTCGGCCGCCAGCCGCTCTTCCATCGATTTCTCGCCGCGCCCGCGCGCCGCCGTCACCAGCCATCGCATCGCCAGCGAGTTGCGCCGTACGGGGCGCACCTCGACGGGGACCTGGTAGTTGGCGCCGCCGACCCGGCGGGAACGCACCTCGACCGAGGGGCGGACGTTATCGAGCGCCTTCTTGAAAACGGCCAGTCCGTCTTCCTTGGCCCGCTCGGCCACCAGGTCGAGCGCGCCGTAAAAGATTTGCTCCGCGACCGACTTCTTGCCGCGTTCCATCACCACGTTCACGAACTTGGCGACCGTGCGATCGTGGAATTTGGGGTCCGGCATTACTTCGCGGACGCGTGCTTGTCCCTTGCGCGACATAAACCCTTACTTCGGCTTCTTCGAGCCGTATTTGGAGCGTCCCTTGCGCCGCTCCTGCACGCCGATTGAATCCAGCGTTCCGCGGATTACGTGGTAGCGGACCCCGGGAAGGTCGCGCACGCGGCCTCCGCGGATAAGCACCACCGAGTGCTCCTGCAGGTTGTGGCCCACGCCAGGAATATAGGTATTGACCTCGATTCCGTTCGACAGCCGCACACGCGCCACCTTGCGCAGGGCGGAGTTCGGCTTCTTGGGCGTGGTGGTCTTCACCTGCGTGCACACGCCGCGCTTCTGCGGCGATCCTTGCAACGCGCGCGCCTTGATCTTGAAGCGTTTCTTGACGCGCGCCTGGCGGATAAGCTGGTTAATCGACGGCAAAGTCAGCTCCGTTCGTTGCTCTCTTCGGTTCCTTCATCACCGCGCTCGTCGGCCCTGCGCTTTCACTCGGAAAACTTGCGGTGCACGCTTCGCGCCGCAGTTTTTCCCGGGTTTGCGTCAGGCAGGTAACGCGGTGTTCAAACAAACCCCCCAAGGGCGGGAAGTGCCCTTGGGGGAAATACAATTATGTACGCGCGGGCTTAGTGCGTGTCAATCTCCGGCGGGTGCCGCAGCCCCCTCGAGGCCCGCCTTTTCCAGCTCTTCGGCCTCCGCCCCGCCCTCAACCTTCACTTCCATCCGGTTGTAGGAGGACAAGCCGGTTCCGGCCGGAATCAGGCGTCCCATAATCACGTTTTCCTTGAGTCCGATCAGCCGATCGACCTTGCCGTTGATGGCCGCCTCGGTCAGCACTCTGGTGGTCTCCTGGAACGACGCCGCCGAGATGAAGCTCTCCGTGGACAGAGAGGCCTTGGTGATGCCGAGCAGGAGCGGTTCGGCGATGGCCGGCTCTCCGCCCTTCTCGAGCACCCGGGCGTTCTCTTCGTCAAAGCGCCATTTCTCGACCTGGTCTCCGACCAGAAAATCGGTGTCTCCGACTTCCTTGATCCTGACCCGTCTCAGCATCTGGCGCACGATCGCTTCGATATGCTTGTCGTTGATGCGCACGCCCTGGAGCCGGTAAATCTCCTGGATTTCGTCCACCAGGTATTTCGCCAGCGCCTTTTCGCCGAGAATCGTCAGGATGTCGTGCGGGTTCGACGATCCCTCCATCAGCGGCTCGCCGGCCTTGATCATGTCGCCTTCGTGCACGCCGATGTGCTTGCCCTTGGGAATCAGATACTCGCGCGGCTCGCCCACCTCGGGCGTAACGATCAGCTTGCGCTTGCCCTTGGTGTCTTTGCCGAATGAGACCTGCCCGTCGATTTCGGAAATGACCGCGAACTCTTTCGGCTTGCGCGCCTCGAACAGCTCGGCCACGCGCGGCAGACCGCCGGTGATGTCCTTGGTCTTGGTGGTCTCGCGCGGGATTTTCGCGATAACGTCGCCCGCCTTCACTTCCGTGCCTTCGGTCACGTTGATATAGGCTCCGACCGGCAGGAAGTAGCGAGCGTACAGGTTGCTTCCGGGAATCTTCGCGGTCTTGCCGGCCGCGTCCTTGATCGAGATGCGGGGGCGGACGTCGAGATCCTTGAACTCGACGATAACGTTGGAGCGCGCGCCGGTTCGCTCATCGACCCGCTCCTCCATCGTCTTGCCTTCGATGATGTCGCCGAACTTCACCACGCCGTCGACTTCGGTGATGATCGGTGTCGTGTAGGGATCCCATTCGGCGATCAGCTCGCCCGCCTTGACGTGCTCGCCTTCTGACTTGCGCAGCTTGGCGCCGTACACAAGCGGGTAGCGTTCGCGCTCGCGCTCGCGGACATGTCCGTCCTCGCCCTTGACCTGGGCGGCGACGACCACTTCTCCATGCCGCGTCATCACGATTAGAGTACCGTCGCGCCCGGGCACGGTGTTCACGTTGTGCAGCCGCACAACGCCTTCAGTGCGCGCTTCCAGAGTAGTCTGCTCGGCGCGCCGGCTGGCGGTACCGCCGATATGGAAGGTGCGCATCGTGAGCTGCGTGCCGGGCTCGCCG
>JAJPKP010000085.1 GCA_021323675.1 Pseudomonadota bacterium | reverse complement strand
GTACGGAATTCAAGGAGGAAGCGATGCGCAAAGTCCTGCTTCTGGCACTAGTTGCGTTGTTCCTGGGGGCTGCCTGCAGTAAGTCAGAGGAAACAGCTCCGTCTGCTCCGGAAGCGTCTGCTTCCAGCGAAATGAGCCCCGCGGCTGCTGCCAGCCCGGCAGAAGCCAGCCCGGCCGCAAGCCCGGCTGCTCCGTAAAGCAAACAATCGGTTTGTGGTCAGGAATCCGCGCGCCGTCGCGAACAGGGCGGCGCGCGGAAAAACCAATTCGTGCGACCCTCCTGACCTGTCTTTGCTCCGCGGGCCGTTTGGCAGCGCCTAAAGGAGAAAAGCAGGTCAGGCGGCGTCATCCGGCTTGGTGTCGCCCGCCTTCTCACCAGTTTCAGCGGATGAGGCTGGCTCTTCATTTCCACTCTCGATCATTCTTCGTGCGCGCTCCGCGGATCTTCGGGCGAGATCGGCGAGTTCCGCCGTCTGGCCGCGCAGTTCCTCCATCTTTCGCGACAATTCCTCGCGCAGATCGGCGACGATCGCGAGCGCTTCGTCGCGGGCCTGCTTGCGCCTTTCGGTATCGGCCAGGGCGCCGCGCAGTTGGTCGGCCAGTTTCTTGCCCTGGTCCCGCAACGCCGCGACCTGCCGCATCACCTGTTCTCGTGCGCGCTGTGCCTCGGCTATGAGCCGGCTGTTGAGTTTGCGAGCCCGCGCCTCTTCCTCGACTCGTTTACGCAGTTGAGTGATCGTCGTGCGGAGTTGAGCCAGTTGCGACAAGCCCACGGAGGATTTCGCGCTTTTCCTGGCCGCTCCGCGCGCGGAACCGAGCTTCTTCTTTGCCGCCATAGATTCATACCCTCCTGCTTTTCTCGCCTTCCTTTTTGCTAGGGCCGCGCCAGCGATAAATCAAATCCCGCAATCGCGGCGGGCCTGTGCATGCTGATACGATGGTGCCCTTATGGAGCAGCCCGCTCTGCGAATCGAATCTCCTCGCGAGGGTCTCAAACCGGGCCTCGGACTGTTCGATTCGATAACTCTCGTCGCGGGATCGATGATCGGCTCGGGCATCTTTATCGTGTCGGCCGATATCGTGCGGCACACCGGTTCGCCGGCAGCGCTGCTGGCCGTCTGGATCGTAAGCGGCTTGATGACGATAGCGGGCGCGCTTGCGTACGGAGAGCTTGCCGCGATGATGCCGGAAGCGGGCGGGCAGTACGTTTATCTGCGCGAGGCATACGGCGGCCTGTGGGCCTTTCTGTTCGGATGGACCCTGCTGCTCGTCATCCAGACCGGAACGATTGCCGCCGTCGCGGTGGCATTCGCGCGATTTCTCGGGGTGCTCTGGCCGGTGCTCGGCTCGCAGGTATGGCTGGGAGTCGGCGACTTCGGGCTTTCGGGCGAAAGGATCGGCGCGATCCTGGTGATCGCGTGCCTTACCTTTGCCAATTTGCGCGGGCTCAACCTCGGTCGCATCGTGCAGAACTCCTTCACCAGCGCCAAGGTCCTCTCGCTCCTGCTGATTATCGCCGCGGGATGCCTGTTTTTTCGAAACCCGGCGGCGGTCAGGATCAACTTCGGGAGCATGCAAGCCTTCCTTACCCGCGGCATCCCGAGCGAGGGCTTTCTTGCGATGTTTGGATCGGCGATGGTGGGCGGGCTGTTCTCCGCGGATGCGTGGGCGTCGGTGACGTTCGCGGCCTCGGAGATACGTAATCCGCGCCGCGATTTGCCCCTGGCGCTCGCCTTCGGCACCGCACTCGTCATCCTCCTATACGTGCTTACCAACCTTGCATACCTGTTCGAACTTCCCGCCGCCGGAGTCGCGGGAGCAAGCGACGTTTTTTCGCGCGGAATAGCTCATGCGGCCAGCGATCGCGTCGCATCCGCGGCGATGGAGATGGTGTGGGGCGCTGCGGGCGCATCGCTAACGGCGATCCTGGTGATGATCTCGGCCTTCGGGTGCGCGAACGGATTGATTCTAACCGGCGCGCGCGTGATCTACGCGATGGCGGAAGACGGCGTGTTCTTTTCCGCCGCAAGCCGCCTCAATACCGCGAGCGTTCCCGCCTTCGCGCTCGGCATCCAGGGCGCCTGGGCCGCAGTGCTGGCGATCAGCGGGACGTACTCGGACCTGCTCGACTACGTGATCTTCGCGCAACTCTTTTTCTACGTGCTGACGGTTGGCGCCGTGTTTCTGCTGCGCCGCACGCGTCCGGAGATCGCGCGCCCATACCGCGCGTGGGGATATCCTCTCGTTCCGGCCGCATACATCGTCGCGGCGGTCGTGCTGATGATCGACCTGCTGGTGATGAAGCCGCGGTTCACGTGGCCGGGTGTCCTGATAGTGCTGTCCGGAGTTCCGATCTACCTGCTGGCGACTCGCAAACGATCGATCCAGGGCTGACCGCGCGGACCTTGCTCTCGTTTCTTTTCAGGAAGCGGGTCGAGGGGCTAGGTTGTGTCTCATACTACCCGGGCAGGTGGTTCGCATGAACGAAATTCCGCATTTCATAGCAGGCGCGCGAGTTGCCGGTGACGGGACGCGCTTCGGTGAAGTCTTCAATCCCGCTACCGGGAGATGCACCGCCCGCGTATCGTTCGCCGGCCGGGCGGAGGCAGGCCTGGCCGTTGCCGCCGCGGCGAAAGCATTTCCCGAATGGTCGCGAACTTCGCCGCTGAACCGCGCGCGCGTGATGTTCCGATTCAAAACCCTCATCGAGCGCGATGCCGAAGCGCTCGCGGCTCTCATAACTTCCGAGCATGGCAAAGTGCTCGGCGACGCGCGCGGCGAGGTGGCGCGCGGGCTTGAAGTGGTCGAATTCGCTTGCGGAATTCCTCACCTGCTCAAGGGTGAATTCAGCGAATCGGTCGGAACCGGAATCGACTCGTGGTCGATGCGGCAGCCGCTTGGCGTATGCGTTGGGATTACGCCGTTCAATTTTCCCGCGATGGTGCCGATGTGGATGTTTCCGATTGCGATCGCATGCGGCAACACGTTTGTGCTCAAACCCTCCGAACGCGATCCTTCCGCCGCCGTTCGCATCGCCGAGTTGCTGAAGGAGGCCGGTCTTCCCGACGGCGTTTTCAACGTCGTTCACGGGGACAAGGCGGCGGTCGATGCCCTGCTGGCTCATCCGGATGTTGCCGCGGTGAGTTTCGTCGGTTCGACTCCCATCGCCGGCTATATCTACGCGACCGCCGCCGCCAACGGTAAGCGCGTTCAGGCTCTCGGCGGAGCAAAGAACCATCTCGTGGTCATGCCCGACGCGGACCTGGATCAGGCGGCCGACGCGCTGATCGGAGCGGCGTACGGCTCGGCGGGCGAACGATGCATGGCGATTTCGGTCGCGGTTGCGGTCGGTTCGGCCGCCGATCCGCTGGTCGATCGCCTGGCGTCGCGGGTGCGAAACCTGCGCATCGGGCCCGGAACCGCGCCCGGCGTCGAGATGGGACCGCTTGTAACGCGCCAGCATCTGGAGCGCGTGCGCGGCTACGTCGATACGGGGGTGGAGGAGGGCGCGAAACTGGTTGTGGACGGGCGCGGCTTTCGCGGCGAAGGATGCGAAG
The DNA here is from genome assembly GCA_021323675.1 of Pseudomonadota bacterium. Taxonomy (GTDB): domain Bacteria; phylum Desulfobacterota; class Binatia; order Binatales; family Binataceae; genus JAFAHS01. The sequence goes on along the minus strand of JAJPKP010000085.1, from coordinate 90,175 downwards.
GCGGTTTCTTCATCGGAGGATGCCTTTTCGATCACGTCACCACGGACATGAAGATTTACCGGGAGGAGATTTTCGGTCCCGTGCTGTCAGTGGTGAGAACGCCGAGTCTTGCCGCCGCAACCCAGATGGTCAGCGAGCACGAGTTCGGCAACGGCGCGTCGATCTTTACCAACAACGGGCAGGCGGCGCGCGAGTTTGCCGGCCGCGTGCAGGCCGGGATGGTAGGAGTCAACGTTCCGATTCCGGTTCCGATGGCGTTTCACAGCTTCGGCGGATGGAAACATTCGATTTTCGGCGATCACGCGATGCACGGGATGGAAGGCGTGCGCTTTTACACCAGGCTCAAGACCATCACCGCCCGCTGGCCGGGCGGAAAAGGATTCGGCGCCGAATTCACGATGCCCACGATGAGGTGAGGAGCGCGATTGGCGGGATGCGCCCGCGAAAATCGCGACAACCGAACCGTATTTGACTTACCGGCAGCCCTTCACTAGTATCGCCGGTTTCCACATCATTTCGGGTTTCGCGTTCGTATGCCGCAGATTATCGTTGAAAATCTGTCGAAGACGTATCACGTGTCTGAACGGCAGCCCGGAGCATGGGGCGCCCTCAAGGGTTTGTTCGCGCGCCGCTATCGCGTCGTCGAGGCGCTCAACGAAGTCAGCTTCTCGCTCGAGCGCGGCGAGCTGCTCGGCTTCATCGGGCCCAACGGCGCCGGCAAGTCGACCACCATCAAGATTCTCGCCGGAATTCTCGAACCGCGGTCCGGGCGATGCGAAGTCGACGGGCTCACGCCGTGGCGTGATCGAATCCGCCACGTCGCGCGAATCGGCGTGGTTTTCGGGCAACGCACGCAATTGTGGTGGGATCTCCCTGTGATCGACGGCTTCAATCTCTTGCGCGACATCTACAACGTTCCGGAAGCGGAATACCGGCGTACCCGCGACGAGATGGTCGGGTTGATGCGGCTCGAGCGGCTGCTCGATCAGCCGGTTCGGCAGCTCTCGCTCGGCCAGCGGATGCGATGCGAGATCGCCGCCGCGATGCTCCATCGCCCGTCGATTCTGTTTCTCGATGAGCCGACGATCGGGCTCGATGCGCCCTCGAAGCTCGCGGTGCGCGAGTTCGTCAAGCGCCTCAACCGCGACCACGGCGTAACCGTCATTCTCACCACGCACGATATGCACGATATCGAGGCGCTGGCCGAACGCGTCATCGTGATCGGGCACGGAAAAATCCTGGCCGACAAGCCGTTCGCGGTGCTGCGCCGCGAGGTTTTCGCGGAACGCCGCCTGTTCGCGCAGTTTCCGGGCGATGCGCCCGAGCTCGCGATTCCCGGCACCGTGATTCGCCATCGCGACGGCAATTCGATCGAGATGTCATTCGACCCCGACGCCATCTCGGTGCCAGAGTTGATCAGCCGCATCACGTCGGAGCACCAACTTCTCGACATTCACGTCGAGCAACCGCGCATCGAAGAAGTCATCTCCCGCTTTTACGATCTTCACGGCGCGGCCGAGGCGTGATGGCCCCGGCGGCCGCATCGCTTCGATCCTACCGCTCGGTGTTCGCGATGCGGTTCATGCTGATGCTGCAGTATCGCGCGGCCGCGTTGGCCGGGTTCGCCACGCAATGCTGGTGGGGATTCATCAGGGTGATGGTGTTTGCGGCGTTCTTTCACGGCGCATCCGGCCGCCAGCCTCTGAGTTTGCCGCAGGTCGTTTCGTATATCTGGCTCGGCCAGGCGTTCCTCACTCTGATGCCGTGGTGGGGCGATCCGGAAATCACCGAGATGGTCAAAACCGGCAACGTGTCGTACGAACGGTTGCGGCCGCTCGATACCTATTTCTTCTGGTACGCGCGCGCGATGGCGTGGACGACGGCGCGGATGGCGCCGCGCGCGGTGTTGATGTTCCTGTTCGCGACGATGCTGGTTCCCGCGCTGGGACTGGCGGACTGGCGACTGCGAATGCCGGCAGGCACCGAGGCTGCCGCGATGTTCGTATTTGCGATGATCTTCGCGGTGCTGCTTTCCAGCGCAATCCTGATGCTGGTCAACATCCTGATCGTGGTGATGCTGACCGATCGCGGACCCAGCGCGCTCGTCTCGCAGCTCGCGGCGTTCTTCTCCGGAGTGATTCTCCCGCTGCCCTTCTATCCGGATCGGGTGCAGCGCTTTCTACTCTGGCAGCCGTTCGCGGGATTGATGGATATTCCGTTCCGGATCTACGTCGGGAACCTGGCCGGCGCGATGGCGTTGCAGGGGCTGTTTCACGCCGCCGCATGGACGGCGGTACTGGTAGCATCCGGCCATTGGCTGATGGGTCGTGTGATGAGCCGTTTGCAGGTGCAGGGCGGATGAGCGCGCTTCGCCTCTACGGCCGGTACGCGGGCGCATCGCTGCGGGCCCAGATGCAGTTTCCAGGGTCGTTCCTGATGCTTGCCTCTCAGCAGGCGATAGTGACCTTCGCCGAATTCATCGCCATATGGGCGCTGTTCCGCCGCTTCGGGCAGATCGAAGGATGGACGTTCGGCGAAGTCGCGCTGTTTTATGCCGTCATCAACATCTCGTTCTCGCTCTCCGAATCTCTCGCGCGAGGGTTCGACGTTTTTGGCCCCGAGTTCGTGAGGACCGGAAATTTCGATCGCATCCTGCTGCGTCCGCGCAGTTCCATCCTTCAGGTCCTGGGTTATGAAGTGCGGCTCAACCGGTTGGGCCGGGTGGCGCAGGCGGCGGTGGTGATGGCGATTGCGACGCGGTTGGCGCACGTCCAGTTTGACCCTGCCGCCATTGCGCTGATGTCCGCGACCATCGTGGGCGGCGTAGCCTTGTTCTCCGGAATCTTCATCCTTCAGGCGAGCCTCTCGTTCTGGGCGATCGAAAGCCTGGAGATTGCGAACACCCTCACCTACGGCGGGGTCGAGGCGGCGCAGTACCCGCTTAACATCTACGGGCGATGGTTCCGCGACTTTCTGATCTTCGTCGTGCCGCTGGCGTGCGTCGGATACTTTCCGATTGTTCGCCTGCTCGGCCATCGCGATCCACTAGGAGTGCCCGCCTGGCTCTGCGGAGCAAGTCCGCTGTTCGGCTTCGCGTTCTTCGCGGCCACGCTTGTAATCTGGCGCTTCGGCCAGCGCCACTACACCTCGACCGGCAGCTAAGGGGCCGGTCGGGCTCGGATTGGGGCGGCGGCCCCCGGTGGGAGATCGAATCGAGAGGCCGCGGCGTCCGCCGCGCATCTATTTCATCACGGTGTCCACGAATTTCTGCGTATCTACGTACTCGCGGATGCGCCGGACCTTGCCGTTTTCCAGCTCGAATACGAAGCAATATTCATTTTCGTAGTTCTTGCCGTTGGAGACCTTGCCGCGATTGGTGAGTTCGACAATCACCGTATCTCCATCGCAATAGGTGCGGCGGATTTCGCTGCGGATTCCTTCCGGAAACACCGCGCCTACTCCCGACATGAACTTGAGTATCTCGTCCTTGCCCTTTTTCACGCCGGACACATTGGGCATATTGCCGGGGACCAGCCAGCTCACGTTATCGTCCATGTTGGCGAAAGCGGTCTTGATGTCGCCCTGTCCAAACGCCGTCCAGGTTTTGATCACGAGGGTCTTTTTCTCTTCCGAAGTCATCATGAGTGTCCTCCGTGTGCATTCGTCTTCCAATAACTAGCGCTTTTCCTGCGTGAGGCGCGAATGCGCGTTGCCAGCGCTCTCCGCGCCGTTTTAATATTTCCGCGCAAGTGAGGGAGCCGAGCGTTTCGAGCCAGCGAAATGCCAGCGAAAGGGTCTATTGGATGCCACTGAAAAGATCCTCCGACAAGCCGCCACCGCTGCATGGATGCAAGCGTGGAGTAAGCCGCCGCCAGTTCATTGTCGGGGCCCTGGCAGGAAGCGCGATCGCGAGTCTCGATCTTCTTCGATGGCCGGTTCCGGCCGCGGCCGCGCCTGTCCTTTCCGGAAATCATTTTGATCTCGCAATCGAGGATGTTGCCGTAAACATCACCGGACGTCCCTCGCGCGCGACCGCGGTCAACGGACTGGTACCGGGGCCGACGCTGCGATGGCGCGAGGGCGACGAGGTAACTATCGCCGTCACCAATCGGCTTCGCGAGCCGACCTCGATTCACTGGCACGGCATCCGGCTTCCCCATGATATGGATGGCGTCCCTGGGGTGAGCTTTGCCGGAATTCCTCCGAGCGAAACGTTCACTTACCGATTTCCGGTCCGCCAGAACGGAACCTACTGGTACCACAGCCATAGCCACTTCCAGGAACAGACCGGTCACTACGGATCGCTGATCATCGATCCGTCCGACAAGGATCCGATCGAGTACGACCGCGAGTACGTGGTTTTGCTCTCGGAATGGACCGATGAAGACCCGGACGTGATCTACACCAACCTCAAACAGATGAGCGACTACTACAACTACCATCAGCGAACCGCCGGGACGTTCATCTCGGATATGCGCGAGAAGGGCGTTGCCGCCACCATCTCGGATCGCCTGATGTGGGGCTGGATGAACATGTCGCCCACCGATCTTCTGGATGTGAGCGGTGCGACCTACACGTATCTGGTGAACGGATGCGCGCCGGGCGCGAACTGGACGGCGCTGTTCAAGCCGCGCGAGCGCGTGCGGCTCAGATTTATCAACGGCTCATCGATGACGATCTTCGATGTGCGGATTCCGAATCTGCCGATGACGGTGGTGCAAAGCGACGGAAACGATGTCGATCCGGTCACTGTGGATGAGTTCCGAATTTCCGTCGCGGAGACGTACGACGTAATCGTGGAGCCGCCGGACTCGTCGGCGTACACGATTTTTGCGCAGTCGATGGACCGTACCGGATATGCGCGCGCCACGCTCGCTCCACGCATCGGCATGAGCGCGCCCGTTCCCCCGATGGATCCGCGGCCGTTGCTGACGATGGTCGACATGGGGATGGGAGATATGGCGGGCGGCCACCAGATGCAGGGCATGCATCCGGACGCGGAGCCCCAGGGTTCTGAACAGGGCGCGGAACCTATGTCAGAGATGGGCGGCCATCATCATTCACACACTCCAGGCATGGCGATGCCCGGGCGAGTTCAGCCAGTCGCGCCGGGGACGGCGCCGAATGCACCGTACGCAATGCCGTTTCCGCAGCCCAGCCGAAGCACATCTCCACCGCCGGCCCCCGCCGTCTACACATCGCCCGCTCCGCCGAGTTCGGTTGCGATTCACACGGGGCCGCAGGTGGACAACGTTGCGATGATGCCGACCGACCGCCTTGCCAAACCCGGATCGGGCCTGAACAACAATGGACGCCGCGTGCTGACCTACGCGGATCTGCGCGCACGATATCGCGGCGTTGATCCGCGTCCGCCCGACCGCGAAATCGAGCTCCATCTGACCGGCAACATGGAACGCTTCATATGGGGGTTCAACGGCGAGAAATTCTCGGCTGCGGAGCCGATCCATCTCAGGCTCGGCGAACGGGTGCGATTCATCCTGATCAACGACACGATGATGCAGCATCCGATCCATCTGCATGGTTTGTGGAGCGAACTCGAGAACGGTCAGGGCGAGTTCCGGCCATACAAGCATACGATCAACGTCAAGCCGGGCGAGCGCCTGAGCTACCTGATAAGCGCCGATACACCGGGAAGCTGGGCTTACCATTGCCACTTGCTTTACCACATGGAGGCCGGGATGTTCCGCACGGTGGTTGTGTCATGAAGGCGCCGCGCGGCGGCATCCGCGCGGGCCTGATGTGCCTCGCCGCGGGCGTACTTTTGTCGCGCGGCGTTTGTGCGTTCGCGCAGACTGCTTCCGCCCCGGCCCCTTCGCTCACGAACCCGGCGGATTGGCCGCCTCCGGTCAACGACAACATGATCGTCGGCCATATTCTGTTCGATCAACTGGAGGGACGCACCAACGGGCCTCAGAATGAATTCCGATGGGAAGGCGAGGGATGGGTCGGCACCGACATGAACAAGCTGTGGTTCAAGTCGGAAGGCTTTGTGCAGCACGGCCAGGCGAGCGACGGCGATAACGAAGTGCTTTACGATCGCCCGATTCCGTATCTGCGGTACTTCGACGCGCAAGCCGGGGTCCGTTACGATCTCGATTCCGATCCGGGCCGCACCTGGGGAGCGATTGGAGTGGAGGGGCTGGCTCCGTATTTCTTTGAATTGGCTCCGACCTTCTATTTCAGCAATCGCGGACGTTTCGCGGGCCGGGTGGAGGGGTCATACGACCTGCTCATCACCCAACGCCTGATCGCGCAGCCGCAGTTCGAGATCAATTTCTACAGCAAGCGCGATCCCAGCCGCGGAATCGGATCGGGCCTGTCGGATCTCGATACCGGTCTTCGCATCCGCTACGAGATAAGCCGCAAATTTGCGCCGTACATCGGCTTCGCCTACACGCAATATTTCGGAGAGACGGCGACCTTCACGCTCAACAACGGCGGTATCGTGCACAACCCTCGCTTCATCTTCGGCGCCCGCGTCTGGTACTAGCCGCCCATCGCGAGATTCGTCTCGACGACATTAACGTTCGTTCATGCTCGAAGATGACATCCGATGCGATGCGTGCGATCCTTTCATCTGGATGAAGGTGATTGTTTCGATCGCCGCGGTTGCCGCGCTGATCGCGGCTGTCGCGCCTTGTTCGATGGCGCAGCAGGTAATTCCACCGATGCCGGAATCCGCTTACACGACCGACGCGGCCGCTTCGGCGGCGGGCGAATACGCGGTGCCGATGCCGAGTTACGATCGGCAAGGCGACGGGTCGGTCGTCACCGTCCCGATTCCGGGCGGGGGAGAGGTGCGAGTCGAGGGGCCCGATCTGCCTGCCGAGGCGCCGCTGTCGCCAATCGAAACCTGGGGCGAGCACGTGCAAATGCCAAACACCGTCATGCCCTCGCCGATGGGGCCGTAGCCTGAGCAGTCCGGAATTTCTCAGCGGAATACGTAGCCGTTAAAGCGCGGCGAATAACTGGCGGTTATTACCTTCGTCTCGGCCGGCTCGCCCGGCGGAATGACCACGCTTCCGTTCCAGATGAACGGTCCGCTCCACGTCTGGCTGACGGTCTCCGTCAGGTCGACGTCGCCGTTTGGCTCGAACGAAAAGAACATCTGCACCGAATCGCGGATGATGGGCTGTCCGTCTGAAACGGCCGCCGGCTGATCGAGAGCCATCGGCGCGCGGTCGGGATGGAAATAGACGGTTCGAGTTCCCTGCGCCGCTTCCGGAAGTTGGTTGCCGCCGGATCGAGTGACGGTGAAATCGGTTCGATAGGTGAAGAGCCCCTCGCCCTGGTCGCCCGCGGGATGAACATGGGCGAACGGCCATCCGTGAATCTTTCCGACGATCGTCCCGCGAGTTGGAATGCCGTTCGCATCGCGGTCGAACTTCATCACCGCGACGGGCTCGCCGGCCGCGTAAACCTGATGGACCGTCACGCGATAGGCAGTGTTGGGAAGCTCGGGAGGGAAGGGCGATTCCGAGATGGGCTCCTCGGAGCATCCCGCGCAAAACACACCGAGCAGCGCAAAGACGAGCCAAAGCGGCGCGAGACGCATGTAAACCAAACCTTCCGCTATGATGCGCGATTAAAACGCGGCTTCGAGCAGCGCGATCAAATCGCCTCGTTGAATTGGACGTCCGATCGCGTTCGAACGTTCGATTTCGGCGAGCACTGCCCCGGCGATGCGGTCCAGTTGCTCGCGCGGCGCGCCGACATCGCGAAGCCGCATCGGCACCTCGAATTGCGCGATAAACTTTGCGGCGCGGTCCGCGCACTCCAGAGCCGCCGGGCGCGGATTTGCCGCGTCAAAGCGAATTCCGAAGCCCTCCGCGATGGGGGCAAACCGCTCGGACGCGACTGCCGCCATAAAGCGCATCACGTGCGGAAGCGTGATGCACGAGGTTACGCCGTGCGGAACATCCCAATAGGGGCCGATCTGATGGCCAAGCGCGTGCGAAACGCCAAGGCCGGTGTTCATCGCGCCAAAAATCGAGAACCAGGCCGCGAGCTGGCATTGCATCCGATGCTCGAGTTCTTCGGCGCCCGCGGTTGCCAGCGAAGGCTTCAGATGCGCTACCAGCATCGCGATCGCCCGCGCCGAGGTCATGTCGGTCAGCGGCTGATGGCGGGCCGAGTAGGCGCTCTCGACCGCATGGTCCAATGCGCGCATCCCGGTCGATGCCCACAGCCAGGCGGGAGTTTCGCGCGTCAGCTCGGGATCGAGAATCACCACCCGCGGCTGCAGGCGCGGATCGCCCACGCCTCCCTTCTCGCGCTTCGCTTCGTCGGTCATGCCGCCGAACGGCGTAAATTCTCCCGCCGACAGAGTGGTCGGCAGGGCGATATGCAGCATCTCCGCTCCGGGAGGCTTCTCGCGCAGCAGGCGCATCGCAGCCACCTTGACGGTATCGATCGGGCTGCCGCCGCCAAAGCTCACGAACGAGTCGGCATCGACGCGCCGCGCCTCCGCAACCAGCGCATCGACGGTTTTCGACGGCACATGCTGTACCGCGCCGGCGAACACTCCCACAAGCGATGAACCGGCCGCCCGCTTCACTGTTTCGAGCAGCCGGGAGCGGCCCAGTGTCGAGCCGGTAACGATCAGGACGCGGCGAGCATCGCGCCGCTGCAGCTCCTTTTCGAGCGAGGCGACGCTGCCAGCCCCGAAGATGACGCTGTCCAGACGAGTGAATCGGAAGACCCCCGACGTGGCGTTCAAGACGGTCGCCTCCTGCGCGCCAACCGGCGCCGCTACTTTCCGCCCCGACCGTGCGCCGCTAGGGGTTGATGATCACCACGGTTCCCACGGGCAGGATGCGGGTCAATTCCTGGATGTCCTGATTGTTGACCGAAATGCATCCCGTCGTCCAATCGATATTTCCGGCGTTGAGGATAGGCTCGTCGGTGCCGTGAATTCCGATATGGCCGCCCTCGCCGACATCGTGGCCGTCGCGAATCGGGACTTCGCGCGCGTCGCGCATTTGCTCGTAGCGGTAGCGGTCGATGTCGTTTGGATAGTTGAGTCCCAGGAACCACTGCCAGCGGCGGCTGCGATGCTTTTCGATTATCGTATAGACGCCCTCGGGCGTGCGGCGATCGCCCTCCCAGAGCTTGGTTCCGTTGCCCCGATTTCGCCCGAACACGGCATGATAGACGCGGTACAGGCGCCCTTTGTAATAGACGATCAATTGATGCCGCGACTTGTAGGCCATGACGCTCCAGCTCTCCGGATCGAGGTAGGAGTCGTCGCGGGTTAGTTCGTACGCCCGCTGTCCGGGGGTCAATTCCAGCTTGTGTCCGTCGGAGCGATGGCCGTCCAACCTGGCGGCGCCAGTGGCGGCCGGCTGCGGTGCGGCGGAAGGCCGCGGCGCGTTTGGGTCATAAGCGGCGGTTCCGGGCGCTGGAAACCATCCCGGGTCGATCGTGGGGCTGGGCGCCGGAACCGGAAGATACGCCGGAGTCGGACTGGGATAAGGATCCGCCGCGATGGCCGCGGTGGTCACGACTGTCAGGAAGGCCGCCATCAAAGCGGCGCCGCGCACGAGCCTTGCGAACATCGTAGAGATGAATCGATCAACCCCCATTTTGAAAAGCCTTGAGCCCCGCGTCAATTATGTGGGTTGCGATTCAATTAATCGAGTCTTGAGCGGCAGGCCGCTCGCCGCTTTTGCCCGGGAGGATTTATCGAATGAACGACGAAATTTCACGCGCGATGGCGGCGCTCACCACGGGAATCTACGTGCTCACCGTTTCTGAAGGAGCAAGCTCGCACGGGATGTCCTCATCGTGGGTGACGCAGGTTTCGGGCGACCCGCCGATCCTGATGGCCGCAATCGATCGCTCGCATCTTAGCAACGCCATGGTGGCTCGGACCCGCGCATTCGCGCTCAATGTCGTCGGCGCTCGCGGCAAGACGCTTGAAGACTACTTTTATTCGGCGCGCGCGAGGCGGCCCGACAATCTCGATGCGTTCGAATGGGAGCCGTCGCCGGCGCTGCGAATGCCGTGGCTCAGGCTGGCGATGGTATCAATCGAGGCGCGCGTGGTGAGCGAGTTTGCCGCCGGGGACCACACCATGTTCCTCGGCGAACCGATGAATGTCCGAATCAACGGGAACGATCGGCCGCTCACCTCGCTCGATCTGGACTATGTGTACGTGGGCGGCAAGCAGGTAATTCCGAGAGATCGAACGGGATGGTGAGAAGCGGCGCGCGCGCCGGCCTGGGACTGCCTCATGGCGGCGCCGACGGCGCGCGAAGCCGGATCATCAAAAAGGCCAAATTGACCGGCGGCAAAACGCTTTGATAGCATCCGCGCCCGGAGATTCGCTCGATGCCAATTGACAAGAATGAACTGCGCCGTGTGATGGGCCATTTCGCCACCGGCGTTACCGTGATTACCACCTTCCGAAAGTCCGGCGAGCTGCACGGTTTGACCGCCAACGCCTTCACCTCGGTCTCGCTGACGCCTCCTCTGGTGCTGATTTGCGTCGACAAGAAGGCGGAGAGCTATCCTTGTTTCGAGGAAAGCGGCGTTTTCAACGTCAACATTCTCGCGTCCGATCAGGAGGACATTTCGCGCAGATTCGCGGTCAGCGGCGGCAACAAATTTGAGGGCGTAAGTTATCGCCTCGGCGCCAACGGCGCGCCAATCCTGGCCGGCACGCTTGGGTACATCGAATGCAAGGTGGTAAGCACCTACGAAGGGGGCGACCATACCATCTACGTGGGTGAAGTGCAGGAGGCCGAGACGCGGGACGCGAAGCCGCTGCTGTTTTTCCGTGGCGGCTATCGGATGCTTGGCGACTAGACTCCCGCCAGCCGATTCTCGATTCCAGCCATGACGCCAGTTCTGTCGTGAACAGCCCCGCACGCGTGCCGGGGCTCAGCGTTTTTCTGCCGTCGCACAACGAAGAGGCTAACGTTGAGCGAGTCGTGCGCGGTTATCTGGCGGCACTGCCGAAATTCGCCGACGACTATGAAGTCATTGTCGTTGACGACGGAAGCCGCGATCGCACCGGCGCGATCGCCGATCGTCTCGCATCCGAAAACCCCCGGGTCCGCGTCGTCCATCATGAGGTTAATCGTGGATACGGCGGGGCCGTCATCTCAGGAATTCGCGCGGCCAGAATGCCGTATGTCCTGCTGTCGGATGGCGACGGCCAGTTCGATCCCGAGGACATCGCGAAGCTGATTGCCTTCGTGCCGGAGTACGATGTGGTGGCCGGCCGCCGTTCTCGCCGCGCGGACAATTTTGTCCGCAAGCTCAACGGCAAGGCGTGGACTCTGCTCGTCAAGATGCTGTTGGGAGTCGGGATAAGCGACATCGACTGCGGGTTCAAGCTGTTCAAGCGCGAGTTCCTGGAGCGTATCGAGCTGCGAGCGCGAGGCGCGATGATCTCGACCGAGTTGATGGCGCGACTGGCGGGTTTGGGCGCCAAAGTGCGGGAGGTCGAGGTCAGGCATTTGCCGCGTCTGGCGGGAGAGCAATCGGGCGCCAATTTCGCGGTTGTGGCGCGCGCCTTCAGGGAATTGTTCGCTCTGTATTCCGATCTGCGGCGCGAAGGAGAAAAGAATTGAAGCGGTGCGAACTGGCTGCCAGAATGCCCGAAAAGGTCGAGGTTCCGGCGCTTTTGCGCAAGTCGCATCAGGTCGTCCAGCCCAATTCTTAGACCCGTTTGAGGCAATTTGTACCGTCGGTGTGGCACGCCAATAGCTATGGTATCGTTCGAAACGCGGACCAACGCAGGACCGCTCAGGATTAAGGAGAACCAGAAGAGTATGAAACGCACCCTCACCATTCTAACCGCCGCTATCTTCGCCAGTGCGATTGCGGTTCCGGCGTTCGCTCAAGGCACGGCATCTTCGCCCGACGCCAGCCCGGCGGCTGCGTCCAGCCCGTCGTCGGAGAAGCCGGCAAAACAGCATCATCACCGGCACAAGAAGAAGTCAGACACCGGAATGGCTCCGTCGGCGGAGGCGACTGACTCGACCTCCAAGTAACGCGAAATGCCAGGTGGCAGAGGGGGAGCGATTCTCCCCCTTTGCCTTCTTTTTTCTCGGTTCACAAGCGGATCCTTCCGGCTTCCGGCCGCTGCTTCGGCTTTCCTGAAGCTCCGGTCGAATCCTCCTTTTTCTTGCAGCACTCTTCCTGCTACCATCGGTTTGCTTGCGCGCGCATGCGGGAAGCAGGCTCAGGTAAGTGTCGATCTGTTATCGTGCGGGACTGGCCGTCCTGATAATACTGGTTCTCCAGTCGCCCACCTTTGCGTCGGCTACCAGTGAAGAGGCCTCGGCCGATCAGCAGGTTTGCGATCCGGTCGCCGACTATTACCTTGGGATGGAAGATTATCCCGAGGCTATCCGGCTTCATCGCGAAGTCCTCGACCGGAATCCGAACAACGCCCTTGCCCATTACCACCTCGGCTTTGCCTACGGCCTGATGGGACAGCACGAGCACGAGCTTGCCGAGTATCAAAAGGCGGTCAGTCTCGGCCTTGACGATTGGCAGTTGTTTCTGAATCTGGGCTTGCTCTACCTGGAAAACGGGCAACTCAAGGACGCGACCGAGGTTCTGCGACTGTCCACTCTGCTCGGCCCCGATCATTCAGAGCCGCATTTTAACCTGGCGATCGCCTACGAGCGGCGCGGGATGCTCGAGCAGGCCGAGCAGCAGATGCTGCTTTCTCTTCAGATCGATCCCAGCCAGGTGGATGCGCACAATATGCTGGGCGCTATCTACGCCGAAGAAGGCAAATACATGCGCGCGCACGACGAGTGGACGGAACTGGTTGAGGCCGATCCCGACTACGCTCCGGCGCGTGCCAATCTGAACATCCTGAAACGCGTCGAGCGCAGCGGGCTTGAAGGCCTTTCTCCGCAGAGCGGCTTTGCGCGCGAGCCCTAGGGCGGAGTGCGGCGCTTCTCGAAGTGAAGCAGATGGTTGAATCGGAGGGGTGGATGAGGAATTTGCGCACAGTCGCAGTGGCCGCGCTTGCGGCGGTCGTGGTGGTTTGGTCTTCGATTCCGGCGCACGCCTCAGTGCATCATTCGCACCGGTCCCACGCTTCGGTGAAGCATCAGCAGAAGACCGAAGTTCAACCTTACAAAGGGGCTCTCGTCGAAGACGCGGACACCGGCAAGGTTCTTTACGAACTCAACGCGGACATGCCCTGGCCGCCGGCGTCGATGGCCAAGATGATGCTGCTGCTCGTGGCGGAGGACCAGGTTAAGGCGGGCAACGTGAGCCTCACCGACCCGGTGCGAATCTCCGAAAGATCCGCGCATACGGGAGGGTCGCGGGTCGGACTCATCGAGGGGCAGGTTTATCCGCTTGGCGAGCTGATGAAGGCGGCGCTGATCAAGTCGGCCAATGATGCCGCTGTGGCGGTGGCGGAAAAGATCGGCGGCTCGGTCGAGGCCACCGTCAGGATGATGAATGCGCGCGCCCGCGGCCTGGGGATGACGCATACCGTGTACCACACGGTCGATGGTCTTCCGCCGCGTCCGGCGCACGATGTCGATCAAACCAGCGCGCGCGATCTCGCCACCGTCGCTCGAGCGATAATCTCGAGCACCGACCTGCTCAAGTGGTCGGGTCTTGAAGAGGCGGAGTTCGATGGCGGAGTCTGCATGCTTCACAACACCAATCATCTGATTGGCCATTTCGACGGATGCGACGGCCTGAAGACCGGATTCACTTTCCAGGCCGGATTCAATCTGACGGCCACCGCAAAGCGCGGCAATCTGAGGCTCGTCAGCGTTGTTCTGGGAGCGCCATCGAACGCGCAGCGTTTTGCGCAGACAGCCAAGCTGATGGAGTGGGCGTTCGATCACTATACGGCCGTGTCCCTTCTGAAATCGGGACAGCCGCTGCCGGTACAGGTGCATGTTGAGACCGGGCAGTATTTGCAGCCTATCGTAGCGCATGAAGTAAAGGTCGTTGTTCCGCGCGAAGACAGTTCCGGAATTCGGCTGGAATATCGCGTGCCGAGCTCCGTGAGCGGCCCGGTCAAGGCCGGCGAGCAGATCGGTCTGGTAGTGGTCCACGACCACGACGGCGTGGTCAGCGAGGCTGCCGCGCTAAGTCCCGTCTCGGTGAGCCTGCCGGGCGACAACGTCGGGACGCTTGGGAACGGGTGGAATGCCGACAAGCCTACGGCATACAATCAGGCCCCTGAATATCAGGAGGCGCAATGAAGGTAGCTTCTCGTCAACGCAATCGTCGCAACCGCAAACTCGCCCGCAAGCGGCGCACCGATCCGATCCAAGCCAAGGCCCGAAAGCGCCGGATGCGGAAGACTCGCCCGCGCGGGAAGTGAAATCCCGCTAACAACCGCTCTACAAAAACCCCGATTTCGGCCATCCTGGCGAAAATGAAGGGAGCCGGAAAACCGCGAGGCTCCCTTTGTCCAAACGCCGGGCTTTGCGGCAGTTATTGTGCAAAACGCGCGCGAGGTCGCTCTTTGTGGGAAATTGGCTCGCGGTAAATTGACAAGCCAGCCGGCGGATAGGTACGAATATACGTGCCCCGTCGATTTCCATTCCCGATTCTGAAAGAGGTATCGCCCTGGCCGCGACTTCCGTGATTGCCGTCATCCCGGCGCGCTACGGTTCCACGCGCCTGCCCGCCAAAGCACTGGCGGAGATCGATGGGGTGCCGATGATCGTTCGAGTCTGGCGACAGGCGTCGCGCGCCCGTTCGATCGAGCGCACCATAGTCGCTACCGACGACGAAAGAATTGCTGCCGTGGTGCGCGATGCCGGGGGGGAGGCGATGATGACCTCTCGGGACCATCAGAGTGGGACCGACCGTATCGCCGAAGTGGCCCGCGAAATCCGCGCCGATGTTTACGTCAACGTGCAGGGCGATTTGCCGTTTATCGATCCGGCGGACCTGGATGCGCTTGCGGCGCCGATGCGCGCGGATTCGGCGATCGCGATGGCAACGCTCGCCACGCCGATTGTCGATCAACATGAGTGGACCAACCCGAGCGTGGTTAAAGTCGTGCACGGAGTGAACGGCGACGCGCTGTATTTCTCGCGCTCATCGATTCCCTGCCCCCGTGATTCGCAGGGGATTCCCCCGGTGGCGCTGCGCCATATCGGAGTTTACGCGTATCGCCGCGATTTTCTGCTCAAGTTCGCATCCCTGCCGCAAGGAGTGCTGGAGCGAATCGAAAAGCTCGAACAACTTCGTGCGCTGGAAAACGGCTATACTATTCGGGTGGTGCCTTCCGTGGCGCCATCCCTTGAGATAGATACTGCTGAGGATCTCGCCAAGGCCCGAGCTCAGGCATCCTCAGTGCGTTCGTAAGCGGGGAGGGCATCAAAGGTGGAGCGCGGGAAAACCAAATTCATTTTCGTGACCGGCGGCGTGGTTTCTTCTCTCGGCAAGGGGCTCGCGGCGGCATCGCTTGGCGCGCTGCTCGAAGCGCGCGGACTCAAGGTGACACTGCTGAAGATGGACCCGTATATCAACGTGGATCCGGGCACGATGAGCCCGACCCAGCACGGTGAAGTCTTCGTGACCGACGATGGCGCCGAGACCGATCTGGACCTCGGGCATTACGAGCGCTTTGTGCAGACCACGATGAGTCGGCGCAACAACTGCACCACCGGCCAGATTTACGACACCGTAATCCAGAAGGAGCGGCGCGGCGATTACCTTGGAGCGACCGTTCAGGTGATCCCGCATATCACCGACGAAATCAAACGCCGCATTCTCGCCGCGGCCGAAGGTTCCGACCTCTGCATCGTCGAGATCGGCGGCACGGTGGGCGATATCGAGAGCCTGCCTTTCCTCGAGGCGGTGCGCGAATTTCGATGGGACCTTGGGCGCGAAAACGTCCTTTACGTTCATCTGACGCTCGTGCCGTTCATCAAAACCGCCGGCGAGGTCAAAACCAAACCCACTCAGCATTCCGTGAAGGAACTGACCGGTCTCGGCATTCAGCCCGATCTGCTCATTTGCCGATGCGAGAAGCAGTTCGACCAGAGGGTCAAGGCGAAAATCGCGCACTTCTGCAATGTCGAAGAGAACTGTGTGATCGCGGCTCCCGATGTCGAGACGATCTACGAAGTGCCGTTGCACTTTCACGACGAGGGATTCGACCAGCGGGTCGTCGAAAAGTTGAACATCTGGACGGGCGCGCCAAATCTCGCCAAATGGAGGCGAGTCGTTAAAACCGCGCAGAATCCCAAGGTCACCGTTAACATCGCGGTGGTCGGCAAGTACGTCGATCTGGCCGATTCCTACAAGAGCCTGCACGAAGCGATCACGCATGGAGCAATCGCGAACGAGGCCAAGGTAAATATCGACTACGTCGACTCCGAAGAGCTGGAAAAGCAGAACGTCGAGGAGCGCCTCGCGCAGGCCCACGCGATCATCGTCCCCGGCGGTTTCGGCGCGCGCGGGACGGAAGGCAAAGTCAAGGCGGTACGCTATGCGCGCGAAAACCAGGTGCCGATTCTCGGGATCTGCTTCGGGCTGCACATGATGGTAATCGAGGCGGCGCGCAATCTGCTCGGACTCAAACGCGCCAATTCCCGCGAGATCGCCGAGGACACGCCCGATCCCGTCATCGATCTGATGGAAACCCAGAAAGACGTGACGAAAAAGGGCGGCACGATGCGGCTGGGCGCGTACCCCTGCACCCTGAAGCCCGGCACCTTGACCGCATCGCTGTATCGCCGCGGCCGGATCTCCGAACGCCATCGGCATCGCTATGAAGTCAACAACGCGTACCTCTCCAGGCTTGAGAAGGCCGGGCTCATCGCGACCGGAACCTGGCCCGAGGGCAATCTCGTGGAAATCATGGAACTGAAGGGCCATCCGTGGTTCATCGGATGCCAGTTCCATCCCGAGCTGAAGTCGCGCCCGCTCGATTGCCATCCTCTCTTTCGCGGGTTGGTCCGTGCCGCGGTCGAGCGCCGCGCGCGCCTCGGCAAGAAGCTGGCGACGGTCAGGGAGCTGCGCTCCGCTTCGTGAAGATTGCCGAGGTCAAAGCCGGCGGCGTTACGTTCGGCGGCGATGCGCTGCCGATAATCGCCGGGCCATGTGTAATCGAGGGCGACGAATCGTGCCTGCGCCACGCCGTCAAGCTGGCTGAGATCGTTCGCCGCGCGTCGCTTCCTTTTGTCTTCAAGTGTTCGTTTGATAAGGCCAATCGCACCAGTCTTGCCTCGTATCGCGGTCCCGGACTGGAAAAGGGGCTCGAAATTCTAGCGCGGGTGAAGAGGGAAACCGGCGTTCCCATCCTGACCGATATCCACGAGCCCGCCCAGGCGAAGCCCGCCGCCGAAGTCGCCGACATTCTGCAGATTCCAGCGTTCCTGTCGCGTCAGACCGATCTTATCGTGGCGGCCGCCGCCACCGGCCGAGTCGTGAATATCAAGAAGGGGCAGTTTCTCGCGCCATGGGACATGAAGGCCGCGGTCGCGAAGGCCGAAGGCGCCGGTACCCGCAAGGTGCTGCTGACGGAACGAGGGGCAAGTTTCGGATACAACAACCTGGTGACCGATTTTCGATCGCTGATGATAATGCGCGGCTTCGGCTATCCGGTCATCTTCGATGCGACCCATTCCGTGCAGCTTCCCGGCGCCGGGGGCGAGCGATCCGGCGGTCAGCGTGAATTCGTCGCCCCGCTGGCGCGCGCAGCGGTCGCGGTCGGCGTGGATGGAATCTTTATGGAAGTCCACGAAGATCCGGACCATGCGCTCAGCGACGGTCCGAATTCATATCGTCTCGAAGACCTGCCCGCCCTGCTTGCCGGACTGCGGCGAATTCGAGAAGCCATCCGCGCCTGATCGTTGCTCCTGCGACTGAATTCAGCGTGTATGGAGGCCATCCGCGCTGCCGGCATATGCGACTATTCAGTCGTTTTCGGTGTTTGGTTTACTTGGAAAAATCCGCTTGATACCTTGATTGTACGGAGCGTGTGATGAGTCCTAGGCGAATCGCCAAGGCGCTGGCGGGATTCGGTATTGTCGCGCTCCTTATACTTTTGGGCGTCACGGTGTGGGTCGTAAGGCATCGGGAAGACGCCCAGGCGATGCAGAAAGTGGCGGGACTGGTTCCCGGTTCGCTGCTCCACGCGCACAACTTTCATTGGACCCAGATGAAGGCGGGCGAACGTCAATGGGTGTTGACGGCTGCCGATGCGAGCTATTCGGGCGACAAATCCTCGGTAGTGCTTACCGACGCCAACGTGCAAATGTCCTCCGACGACGGCAAGAACGTGACGATCGATGCCCCGCATGCCGTGCTGCATCTGACCGGCAATCACGTGCATCGCGCCGACCTGAGTGGCGGCACGATCATAAAGTACGGCGACATCACGATGAGGACCGATTCCGCGTCCTTCAATCCCGATACCAACCAGGTGGAAGCTCCGGGGCAGGTCACGCTCGAGGGCGACGGCGTCAAAGTGGTGGGAATCGGACTTACCGGAAACTCCAAGACACGAGTGTTCCAGCTTAATCAGCAGGTCAGCACCGAAATAATGCCAAAGAAGGACCGTGGCAAAGCGAAACAAAGCTGACTTCGCGACTTTGTCGCGTCCTGTTGGCCGGCTTGCGGCTCTTGTCGCCGTCGGCGTGCTCTCGTCCGTTCTGGCCGTGGCGCCGATGGCCAGGGCGCAAAGCATCTTGCAGCCAGGAGCTCCCGGCAATTCGCTCCAGGCCGCGCCGGCTCCAGCGCCGGAAGGCGCGGCGGTGGAGGACTTCGACCAGGGACCTGACGCCGTTCACATATCTGGTGGCGTGCCGGGTGCCGCTTCGAGCCCGGGAGGTTCAGCCGCGGCCGCGTCGGCACCGGCTCCCAGCATTCCACCCTCCGCTCCAGCATCGGCGGCCGCGATGAATTCGGCTCCTGCGCCAGCGGCGCCCGATACTTCCGCATCGCAGGCATCACCGGCGGCTCAAAGCTCGCCCGCGACAGCAAATGCGGCCATCGAAACTTCGATCGTATCAGCGGCTCCGCAAGCGGCTTCTTCTCCAACGCCGGTCCCCGAAGTGCGCATTGAACCCGGCACAAATTCGCTCCCTCCTCCACCGCCATCGGAACCGTCGGTCCCTGTAGCGAGCGGACCTCCTGCGGTGCCGATGGAATCCGGCACTCCGGCTCCGCCCGCATCGTCACCGCCGGAAGTAGCTTCCGCGCCGGTTCCTCAATCGCCGCCATCTTCGACTTCTCCGGCGGTCGCGCCCGTTGAGGCAACACCCGCAGCCGCTCCCAGCGCCGCTGGTGGCGAAGCCGCGACGGCGGTACCTGCTGCCCCGGAGCCGGCTCCCGCAGCGGCGGTGGCCGCGGTCGAGAAGCCATCGTCATTGGGCGCGATAACGCCGGCGAACGACGCCGGGCCGTCTGGAAGTTCCGGTGGCGATCAAACCGCGGCAAGACAAAAGTCGGGCAAGCGCGGGGCTTCGGCGGGTGAATCGGGGAAAGGAAAGTCGAAAGAGCCCAATACTCCGGAAGGGTTTGCAGCGCTCCAGTTTTCGAACGGTAAAGATCCGATCAAAATCGACTCTGAATCATTGTCGCTGGACTATCAGGGAAAGTCGGTTACCTTCAAAGGTAAGGTGCGTGCGACGCAGGCCGGCAGCCAGCTAACCAGCGAAGTGCTGCGCGTGAACTACGGCAAGGACTTCAACGACGTAAGGGAGATGATCGCAACCGGCAACGTGCGTATCAGCCAGGGCACGCGATGGGCCACTGGCGACCATGCGGTTCTCGATCAGACCAAGCATACGGTCGTGCTGACCGGGTCTCCGGTGGTGCATGACGGCGAAGATCAGATCGCCGGCACGAAGATCACGGTTCATCTGGATACCAACCAGAGCGATGTGGAAAACGCTCGGGCCATAATTTTTCCGCACGAGTCCAAAGCTCCGGCTGACGGCGAGGCCGAGGACCGCGGCCCTGCTGCAGGTGCGAGCGATGCCTCTCCCGCAGGATCTTCGCAGGCGTCCGCACCGATCGGGAGCTCGATGTCGGAAGGGCGC
This sequence comes from Pseudomonadota bacterium, assembly GCA_021323675.1. Taxonomy (GTDB): domain Bacteria; phylum Desulfobacterota; class Binatia; order Binatales; family Binataceae; genus JAFAHS01. Next base: position 70,151 of record JAJPKP010000085.1, on the reverse strand, counting down.
AATCCCTGACGCAATTGGTTAGATGGCGCTAGAGGTAAAACTCGGTCAGGACTTACGGCTCCGCCAGCAACTGGTGATGACTCCCCAGTTGCAGCAGGCCATCAAGATTCTGCAGCTGTCGCTCCCCGAGCTCGAAACGGTGGTGCAGACCGAGCTCGAGCAAAATCCGATGCTCGAGCCGCTGGATCAGAGTCCTTCTGAGGCCGCTCGTGAACCCGAAATTCCCGAAGACGACGGGATGACGCCCGGGACCGAGGCTGACCGGCTGGGAGCGGAACCCGAAGCCGCCCTGCCCGAGGAGCCGGTAGACGAATGGGAGCCCGGAGCGGGCGCTCCGGAAGAGCCGCCCAAGACGATCGAGAGCGAAGCGCACGATGCGGCCGTCGAGCTGCGCGAACTTGACGGGCTCGACAAGATGGACTGGCGCGAATACCTGGAGACCTACTCGAACAACTGGCAGGAGAGCGCGCCGGCGGATTCGGATGACGACCATCGCAGCGCGCTCGAAAACACCTCGCTGCGCCGCAGCTCCCTTGAAGATCATCTGATGTGGCAGCTCAGGCTTTCCAATCTGAGCGACGCGGATCAGAGAATCGGCGCGACGATCATTTACAACCTCAACGACGACGGTTACCTGGAAACGCCGGTGGGAGAATTGGCGCAGCAGCTCGAAACGACGCCCGCCGAAGTTGAACGCGTTCTCAAACGCGTACAGCGGTTCGACCCTCCCGGCTGCGCGGCCCGCGATCTTCGCGAGTGCCTGCTGCTTCAGTTGGAGAATCTCGGGATGGAAGGGTCGCTGGCCGCGCGTATCGTCCGCGAGCGGCTCGACCTTCTGGAAAAGCATCGCTATTCCGAAATCGCGCGGCAGTTCGCGGTGAGCGTCGAGATGGTCGGGCAGGCGCACAAGGTTATCGCGCTGCTCGAACCGAAACCAGGCCGCGACTACGGCGGCGAGGAACCAACCTACGTCGTCCCCGATGTGTACATCCACAAGGTCGGCGATGAGTACATCGTGACGCTCAACCGCGAGGCGGTCCCGCGGCTCAGGATTGCGGGCTACTACCAGCGGGTGATGAACGACGCGAATTCAGCGCCGGAAACCCGCGAGTATCTTCAGGAGCGGCTGCGGTCGGCGAAATGGCTGGTCAAGTCGATTTATCAGCGCCAGCAGACCATCTTCAAGGTCGCCAACTCGATCGTCAAATTTCAGCGCGCCTTCTTCGACCACGGCATCAGCCATCTGAAGCCGCTGGTTCTCAAGGACGTGGCCGAAGACATCGGGATGCACGAATCGACCATCAGCCGCGCGACCGCGAACAAGTACGCGCACACGCCGCAGGGAATCTTCGAACTCAAGTTCTTCTTTACGTCCGGCGTGAAGGCATCGACGGGCGAGGATGTGAGCGCGGAAACCGTGAAGGAAAAAATTCGCGCGCTGGTGTCGGCCGAGGAACCCGGCAACCCGCTCTCGGACCAGGCGATTGCTGAGATACTGCGCGCCAAGCAGATCAATATCGCGCGGCGCACCGTCGCCAAATACCGGCAGGCCCTGGGAATCCTGCCGTCCGCAAATCGCAAGCAAGTCGGCTAAGGCAATTCCGGCTTAGAGGCGAATCCGAGATGAAAAACGCCAAACCCCAGGTCAAGCGTCGCAGGCAGGATGTCCGCAAACAGAGGCGTGCCGCCAGGCGCCCGGTTTCCACCACGGTAACCGTCACGTTTCACCAGGTGACCCCCAGCGAAGCGATCCGGCGATACGCGGAGCGCAAGTTCGCGCGGTTCGGAAAATTCCTTAAGCGCGCGTGCGAAGCTCACGTCATATTGTCGGTTGACAAGTACCGGCAGCGCGGCGAAGTTACGGTGAAGTCGGGCCGGCTGTCCGCCGCCGCCGCTCAGGAATCCAAAGACCTTTACTCCGTCATCGATCTGCTTGAGGATAAGGTCATTCGCCAGCTCACCCGGCACCTTGAAAAGCTCGAGGCGCGGAAAGTGCGCGCGCTGTCCGCCGGGGAAATCTTGAGTGAGGCGGAGGGGAACGAGCCCACGAGTGCATGAAAATTCGCCCGCATCGCCGCCATCCAGGCGGTTCGATCGCGGCGTCGCGACGCGCGAACAACCAGGTCTATAAAACCCCATCCATGAAGATCACTGAAATCCTCGCTCCGGAAATGGTCCTTCCCGATCTTGAACGCGACACCAAGGACCAAGTGCTCAAGGAACTTGCGCAGGGCTTTCACTCCCGCTACCCGACCATCGAACTCGATGAGTTGGCGGCGGTGCTTAGCGAACGCGAGCGGCTTGGCTCGACCGCGATCGGCGACGGTATCGCGATACCGCACGGCAAGCTTCGCGGCGTGAGCAAAATCATTGGAGCTTTCAGCCGCCATCGCGCGGGCGTGGACTTCGATTCGCTGGATGGCAGTCCAACGCATATCTTCTTCGTGCTGGTCGCGCCCGAGGACTCCGCCAGCCTGCATCTGAAGGCGCTCGCCCGGGTTTCACGACTCCTCAAGGATGAAGGATTCCGGTCGCGCTTGATGAGCGCGGCCGACCCGGCGGAAATCTACCGCCTGATCAAGGAAGAGGACAGCAAGTATTAGCGCCCGCCCTGGCGGAGCGTGACCGGCGATGGTCCAGGCTGCGAACCGTTCCCGACTGATTATCGTGACGGGCGTCTCGGGCTCGGGCCGCGCCTCCGCATTGCGCGTCCTCGAAGATCTCGGCTTCTACTGCGTCGATAATCTGCCGGTGGCGCTTGCGCCCGACGTCGTCCGTCTCGCGGCGGCGCGCGACAAGGCGCTGGCGGGAATCGCGCTTGGAATCGACCCGCGCGAACGGCTGTTCTTTCCCCAATGGCCGCGGATTTTCGAGGAGCTCGAGCGCAACGGCGTCCGCCCGGAAGTCATTTTCCTCGACGCTTCCGACGAAGTGCTGGCGCGCCGCTACTCCGAATCGCGGCGGCCGCATCCGATGGCGGAAAGCGGACTGACCGTAGCCGAAGGAATTCAAAGCGAGCGGCTGGCACTGAGCGCGCTGCGCGAGCGCGCCAATCGCGTGATCGATACCACGACGCTCACGGTCCACGAGCTGCGCGAGGTCGTCACGGCCGCCGTGCTCAGCTCCGGCGCGGGATCGCGAATGGCGATCTCGGTCGTCTCATTCGGCTACAAATACGGAGTGCCGATCGGCATGGACATGGTGCTCGATGTCCGGTTTTTGCCAAATCCGTTCTTCGTTCCCGATCTGAAGCCGCTCGATGGACGCGACCCGCGGGTGAGAGATTACGTGCTTGCGGCGCCGGAAGCGCACCGGTTCCTCGATGAGGTCACGAGGCTCCTGGAGTTCCTGCTGCCGCTCTATCAGAGCGAGGGCAAAAGCTACCTGATGATCGGTGTTGGATGTACCGGCGGACGTCATCGATCGCCGGCGCTGGCCCTCGCCCTGGCCGAGCGGCTCCATCAGCTCGGCTTCGAGGCGACCGTCCGCGATCATCACATCATGAAGTAGGTCGATTCCGCAAAAGCGGCCGCTTTAGCGGCGCGCATTCAGCGGGACCTCAGATGCTTCAGTTCATGATTGAACCGGCATCGACGTTCAAGGTTTGACCGGTCATCCCCGCCGAGGCATCGCTGACCAGAAACAACGCGACCCGAGCGCATTCTTCTTCCGTCGCCATGCGATTGAGCGCGGCCTGCGAAAGAAACTGCGCGCGGATCTGCTCATAGGGAACTTTCAGCGCTTCCGCCCGCGCACGCATGACTCGTTCGATACGGTCGCCTTCGATCGGACCCGGGCATATGCAGTTGCATCGGATTCCCCGCGCGCCCCATTCGCCGGCGATGGTCTGGGTGAGGCCGATCATGCCCCACTTGGAGGCAGCGTACGGCGATCGCATCGGATAGCCGCGCCGGCCCGCGCCCGAGGAGATGTTGAGAATGTTGCCGGAGCGTTGCTTGTCCATCACGGGCAGCACCGCGCGCGCGGCCAGCCACGCACCGGTCAGATTGATATCGATCGTTTCCTGCCACTCCGCGAGCGTCATGTCCGGCATGCGCTTGGTGGGTCCCGCGATGCCGGCGTTGTTGACCAGGATGTCGATGCGCCCGAACGCTTTCAGGGTTTCCTCGGCCATCCGGACGCAATCCGCTTCCTTGGATACGTCGGTGCGGAGGTGGATTGCGGGCGTGTCGATTTTCTTGAGCGCATCGACGGTTTCCTGCATCGGCTTCTCGCTGCGCGCGGCGATCACGACTTTCGCGCCGGCGCGCCCGAAGGCGAGCGCGATCTCTTTGCCGATCCCGTACCCGCCGCCGGTGACGATGGCGACCTTATCTTTCAGCTCGTTCATCCGCGATGACTCCCTTCCAGGATGCGCCGCTCGGCGCGGCGATCGACCGAACTCTAGCCCTATCATTCCTGTTGGACAAACCCGGGACTTGCACGGTCGCCTCAGCTTGTCTCGGTGGCCCGCGGACCCGTATCATAGTGCAACTCGCCTCCATGGCAGCCGCAGCCCCTTTTCAGAACAGCCCCGGTAGGCAGAACCGCACACGCGCATTCTGGATGAACGCGCTCAAGCTCGCGATTCTGGCGGTGATCGCCGGCGTTTCCGTGTGGCTGGTGCTGGCGCACAACGAGTGGTTTCGCAACCCCGCGCAGGTCAAGGCCGAGGTGGTTGCGTGGGGCGTTTGGGGCCCGCTGATTTATGTCCTGCTGTACGCGGTGGGACCCTCGTTCCTGGTGCCGGGGGCGGTGATGACGATCGCGGGGGGACTCGCGTTTGGAACGCTGTGGGGATCGGTTTATTCGCTGATCGGCGCGGACATCGGCGCGATGGTTGCCTTCGGCGCGGGCCGCTTCCTCGGACGCGGCTTCGTCGAGAGCATCGTCGGCGAACGCTTCAACACGATGCTCGAGCGGATCGCGAAGCACGGCTTCCAGATAATCCTGTACCTGCGGATGGTGCCGGTGATTCCGTACAACGCGCTCAACCTGATCGCCGGCGCTTCGCGCATCACGTTCCGCGATTACTTCTGGGCCAGCGTAGTCGGCATGATCCCGGGAACGATTCTGTTCGCGTTCCTCGGCGACGCGCTATGGCATCCGCTGTCGCCGCGGTTCCTTCTCGCGGTGCTGCTGATCGCCGTGTCGGTCGGATGCGGCGAACTGTGGCGCCGGCGTTCGACGGTCAGGATCGAAGGCTGAAAATTCGCCGACAGACGCGGATTCGGCCGATCGCGGGAAGCGAAACTTTCCTTACGTGCCGCTTTCCCAGCTCTCGAGGTACTTCTTCTGCTCCGGAGTCAGCGTGTCGATCTTGATGTTCATCGAGGCGAGCTTCACCGACGCCACTTCCTGCTCGATCTCGATCGGCACGTCGTGAACTCTGACTTCAAGACCGTGGCTCTTTGACGCCCATTCCGACGCGAGCGCCTGGGTGGCGAAACTCATGTCCATCACCTGGGCGGGATGGCCTTCGGCACACGCGAGATTTACCAGCCGGCCCTGGCCGAGCACGTAGAGCACTCGCCCGTTGGACAGATGGTAGGCATCGACGTTGTCGTTGACGTTGTGCTCAATCCTCTTCGCGCTGTCGTTGAGATAGGCCATGTCGATTTCGACGTCGAAATGGCCGGAGTTGCAGAGAACCGCGCCGTCCTTCATCAGCATGAAATGCTGCGCGGTGAGCACGTGCTTGTCGCCGGTGGCGGTGATGAAGATATCGCCGACCTTGGCCGCATCGGCCATCTTCATCACGCGCAGTCCGTCCATCGCGGCTTCGAGCGCGCGCACCGGATCGACTTCGGTGACGATGACGTCGGCGCCCAGTCCGCGCGCGCGCTGCGCGATCCCGCGCCCGCACCATCCATAGCCGCCGACCACGACGATCGATCCCGCGATCAGCAGTCCGCTGGCGCGGATAATGCCGTCGAGAGTCGATTGGCCGGTGCCGTAGCGGTTGTCGAACATGTGCTTGGTTTGGGCGTCGTTGACCGCGACAACCGGGATCTTGAGCGCCTTGTCTTTCTCCATCGCGCGCAGCCGGATCACTCCGGTGGTGGTTTCTTCCATGCTGGCGCGAACTTCCTGTGCGCGATCGCGATATTCCGTATGCAGCAGGCTCACCAGGTCGGCTCCATCGTCCATCGTGATCGTGGGCCGGCGCTCGAGCACCGAGCGCAGATGGCTGTAATACGTGTCGCGGTCTTCGTTATGAATCGCGTAGGTTGGAATTCCGTATTCTTTGACCAGCGCCGCCGCCACGTCGTCCTGGGTCGACAGCGGATTCGACGCGCAGCAGAACACTTCCGCTCCGCCGGCTTTGAGCGCGCGCAGAAGGTTGGCGGTCTCGCAGGTGATATGCAGACACGCGCCGAGCCGCTGGCCCTTAAGCGGCAGCTCTTTTGAGAAGCGCTCGCGGATGCGCCGAAGCACGGGCATCTGCCGATCGGCCCATTCGATTCGCTTTCTTCCCGCGGCGGCCAGGCCGAGGTCATGCACGTCGTATCCCGGCCCCGAATCGCCGTTGGTCTGAGCTTTGAGCGTCGACTTCTTTTTGGTCGCAGCTGATGGCATCTCGATTGGTTCTCCAGAATATTTCGGTGGATGTCGATGAAGGTCTAGCGCCGGGAGTTTATCCCGAACGCACTCTGCAGCCTTTCCGCCATGTCGGTGCGCTCCCACGGGAACAGTCCGTCGTGGGGATGGCGTCCGAAGTGCCCGTAGGCGGCGGTGGCTTGATAGATTGGCCGCTTGAGGTTCAGGGTGCGGATGATTCCCGCGGGACGAAAGTCAAAAAGTTCGCGCAAAGTCGAAGAGAGCTTGTTTTCCGGCACCGTGCCGGTGTCGAACGTGTCGACCAGAATTGAGACCGGCTCGGCAACACCGATCGCATACGCGACCTGGATTTCGCATTTTTTCGCCAATCCCGCAGCGACGACGTTCTTCGCCACATAGCGCGCCATGTAGCACGCCGAACGATCGACCTTGCTCGGGTCCTTGCCCGAAAATGCGCCTCCACCGTGCCGGCCATAGCCGCCGTAGGTATCGACGATGATTTTGCGGCCGGTCAGTCCGCAGTCGCCGTGAGGACCGCCGATCTCGAAACGTCCGGTCGGATTCACGTGATAGACCGTGGAACGCGTAAGGTACTGCGCCGGGATGGTTTTCTTGATGAGCTGTTCGATGATTGTTTCGCGGATGGTCTCGTACTTGACCTCCGGAGTGTGCTGGGTCGAGATGACGACCGCGGTGACCTCGACCGGCCGCCCGTCCACGTAGCGAACCGTCACTTGGCTCTTGGCATCGGGACGCAGCCAGGGAACTTCCCGCTGTTTGCGCATCTGCGCGAGGTTTTCCATCAGCCGATGCGCCATCGCGATCGGCAGCGGCATCAGTTCCGGCGTCTCATCGCAGGCAAACCCGAACATCAGACCCTGGTCGCCGGCGCCTTGTTCCTTGTGGAGCCCCTCGCCTTCGGTCACGCCCTGGGAGATGTCTGGCGACTGAGGTTCGATGGCGGTAAGCACGGCGCAGGTGTGGCCGTCGAAGCCACTGGCCAGGCTGTCGTAGCCGATTTCCAGCGCGACGTTGCGCGCGATGTTGACGAAGTCGGGCCGCGCTCGGGTTGTGATTTCTCCGGCCAGGACGATAAGTCCCGTCTTGGCGAGCGATTCGAGCGCCACGCGCGATGCCGGGTCTTCCGCTATCAGCGCATCGAGCACGGCGTCGGAAATCTGATCGCACATCTTGTCCGGATGGCCTTCGGAAACTGACTCCGATGTAAACAGGAAATCTTTAAGCGGCATGCACGATGACTCCTTGAGACGGCAGAAACGAAATCCGCATACTCCCCATTGATCTCACCATTCCCGCCCTGTGAAAGGACCGCCGGCGGGGGAACGGGAAAGGTCGAGATGCAGCAAAAGCAATACTCGCGGACTCTTGTGTGAACTTTGGTTGCCGATCTAATAACCGACCGGTCAGGTGGAATCAAGGCGAAAGGGCGGGCTGGCCTCCTGAGACTACTGTGGGCGAATATTCTCTATTTGGCTATCAACGCCGCTATTTCTACTGCTACTCTTCGCCGAACCGTTCCTCGAACAAGGTCTGGATGGCTTTCAACGCCTCGCGTGCGTCGTCGCCTTCGGCGCGGACCTTGAGCTTCACGCCTTTCTCCGCCCCAAGCATCATCAGCCCGGTGACGCTGCGGGCATTAACCTGATTTTTGCCTCGCGCGATCGTGATTTGAGAACTGAAACGGCTGGCGATTTGGGCCAGAGACGAGGCGGCCCGAAGATGAAGCCCCAAGCGGTTTTTGATATCGACCGTCGCCTCCGCCACGCTCACGCTTTATACGATACGGACAACCGCGGTCCGGGTAAACCAAAGCACGCGAGGGATCGCGCTGATTTTATTTTGGCGGAGGTCTGATTGATCGGGTCAGAGCCGGGGGCGACTTTCGGGTCAGCCGCGCGATGCCGCCCGAGAAGATTCGCCGTTGCTCTTTCGCTCGCCTGAGATTTCCGCGAGGAACAGCTCGCGCAGGCGTTCTTCGATAAAGCGATCACGGGTGCTGCCCTCGCGCCGCCGCCATGCGGTCTGTTTGATCACCGCTTTGGCCATGTTGCGATGGCCTCCGGCGCTGCCGATATCGCCGAACAGGTTCTTTACCACCTCGCCGGCGTTGTCACCGCTCATCCCATAGTTGCGCACCGAGATGACAAGATCGCGCCCGAGCTTGCCGGCCACCGCGACCCACTCCACGCCTTCGAACTGGAGGCAGAAATCGGCGACCTGGACGATGACGTCATCGCGCACCACCGGTCCGAGGTTGATCACCGCGAGTCCATCCACGACCTCCATCCGCGCCAGGGCGCGCGAGAGAACCTTCGCGAATTCGGCGGGCAGTTCCGGCCGCTCGATCTGCTTGAGCATGTTGTAGTTCGCGATCGGATAAAGCGTCACGAACGCCTGCAGATCGTCATCGGTCACGCGGCGTGAAAGCGCCAGAGTGTCGCTGCGAATGCCGTAGAGCAGGGCGGTCGCCAGGCGCTCGCTGATGTGCTCGTCGGCGGAGATCAGATACTCGGTCATAATCGTCGCGGTGGAGCCGTACCTGGTGCGGACGTCCATGAACGGCACGTCGCTCGGCTCATAGTTCGGATGATGGTCGATCACGATATCCGCGCGGGTCAGCCTTTCACCGAAAAACGGCGGCTGAACATCGACCATCGCGATCTTGTCGTACTCGGCGAGTTCCTCGGTGGTGGCCGGCGCGATGTCGATCTCGAGCAGATGCACCATCGTGCGGTTTTCCGGCCTGGTTACCGGCTTGAAGCTGAAGAGCGGGGTGGTTTGCTTGTTGCGCCCGAGCAGCGTCCGCAGCGCCATCGCGCTTGCCATCGCGTCCGGGTCCGGGTCGTCCTGCAGCACGATCGCCACGCGATCGCCCTCGCTGACCATCGCTCTGAGTTCTTTGACCTTCTGTTTGGTGTATGCCTGGTCCATGCGGGAAGCGCAAAGATTCGCGACTCAGGCCGCTTGCGAAACATGGCCGCGCGATGGCTTCAATCCGCGCGCGAGTGCGTCGCTGAATGCGGGAATGTCTGGATGAATGATAGCGCCCGGGCCGGGCTTCATGCGACTTGGGAGTTAACACAGCACCCAGCCTTGAAGCAATGATGTACAATGGCGGTTAGTATGGAGCATCAGGATTCTTCATCTACGCCGGAAAAGTGCGTGCTGTGCCGCAGGCCGGTCAGCGACTGGCTCCTGCGCATCAGCGTCGAGGATGCCGGAGGATTCGTCCAGAGGGCCTTTATCTGCGCAAATTGCGCCGTTAAGCTTCGTCTAGCCTCCGCCAAAAACCGCGACCTGCAAATCGATCCCTGGATTCATGATGCGGTCGCGCGAGTGTTGCGCGGCGAAGGCGAGGAATAGCCGTCGATGCCATCTGGGGTACAATCTGCCGAGAAAATGCCGACCAGCGCCGACCTTTGGCCGCATGAAGAGGCGCTTCGCCTGCGCGACCGGGTGCGCGATTACCCGCCCGATCGTCCCGTAATTTTCGAAAGCGGCTTCGGCCCCTCCGGATTGCCCCATCTAGGCACGATGTGCGAGGTGTTGCGGCCTGCATACGTGCGCAAAGCGTTCGCTGACGTCGAGCCGTCTCGCACCTCGCGCCTGATCGTTTTTATCGATGACATGGATGGCCTGCGCAAGGTGCCGGAGAACGTTCCGCGCCGCGAAGAGACGCAGGCATATCTGGGCGTCCCCGTTTCCCGCATCCCCGATCCGTTCGGATGCTGCGCGAGTTTCGCCGATCACATGATCGGACTGCTCGGCGATTTCCTCGCTCCCGTCGAAGTCGATTACGAGCTGATGCGTTCGTCCGAGATGTATCGCAATGGCAGTTTCGACGAGGGACTAAAACGCATCCTCGCCCGGCATGAAGAGATCATCAGGATCGTAACGCCGACCCTGCGCGAGGAGAATCGCGCGGGATGGTCTCCCATCATGCCGGTCTGCCCGAACTGCGGCCAGATCAACTCGACGCTCGTCACCGCCTATCATCCCGACCGCGCCACGGTTGAATTTTCCTGCGAGCGGAAGTTCGGTGGCGCTCATCCGTGCGGCAATCGCGGGGAGCAGAGCGTGCTTGGCGGCAATGCGAAGGCGCAATGGAAAGTCGATTGGGCGCTTCGATGGTTCGCGCTCAAGGTTGACTACGAGCTCTACGGCAAGGACCTGACCGATTCGGCGCGCCTTTCCGGCCAAATTCTCAAAGTGCTTGGGGGGCGCGCTCCGCTGGGATTTCCGTTCGAGATGTTCCTCGATGACGAGGGGCACAAGGTCTCGAAGTCGATCGGCCGCGGCGTGACCGTCGAGCAATGGCAGCGTTACGCGCCGATCGAGGTGCTCAAGTTTTTTCTGCTGACCAATCCGCGGCGCGCGCGGAAGCTGTTCCTCGCGACCATTCCGCAATACGTGGACGAGTACCTCGACGCGCTGCGCGAGTACGCCGCGACGCCCGACGGGGAGGCGCGCGAAAACTCTCCGCTCAAGTTCGTCCTGCAGAAGAACAGCCCGCGCAGGTTCGATTCACAATTGAGCTTCGCGATGATGATGAACCTGGTGTCGGCGCTGGGCAGCCCCGACCGCGAATTTATCTGGAACTACATCACGCGTTATGACGCCGCGATCGCCGGCGATGCCGAGACGGAAGCGATGGGCCGGGCGCTCATGGAATGCGCGCTCAACTTCTATCACGACTTCATCGAGCCGACGAAAAAGCCGTACACGCCGAATGACTCCGAGCGCGCCCAACTAAGGTCACTCTCGGACTGGCTGCGCGCGAACGGCGAGGCGAGCGCCGAGGAAATAGAGAAGAAGATCTACGATCTCGGCCGCGAAAACTACGACAAACCCGGCAAGATCTTTCCGCCGCTGTACCGCGCGATCCTGAGCCAGGAGCGCGGTCCTCGCCTTGGCGCGTTCATCAGGCTCGCAACGCCGGCCCGAGTGGTCGAGCTGCTCGAAGCCGCGATCGCGCGCGCCTGAATCGGCCGGAAATTTCGTCGCCAGAGCTACGGATGCGCGCAATGACGCCGGACTCTTTCTAGACAAATTCAGCGAACACTGAATCCGCCAGCTCGAGGCCGCGCTCGCTCAGAAATACGCGGTCTTTGCGGCGAACGAGCAGTCCGCCATCAATTAGCGGCGCGGCGCGGCCGGCGAATATATCGTCGAAGCTGCGGCCGAAACGCTCCTCGAAGTCGGCGAGCGCAAAGCCGGCGCGAAGGCGAAGGTTGAGAAAGACGAATTCGCTCGCGCCGGTCGCGCCGTTTATTTCCTCCGCGCCCGATTCGGCCATGCCGCCGCATCGCGCCATCTCGAGGTAGCGCGCGGGGCTCCGCTCATTCCACCATCGGCGGCCGTAATGGTCGCCGCTCGCGCGACTATCTCGCTGCGCCAGGGCAAAGCTGTGCGCGCCCGCTCCGATTCCCAGATAGGTCTCGGCGCGCCAGTACGTCAGGTTATGCCGCGCCTCGTGGCCGGCGGGCGCGTAGTTGGAGATTTCGTACATCGGGTAGCCGCGTGCGGGAATTTCATCGCGCACCGCCGCGTACATCGCGGCCTGTTCCTCATTCGCCAAGGGTTTCATCCGCCCGCGTTTCATCTCCGCAAAGAAGGCGGTTCCTTCTTCGAAGGTAAGGTTGTAGGCGGAGATGTGATCGGGTTCGAGCGCGGCGGCCTGTCCGATGTCATCGATCACGCCGGCGACGGTCTGTCCCGGAACCGCGAAAATCAGATCGAGATTGAGACGAGTGAAGCCCGCGCGATGGGCCAGCAGAGCGGCTTCGCGCGTTTCGGCGGCGTCGTGAATTCTGCCCAGGAGCTTGAGGATTCGATCGTCGAAGGATTGCGCGCCGAAGCTGATTCGATTGACTCCCGCCGCCCGCATCCCGGCGAGCTTGGAGAGGTTCACGGTGCCCGGATTAGCTTCCAGCGTTATTTCCGCATCGCGATCGATCCCGAAGCTGCGATCGGCCGCGTCGAGAATCGCTCCGATAGAGTGCGGCGCGAACAATGACGGTGTGCCGCCGCCAAAGAAGATTGTTCGCAGTGTGTCTTCGGCAAAGGGAGGCTCGCTGGCGCGTCGTCCAAGTTCGGCGATCAACGCCTGGGTATAGTCGGCCTCGGGCCATGCGGGCGCGGCGTATGAATTGAAATCGCAGTAAGGACACTTCGCCTGGCAGTAAGGAATATGGATATAGAGCGAAAAGCTCACATTTATATTCTATGGTTTGGGACGATCGCCGGCCACGCCCGCGTTCGGCCTTTGTTTGCGGCCCGCATAAGGCTTTGAAGGCGGTTTCCAATCCGGATACAAGCTCTCAGCGCGCGCGGGCTCTCTTTGCTACAACCCGCTCGCGCCTGCCGGTATACTCCATTCACTGTTGGCGGAACGAGCAATAAAATCACCGGATTCAGATCGGCTGGAACTTTCACAAGCCGAAGCTGCCGTGCGTCCTCCCGGCGGCAGCGCCGGTCTGGTCGCGTCCGGAATCTTTCTGAGCCGCCTGGCGGGGCTCGTCCGGGAAAGCATCTTCGCGCACTTTTTCGGGACTTCGGCGGCGGCGGATGCGATCAAGGCAGGCTTCCGCATCCCCAACATCCTGTACAACCTGCTCGGCGAAGGCGTGCTCTCCGCGTCGTTTATCGTCGTTTACAGCAAGATGCTTGGCGATAACGACGAGGACGCCGACCTGCTGGCGTGGGCATTTGGAGCGGCGCTGGGCCTGCTGGTCTCGGTGATGGTCCTGCTTGGGGTCGCGCTCGCGCCATACCTGATTGAAGTAATCGCGCCCGGGTTTTCCAACGACAAGCGCGATCTGACCATTGCGATCGTGCGCATAGTCTTTCCCGCCACCGGCATCCTCGTGATGTCGACCTGGTGTCTTGGCGTTCTGAACAGCCATCATCGCTTCTTCGCTTCGTACGCGGCGCCGGTCTTCTGGAACCTCGCGATCATCGCCGCATTGCTTTGGTACGGGCCGTACCGCACCCAGGACCAGCTTGCGATCGATTATGCGTGGGCGGCGGTGGCGGGCGCCGGGCTGCAGTTCTTTGCGCAGTTTCCGCAAACCGTCCAATTGCTCAAGCGCCGCAAGCTGAGTTTCAGCCGAGTCGCCGAGCCGCTGCGCACCGTGTTTCGCAATATGGCTCCGGTGGTCGGCAGCAAGGGAGTGGCGCAGATAAGTGGCTATGTGGACACCGTTCTTGCCAGCCTGCTCCCGACCGGCGCGGTCGCCGCGCTCACCTATCAGCAGGTCTTCTACCTTTTGCCGGTAAGTTTGTTCGGGCTGTCGATGGCCGCATCCGAGCTCCCTACGATGTCGCGGGCGGCGGGGAGCGTCGAGGAAATCGGCGCGACGCTGCGGACGCGGCTTAACGCGGGGCTTCGCCAGATTGCGTTTCTGATCGTGCCGTCGGCGGCGGCGTTCTTCTTCCTGGGCGACGTGATTGTCGCCTTTGTGCTTCAGTCCGGCGATTTCTCCCACGATAAGGCGGTTTACGTCTGGGCGGTAATGGCGGGGTCGGCGATTGGGATGCTGGCCACGACGATGGTCCAGCTTTACAACTCGGCCTTTTACTCGCTGCTCGATACCCGAACGCCGCTACGCTTTGCGATCGTGCGCGTGACGCTGACGCTCATCCTCGGCTACCTGTGCGCGATCCCGCTGCCGCCGATGCTCGGAATCGAGCAGCGATGGGGCGTCGCGGGCCTGAGCGCATCGGCAGGCGTCTGCGGATGGGTTGAATTTGCGCTGCTGCGATGGCGCCTCAATCAGCGTGTGGGGCAGACGGGCCTCAACCGCGCATTTGTGGCCAAGCTGTGGGCGATCGCGATCGGCGCGGGAATCGTGGGCTTCGTCCTCAAGCAACCGACCGCGCATTTCGGCCCGCGCCTGCAGGGACTGATCGTCCTGCCAATCTACGGGATGATCTATCTCGGCGCGGCGAAGGCGCTTAGGATGCCGGAATTCGACACTTTCATCGGCATGCTGCGCCGAAGGCTGGGCAGGCAGCCATAGTGAAGATCGATCGGCAAGCCCGGAAGCGTTGTCAGTCGGCCTTCGCCTTGCGCATCTGTTCGATGGTCCGGGTGGTGCTGTGCCCATGCAACAGGGGAGCAAGAACGACGCGTCCGCCGTATGCCTCGACGAATGCCTGCCCGTCAACGGTCTTGCCCCGCCAGTCTTCACCTTTGACCAGCACGTCGGGACGCACCGCGCGGATAATTTTCTCGGCGCGCGGTTCGTCGAAGATCACCACGTAGCTGACCGGCTCGAGCGCGGCCAGAATTCGCGCCCGATCGGCGGCGGGATAGATGGGACGGTGGTTTCCCTTGATCTGCTTGACGCTGCGGTCGCTGTTCATGCCGACCACGAGGCAATCGGCCTGAGCGCGGGCGAATTCGAGAATCTGGATGTGTCCGGCGTGCAGCAGATCGAAGCATCCGTTGGTAAACGAAATTTTGCGGCCGGCGCGGCGCTCGCGGTCGAGCGCGATTCGAAGCTCGTCGATCGATACGATTTTGCGCTCGTGCGCGCTTTCGGGCTTGAGCGCGCGCGCAAGGTCTTCGCGGGTGATGACTTCGGTGCCGATACGGGTGACCTCGATACTCGCGGCGACGTTTGCAATTCTCGCGGCCGACGAAAACTCCAGCCCGGCCATCGCGAACAGTCCAAACACAGTGAGCACCACGTCGCCTGCGCCGGTCACGTCATATACCTCGCGCGGGATGGTTGGAATGTAAGTGTCGGCGCCGCCCTGTTCGGCCAGATACATTCCGTCGCGGTCGAGCGTAATCAGGCACGCATCGAGACGGTGCTTTCGCACCATCAGCTCCGCGGCCCGCCGCCATGCGTCACGGTCGGTGAGCTTTATTCCGGTGGCAAGCTCGCTCTCGTAGCGATTGGGCGTTATCGCGGTCGCCCCGCGGTAGATGGAAAAATCGTCGGTCAGCCGGGGATCGACGATGGCGGGGATGCCGCGGCTGCGGGCCCCGTCGATCGCCATCCGCAGCAGTCGCGGCGTCAGCAGGCCTTTGTTGATGTCGGAAATGAGCAGCCCATCGGCGCGCGCAAGCTCGGTGCGAAGCCGGGCGATCAAGTCGCGCTCGCGCGCCGGCGCAATCGGCGAAGCGTCTTCTTCATCGACGCGCAAAAGTTGCTGGGTGCCGCGATGGACAGCCTGCACCGACCCCAACATCCGCTCTTTCACGATAGTGGGACGGTCCGGGTCGGCCACCATCGAACGGGTCCGAATTCCCATCCCGCTCAAGATTTCGCGCAGCAACGAGCCGCTGCGATCGCGTCCAACCACGCTGACCAGCGAGGCATCCGCGCCGAGCGCGCGGAGATTGGCCGCGACGAAACCGGCGTTGCCGGGCTTTTCCTCGCGGCGCTCAACCTTCAGCACGGGGATAGGCGCCTCGGGCGAGATTCGGGCGACGTCACCCCACAGGTAACGGTCGAGAATCACCTCGCCCAGCACCGTCACGCGCAGCGGACGGAGATTGGGCAGTTCCATCCGGCCCACAGGATTATGTGGCGCAGGCTTGTGGCTCGCGGTTTTCGAGCGTCGGGAGTTCATCGTGTGGGCATATTACGGGATAAGAGGGCGAGGCTTAAGGGCGGACGCGAAAACCGAAGACGCTGTACAGTTCCTCTGAATTATGTCGTCAAATTGCCGTCTATTGAAACAAGCCACAAATTCTTCGCCTTATTTCAAGGTTTGAACTACAGTAGATCAAAACTGCGTCGAACGGCGGGCGAAACAGGTGAAAAGTCGCCGGAAAGGCTCAGCAACGGGCCTTCGCAAAAGGGGTTTAACCGAATGATGCCCGAAAATCCGTTGACCAGACCGGTCCGTGGATCGATTTACGCCGCCGCTGTGGCGTGCGCGATTCTCATTTCGCAGCCGGTTCGTGCGCAGTCGTCGGTGCAGTTGTCGGGCGCGGTTTCGCCCCAGGCGCTCAAGCTCCCGACCTACGGAGACCTCCCTTACAGCCAGACCCTGCCCCTCGAGATCCACTTCAAGCCGCGCAATCAGGCGGTGTTGGAAAAGCTGCTCGCCGAACAGCAGGATCCTGCGTCGCCCAAATATCACAAATGGCTCACGCCCGATGAATACGCGAGGCGCTTCGGCGTGACGCAGGATGAGTTCGACAGGGTCTCGCGATGGTTGACTGATGAGGGATTTCAGATAACCGGTGGTTCGCCGGCGCAGGGATTCGTCGCGTTTAACGGCAGCGTGTTGGCCGTCAGTCGCGTGTTCAACACGCGGATCATGAAGTTTGCGGCCGACGGCTCCCGGTTCGCGAACGTGAGCGAGCCCCAGGTGCCCGTGGAGTACGGCAGCCTTATCGGCAGCATCACCGGTTTGGACAACCTGCACGCCTCGAAAGCGATGGGCGGCCACGTATCCCACCCGACCGCCCTTCCCAGTCCTCATTCTCGCCTGAAGAACGCTTCCCCCTTGAGCGAAACCCCGCTGGAACTGGCGATGTTGTCAGGCGAGCCGGACGTCACGATTGGAAACAATGGCACCCACGTAGGCCCATCGGATTTCTACGCCTTTTACGACGGGACCCCCCTGAAAAACGCCGGCATCACCGGAACGAGATGCATAGCGATCATCGGCGATTCGGATTTTCGCACCGCGCCCGTCAAGAGCTTCAATCAGCAGTTCGGACTCCCCGAAAACAGCGGCTCCATCGCCAAGATCCTGGCGGATAGCAGCAATCCGGGAATCAACGTCGATGAAGGCGAAACACTGCTTGACCTGGAATGGTCGCATGCGGTCGCACCTGCCGCGACGATCAAGTACTTCCTGGGCAATCCAAATGTTCAGACTCCCAACGGTCCGATAGTCGACGCGCTGCAGGCGGCGGTAACCGACGGAACCTGCGGCGTCATCAGCGTCAGCTTCAGCATCTGCGGAGGTACGAAGACCTTTTTCACTTCAACCGTCGGGAACATCGTCAACCAGGCGCAGACGCAGGGACAGACCATCCTAGTGGCATCGGGCGATGACGGCGCAGCCGGTCTGATCTTCAACGTCAATACCGGTTGCGTGACCGGTACCAGCAGGAACGTCAACGAACTGGCGTCGAACCCGCTCATCACTTCGATTGGAGGAACTTCGTTCGATGCGTCCGCGTTCAACGGCTCGGGAAACGTCACTACTTACACGAGTGAGCGGACCTGGAACGATCCTGAGGACCTGGGATCGAATGACTTTGCGCGCTATGGAGCGACCGGTGGCGGAGCAAGCGTTTTCTTCGGCAAGCCCTCGTTTCAGGGAGGAGTGACTCCCAACGACGGCCAGCGAGACCAGCCGGACGTTTCCTTGTTGGCCAGTCCGAACTTTCCGGGTTCGTTTTACTACGATGATGCTGGAGGAACACCGGTGCTTGGGATCATTGGCGGCACCAGTATCGGCACGCCGATGTGGGCAGGGATTGTCGACCTGCTCATCCAGAAGACCGGAGGCAACGTTGGGTCCATCAATGCGACGGTCTACAAGATGGCCAGTGCGGGACAGTCGGCGGCCGGGTTTCACGATATAAACCTCGGCAACAACAACTTCAACAACGTGACCGGATTCAACGCGGGAACGGGCTACGATCAAACCACCGGCTGGGGCACGGTTGACATCAACACCTTTGTCAACGCGTACAATCCGTCGGGTGGCGGTACACCGACGCCGACGCCTTCGCCTACCGTCTCGGCCGCGCTGCAAGTCAGCCCCGGCTCAGTCAACTTTGGAAACACCAAGGTTGGCAAAGTGAAACGAAAGAGCGTGACCTTGCGCAACGCCGCGCCGAAGAAGGGCGGCGCGACGATTACCTTCAAGAGCCCGCTCGCAACGCTTCCGTCAGGCGGTCCGTTCTCTCTTGCCGGGACCACCTGTCATTCCACTCTTGCACCGACCAAGAAGTGCAAGTTGACGGTGATGTTCCAGCCCGCAACCGCGAACAATCCGCCGACATCGGTATCGACAACGGTGACTGTGTTCGACAATGCGAGCAACAGCAATCAAACTTTCGGATTGGTCGGCACCGCGATGTCGGGCAAGAAAAAATAGCCGCTGAGAGGAAAGGGCACCGGAGATTCTGATGGGAGCGTGAAAGAAACTCCCCGGGACTCCGGCACTCTTAAGAGCGGTGCCTTCTCCCACCATCAGATCGGCCGTCTGGAATTCCGCCGGATTGCGGCCATTTGAGCGCCTCTAGATACATTTAGACACCATACTTCCATTCAGAATTCGCTTACTTGATGTAGTTGATCAGTACGGCAAGTTTTGGCAAGAATCGCCAGCCAAGGCTCACTGTGGCGCTGTTGATAGAAAGGTTGTCGCGATATGGCGAAATCCAGGCGATCCTGTGCAGTACCTTGTCCGAGTCTAGCAGCCTCGATGCTCATTCCAGCGATGGTCTGGGTTTACGGATCGGCCTTCGCCCAAACCGTGCGACTGCAGGACAGCATCGCGCGCGAGGCGGTGTCCGCACCTTCCTACGGTGATTTGTCCTCATCGCAGACCTTGCAACTGGAAGTCTGGCTGAAGCCGCGTAACCGAGCGGCTCTTCAGGCGCTAATAGCGGCACAGCAGGATCCGAAGTCGCCGAGGTATCACAAGTGGCTCTCACCGGCGCAATTTCGGAGCTACTTTGGCCCGACGGCCGACCAGTTCAGGAAGGTTTCCGGATGGCTCAGGGGTGAGGGATTCCAGATAACCGGGGGATCCGTAGCGCAGGGCAGAATCTTCGCGCGCGCGAGCATCGCGACAATCGGACGTGCGTTCAATGTCCGCGTGCTGAAGTTTTCCGCCGACGGCTCCAGGTTTGGAAATGTCGGCGCTTTGGAGATCCCGGCGGAATACGCCGATCTGATCGACAGCGTCACCGGGCTCGACAATCTTCACGCAACCGTCGCGGTTAGCCACGATTTGCAGAGCGCACCCCGCGCAACGTCGGGCGGCCGAACGCGGTCAGCCAACGATGGTTCGCGACAATTGGCATCCAACGTCGCGCCCGATGCGATAGTCGCCAATACGGGACCATACCTGGGCCCCTCCGACTTCTACGCCTTTTACGACGAGACTCCGCTGCTGAACGCGGGAATCGCGGGCGCAGGATGCATCGCGATCGTGGGCGATTCAGATTTTCGCCCCGGTCCGATCGCGGCGTTCAATTCTCAGTTCGGCCTGCCGGACAACAGCGGATCGATCACCACGGTTCTGGCGGATGGCGCCAACCCGGGCATCAACGGCGACGAAGCCGAAGCGTTGGTTGACATGGAGTGGTCACACGCGGTGGCGCCGGCGGCGGCGATAAAGTACTTCGCCGGGAACAACGCGGCGTCGGTCAACGGCGGTATCATCGATGCGCTGCAGGCGGCGGTGAACGACGGCACGTGCGGCCAGATCAACGTGAGCTTCGCACTGTGCGGCGGCTCCGGATCCTTTTACACCAGCACGATCGGTAACATTGTCACGCAGGCGCAAGCCCAGGGCCAGACAATTCTGATCGCCGCCGGCGACTGGGGCGCGGCGGGAGTCGTTTACAGCGGCGGCACCTGCGTGGTGGCCGGCACTCCCAACGTAAATGAGCTGGCGTCAAATCCGCTCGTGACTTCGGTCGGAGGCACGTCGTTCGATTCGACCGCATTCAGCGGCGCCGATGGAACGATCGTCGCACACGCGACGGAACGAGCATGGAACGATGCGGACGACCCGGTTTATCCGATCCTCGGAGGCAACGCGACGGGGGGCGGCGCCAGCATCTATTTCGCCAAGCCCGCCTTCCAGACTGGTTACACGCCAAGTGACAACGCGCGCGATCAGCCGGACCTGGCGATGGTTGCGAGCCCGCATTACCCGGGCACTTTCGTTTATACGGACGATGGCAACGGAAATCCGGTTCTGCGGGTCTTCGGAGGGACCAGTCTTGCAACCCCGATGTGGTCCGGAATCGCGAACCTGATGGCGCAGCAGAGCGGCTCGAAGCTGGGATCGATAAACAGTCGCGTGTATCAACTTGCGGGCACGAGCCAAACCGCGGCGGGCTTTTACGATGTCACCGCTGGCGACAACAGTTTCAATGGAGTAGCGGGCTTCGTTGCCGGACCCGGATACGACCAGGTTACCGGATGGGGCTCGGTGGACGTCAACAAATTTGTCGCCGCGTATGCCGCAGCCGGCCCTGCGCCGACGATAACCCCGACGCCTACCGCCACCGCGACTCCCACCTCGACGTTGACTCCAACTCCGACGCGGACGCCGACACCCACACGGACGCCGACTCCGAGAAGAACGCGGACCCCGACGCCGACGAGGACCCGAACGCCGACGCCCACGGCTACGCCTTTCCGACTCCGAAGATTTTAGGCGCGGCCGCCGGGCGGGTGCGACAGAACGATTTGCCGGATCGCGAAGGCGCTGCCGGGTTGCCGGGTACGTTCACGGGGGCGTGGCGATATGCGGACCGTGTTCGTGTCACTCGCACCTCATTGGGTCGCCGAACGCTCGGTTCCATCTTCGCAGTGGCCGATCGCGATATCTGGCGGTCAAGCGAGTTTCTTTTCTGGTGCTGGCGCGGTAGAGTTGCGGGCCGGGGTTCAACCGAGCCATGCACTCTCGATTCGCTCCTTGTGCCTGTCGCCGAACCCGCAGTCAACTGACAGCCGCGATCGCCGCCTTGATTGTGATGCTCGCTGGTTTCGCTTTCGGCCAGACGGTGCAATTGCGCGGACTCGTTGCGCCCGACGCGTCGCGGTTGCCGGCTTTTGGCGATCTTCCATCGAGCCGGAGCTTGCACCTGTAAATCTGGCTAAAGCCGCGCAATGGGGCCGCTTTGGACAGGTTGCTCGCGGCACAGCAGGATCCGAGCTCGCCTCAGTATCACCGATGGTTGACGGCGCAGCAGTATGCGCGCCGCTTCGGGGTCGGGCAGGACCAGTTCGACCGGCTGTCGCAATGGCTTGCGAGCGAGGGTTTCCAGGTGACCGGCGGCTCGCCCGCCGAGGGTGCGATCAGGTTCGATGGCAGCCCGCTCGGAGGGACCGCCTTCGATGCGAGCGCGTTCAGCGGGACGGACGGGTCGATTCTCTCTCACACAACCGAGCGGACCTGGAACGATCCTCAACGATGGTTCTCATATTGGCGGGGCGATCGGAGGAGGCCGCAGTGCGTACTTCGCCAAGCCGTCCTTCCAGAAGGGCTTTGGTCCGGTGAATAATTGGCGGTCGCAACCGGACGTGGCATCGATCGCGAGTCCGAAGTTTCCCGGTTCGTTCTTTTACTCCCACACAGATGGGATGCTGGTGCTTGGTGCTATCGGCGGTACCAGCATCTCCACTCCGATGTGGGCGGGCATCGTCAAGCTCGTGGAGCAGAAAGCCGGGTCCAGGCTCGGCGCGATTAACTCCCGCATCTATCGGATTGCGGGCGCGGGCCAGAGCAATGCGGGCTTCTACGACGTGACGACGGGCAACAAGACTTTCAATCACGTCTCGGGCTTCAACGCGGCGACGGGTTACGATCTGGCCACCGGATGGGGCACCGTCGATATCGCGCGATTCGTGTCCGCCTACACGCAGTCTGACGCCCGCAGCTCGGCCAGTGTCGCAATGAGCCGGACCTCACTCAGCTTCGGCAAGACCAGGGTGGGCAGCCGGAAGCAGAAGACGGTTACCCTGACCAACAGCGCAAGCAAGAAATCGGGGGAATCGGTGATCTTCAGCGGCGGGAGCATCTCGGGTTCGCCGGCTTTCTCGCTCTCCACGACTTGCAACGGCACAGTGGCACCGAAGCAGAAATGCTCCGCCACACTCAGCTTCGCTCCGACCGCGCCGGGTGCGCAGACCGCCACCGTCACCATCACCAGCAATGCGAGTAACGGGCCGAATCATACCTTCACGGTGAGCGGCACGGGAAAGTAGGCTCGCGAGAGGGTTCTGGAAATCGCGGGCGGTCTTGGCCAAATCCGCGGATCTCTGACGACGATCGGCGGGAGGCCCGATTAATGAAATCTGATTCCGCGTTGCCCGCCGAATTTGCGGATTTCCGTCCGTTTGCCAGAGCCGGAGATTCCGCGCTTTTCAACGATTAGGAAACTTTCACAACTTTTTAACAACTCTCCTGAGACTTCGATGACCCTTTGCGCGAAAAAGGGCCGGATGCCGGCGCAGGCGAAAGTACGCACAAAAGCCGGCACGAAAAGACATCGAACGAACAGGAGAGAGCTTGATGAACTCGAAGTCTGACTGTCAGTGTGGACCGAACGCCGGCGCCGAAAGATTCGCGCATCTGCTGGCGGGTTTCGCGTTTGCCGTCGCGATCGTGTTGATCGTTCCAAGGCACGCATCGGCGCAGTCCCTGCAACGATTTTCGCTGCCGTTGGGGGGACACACGTTCCTGGCCCAGACTCCTGACGGCATCGCCGTCGTGGGTGCATTCAATATCGAGGAGTTTACGAACCAGGGCGGCCAGGTGGTCGCCACCGGAATCGTTCAGGCTGATCTGCTCAATCCCGCGGCAAATACCTCGACGCTTTCGCAGGATTTGCAGACTGCGCTGTCGCCGAACGGGGTTGAAGTGGCACTGCCGGTAAAAGTCACCACCGCGACGTGCCGCAGCTTTACGATGGAGCTTGGTCCGGTGCCGGGTCTGACAGGCTCGATCGTAGTCGCGGCGGGAAAGAGCTCCCCGGAAGCCCTGAAAGGAGCGAAAGACAAGCTCCCTGCCGCGTGCCAGATGGCCAAGGCGCTGAGAAAGGGCGATACCGATCGCCTGGTTTCATTGCTGAACGATAGCGAGGGGGTCGGATCGTCCAACGTGAAGAGTTGCGGATTCATCGAAGCGATAAAGTGCGCCTTCGCCGCAACCACTTGCGGAGGAGCCTGCATCGCCGGGCCGGCCGCATGCATCGCATGTCTGGCGTCAATCGGATACGTCGGCTGCAAGGATTGCATCGGCATCTAGCGTCGCCGCTGCTCACGCAGCTTTCGAACAAGGCCGGTCCTTCTCCGCCGGGGAGAAGGGCCGGCATGCGTGCCGGCGCCGGATCAGCGGATAGCGAAGCCGCCGTCGGCCGGAATAATCGCGCCGGTCACGAAATCTGAGGCATGCGAGGCGAGGAAGATCGCCGTTCCCGCCATCTCCTCTGGCTCTCCGAACCTGCCCGCGGGAGTGCGCGCAATTATTTCCTCGTAAAACGGGCCCGATTGCGCGGGTGCGGTCATCTCCGTTCTGATCCATCCGGGCACGATCGCATTGACCTGAATATTGTGGCGCGCGAACTCGATCGCCATGGTCTTGGTCATCTGAACCAGCCCGCCCTTGGCGGTCGAGTACGAGATGACGCCGGCGCCGCCGAAGAAGGAGTATTCGCTGGCGATATTGATGATCTTGCCGCGCTTATGCTGCATCATCGAGCGCGCCGCGATCTGGGAGAGAAAAAAGCACGAGTTGAGGTTCGTCTCGATCACGCGATCCCACGATTCGGCGTCGTGTTTCATCGCGCTTTTCTGAATCGAGATTCCCGCGTTGTTGACCAGAATCGAGATCGGGCCGAGCGCCCGCTCCGCCGCCGCCATCGCGGGCTCGAGGTCGGAGCGCCGGGTCACGTCGAGCGCAATCGCGACAGCCTTTGCGCCGAGCTTCTCGAGCTCAGCCACGACCGCGCGATTCTTTTGATCGTTGCGCGCGAGGATGGCGATTGCCGCTCCCGCCTCGGCCAGGCCCAGTGCAATCCCGCGGCCGATGCCGCCGTTGCCGCCGGTTACGACCGCCACGTTGCCGGCCAGGTCAAACATCTTCGGTGCAGCCATCAAAAGTCTCCAGTGTCGAAGGCGCGCGCGTTGCGCGGTTTTGCCGGCCGTGAAACCGGCGGCTAGCCCTGAAGTTCCGGACCCTGGCAGCGCCACGCGCCGGCATTCGCCTCGGCGAAGCTCTTGAAATCACGCGCGGGCCGCCCCGTCAACAATTGCACGCTTTCGGTGATTCTGTCTTCCGCGCCGCCCGCGATTGCCGCGTCCATCGCGGCGAGCATTGCCGCATACTGGGCTGGAATCCCTCGCTCCCGCAGCCGCGCGCCGAGCACTTCTGCGCTCACGGCCACGTGACGAACCGGCTTGCCGCGGGCCTTTCCGATGATCTCGGCAGTGTCGCCGTAGGTCAGCGCTTCGGGGCCGGTCAGGACATAGGCGCGGTTATGCGGCGCTTCGTCGGTCAGGATTCTGAACGCGGCGTGCGCGATGTCGTCCGTGTCGATGAACGGTACGCGGCCGGCGCCGGTGGCCGAGTAAATCGCGTCCTCGTCGCGAATGCCGGCGGCGTGCTGGCCCAGGAAATTCTGCATGAACCACGATGGCTGCAGAACCGCCCACTGCGCGGCTCGCTCGCGCAGATAGGGATGAACCATCCCCATTGCCGGGCCGCCTTCCGCCAGCGCGGACGAGCTCAGCAACACGAAGCGCGTCGTTCCTGCCTCGATCGCCCGGTCGATTAGCGCCTTCATTGCAGGGTAGGGACTGGCAATTGTTCGTTAGCCATCTCGCGCCCGCGCGGGGCGCGGCAGACATGCTGGTGACGGCGACGCTGTGCGCCCTTGCCGCTCTGTCCCGCGCGGCGGAAGGCGAGCGGCCGCACAAGCCAGGCGCCGCTAGCGGATAAAAAATCCGCCGTCCACGATGATGTCGGCGCCGGTGACGAAGTTCGATGCGGCCGAGGCCAGGAACACCGCCGCGCCCGCCATCTCGTCCGGCTCCGCGAACCGGCCGATTGGGGTGCGCGTGATCATCTCCTGCTTTACCGCCGCGTATTTCGGATCGTTGCGAATCCAGTCAGTCATGTCGGTATTGGTCCATCCCGGCGCCAGCGAGTTCACCTGGATGTTATGAGGCGCCAGCTCGATTGCGAGGCAGCGGGTGAGCTGAAGCAAACCGCCCTTGCTGACTCCGTACGATGGGTAGATCGGCGTGCCCTTGTAACCGCCCACGCTGGCCACGTTGATGATCTTTCCCGTGCGCCGCGGAATCATCGATTGCGCCGCGTATTTCGACAGGAGGAAGCACGAGGTGAGATCGGTCTCGATCACCGAGTCCCAGTCCTCTTCCGTATGATCGAGCAGGCCCTTCAGGACAGCGAACGCGGCGTTGTTGACGAGGATATCGACCGGGCCGAGCTCCCGTTCGACCGCATCGAGAGCCGGCTTCAGGTCGGCGCGCCGCGACACATCGAGCTTGAGCGCCATCGCGGGATTTCCGATTCGGCGCAGCTCGGCGAGGGTGTCGCGATTGCGTTGTTCGTTGCGGGCCAGCACCGCCACTTTCGCGCCCGCCTTCGCGAGCCCGATGGCGATCCCGCGGCCGATGCCGCCGTTGCCTCCGGTGACGACTGCGACCTTGCCGCTCAGTTCAAACATCCCTGTATCAGCCATCATTCCTTCTCCCGAAACCCGCGCAATTCGCGGACTGACGCAGATTAAAGGAATTTCTGAATCTGTGAAATCCGTGTAATCTGCGGACGCTGTCTGCTATTTGGCTTTACGAGGAGATTCCAAACGATGGCACTGCGAACGGTTGAGCAATACAAGGCATCGCTGCGCGACGGGCGCGCGGTGTTTTTTCGCGGAGAGAAAGTCCCCGACGTGACCACGCATCCCGTGATCGGGCTTGCGGTCGAGCACGCTTCGATCGACTACCGGATGGCGGAAGATCCGCAATACCGCGATCTGGCGGTGATCAAGGACGGCGGCAGCGAATACAGCCGCTACTTTCACATCCCGCAAAACGGCGACGACCTGCTGAAGCGCAGCGCGCTGATCGCCGCATCGACCCGCGAAGGGGCGACGCTGGTCGTGTTGATCAAGGAGATCGGCACTGACGCGCTGCTCGCGCTGCACATCATCGGCGAGCGTCTGGCGGCCGCCGGAAGGCCTGAGTATCGCGAGCGCATCGACAAGTTCCACCGCCATTGCCGCGACAATGACCTCGCCGTTGCGGTAGCTCAGACCGACGTAAAGGGCGACCGATCGCTCGGTCCCACGCAGCAGGAGCATCCGGACTACTACGTACGCGTGGTCGAGGAGCGGCCCGACGGAGTCGTGGTGCGGGGCGCCAAGGTCCACACCTCGGTTTCAACCAACACCAACGAGGTTATCGTGCTGCCGACCCGCGCGATGCGCGCGGAAGACAAGGCCTACGCGATCGCGTTCGCGGTGCCGATGAACACTCCGGGCCTCAAGATGATCGCGAGCCCGCACGGCGGCACCAAAAAGAACGCATTCGAGCATCCGATCAGCGCGCGGCACAAGATGATGGAGACGCTGACGGTGTTCGACGACGTGTTCGTGCCCAAGGATCGCATCTTTCTGAACGGCGAGATCGATTTCGCGGGCCTGCTGGCGTTGACCTTCGTGCGGTTTCATCGGTTTACCGCGGTGTCGTACAAGCTGCCGCTGCTGGAGCTGCTGGCGGGGGCCGGTTACGCGATTGCCGAGGCCAACGGAATCTCGCGGGCCGGACACGTGCGCGACAAGCTCACCCATCTGGCCGCCTACCACACCACCGTGCGCGGGCTAATCGAACATGCCGCCCGCACCTGCACCTACGAAGACGGCGTGGCGGTGCCCAACACACTGCTGACCAACGTCGCGAAATATCATTTCGCCCACAACTACCATCAGGGCGTGCAAATCGTTCAGGACCTGGCGGGCGGATTGCTGGTAACCGCGCCGGCCGAAGAGGATCTCAAGAGCGAAGCGACGCGCGAGTACGTGCTCAAGTACATGGGCGGCGCGAAGGGCTTTGATGCGGAGAAGCGGCTCAGGCTGCTTAATCTAATCAGCGACCTGACTTCGTCGGATTTCGGCGGCTACCAGGAGGTGCTCGCCGTTCACGCGGAAGGCGGATTAGAAGCGGAAAAGCTGCAGGCTTACCGCGAATACGACTTCAAGACGGTAGCTTCCTACGCCCGCAAGCTGGCGGGAGTTTGAGACCTGAAATCGCCTGGGCGCCGGAGAGTAACCAAATCGCGTTGCTTGTCCGGCGCCCGGGTTTTTCTATTGCCCTTACTTGTCGGTGCGGAGCTCGACGGTGTTGCCGTCAGGGTCGAGTATCCAGAGCTGGCGTCCCGCGCCCATATTCGCGGGTGCTTCGAGAAACTCGATACCCATTTCCTTGAGGGCGCGCTTGGTCTCGTCGAAGTCTTCGACATCCAGGGCGATATGCGCGCCGAGGGGGTCGGGTTTGCGGCCGCGGTTCTCGCTCGAAATCAGGTGAATTGCGTTTTCGCCGACGCCGTACCAGGCGCCCGCGAACGGGAAGTTCGGCCTCGGGATTTTCTTGAGGCCAAGAACGTTTTCATAGAATGCGGTCGCCTTCTCGGGATCGCTGATTCGCACCGCGCTGTGACTGAAGCCTTTGACTTTGATCATGGCCCTATTCTCCCGGATGAATCGGACTTTTAGTGCATCTCCGCGCCGCCCGCCACGTTAAGGGCTACGCCGGTTATGTTGTCCGCGCGGCACAGGTAAACGACGGCATCGCCGATATCGTCCGGCGTTTGCGCGCGACGCAGGAACGTGTTGCGGGCGACGTATTCATCGAAAGCCGCCTCCCGATTAACTCCCAGGCCGGGGGCGACCACCGGATCGAGCACGTCGGACCACATCGCGGTGTGCAGAAAGCCGGGGCAGACGGCATTGACGCGGATGTTGTCGGGTCCCAATTCCTCGGCGAGCGATTGCGTGAAGCCGACCACCGCGAACTTGCTCGTGCAGTATGCGGAGACGTTGCCATGGCCGGTCTTGCCGGCGACCGAAGCGGTATTGACGATCGAGCCGCCGCCGCGCTTGCGGATTGCCGGGATGCACGCCTTTGAGCAGAGGAACACGCCCTTTACGTTGACATCCATGAGCCGGTTCCAGGTTTCTTCGGCGAACGATTCGACGGGACCTACCGCGATGATGCCGGCGTTGTTGCAGAGGATATCGATTGCGCCGAGCGCCGCCTCGGCCTCTTTTGCCATCCGCTG
Organism: Pseudomonadota bacterium; assembly: GCA_021323675.1. Classification (GTDB taxonomy): domain Bacteria; phylum Desulfobacterota; class Binatia; order Binatales; family Binataceae; genus JAFAHS01. The sequence goes on along the minus strand of JAJPKP010000085.1, from coordinate 41,537 downwards.
GCAGTCCGCCCACTTGGTGACGTCGGCCAGAATCGCGGAGGCTCTGACGCCGCGCGATTTTACTTCCTCGACGGTGCGGTTCAGCTCGGTCTGCGCCGCCAGGTCATAAGTCAGCGTCGGGTCGGCGGGACTTCCGAGATCGACCAGCGCGACGTTCACGCCGGCCTCGGCAAGCTTGAGGGAAATTCCGCGTCCGATGCCGCGCGCCGCGCCGGTCACGATTGCGCATTTGCCCTTGAGTTCCATCGTCCACCTCCACGGACTTCCGAGATTAGCGCAGATCCCGCCGAATCCGTGAGTTCCGCAAATCCTCGGGTTCTTTCACTCGAAGGCGTTTTCGCCGGTGATGTCCCTGCCGAGAATCAAAGTATGAACGTCGAAGGTGCCCTCGTAGGTATTGACCGTTTCGAGGTTCAGGAGATGGCGAATCACGGGATATTCGTTGACGATGCCGTTGGCGCCGAGCATGTCGCGCGCGTCGCGGGCAATCTTCAGCGCCTCGTTCACGTTATTGCGCTTGGCGAACGACACGTGCTCGGGGCGGTACTTGCCCTCGTCCTTCAGATGGGCCAGGCGCAGGCAGATCATCTGCATCTTGGTGATCTCGGTCAGCATCTTCACCAGCTTGTTCTGCACGAGCTGGTAGCCGGCGAGTGGACGGGAGAACTGTTTGCGCGACTTGGTGTAATCGAGCGCGCAGTTGTAGCAGGTGCGTGCCGCGCCGATCGCGCCCCAGGCAATTCCGTAGCGCGCCTGCGTCAGGCATCCGAGAGGAGCCTTAAGGCCGCGCGCATTCGGCAGATGAGCTGACGCGGGCAGGCGGACATCTTCGAAGATAAGCTCGGACGTGATCGATGCGCGCATCGAGAATTTGCCGTGGATGTCGCGCGTGGAGAAGCCCGGGGTGCCTTTCTCGACCAGAAAGCCGGTAATTCCTTCATCGACGCGCGCCCACACGATCGCGAGGTCGGCGATCGATCCGTTGGTGATCCATCGCTTGGTGCCGTTGAGAATCCATCCGTCGCCGTCCTTGCGCGCCCTGGTTTCCATCCCGCCCGGATCGGAGCCATGGTCGGGCTCGGTGAGTCCGAAGCATCCGATAAGCCTGCCTTTGGCCATTTCGGGCAGGTAACGCTTCTTCTGTTCCTCGGAACCATTGGCATAGATCGCGTACATCGACAGGGAGCTTTGGACGGAGGCGAAGGAGCGGAGGCCGGAGTCCGCCGCCTCGAGTTCCTGCATGATAAGCCCGTAGGCGACGTTGTTCATCCCGGCGCATCCGTATCCCTTAAGATTAGCGCCGAACATACCAAGCTCGGCCATCTGGGGGACGATTTCCTTAGGGAAAGTCTCGTTTGCGAAGTGACGCTCGATATGAGGGAGGACCTCGCGGCTGATGAAGCGGCGAACGGTATCGCGAGTGGCCCGCTCTTCTGAGGTTAGAAGTTCGTCAATATGAAAGAAATCGAGATCTCTTAACAAATCCGCCATGTTACGCTCCGTATTGTGTTTTGCCGAAATATCCTAGGTTTTACGGGGGAAATTTCCGGTTTTGGGCACGCCATCCTGAGATGCCTTTGGCTGGGAAAACGAGGTTCTTCCGGGGGGATGCCCTTGATTCGCGTCTGCGCTTTCCGCAGGGTAATTGGGAAGGCCGTGAGAGTTAAACCGCGCTACTGGTTGCCTCACTTTGGTGTATCAAATAGGCTAATGCCAGAAATCAGTAATTTGTAAGGTTGTATGCATATCGAAACGCTGAAGGTCTTCTGCGACATAATCGAAAGTGGAAGCTTTTCTTATGCCGCCTCGCAAAACTTTGTAACCCAATCGGCTGTCAGCCAGCAGGTGCGAAGCCTGGAAGAAAAATATGACTGCCGATTGATAGAACGCGGGCGGGCGGGTGTCAAACCAACTCCCGCGGGACAGATTCTTTACACGGCCAGCAAGGAGATCGTTCGCAGATTCGTCGAGCTCGAGAACCGGCTGCGCGAAATCGGTTCGGTAGTCGCCGGATCGATCCGAGTCGGCACGGTTTACAGCGTCGGGCTGCACGAGCTGCCGCCTTACCTGACGGAATTTCTCCGCAACTACCCGGCCGTGAATGTCCATCTCGAATATCTGCGCTCCAACAAGATCTACGAAGACCTGGTGGAAGGAAAGATCGATCTAGGCGTGGTCGCATATCCCGCCAAGCGCAGCCAGTTCGTTTCGATTGCTTTTCGGCACGATGAACTGGTGCTCATCGTCCCGCCTGACAGTCCGCTGGCGAAGAACAACAAGGTCAGCGTCGGCGCACTTTCGGGGCAGAAGTTCGTCGGCTACGAGCGCGACATCGCGACTCGAAAGGCTTCCGATCGGATCCTGCGCGATCACGGCGTCAAGCCGCAGTACGTGCTCGAATTCGACAATATCGAGACGATCAAGCGCGCGGTCGAGATCGGACTGGGATGCGCGATCGTGCCGAAGATGACGGTCGAGAACGAAGTATCGCGCGGGACGCTGCGGATGCTCGAGTTCCAGGAGGGAACCTTCACCCGTCCGCTTGCGATCATCTACAAGCGCGGCCGCGAGTTGTCGCCCGCCGTGCGCAAGTTTATCGAAGTCCTGACGCACACCAACGGCGCCGTGAAGGCCGGCCGCGGCGAGCGGGCCGAGCGCGAACGCAGCTCGCGCGGTGAGCGTGTCGAGCGCGCCACGCCCGACGGCAACCGCGACGGCGAAAAGATCGAAAAGCTCGCGTAGCATCAAATCCGCGGACTGCGCGTATCGGCGCGCAGTCCGCGGATGGTTTTCTCATCAAACCGGAGGATTCTCGAATCCTCCCAGTTCCTGTTCCAGCACTCTTGCGATTGCCAGCGCTTCTTCCTCGGCGAAGGCGCGCGCAACTATTTGCACGCCCGAAGGCAATCCCTGGCTGTCGCGCCCGGCAGGAACCACAACGCCGGGGAGTCCCGCGCAGTTGCCGAACAATGCCGGCCAGTTCGCCGTAAACAGCGGAAACTCCTGCCCGTCGATATTCACCACGGTGCCGCCTTCCTCGAAAGCGGTGCAGCAAAACGGCGGGCAGATCAGGATCGGGTATCGTTCCATGAATTTGGCGAGTTCGACCCTGAACGTGTCGCGCGCGATTGCGGTCAGCAAAAATTCCGTGGCCGATTTAACCTCCGTGGGTGCGAGCAGTCCGTTGCGCAGCCGCTCGCGCGAGAGGTTTATCTTGTCGCCCATCACGCCCGGCAGCAGTTCGCCGCCATCGGCCATCGCATACGCCGCCCACAGCCTGGCGGCTTCCTGGATGGGAGGCTGAGCCTCCTCGACCTTCACGCCGACTCGGGACAGCGCCCGAGCGGCGCGTTCGGTTGCGGCGCGCACATCGCGCGCTACCGGCACTGCGCCGTCGCACGCGGTGAAGAACGCGCATCGCAGCGTTTTGACATCGATACGCTCCGGATGCGCCTCGGGCGTGGGGGCGGTGTAGGGCGTGCTCCAATGGGGGCCCTTCACGATATTGTAAGCGAGGGTCAGGTCGTCGACGTAGCGCGCCATCGGCCCCAAGGTCGCCATGTGCGCAATCGGGAGCGGCGCGGCCGGTCCCGGCGGCATGTGGCCCGTCAGCGGAATCGTGCCCCAGCTCGGCTTCAGTCCCGCGATCCCGCAGAAATGAGATGGGACGCGGATTGACCCGCCGTAGTCGGAACCTATCCCAAGTGGCGACATTCCCGCCGCGATCGCCGCGGCCTCGCCTCCGCTCGATCCGCCGGGAACGCGAGAGCGATTCCACGGATTTTTGGTGGGCCCGAACAAAGGATTATCGCAGTCGTAGTCCAGGGTCATTTCGGGCGTGTTGGTTTTGCCGATAACAATCGCGCCCGCGTTGCGCAGCCGCGCCACCACCGGCGCATCGCTATCGCCGTAGTACTCGGCGAAAATCTTCATGCCCCAGGTGGAGCGCAATCCTTCGGTGATTATCGAGTCCTTGATCGTAATCGGCAGGCCTTCAAGCGGGCGCGCCTCGCCCTGGCGTGCCAGCCGCCGGTCGGACTCGGCGGCTTCGCGGGTAGCGCGATCCCTGGCCAGCGTGACAATCGCGTTCAATCCGGGGTTGAGCGCATCGATTCGCGTGAAGAATTGACCGGTCAATTCCGATGCCGAAACCTCGCGCGATCGGAGCATCGCGACTAGCTTGCTGGCCGGCGCGAAAAACAGCTCTTTCGAAAAGGACATAATAATCACCTCGCCCCCGGTCGTAGCATCAACCGTTGCGAAGAGAAACCGCTGACTACGGGCTTCTCACGGCGCCACGGCAAAGCCAAAGGAGACCGCGGCAAAAGCGGTTTTCTTTATTTCAGAAGCTGCTTCAGGCGATCGCGATCGAAGCCGGCGACGATCTCCCGGCCGGCAATCACCAGCGGGCGCTTGATCAAGTTCGGCTCGTTGGCCATCAGCTTGATTGCCTGCTCGGCGGTGAGCGACTTGCCCTTAAGCCCCATCGCTTTGAAGGCGGGGCTCTTTGGATTGAGGAAGTCGCGAGGGTCGCGGCCCTTGAAAAGGTCGTTCAACTCGGCGGCGTTGAGGGGATTCTTCGCGTAATCCCGCTCGTCGAGTTCGGCCTTCAACTCGTCGCGCAAGAAACTTCTTGCGTTACGGCAGGTCGTTCAAGTCGATTTCCAGAGGAAGCGCGCTGTTTTCATCGATAGTCCAAAGACCGGCTGGAGCCTCGCCATCGCGGCGCTCCAGCCGGATCATCATTTACGAATCATCATTCGATGCTGCTGCTGGATGGGTGCACCGGGCCGCTGCCGGAATCCAGAGGGCGCGCTCCGCCGGCATTCGATGCCGAAGAGGCGGGCGATGCTGCCGGGGCCGGCGGGATCGGCGCGATAGGCTGCACGCTGCCGCTGCCCGCTGCGGATGCGGTCGAGTCCGCGGGCGGCGCAGGTGGAGGCACCTCCGTCGGACCGCTGAAATTGATCGGCTGTTCGCCCGCGACCATCTGCGGAGTGAGCACGTAGTCTCCTCCGAGCGCGCTGCGCCATACCGTGTCCGCGGCCTGGGTGTTGCCGGCGGTTACAAGCCAGGTTCCGCCGCCGATCAGCCCGCCCAGAATCGCGTACACGAGCTTGGCGGGAATGTAGAGCACATTGCCGAACAGAGCAGCCGCGCCGTACCCGGCGCCCGGCCAGTTGACACCGGATTCAGGTTGCGGAACCTGGGTGGGCCCGCTGCTGCTCGATGCCTGTGCGGCCGTCCCCGACGCATCCTGCGCCAGAACGCTGCCTGTAAGGGAAAACACGAAGACCGCGGCGAGAGCGGCCACCGCAAACCGTGAACGAAATACCATCGTCCTTCCTCCTCCAACCCCGCTTGCCGTTAATCCTACTCGATTTTGACCACCGTGTCTTTCGGTAAAAGTGACAAAAGATGGCGAAATGCCCGATCCAGATATTCGGCGTTTTTCGACTCGAGCGTGAGCTTTACCCGATACTCGGGATTGCCGATTCGCGGATACGACCCCAGCATCAATTCCGGAAATTGCACCAGGCAGGCGTTCAGATGCTCGGCGATGACGCCCTCGGTCGCGCTGGTGTAGATGGCGCGCATGAAGTAGGGGTCGGCGGCGAATCTCGGCTTGAGCGCATTCAGCTTGGCTTCGAATAGCTGCGGGATACCGGGCAGCACGTACACATTTTCGATTTGGACCGTGGGAAAGCGAATATCGCCGGCCTCGTTAAGGATCGCGCCCTCGGGAACTTCAGCCATCTTGAGTCCGGCCGCGTTGATTTTGCCGATATAGTGAGCGCGAATCAGGCGTTCCAGCTCGGGATGGATCACGATTTTGCGCTTGAAGGCGGCCGCCACTCCTTCCATCGTCAGGTCGTCGTGAGTCGGTCCGACTCCTCCGGAGGTGATCACGATGTCGAAGTTCGCGGAGCATCGTGCGACTTCTTCGGCAATCGTCGGGACTTCGTCCGGGATAACGACGACGCGCTGGAGGGCGACGCCGAGCTTGCGCAACTCGCGCGCGGCGAAATAGGCGTTCGAGTCCTGTACCTTGCCGGACAGGATTTCGTTCCCAATCACGACCAGCGCGCAAGTACGATCCCGCATCGGACTCGCACGCATTATCGCGTGAGAGTGAGGAGGCGGCAAGGCGGCGCGCTTCCTCGGATGCGGATCGAACCCGCGGGGCTGAATCCCGGCGGGCCTGGTGGTTCAGGTAGCCTCGTCGATATCGGCGGCCTTGCCGCGGATGAAGTCGCGCAGCCGGTTTTTGAGCCGGGTCTCGATTTGCCGGACGCGCTCGCGGCTGATTCCGAATCGCTCGCCGATTTCCTGCAGAGTTGCGGGTTCATCGGTGAGCAGCCTGCTCCTGAAGATTTCGAGCTCCTTGTCTCTCAGCGTCGCGGCGAACTCGTCCACTTTTTCTCGCGCGAAGTTGCGCCATTCGTCGGCAGCGGCCGCTTCCTCGGGATTGCGGGAATCGTCGGGCAGGACATCGACCAGCGCCGCATCTTCGGCCTGGCCGACTGGCTGATCGAGCGAAACTTCGCTCTGGGACAGCCGATCCTGCATCTCGCGCACCTCGCTCTCTTTCACGCCCATCCTCTGGGCCAGCAGTTTGGGCTCCGGACGAAAGCCCTGGGCTTCGAGCCGTTCACTCTCCTTGCGGAGGTTGAAAAACAATTTGCGCTGCGCCTGCGTGGTGCCGATCTTCACCAGGCGCCAATTGTTGATCAGGTAGCGATAGATGTAAGCGCGCACCCACCATACGGCATAAGAGGGGAAACGGATTCCGCGGTAAGGGTCGAAGTTCTTTACCGCTTCCATCAGGCCGACGTTGCCCTCCTGGATCAGGTCAAGGACGTTCTTCGACGCGCGGGCGAATTCAAGGGCGATTTTTACCACCAGCCGGAGATTGGCCGTGACCAGCCGGAACGCATCCTCGGGGTCGTGATCGCGATGGTAGCGTTTGGCGATTTCGACCTCTTCCTCGCGGCTCAGAAGCGGAAAGCGGCGAATTTCGGCGAGATAGCGGCTTAGAGGGTCGAACGGAACCAGCGCTCCCGTTTCGTCGCCAGCGGGCGCCGATTCGGAGACCTCTTCCTGCGCGAGATCGGCCTCCTCGCGATCGGGTTCGAGAGGCTCGGATACGTCGGTTTCGATGGGATGAAAGTCCGCGATCTCAACGGCCGAGGTTTCATCCAGCGCGGCAGTATCCTCGGGCGAGCGATCGGGTTTTCGGGGCGCCGCAGCGCGCTTGGGCGATCTGCTCGGCCTGGTGCGATTGGTGTTGCCAGCCTTGCGGGCCATTGGACCGGGTGCGCGCGAATTCAGGGATTCGCCGCGCGAATTGGTACGAGCAGGATAGCGCGATCTTGCGCTGCCACTCGGAAAACGGCACGGACTCCGAAAGGACTACTCTCCCTGCGGTTTCGGAGCCTCGAGAGTCACCTTGGCGGCGGCGATCTCGCGCAGCGCCGTTACCACTTCCTTGTTGTCGCTCTCCACGAGCGGGCGAGCGCCCTTGAGCAGTTGTTTGGCGCGTTTGGCGGCTCCGAGCACCAGCTCAAAGCGGTTCGGGATTTTGTCGAGGCAATCTTCTACTGTAATTCTCGCCATATCCGATCAATTCTCCGGCGCCTTCGCATGCATGTCAACGCAACTTCCAGGGCTTTTGATCTTCGCCTTGCCCGCTTGAGGAGGCATGCCGAGCGCGTCCGCAAAAGAAAGAAACCCCGGCTCGGTTTGACGAGCCGGGGTCTTCGCGTTCCAATCGAGCGCTGATTACTTGGAAGGGTCCGGCGTCAGCCGCAGATACGGCTTCAGTTCCTTGAAACCCTTCGGGAACTTCTCCTTGATAACCTTCGGATCGGTGAGCGAGGGCACGATGATGCAGTCGTCGCCATGCTTCCAATCCACCGGCGTCGCCACCGAGTATTTGTCGGTGAGCTGCAGAGAATCGACCGCGCGAAGAATCTCGTCGAAGTTGCGGCCGGTGCTGGCAGGATAGGTGATGATCAGCCGGATCTTCTTGTTGTTGTCGATCACGAACACCGAGCGGACCGTCAGCGTGTCGTTCCACTCCGGATGGATCATGTCGTAGAGCCTGGACACCTTCTTGTCGGCTTCGCCCAGGATCGGGAAGTTCATCTTCACGTGCTGGGTTTCTTCGATGTCCTTGATCCACTTCTTATGGGACTCGACGTCGTCAACGCTGACGCCGATCGCCTTGATTCCGCGCCGGTCGAATTCAGGTTTGAGCTTGGCGACCCGACCGAGCTCGGTCGTGCAAACCGGGGTGAAGTCTTTGGGATGGGAGAAAAGAATGGCCCACTGGTTGCCGATCCAGTCGTGAAACTTGATCGTTCCTTCCGTCGACTCCTGGGTAAAATCCGGAGCAACACTGCCGATATGAAGCGCCATCGTACCTGTACCTGCCTTTCGAATTTTGATGCCGCGCGGCCGAAGTTCGGATCGAAGGCAATTCGGCTGCGCGGCCGATCTTCAGAGTTTGCTACCCAAATTTGAGCCTGGAGCCGGGATTGTTCAACCTCGGCGACCAAGGCATTTGTGATAAATGAGACAAACTAAGTAGCATATTAATTAGCCCCAAGATCAAAACCGGTCAAGCGGCGGAGAGAGCCGCCGGTGGCGCTACTTCTTGAGCTTGCCGAAGTCGGGCTTGCGCTTCTCGAGAAATGCCGTCACGTACTCCTTGTGCTCAGGCGATACGTAACATTTCTCGAGCGCGAACCCTTCGAATTGCATCGCCGTCTCCAGCGTCCCATCCAATCCCTGGTAGAGGGCCTTGCGGGTCAGCGCGAGTGAGAATGGCGAGCATTGCAGCATGTCGTTTGCGAGCTCATGCGCTTCGCCCATCAGCAGGGGAGCGGGAACGACGGAGCTGACCAGTCCCATCGCAAGGCAATCCTGAGCGCTGTACTGGCGCCCGGTGAGCATCATCTCCGCGGTTTTGGAAAGTCCGATCAGGCGCGGCATCAGGTAGCTGGAACCCAGTTCGCTCATCAAGCCGACTCGGGGAAAGATGACGCCCATTTTCGCGTTGTCGGAAGCGATGCGGACGTCGAACAGCAGCGTCATGGTGCATCCGACTCCGAGCGCATAGCCGTTGATCGCGGCAATGGTGGGCTTGGAGAGGTTGCGCATGATGAAGGGGAGCGAGATGCCGCCGCCGCGTCCCTCTTCGACGCTTTCGTTCTGCTCGCGCGCCTTGATGTTGGAGGCGAACATGCTCATGTCGGCGCCGGCGCAGAATGCCCGTTCGCCCGCGCCGGTCATGATGATGACGCGGGCGTCGCGGTCGGCATCCGCGCGCAGCATCGCCTGCGCGATTTCATGCCCCATCTGCGCGGTGTACGCGTTCATCTTGGCCGGGCGATTGAGGGTGATCGTGGCGATCTCGTTGGAGACTTCGTAGAGGATTGTTTCGTACGCCATGGAATAATTCTCCCTTGCGGCAGAAGGGCGCGCGCCCGGCTGTCGCGAAGTATGTTTGCGTGCGGCCAGTCGGCGTCAGGCGCGTTTTTTCTTTTGTTTGCGCGCCTCGCGGACTCGTGCCTTCATTCTCTTCTCGCGGCGCTTGCGCCGCCGCTTGATCTCGCGCTGCCGTTCGCTTGCCATCGATATCTCGCTTTCTCCTCAATCCATCGGAACGGTTTTCTCGACTTTTGCCCCGCCGTCCAGATGCACTCCGGGCACGCCGGTTGTCGGCCGTCCTTTGCCGGAGGTGTTCTCGACATAGACATCATAGTCTCCCGGGTCAAGCTTAAAGCTATGGCCGGTACCGGGGGGACTTTCGGCCACGCGGCTTTGAGTGCCGGCGCGAAAGACGATTACTCGCGTCGCATCATCGATCGAGGCTCCGCGCAGGACCGTTTGCACGTCCAGTTCCCCCGGCACAACTTCGCCCAGAGAGAGCCGCGCGCGCTGGCCCGGTTTCAACTCGATACGGCTCCAGTCGTAGCCCTGCGGCGGCGCATCGACATGCACATCCACCTGCATCGGAGCGAACAGGTATTTTTCGCCGGTATTGAAGTTCAGGATTTTCTGGTGAGGCGGTGATGAGGAGGTGACGGTTACGCCGAAGCCGGGGTCCTTGCCGTTGCGGTCTTTGACGTTGACTTCCAGCACCGCGGCGTTGTCGAACATTATCGTGCGAGTGCGGCCGGCCTCGATATGCACATCGTCCCGGGAAATTTTGCCGCCGACAATCGGAAGTACCAGCCGGTAGTCGCCGGGCGGGAGCGCGATCGAGGAACCAGGCTTAATCTCGCCCGCCACGTGGCCGTTCGCGCCAATGACCTGAGCGGCATTCTCGGCTCCCGATCCGATATCGCCAAGGACGTCGAGCTTGAGCGTGCCGGTGGCGGCGGCGCCCGCGGCCGAAGCGATCAGCATCGCCGCCGCGACCATGAACATTCTCCGCGCAAACATCATCCGCAGATTACGCAGATTTCGCGGACTAAAAAACCTAACCCTTCGCCCTCGATCTGTGTAAATCTGCAAGGTCTGCGGATTCCACGAGGCGAGGTGACCGAGCGATGCCACGAATTGTCGTCGAAAAAAACATCGAAGTGCCGATGCGCGACGGGACGGTCCTGCGCGCTGACCTTTATCGGCCCGACACCCCCGAAAAGCTCCCCGTGCTCCTGAATCGGACGCCGTACAACAAGGCGATGCCGATGGTGTTCGCGATGACGCTGGATGCGGTCCGCGCGGCCGAGGCGGGGTACAACGTGATGGTCCAGGATTGCCGCGGCCGGTTCGCTTCCGACGGCGTGTTCGATTGCTTCACCGTGGAGGCGCGCGATGGCTATGACACGATCGAATGGGCCGCTCGCCAGCCGTGGTCGGACGGAAAAGTCGGCACCTACGGCGCATCGTACATGGGAGCCACCCAGTGGCTTGCCGCGACCCAGGCGCCGCCCAGCCTCAAGGCAATGGTCCCCTCGATCACGGCGAGCGACTATCACGACGGATGGACTTACCAGGGCGGAGCTTTTTCGCTGTTCTTCAATGTGAGCTGGACGATGGGCGCGCTGGCGCCGCCCACCTTGCTGCGCGACCGCGCAAAAAACCAGGCGGCGGCGGAGGAACTGGGCCGCACCATCGGGTCGATCGACACGATGATGGAGGCGATGAAGCATTTGCCGCTGCGCGACTTTCCGATGTTCCGCGCCGGCGCGCCATACTTCTTCGATTGGCTCGCCCATCCCTCGTTCGATGACTACTGGCGCAAGCTCTGCATCGAGGAGCATCACGCGCAGATTGGCGTTCCCGCGCTGAACATCGGCGGATGGTACGACATCTTTCAGGGCGGCACGCTGCGCAATTTTCTCGGGATGCGCGCGCGAGGTGCTTCCGACATCGCTCGCGCCGGCCAGCGCCTGATCGTGGGTCCGTGGAGCCACGCGGTGCCGTTTCAGAACCTCGTGGGAGCGGTCGATTTCGGCTACCAGACCGGCGCGGTGTCGGCCGACATCGACGGCGCGCAACTGCGCTTCTTCGATCAGCACCTCAAGGGCAAGGACGCCGGGCCAACGGCGCGGGTGCGCATCTTCGTGATGGGCATCAATCGATGGCGCGACGAGCGGGAATGGCCGATACCCGGCACCGAGTTTCGCCGCTACTACTTCCACAGCCGCGGGCGCGCCAACAGCATGTACGGCGACGGCGCGCTCTCTACCGAAACTCCCGGCGGCGAGCCTCCCGATCATTTCCTGTACAACCCCAACGACCCGGTGCCGACGGTTGGCGGCGGACTATGCTGCTATCCGGGCGCGTTGCAGGGCGGCGCTTTCGACCAGGCCGCCGTCGAGCATCGCGCCGACGTTCTGGTCTATTCGACGGAGCCGCTCGCTGAGGATGTTGAAGTGACCGGTCCCGTGACGGTGACGCTATATGCGGCATCATCGGCGCCCGACACCGACTTCACGGCGAAGCTGGTCGATGTAAGCCCGTGCGGAACGGCGTTGAATCTCACGGACGGAATCATCCGGGCGCGCTTTCGCGAATCGCGGTCGGAAGAGAAGATGCTCGAGCCGGGGAAGGCCGCGGAATTCAAGATCGATCTCTGGAACACGTCGAACGTGTTCAAGGCGGGCCATCGCATCCGGATTGAAATCAGCTCGTCGAATTTTCCGCGCTTCGATCGCAATCCGAACACCGGACGCGCTCAATTCGCGGACGCGGAAGTGAGGCCGGCGATGCAAACGGTGCTGCATGAACGCAACTTTGCCTCGCATGTAACGCTGCCAATCATCCCGGCGCGGCGCTGAACGCGACGGCATTCCGCGCGCCGCCGCCAGACGGAACGGTAGTCGCCCGCTGCTGGAGCCGCGCTGTCTCCTTTAACGGGCGCGACTGGAGCGCTTTCCTCATGCCCGTAAAATGGCGCAAACTCGGACCGATGCCGGATGTTGCCGCCAGTGAACGAGTGCTCGCCTGGAAGGCCGCATGGGAAAGCCGCGATCCCGATCGCGTGGCGGCGCTGTATGAGCCCGATGCAACTCACGCAAGCGCAAGGGTCGCCACGATCCGGCCTGAACTGGGCCGCTCGGAATTGCGCGGAGCCGCTGAGATAGCCGAATACGCTCGCGCGGGGTTCGCCCGCTTCACCTGGCTGCGCTTCGACCTGCTCACGGTCACCGAATCGGGCGACAGGGCGGCGGTCGAACACCTGCGCCATTCAAACCTCGACTCGACGGGTCCCGCCCATGTCCTCGAGCTTATCGAATGGCGTGGCGGCGCAATCGTGGCCGTGCGCGTCTTTCATTTCTAATCCACGATGAAGCTCTCCACGCGCCTGTTCGGCAAGACTTACCGGTTCGGCACGGTGCGCGAGGTGCTGGCTCGTGCCAACGAAGCGCGCTCGGGAGACGAGCTGGCCGGTATCGCGGCGCGCAGCGAGCAGGAACGGGTCGCGGCGAAGATGGTTCTGGCCGATCTCACCGTCAACGATCTCCGAAACCATCCCGTGGTGCCGTACGAGCGCGACCAGGTCACGCGCGTGATTGACGACGGAATCGACGCCGGCGAATTCGCCCGGCGCAGGAACACGAGCATCGGCGAGTTGCGCGAATGGCTGCTGGATGACGCCACGACCGGAGATCAGATCGAGGCGGCGGGACGCGGACTCACGGCGGAATGCGCCGCCGCGGTCGCGAAGCTCTGCTCGAATCTGGACTTGATCGCGATCGCATCGAAGATTCGCGTGATAAGCAGGGCGCGAACCACGGTTGGCCTTCGCGGCCGGCTTTCGACTCGCCTGCAGCCGAATCATCCCCGCGACGATCTCGACGGAATCGCGGCCGCGATCTATGAAGGCCTGGCCTACGGATGCGGCGACGCGCTCATCGGCATAAACCCCTGCATCGACGAGCCCGACAATCTTCGCCGCCTGCTCGAGCTCACCGCGGAGATCATCGCGCGCACCGGCGTTCCCACGCAGAACTGCGTGCTGGGACATATCACGACCCAGATGCGCGCGCTTGAGAGCGGCGCTCCCATCGACATCCTGTTTCAGAGCCTGGCCGGGACCGAAAAAGCCAACGCCGGCTTCGGCATCACCGTCTCGATGCTCGATGAAGGCGCCGCGGCCATCCGCGAGCGCGGCGCGCTCCAGGCCCCCAACCTGATGTACTTCGAGACCGGGCAGGGCTCCGAGCTTTCGGCGAACGCGCACGAGGGCGCGGACCAGGTCACGCTGGAGGCGCGATGCTACGGGCTTGCGCGCCGCTATTCTCCACTGCTGGTCAACACCGTTGTCGGCTTTATCGGTCCGGAGTATCTCTACGACGCGAAGCAGATCACGCGCGCGGGCCTCGAAGACCATCTGATGGGGAAGCTGCTGGGCGTGCCGCACGGCGCCGACGCATGCTACACGAACCATGCGCGCGCGGATCAGAACGACTGCGAAAATCTCGCCGTGCTGCTCGCATCGGCGGGATGCAACTACTTCATGGCGGTGCCGATGGGCGACGATGTGATGCTCTCGTATCAGTGCACGAGCTACCACGACGCGGCCGCGCTGCGCGCCGTGCTGAACCTCAGGCCCGCGCCGGAATTCGAGCGATGGTGCGAAGAGCGCGGAATACTGTTTCGCGGCGGCCTGACCGCGCGCGCCGGCGACGCTGGGATTTTGATGGAGCGCGCAAATGCGTAGAGAAGTCGGCCTCCGATGCGATCCGATCGTGCGCACCGACGAGTCCGCGAGGCGCGGACAATGAAGGCTCCCACTGACGATTTTCACAAAATGGCCCTCGCTACCCCGGCGAGGCTCGCGGTGGGCCGCGCGGGAGTGCGTTACACCACGCGCGCGATGCTGGCCTTTCGCGCGGATCACGCTCGCGCGGTCGATGCGGTTCGCATCGAGCTTCCGGCCGAGTGGGCCAGGCGTCACGGCATGATCGAGGTTCACAGCCAGGCCGAATCGCGCGAGACCTATCTTCTGTGCCCTGAACTGGGGCGGCGGCTTGCGGCCGCGGACGCGGCGCGGTTGAAACGGCTTCGTCCGGCCGGCAAAGCCGGGATGCCGGCGGTGATGCTATGCGTGGGCGACGGGCTTTCGTGCGCCGCGGTGCGCGCGCATGGACCAGCGCTGATGCGCGCCCTGACCGGGCGGCTTCGCAGATCGTGCCGCGTGCTCCCGCCGGTGTTTGTCCGCAACGCTCGCGTCCGAATTCAGGACCACATCGGCGAGATCGTACGACCCGACGTAATCGTGATGATTATCGGCGAGCGGCCGGGGCTGGCCACGGCCGAGAGCCTTAGCGCTTACGTTATATGGCGTCCGCGCCTGAGCTCGATGGAGCCGGACCGCACCGTAATCTCGAACATCCATCCCGGCGGCCTTCGCATCGCGCAAGCCGCCGTGAAGATTGCGGAGCTCGTCGGCGACGTGATCGCCCACCACGCTTCAGGCGCCGCGCTGGCGGGCCGGATGGCGTCGCAAGGGGCGTGATCGCGGCTCTGGCGGGGCAGCATAACAAACAATACGCTGTTGGTGCGGCAATGAACGATCGCGATTCAGTGGTGGCGGCCAATCGCGCTTTCTACGAGGCGTTCGAGAGCCTTGATGTCGGCAAGATGGAGTCGGTCTGGCTCCAGGATCCGCGCATCGTCTGCATCCATCCGGGATGGCGCAAGCTGCTCGGATGGGGGCCGGTGATGACGAGCTGGGAGCGGATTTTTGAAAGCGCGTTCGAGATGAAGTTCGAGCTCGGCGATATCGAGGTCATGATCAGCGGCGACCTGGCGGTGGTGATTGTCGAGGAAAACCTCACGCAACGCGGCTACGACGGAATCTCGAAATCGCAGGTCCTTGCCACCAACGTGTTCGAGCGCGCCGGCCATCGCTGGCTGATGGTTCTGCATCACGGCTCGCCGGTGATGCAGCCTGAAGACGACGAGCCGCCATTGCAGTAGGGAAACCCGCGCGGGGCGATTTCTCGCATGCGCACCCCTCGGAATGCCCTGAATTTCGCGGCGATGACGCGCCGCGGTCGAATCAAGGAGCCACGGCGATGCTGAAACGTGTGGACCGGGTGCAGATTGCGGTCAAGGACATCGACGCCGCCGAAACAGTCGCGGCCGCGGTTTTCGGCGCGGAACCCGCGAAACGCGATGAGGTCGCGCCGATCGCCGCGCTTCGCTCGACGATGCAGGCGGGCTCAAGCCTGATCGAGCTGATTCAGCCGAACGGCGCGGGTCCGGCGCGCGATTTCATCGACCATTGGGGGCAGGGGTTGTTCGCGGCCGGATTTTCCGTCGAGGATCTGGACGCTGCCGCGCGCCATCTCGAAGGGCAGGGCGTGAAGTTCCAGCGCGCGTCAGGCCAGTTGTTTGTGGACCCGGCCGCAACCTTCGGGATGCGCACGGTTATCAGCGTCAAACACGAGCGGGCTCCGGTCGGATCGATCAAGTGGATCTACGAGGTCACCAACGTGGTCGGCGACTGGCGGGCCGCGTCGGAGAGATACGCGAAACTATTCGGGCTTGATTCCTCGAAGTTTGTGCCGATTGAGAGCAAGGACTTCGGTTACACGGGCACGCTCACGATGTTCGATTCGCCGTCGCGGCTGGACCGAATCGAGATCGCCGAGATTACGAGCGGCGATCTCGCGATGGGCCGGTTTCATCGCAAACGCGGCGATTCGCTCTATATGTTTTTTGTCGAGACCGACGATGTGAGCGAGATTGCGAGGCGGATTGAGGCGACCGGGTCGAAGGCCAACATCTGGCGGCGCGACGAAGCCGGCGCCGCCGAGATGTTTATCCATCCGACCCAGTTCCTCGGCGTGCTGGTCGGCGTGAGCCGCACCGCGGTCGCGTGGACCTGGTCGGGCGACCCGGAACGGGCTCGGCGCGCCGCCAGAGCGCAAGCGGCGCGAATGTAGGAAGACGCGGCGCCGGCTCGCTGCTATTTAGCCTCGCGCATCGCGCGGACCAGAATCGCGGCCAGTTCCGGGCGCGTGAACTCGGGCGGCGGCGCCTGTCCCGCACGCAGCATCTCGCGGACCTTGGTGCCCGAAAGCAGCAGCCGATCGGCGTCCGTGTGCGGACAGGTCTTGTACGACGCCATCGACAGGCACTTGTTGCACCAGAAGGTGTTCTCGAACATCAGGGGCGTGATGCCCAGTTCGGCCGCGCTGAACCGCTCGAACATCTTCTGCGCATCGTAGGTTCCGTAGTAGTTTCCGACACCGGCGTGGTCGCGTCCCACGATGAAATGGGTGCATCCGTAGTTGCGCCGGACGATCGCGTGAAGAATGGCTTCACGCGGTCCGCCGTAGCGCATATGAGCCGGCATCACCGAAAGCATCGCGCGATTTTTGGGATAGTAGAGTTCGAGGAGGACCTTGTAGGTCTCCATCCGGATTGCCGCCGGGACATCATCGCCCTTGGTCTCGCCGACCAGCGGATGCAGCAGCAGGCCGTCGCATACTTCCAAGGCAGCCTTCTGGATGTATTCGTGGGCGCGATGGGTTGGGTTGCGAGTCTGGAAGGCGACGATTTTTTTCCATCCGCGCTCGCGAAACGCCGCCCGCGTCTGCCGCGGTTCGAGGCGATATTCCAGAAACGTGCGGCCGGGAATTTCCTCGAACAGGACGACCTTTCCGCCCAGGCACCAGGGCGGAGTTGAGGTCACGTTCTTTGCGCCCGGATGCGCGTCTTCGGCCGTTCCGAACACCGCCTGCGCCTCGCGAACGCGATCGACTCTGTAGATTTCGTCTAGCTTCAGGATTGCGAGCCCTTGTCCGCTATCGTTGACGAGCGCGACGTCGGTTCCGGTTTTCAGCGAACGCGCCGTAGCTTCATCGACGCCCAGAGTGATCGGTATCGACCACGGCACCCCCGAAGCCAGCCGCATCTCGTCGCGGCTTCGGACGTAGTCGGCCTCGCCCATGAAACCCGTGAGCGGTGAGAATGCGCCCGAGGCGATCATCTCGAGGTCGGCCAGGTCTCGCGCGCTCAACTTCACCGCCGCCAGCGAAGCCGCCCGCGCCTTGAGCGAGGCGCGTTCGGATTCCGGCGCCTTGGCATCGACCAGTTCACCGCCCCCGTGAGCCGTGATTGCATCGTCGCGCACGCTCATCGGCCTGCTCCGTTGCGGATGTATTTCATCGCTTCAAGGGTCCCGATCAGTTTCTGGAGACTGTCCTCCACGCGTTCGAGCCCGCTGTCGATTACGAGTTCGGGGCTGAGTGGTTCTTCGTAGGGGTCGGAAATGCCGGTGAAGTTCTTGATCTCGCCCGCGAGCGCCTTTCTGTAGAGCCCTTTCACGTCGCGCTCGCTCAGCTTTTCAATCGAACACTTCATGTAAACTTCAAAGAACCGCCGATGATTTCGCCGGATCTCGTCGCGCACATCGCGATACGGCGAAATAGCCGCCGAGATCGCGATCACGCCGTTGCGCGCCAGCAAATTGCAGACGTAGCCGATGCGCCTTATGTTGGTGTCGCGGTCTTCCTTGGAAAAACCGAGGCCCTTGGACAGATTCATGCGGACCTCGTCGCCGTCGAGAATCTCGACCCTATGGCTGCGCCGGCGGAGCTCCTCGGCGGCCAGATTGGCAAGCGTAGATTTGCCGGCTCCTGAAAGTCCTGTGAACCAAAGAGTAAATCCTTCGTCCATTGTGGATTAGAAACGTCTCCCCTGAGCAATAGATTACTTGTCGAGCTACCCAAGTTACTTAATCGGGATTAAGCATACAAGGCAAAAATCGGGATTCGGGCCTTCGGCTAAGTTTCGCTTCTCGGCGTTGGAGCCGAACTCGAGAAGTCGGGGGCCAGGTGAATCGCAAGTGCCGATGGCGACGCAAAGACCATCGCCGCTCCGGCCCGAATTAACGCATCGCGAGCGCTGTCCGAAACGGCAACACCATAAAAACTGACTCCCGCAGCGGATGCCGCGTGGTAGTCGTTGACCGTGTCGCCAACATAACTTGCGTCGCTCGCCTTCACTGCCGAGATCTTCAGGGCCTCGACCAGCGTATCGGGAGCGGGCTTGAGGGGAAGCAGGGAATCCCGGCCAACCACGAGCTTGACGAGTTCACTTGCGCGGTTCACCTCCAGCCACCGCTTGACTGTGCGCGAGGAGTTCGAGGTAACGATACCGACCATCCGGCCTCCATCGCACAGCGACGACAGGAGGCTGATGGCGCCTTCCAGAGGCTCGGCTCGATCGACGCCTAGAAGCTCGTACTTTTCGATAATCGCGGACGCCTGGCGCAGAATAGCTGAATGCTCACCGCCATCGCGGCGCACCAGTCCGCCGAGATGCGCTCGGTAGGCGTCGTAAAGCAGGAGGTTTCCTTTTGGAAACCGCTCGAAGAGCGGCTCCGGAGCGCCCGCCGCCCGCAACATCGGTTCCAATTCGCGGCGGCTCGCGGCCCAATCGACCACGGGTTCGAGTCGCGCCAGGGTATTGTCGAAATCAAACAGCCACAACGAAGCGGACATACAGGCTAGGTTCCTTTCGCCCCGCAATCGCATCCCGGGTCGGGCAAAATTTCGCGCGACAGCGAATTATAGTCATCAAACTCTATCAAAGCGGGACCCGGCTTTTCTCCGTATCCCGCGAGCATCTTGAGGGCTTCGCCGGCTGCCGCCATCGCGACGGCGTCCGCGGTTTCCGCGCGGCTTCTGAATGCCGCGACGAACACATCGCGAGCGCATCGGGGGCAGGGTGGCGGCGCCGGCAACACGGCGATACACGGGCGATCATCGAGGCGTGCCGCCACCCAGGGGGCGCGTTTGAACCGCGTGGTGAGTGGTGCGATCAGCGCGAGCGCGGATCTGCTTCCGGCAATCGCCAGCACGGCGTCGGGTGCCGCCGGCGTGTCACGAAAAGGGGTCACGTGCGAATCGGCATTCAGCGCGCGCATCGATGACGCAATTTCGCTGAAATCGACGTCATCCCGCGCACACACGACCTCAATTCTGCCGACTCCGGCGCCGACCAGGTATGAAAGGACGGTCTCGACGTCGCGCATGTCGCCCGCGAGGAGCAGGCGCGACGCGAGCAGACGTTCCTGCGCGATTCCGCCGATGCCGGGCACGATGATCTGGCGGCTGTAGCGTTCGATCTGCTCGGAGGTCAGAGGCATGCCAATCATCCGCCAGGGGATCGCCCTTGCCTGTGCGGGGACGGTCGCTATTCGATGACGTTTTTTTCGATCGGTTCGACAGTGACGCCCGAGGATCTCAGCCACACGATTGCGCGCTCGATCTGATCGCGGGTTCCCTCGAACTCGACGGCAACCAGCCCCATCTCTTCCGAAACGCTGGCGCCGCGGATGTTAAAAATCAGGTCGAACTTCTTCACCAGATGGTAAAGAATCGGCTCTTTGATAAGCGCGCGGGGATAGCTCAGGTAGTAACGTTCGTGGATGCGTTCCATTTGCTGAGAACCTGTGCGAGCCGTTCACGCCGCCATTCCTGCCATCCAATCCACAGATTGGTGGACAGATATTTGTCGCCGAAGTCGGGAAATACGGTGACGATGCATCCCTCGCGCAGGTCGCGCGCGATCTTCAGCGCGGCCACCATCGCCGCCCCTGACGATTGCCCTACCAGAACGCCCTCGGATTGCCCGAGCGCATACACCATCTCGTAAGCTTCCTCGGTCCCGATGGGAATTTTCAGGTCGAGTTCGTTCTCGTGGTAGATGCCTGGGACGATCGCGGTGGCCATGTGCTTGAGCCCTTCGAGGCCATGAAGCTCGTCGTCGGGCTCGACCGCGATTATCCGTATTTCCGGGTTACGCGACTTCAGATAGCGGCCGGTGCCCATCACCGTGCCGCTGGTGCCGATTCCGGCAATGAAGTGGGTTACCTGTCCTCTGGTCTGCTGCCAGATTTCGGGTCCGGTAGTCTCAAAATGCGCAAGTGAATTGGCTTCGTTGTTGTACTGATCGGGTTTGAAATATTTGCCGGGATTATCCCGGATGATCTCGCGGCACTTCTCGATGGCGCCGTCGGAACTTTTCATCGGGTCGGAATAAATCGGCTTGGCGCCGTAGGCTTCGATTATCTTCTTGCGCTCGCGGCTCACGTTCGCCGCCATCACCAGCTCGACCGGATAGCCGAGCACCGCCCCCAGCATCGCGAGCGCAATGCCGGTGTTGCCGGAGGTCGAGTCGATGATGGTTTTGCCGGGGCGGAGGTCGCCGCTTTTGAGTCCGACCTCGAGCATCTTGCGCGCGGGCCGGTCTTTAACCGACCCGCCGGGATTGAATCCTTCGAGCTTGGCGAAGATTCGCACGCCGGGCCGCAAAAGGCCGCGCGTCAGCCGCGTGATTTCGAGCAGCGGCGTGTTGCCGATCAGCTCGAGCACGCTCGATGCGCGGGTCGTCGGCACGACCTCGCGGTTGACGAGATCCGCGCCGTTCTTCGCCGATTTACGCGACAAAACCCGCTCCGTAAGCGATCGTCAGACTCCGCCCGCGATTGCGGGGACGATCGAGATGTCGTCGCCGTCCTTGACCTTGGAGTTCAGCGAATCGAGAAACCGGACATCGTCGCCGTTCAGATAGATATTCACGAAGCGGCGAATTTCGCCCTTGTCGTCGAGCAGGCGCTCGCGAATTCCGGCATGGCGCTTCTCCAGATCTTCGATCACCTGGCGGATGGATGAGCCTTCGGCGGGGACTTCGCCCTCGCCGCCGGTGAACCGGCGCAATGGAGTTGGAACTCGAACTCGGACAGCCATGATTAACCTATACCTCCATCAAGCGGATCTTGATGCTTATTCCGGGGCGGACCGCCAAACAAGCGGCAGCCCCGCCGCAATATGCGCGTTTTTTTGGCGCGCCCTAGGCCGACGCGGCCGCGCGCTTGCCGTCGCCAAGCCGCTCGAACAGCGCATCGAACTCGCCCAGCCGCGCGTCGATCACGAAAGGCCGTTCGATTGCGCCGGCCACGGCTTCGAGCGTCTTGTAGCCGTTGCCGGTTATCGACACCACCGTGGTTTCGTCCGGCTTGATTCGTCCCTGCTTGATCAGTTTCAGCGCTACCGCCAGCGTGGTTCCCCCGGCGGGCTCGGCAAAGATGCCCTCGGTGCGCGCGAGCAGTTTGATCGCCTCTATTATTTCGGGGTCGGTCGCACTGTCACCCCATCCGCCGGACTCCCGCACCGCCCGCAGCACGTAGTAGCCGTCGGCCGGATTGCCAATCGCGATCGACTTGGCGATGGTGTCCGGCTTGACCGGGGTGATCAGGTCAACGCCCTTGTGCAGCGCGTGAATGACGGGTGCGGATCCGGCCGCCTGCGCGGAGTAAATTTTGAACTCTGGCCCTTTGACCAATCCGACTTCCTTGAGCTCTTTGAAGGCCTTGGCGACCTTGGGCAGGATAGTGCCGCCAGCGGTCGGAACCACGATGTGGTCGGGCAGCTTCCATCCGAGTTGCTCGGCTACTTCAAAGCCGAAGGTCTTGGCGCCCTCGGTATAGTAGGGCCGGAGATTGATATTGACGAAGGCCCATCCGTACTTGTCGGCAATCTCGCTGCACAGCCGATTGACGTCGTCGTAGTTACCGCGAATCGTGATGACCTGCGCTCCATAGATGGTCGAGCCGACGATCTTTCCGGCTTCCACGCCCTCGGGCATGAAGATGAAGCATTTGAGGCCAGCTCGCGCGGCGTGCGCGGCGACAGCCGTCGCGAGGTTGCCGGTTGACGCGCACGACACGGTAGTAAAGCCAAATTCGCGCGCTTTGGTGATCGCGACCGACACCACCCGATCCTTGTACGAAAGGGTCGGATGATTGACGGTGTCGTCCTTGACGTAGAGATGCTTCATCCCAAGCTCGGCGCCCAGGCGCTTGCAATGTACCAGGGGAGTAAAGCCGGAATGGGGTCCCGCCTCCGCTTCGCCGTCGACCGGAAGCAATTCGCGATAGCGCCAGAGATTGCGAGGTCGTGATTCGATCTTCTCGCGGGAAATGGCGGCGCGGATCTTTGCGTAATCGTACCCGACCTCCAGCGGCCCGAAACACGTCTCGCAGACGTGAAGCGGCGCCACCGGATATTCCTGTCCACACTCCTTGCACTTCAGATTGGTGATGTAGCTCATCGTGGTCCTCTATTGATGAACGGACGGCGTGGCGGACTTGCCGATCCACGCGCCGCATCGGCATCCGGGTCGCGCAGGTACTTCCGTGGTCCTGAATCGAGCCGGCCTCGTTGCGTCGTAGGTTAAAATTCGTCCCGCCAGGCGCGGAGTTGCGTGGGACAGAGAGGCGAGGGCCTCTGCGGCCTGGATTTCGCCGATTACCCCCGCCACCGCGCCCACAATTCCCGCTTCTCGGCAGGACGCGACTTCGGTTTGCCCGGGCGGCTCTTCGAACAGGCATCGCAGACACGCGGTATCTCCGGGAATCACCGTCATCGCCTGTCCCGTCATCCCGATCACGCCCCCGTAGACAAAGGGACGGCGAGTCTTGATGGCAGCGTCGTTGATCAGAAATTTGGCCGCGGGATCGTCGGTGGCGTCGATTATAAAGTCGTGCGATTGCGCCAACCCGAGCGCGTTGTCGGGGTCGAGCGCAATTACGCGCGGCTCGATCTCGACGTTCGGAAACCGACCGCGAATTCGCCGCGCGGCGCATTCCGTCTTGGGCTTGCCAAGGTCGTCCTGGCGGTAGATAACCTGCCGAGCCAGATTTGAAAGCTCGACCGGGTCAGGATCGATCAGGGTCATCCGGCAGGGACCGCTGCGAGCGAGGGCGAACGCGGCCGGTACACCCAGGCCGCCGACCCCAACAATCAATATTCGTCCGCGCGACTGCATTTTTCCGGGCCTTCGGGAGATGCGGATGGGGACATCAAAAAAACCCTCTTCCTGCAGGCGAGGACGAGGGTTCTTCAACTCTCGCCCTATCTTCCAAGACCCCCCAATCGGAGAGGCCTCGCAGGAGTTAGCACCAGCACCCTTTCGGGCCGGTTGCTGCGGCATCATCGGGCCAGTCCCTCCGCCGCTCTCGATAAGGCTCTACACTATGGTGCCATCAGAGTTAGCGAAGGAGGCGTCGGGTGTCAATCGACCGACCATCCGGTCAGGCATCCAAGGTGGCGGTGCCTCGCCAAAGATGCCTTGAGCGAATGCCTGATTACGCGGCGTGATTGGAAATAGGGCCGGTTAACGGTCATGAACGAGCAGGGCGGCGGCGGATCGGGGCACGGCCGAGGTTTGGATATCTGAGCATTTGGTATAGAAAAAAAACTTTTCGTGGGCGAACAATTGCAACAGTGACCGCTTCTATGTAGCTTGCGGCGTATTTCCGGGGGGCGATGACCGTAGGGAGGAGTCAGATGGCATCGCGTATTCTTAACTCGCTTGCGCTCGCGGCGCTTGCTTTCACAACCGCGGCCTTGTTGTCGGCATGCGATCCGTGCGCCAAGTGCGGAGGACACGAGAAACCCACGCCGACGGCCACCGCTACCACGACGCCGACCGCTACGCCGACCCCCGTGGTCGGTTCCACCGGTTCGGGGTTGTTTGCCTTGGATCCGACCAAACATCTTGCCTTCGTGCCGCTTCTTAATCCGCCGGGCTTCGATACCAACTCGCGAGTGGCGGTTTTGGATGTGGGCGTTGATCCCAACACCACCGATCCGCGCAAGACAACGGTGATACTGGGACATCCGGATTCCCCGACCGGAACCGCGCTCGACGCGAAAGACGCGATCGTGATTGTGGTCAGCGGTTCGAGCGGCACCGGCTTTGTCGATTTGATCGATGAAAACACGTTCGCGCTTCTGACTCCGACGCCGATCACCATACCCGGCAACAGCCAGCCGGGAGATACCGGGCAGGTGCTGTTCGACCCGGTCAACAACGTCGCGATTCTGGGCGTAACCGATGGAACAGGATGTCCGGCGCCCGGCGCGTGCACCGGGTTCATTTCCTTCGATCCGGTCGCGAAGACCTTTGGAACATTGATCCCCGCTAATTATCCCGAGACCTTCGCCTTCAATCCCAATACTCAGCAGGTGGTGGATTCCTCGGACGACAGCCCTACCGGACAGACCCAGGTAATCGACGTGACCGGAAGCAGAACTTGTGCGCTTTCGGACGCGAACCTGGGCGGCGATCAGGATGGCGCTTCGGTCGACAACACGACCGATCTCGTCGTGATCAGCAATGAAAACGGAACGGCGACCGTTCTTAATCTGAACGGCTCGATGCTCTCCGGGTCGGGATCTTCATGCACGGTGACCGAAGGAGGGACCAATCCCAATTCAGTGCTGCTCAGCGGATTACCGAGCGCGACCGCCGGTTCGGCCGTCAACTCGGCTACCCATCAGGCGTTCCTGATTGAGGACGAGAACCCCGGCATAAGCCTTATCTCGATGCCGTCAAGTCCGGTGACCCAGATAACCGCCGCCGCGCTGTCCGCGATTTCGACAACGTTGCCCAACGATCCAAACGGGTGCGCATGGGCCACCCAGGGCGACCCGTACGCGGTTGCGGTCGATTCGATTCACAATCTTGGCTACGCAGCGAATGTCGTGGGTAGTTCATCGAACGGAGCTACATTCCTCGTGCAGGTCGATTTGGCCAAGTTTCAGAGCGCTCCGTCTTCGATCACGACCGCGCTCCCGTCCGGAAACTGCGCCGGGACAACGACGACGCTGGGATGCAACAACAACAACGGCGTCGTCTTCTTCGCGTTGCCTCCGGAGACGGGTGCCAGCTCCTGCAACTGACCGTCAACGCGCAGAAAAACAACGAGGCCGGAGCGGGCGTCCGCTCCGGCCTCGAATTTTGCGGTGTTGGTGCGCTTCTATCGGATAATCAGTTCGGCGATCTGGATGCCGTTGAGGGCGGCGCCTTTACGAAGCTGATCTCCGCTTACCCAGAAATTCAGCCCACGCGGATTGCTGATGTCCTCGCGGATGCGGCCGACGAGACAGTCGTCCTGGCCTTCCGCCACTATCGGCATTGGATAGCGGTTGTGCGCGGGGTCGTCGACGACCTTGAGCCCCGGAAACCTCTCGAATGCCTCCCGAGCGCGCGCCGCGCTCACCTTCACTTCGGTCTCCGCATTGACGGAGATCGAATGCGCGGTGAACACCGGCACACGCACGGTTGTCGCCGAAATCAGCAGGTCGGGCGCCGCGAGGATCTTGCGCACTTCGTTGACCAGCTTCATCTCTTCGCCCGTGTACCCGCCCTCGACGAACTTGTCGATGTGCGGGATGACGTTGAAGGCGATCTGATGCTGGAAAAACGAGGGCTTCAGGGCTTCGCCGCGCGCCCAGGCCAGCGTCTGGCTTCGAAGCTCGTCGACCCCGGCGATCCCGGCGCCGGAGACCGCCTGAAAACTCGTCGCGATGACCCTGCGCAGCCGGCCCGCATCGTGCAACGGCTTGAGCGGCATTACCGTCACGATCGTCGTGCAGTTGGGGCAGGCGAGAATCCCCTTGTGATGCTTCGCGGTCTCGCCGTTGATTTCCGGGACCACAAGCGGAACGTCCGGGTCCATCCGGAACGCATTGGATTTGTCTACTACGATCGCCCCCGCCTTGACCGCGGCAGGTGCAAACTCGCGCGATTGCTCGGTGCCCGCCGAGAACAAGGCGATGTCGACGCCCTTGAAGGAGTCCGGCTTAAGCTCCTCGACGGTTATGGGTTCTCCGGCGAAAGTGACCTTCTTGCCGGCGGAACGTTTGGAAGCGAGGGCGCGCAGTTCGCGCACCGGAAACTTTCGTTCGTGGAGGAGTTTCAGGGTCGTTTGGCCGACCGCTCCGGTGGCCCCGACCACCGCGATTCTGTGTCCGCTTGCCATACGTCAGGCTCTGTAGTGTTTCATTGAAGAGTATAGATGAAGCGATCCTCGGTCCAGATTGCTTTTCCGGCTTCAGATTTTCTCGATCAGCCAATCCGACACGATCTTATAGAGTTCATCATCGAACCCGGTGTAGCGATGGTTTGCGCCGGGCAGAAGCTTGAGCGTCCGGGGTTCGCGGGCGCGTTCAAAAATCGCTTCGGATGACTGGTGCGGCAGGATTTCATCGGCGGTTCCGTGAACCAGCAGAAGAGGGCGCGGCGAGAGTTCATCGACCACATGCGCGCCCGCAAGCTGGCTTGAAATCGCGATCACGGTCGTTACCATCGGAGCGAGGGTTCCGGCGTTGATCGCGACCGCGCCGCCGAATGAATGGCCGATCAGCGCCGCGCGCCGGTAACGCATCCCCCGCAGCAGCGCCATCCCCGCCATCGCATCAAGCAGGCACTCACCGAACTCGTTCGGTTCTCGATAATCGATCCGCGCGACTGCGACGCCCACCGCGGGCAGTTGCTCGCCGAGACGCGGGTAAAGGCGCGATGGTCCGTCGAGACCGCCGATCGCGCCGCTGACGCATAGAGCAGCGCGGTCGGGATCGCCAGCCGCGTGCAGGATCATCGGGATTGGCCCGCGGGTAGTCTGGATGATCAGCTTGCGAGCGCCGTCGGCAACTTCGCCGATGCTTTCCACCCGCACGATTCTCAGGCTGATGTCGTCGCCGCCCATCCGTGGAACGAGTCAGCGCGACTCGCCAAGCCGAGGCCCGTCCAGTCCCGGGTCGGAAGAGTCGCCCAGCATTCGCATTCCGTAGCGGATCATTGCGGCGAGTCGCTCGACCCGCGTAAGTAACTCCGCTTGCTGCTCCCGGGGCGCTTCGGCGAGCGATTGCGCAGTGGCCGCAAGGCTTGCCTTCAAGACTTCGACCGCGCGTTCCAGGTTCTCGCGCTCGTGACTGCGCGCGCGCCGCCGCTCGGCCTGCGCCTCGGCAAAGTCGATAATCTCAGCCATCGGCAATCGTCTCTGGAACAATTATCGCGCATCGACGCCGCGCTATCCAATCGGCGCGCCGCGGTTGATGCGGGGAGGGGCGCGCTCCGAGAGCGAACAATCAGACAGGTGATGAAAAGCCGAATGCCGCCAGTCTTTCGTATTCTGCGCCTTCGGGCGCGAGCCGGCTTCGATAAAGCGCGACTTCCGCGATTCGTGAAACGCCGAAGTCGCGATCGTGCGCCTCTTTGAGAAGTCTCACCGCGCGCCTGATGCGATGTGGATTGCGCACCCGTCCGATTGTCAAATGCGGCGCCCATGGGCGGCGCGAAGGTTCGAAACCCGCCGCGACCGCCGCATCTTCAATTTTTGCCGCAAGCTCTCCCAGTCGATCGCATTCCAGTCCCGCCCATAAGACCCGCGGATGGCGCAAATCGGGAAAGCCGCCCACTCCGCAGGTGCGTACTAACAGCGGAGGCGTTTGGCCGGCGATGCGCGCAAGCGCCTCTTTCAGAGGCGCCAGTAGCGCGGGATCGACAGCCGCGCCGAGGAACCTGAGCGTGATGTGCAGCTTGTCGGGGCGGCTCCAGGCAATTCCGTCGCGCGGCGAACTGAGTTTCTGAATAAACTCCGCAAGGGCGGCTTCAACCTCTTCGCTGACTCGCATCGCGACAAACGCGCGAATTCTCTCCCCCTGCGGCTCCATCGACGGGCCGGACTGCTTGCGAGCGACCCGTTACTTGTCGAGTTCCCACTCGACCAGGGGCAGACGGTCGTTGCCGAAGAACATCACGCCATCGACGAAGATGGTGGGAGACCCGAAGCCGCCGCGCTCGATCAATTCCTCAGTGTTGGAACGCAGCCTGGCTTTGTACTCGGCGGCGTTGATCTTTTCGAAGTATTCCTTTTCGTCGAGTCCCACCTGGCGCACGATGTCGCGAAGGACGTCGTCCTGGCTGATATCCCGATCCTCGCCCCAGTAGCTTTCAAATACGCGCCTGGAATATGGGGAGATCCTGCCGTGCTCTTCGGCGACAAACGCACCGCGCATCGCTTTGACCGAGTTGACCGGAAACACGGTGGGATTGCCGATCTTCAGTCCGTAGTAGTTCGCCCAATCCTGCAAATCCTTCGTGTAGTACCTTGCCTTGGGTTTGACGGGATTTGCGCGCGTCTCGTAGACACTGGGATTGACCGAGTTGAACACGCCGCCGACCAGAAACGGCCGCCATGTCAAATTGGCATTGTGCCGGCGAGCGACCTCCTCGATTCTGCTGAACGCCAGATAGGTCCACGGACTGCTGCAGTCGTAAAAGAATTCCAGCTTTTTCGCCATAAACGGTTCCCCCGGATGCGGACAGCATAGAGCAGCCTTTCCCGCCATAGCCAGTGGGCGCGCGCGCCCACTTCCATCCTGATTGCAGAGAAGAACCGATCAGCGGCCGGCGAGCGTGCCGGATTGGGCTTCCGCGGAGGTCTCGCCCTCAAGCGGCGGCCCGTCAATCTGCACCAGGTCGGCGCGCACGGTTCCGATGAAGGTCGCCGCTTCCATCCTGAGCGGCAGATGCCGATGGTCGGCGCTGATCCACACGGTCGTTTCGCGGGCCTGGCCGCGGAGCTTGCCGTTGCTCAAATAGACGATGCCCGGGGTTACTCGAAGCGCGTCGAACGTGCCGAGCGCGGTATGAACCTGTTCTCTGTTGTCCACGGTAAAGTCGAACACGTAGCGGTTGGTTCCCGAGAACACGTCGAACACGAGCCGGTTGCCCGGATTGAGTTCCTGGCTGAGCGCCATCATCGCGCCCGAGATGGGTCCGAACGGATCGTTGGAGACGAATTCGTGCGTTTCGGTTCCCTTGCGATTCTTTTTGGTGGAGACGACCAGCTTGGTGCGCTCATCGAAGCTGATCGTGTATTCGTTGGCGCGCTGGTTTTCGTGCTGGACCTGGTAGATCTCCTGAGTTCTGAGCGAACCTACCGCCACGCGCTCGCGCATGTAATCGCGCATCCGAAAGAGGAGATCGACGACCTTGTTGGTCTGAATCCACGCCTCGACGGTCCACAGCGCCGGGTCCTTTTTGTTCCGATGCAGTTCAAACCATCCGCGCGCCGCCGGAATTCCGATCCATGACGCCTCATAGACCAGCCGCTCGCCGTCGTGAAACGGGAACGCCGAAGGGGTGTAGGACGGCACTTTGACGTCGGTGGGAAGCGCGAGAGGAGTTTTTTCCGCGGCCGCCTTGTGTTTGTGATGCGGTTTGCCTCCGTCGCCGGCGTCGCCGGAGGCATCCGGATCGCCTGATATGGCAGTACGCGGCATGGCGAGCGCGGCGGCGACTCCCGCCGCAATCAATAAAACCGCGATTTTGCTGGCTTTCCGCCGATCCTTGCAGGTAACCTTGCTTGCAACCCGGAACATTATCGCCAATAATTCTGACGGATCGCGGAGGGCCGGGAAATGTCGAAGAGCCGATTTGTTTTCGGAGCGATGGCTATATGCGCGGTTGCCCTGGCGCTTCCTTCCGCCGCGCGTTCGCAGTCGTACGGCGGTCAGGGGCTCGGTAGCGCTCTGGCCAACAGCCCGATGATGCATCAGGGCATGACGAAAGCGGGCATTGACGACATCACGGCGCGCGCCAACAAGGAATCCACCTTCAAGATCATCAAGGACGTCAAACTCGGCCTGAAAGACGCCGATCCCAACGTGCGCGTCGCCGAACTCAACAAGCTGCGTGACGTTCAGGATCCCGATGCCGATCGCGTCCTCATCGAGTCGCTCTCCGATCCCGACATCCGGGTGAAAATCAAGGCAGTCGACATTCTTGGCTATCGCGGAACCAACACCGCGGTCGTGCCGCTTTCGCAGATGCTCTTCCTGCGGACGACCGAACCTGCCGTGCGGCTGCACGCGGTTGCCGCGCTCGGCAGAATCGGCGATGCACAGGGAACGCTGCCGATAATCCAGTACCTGCAGGGAGAATCCGACGAGCAGGGCCGCGGAACTGCGGTGTTCGCGCTGGGTGAAATCGGCAACGACAAGGCGACGCCGACGCTCATCAAGTATGCGGACGAGGATCCGAGTCCGATGGTGCGGCGGCTGGCGAAAGAAGCGCTCCAGAAGATCGACGGCGAGCTGCCGACGCAGCATAGCGAGCAGCTTGCCGCGGAAAAGAAACCGGACGCGTTGACGCCGACCGATCAGAAGCTCGCCAAACTGCGCGAGGTCGATCAGAAGATCCAGGACATGGAGCGGTAAGAACCGCTCGAACGCGCGGACACATCAGGCTCGCGCGCGATTCGGCGCATATAAGCCGCGCGTCTCTCTGTCATCCTCGGGTCAACCACTGGCCCGCCAGCACGCCATCGCCGATCCACTTGCCCTTTTCCACAACCGATTTGCCGTTGACGAGAACGTGTTCGATGCCGACGGGGTTGCGACCTGGCGCGCGCGAATCGGCCGCGCATCCGATGGTCTCCGGGTTGAAGATGCACAAATCGGCTGCGAAACCCCTTCGGATCAAACCGCGCCCGCCAAGCCTCATCCGCTCCGCCGCCATCCCGGTCATTTTGTAAATCGCCTCTTCCAGCGCCAGCAATCCAAGCTCGCGCACGTAGTAGCCCAGGATACGCGGGTAGGTGCCGAAGCTCGCCGGATTGTGATGCCCGTGCGAGGTGAGGATGGTGTCCATCTCGAAGGCGTTCAGGCGATGGCTCATCGCGGCGCGCAGCGCCTGTTCATCGCCTTCATCGTCGCCGCTATAGAGATGGTTGAGCACGCGGGCGCGCGTGCCGCTCTCCCGCGCGATCGTCAGATAAGCCTCGACCGGGTCCAGCTTCATCGCGTCGGCAATTTCGCCAAAGAACCTGCCCTCGAAATGCGCCAGTTCCGGTTTCACGGCCCACATGAGCTGAACGCCCTGCGCGATAAACGCGCGCAGGGGCTGGAATCCGTCGCGCAGCCGAGCCCATCCGTCGGCGCTGTCGAGCAGCTCTTCGAGTCGGTTTTGCGACCAGGCGGGAAAGATTACCCGGATAGTCGTGTTGCCGCAGGTGTAGGGAAAAGTATCGAACGCGACGTCAACGCCATCATTCCGGGAGCGTTCGATTTCGGCCAGAACTTCGCCGGCCGTCGGCCATGTGCGCCGGCCGACAAAAATCAGATGCGATATCTGCAACGGCGCGCGCGCCTCGCGCGCCACGTTGATCATCTCGCGCACCGCAAGCAGGTTGTGATGAACGTCGCTCTGAAAGAATAACGAGCGCGTCGAGTATGCGCGCAGATGCGATGTCAGGACGCCGCCAGCTGCCGCCGCCACCCGCGCCATCGCCGCAAGCTCGGCAGGCTTTGCGATCATCCCCGGAAAATAGCCGAGTCCGGTGGACAGCCCGACCGCTCCATCCGCCATCGCCCGCTCGAGCATCGTCTGCATCTCGCGAAGCTGGTCCGCGGAAGGCTCGCCCGCATCGGCGCCCATCACGCACAGGCGGATACTGCCGTGGCCGGCCAGATGCGCGACGTTGAGCGCGAGACCCTGGCGCTTCAGATGGGCGCCGAACTCGGAGACTTCCTGCCAGGTCCAGTCGAACTTCCGCTCCGAGAGCATCTGGCCCGATTCATCGAGCATCCTGCTGCGCTCGCGGCGAATGGGCGCGACTGAGAATCCGCAGTTGCCTCCGACAAATGTCGTGACGCCCTGCATGAGGAACGGTTTGAGAATTGCGGCGTGCTCCGCGATGGGCGCGACCCAGTCGGAATGTGAATGCAGATCGATGAATCCTGGCGAGACAATAAGTCCGGCGGCATCGATTTCCCCAGGCGCCTGCGCGCCTGACGCGTGAGCCGGCTCGATCAAATCCGCGATACGGCCATCCTTGATGGCGAGGTCGGCTCGGATGCGGGGTCCGCCGGAGCCATCCACGACCTCGCCGCCGCGCACGATCAGATCATATTCCATGGGCGCATCTTCGCGTCTCCTCATCTGCGGTGCAATCCGATTACAGCTCGCGGCCGGGCAGGTTCGAGCGGTGTAGATACCTCGAACGCGCGCACAACCTGCCTGTGGACAGGTCCGTGCGATTTAACGAGCGGCTAACAACTTCTTGATGATGGAGCGTCGCAGGTGGGGCTAAAATTCGGTCCGGGTAAGGATTGTAACGGTCTCAGATCGCGGTCCGGATGGAGCAAACGCGAGCCCTCCCCGCGCTCCCTTCGGAAGGGGCTGAACCGAAGCCGCTCACGAACCCCGACCCCGCAGTCGTGAGCCGGCGAAACTCCCCCAAAAAGGCGGCCGCGTCGCCCCACACGACGCGGCCGCCGCCCTTGTCGATTCTCGGCTGTCCCTTTCAGGTCTCGCCGATCGCTCAAGAGTCGCGGCGCTACTTAAGCTTTAGCCCAACTCTGCGCTTGCGGCTGAGCGTTTCGGCGCCGCCTTCGGCGGTCCATTTCATCTGGCGAGCGATTCCGTTCAGGATGTCCAGGTCGCGCCGGGCCAGTCCTGCCCGCCCGAGGATTGCGCGCAGCGCGAACATGATGTGATCGGGATTGTCCTCCGGCAGAAAACCGATCGACACGAGCGCCTCGGCCATCCGCGCGAGCATCGCTTCGACTTCATCGGCGGGCGCGAATTCCGCCGTCGCTGCCCTGGCCGTGGAATTCGATGCGGCCATCGCGAGGTGCAGTTCGTAGGCGACAACCATCACCGCCTGCGCCAGGTTCAGCGAAGGATATTCCTCGGCCGCCGGTATTGTGATCAAGCGATGGCATAGCTTGAGTTCGTCGTTGGTCAATCCGTGGTCTTCGGGTCCAAACACGATCGCAATTCGGTTCGTTGAAGCATCGTTTGCCAGCGCGGATGCCGCGTCGCGCAACCACATCGCTCCACTGCGATAGAGCCCGGCCCTGCACGTCGTGCCGACGGTGATCGTTCGGTCGGCGAGGGCGGAACCCAGTTCGGGCCAAATCGAAGCGTTGGCGAGGACGTCCCCCGCATGAACCGCCATCGCGGTTGCGGAGCGGTTGCGCGACGAGGCCGCGGGCGCGACGATCCTCAAATCGGAGAATCCCATGTTCTTGAGCGCGCGCGCGGCGGCCCCGATGTTTCCGGAGTTCATCGGGCGGCACAGGACAAACGCGACCCGGCTTACCAGTTCCATAGGCTGTGACCAACGTAGCCGCCGCAGGGTCCGGTGAAAAGCGAGCCCCTCGGTGAAATGTGAAATTCGCTGAAAAAGGGCTGCCTGGCAGCGGCTTTCGAGGAGTTCATGGGTTTGTTAAATTGGATGTTTCACAACGATTTCGATGGCTCTTCTGCGCATACGCAAATTCCCGGATGAGGTTCTCAAGCGGCCCGCGCATCCGGTCGAGAACGTCAACGGCGCCCTGAACTCGCTTATCGACAGCATGGTGCAGACGATGTACGCGGCTCCCGGAGTCGGTCTCGCCGCGCCGCAGGTGGGCGAGTCAAAACGCGTCATCGTGCTCGATACCGACCATGACGAACCGGGCAAACATCTGCTCAAGCTGATCAATCCGAAGATCGTCGAGGCGGAGGGAAAGATCATCTGGGAAGAAGGATGCCTGTCCGTGATCGACTATTCCGCCGAGGTTGAGCGCGCGGCCAAGGTGCTGGTGCGCGCATGGACGCCGGAGGAGAAGGAGGTCGAGATTGAAGCCGACGATCTTCTGGCGGTCGCGCTGCAGCACGAGATCGACCATCTGGAAGGCAAGCTGTTCATCGATCGAATCAGCCGCATCAAGCGCGAACTTTATCGACGCAAGCTCAAGAAACTGATCAAGGAGGGCAAGGCCGACGAGCGTCCCTCCACGGTCCGCATCTAGCGCTATCGCCACGCCGCTGAAAATCGTCTTCATGGGCACGCCCGCGCTGGCCGCCCATATTCTCGACCGTATCATCGCGGCGGCGGACCCGCGCTTTCGCGTGGTTGCGGTGGTGACCCGTCCTGACGAACCGCGCGGGCGCGGGATGGCGCTTTCTCCGAGCGAAGTGGGAGCGGTGGCGTCGCGACACGGAATTCCGGCGCTCAAGCCGGTCCTTATCAGGACGCCCGAATTTCTGGCCGAGCTTTCGTCTTTTGAACCCGACCTGCTGGTGGTGGCAGCGTATGGGCGCATCCTGCCCCAGACGGTGCTTAATCTCCCGCGCATCATGCCGCTCAACGTTCATGCGTCCCTGCTGCCGCGCCATCGCGGCGCCGCACCAATCGAGGGCGCGATTCTCGCCGGCGAGGTTGAGACGGGAGTGACAATCATGCGGATGGTGGCGGCGATGGACGCCGGTCCGATGATTCTCAAGCGTGCGATTCCCATCGCGCCCGATGACACGCAGGGTTCGCTCAAGGACAAGCTTGCGGAACTCGGAGCGGCCGCGCTGCTTGAGGCTCTCGACCTCATCGCGCGAGGCGAAGCGGCCGAGACGCCGCAGGACGAGTCGCTGGCGACGTACACCAGGCCGATCAAAAAGGAAGATGCGATTATCGACTGGAGCGGCGATGCGGCAGCGATCGAGCGGATGATTCGCGCGTACGATCCCTGGCCTGTCGCGCGCACGACGCTGAACGGAGAGACGCTGATGATATGGCGCGGGCGCGTCGAGCCCGCCCGCGCAGGCGCGGAATCTCCGGGGACCGTTCTCTCTCTAAAGCCCGCACCGGCGGTCCAGTGCGGCATCGGACGACTCGTTCTTCTCGAAGTGCAGGCGCCCGGGCGCAAGCGAATGAAAGCGCTGGATTTTTTCAATGGACGCCGCATCGGCGCCGGCGCGCGCCTGGGCTCGTGAAACCTTCACATGGCGATCGGGCCGGCAGCACCGCGACCGGTCTCGCGGCGCGGCAAACGGCGATCGAAATTCTCATGGCGGTCGAGCATCGCGGCGGCTATGCCGATGCGATGCTCGGGGCGAGACTCCCGGCGCTTTCGCTCGCCGACCGCCGCCTCGCAACCCGTCTCGTCCTCGGCACTATCGCATGGCGCGCGCGGCTCGATTATGAGCTTGAACGCTTTTGCGGCCGCGACCTCGGCGGCATCCAGCCGGAGGCGCTGGCGATCATGCGGATGGGACTGCTGCAACTGCGGTTTCTCGACCGCATTCCCCATCATGCCGCCGTGTCGACCTCAGTCGAGCTTGCCAAGCGAAGCCGCGGCGTCAGGGCCGCGGCGGGGTTCATCAACGCGGTGATGCGCCGCGCGACTCGGGAAAAAATTGCGCTGCCGCCGCGTGATGGGGACGAAGCCGGATGGCTCGCCCTTGCCTACTCTCATCCGCGCTGGATGGCCGAGCGGTTCATCGAATGGTTCGGATACGAGGCGGCCGAGCATCTGATGGCTGCGGACAACGAAGCCGCTCCCAACGTAATTCGGTTGAATCTGGCGCGCGCCTCGCGAGACGAGATAGTCGAGCGGCTGCAAAAGGACGGGATGACGGTTCAGCGCGCGGGCCGCTTTCCCGAAACCGTCGTGTTGGGCGGCGCCGCGAGGTTCGATTCCGATTCCTACCGCGCGGGCCTTTTTCAGCCGCAGTCCGAAGCCTCACAGATCGTCGCCCGGATGCTGGCGCCGGCGCGCGGATCGCTGATTGTCGATTGCGCGGCTGCGCCGGGCGGCAAATCGGCGCATCTGGCGGAACTAGGGGGGCAGGGCGCCCAGGTTGTCGCGATCGATCTCAATCTCGGCGGGCTGAAAGATGCGCGCGGCGCCTGCCGGCGTTTGCGTCACTCGGGCGTCGGCTTTGTTCGCGCCGATACCTCGCGCGCATTGCCGCTTCCCGATGGCAGCTTCGAGCACGTACTCCTCGATGCGCCCTGCACCGGTATCGGCACCCTGCGCGAGCATCCGGAAATCCGATGGCGTCTTGGTCCCAACGACCCGGCGCGGATGGCGCAGTTGCAATCCGCCATGCTCGCGAATGCCGCCGCGCTGGTGAGACCAGGCGGCGCGTTGGTTTACTCGGTTTGCAGCCTTGCGCCCGAGGAAGGAGAGGGCGTGGTGCGGCGGTTTCTCGAAACCAATCGCGACTTCCGGATCGATCCGCATTTTCCGGGACGCGAGGTCATCGAAGATCTCCTCGATGATCGCGGGCAGATGAGAACCCGTCCGGATCGGGGCGGGCTTGACGGTTTCTTTGCCGCACGGCTTGTTCGATCGCGATAGCTCGCCGCGCCGTCGACGATTACGAAGGAGGAGCACCGGGCATGAATGCGATCGCGTTGTTCCAGGAGTTGGCGCGCTACAACACGTGGATGAATCGGAACATTTACGGGGCCTGCGCTGAACTCAACGACGAGGAACGCAAGCGCGATCTGAGCGCCTTTTTCCGGTCGATTCATGGAACTCTGAACCATCTGCTGCTGACAGACCGGGTTCAGCTTGGCCGGTTCATCGGTGCGGATCGCGTTCGATCGTTGGATTCGAAAGGTATCGAGATTCCGATTCGCTCGCTCGATCAGCGGCTTTACGAAAATTTCGACGAGCTGCGCCGGGAAAGGGAACGTACCGATGCGTTGATTGAGGAGTGGACGCTCCGCGAGCTTTCGGACGAAGCTTTAGGGCGTACGATGCGATATCGCGCGATGTCAGCGGACGGGGAGTTTCTTGTGCCGGTGTCGATAGCTGTGGCGCATTTTTTTAATCATCAAACCCACCATCGCGGACAAATCACGACGCTTCTGGTCCAGTTGGGCCATGACCCCGGCGTAACGGACCTGATGGCGATGCACCGGCGGCGTATCGAGTAGAAAAGTTTTGCGAAGGACCCCTCGCGCGCACTAGGGTTGAGGCAATGCCGACTGCACGCATTGCCTCGACTTGATGATCATCTTCCAAGCCACTGGCCGCGCCCGCCTCAAGCTTTCCGTTGCGATTGTCGCGGTTTCGCTCTTGGTGAGCGTCGCCGGATGCAGCAACGAGTGGCAGTCGCTTGCAACCTTTCCCTCGCCCCCGAAGACCATTGTGAGCAGGCCGATCAGAACGAGGCCGCTCAAGGGTCGCCACGTTGAAGTTGCTTCGTGGTACGGCCCGGGTTTCAACGGCCATCTCACGAGCACTGGCGAGCGATTCAATCAGAGCTCGATGACGGCGGCATCGAGGACGCTTCCGTTGGGATCGCGGGTTTTGGTCAGGAATCCCGAAAACGGACGTTCGGTGGAAGTTCGAATCAACGACCGCGGTCCGTATGTACGCGGCCGCACACTCGATCTGTCGAAGCGGGCGGCCGAGAAGCTGGGGATCAAGAACAAAGGGGTGGCACGAGTCGTCATAACGCCGGTCCGGCCCAAATCCCGTCACGCGACCGCGGACGCATCACCGTCTCTCTCATCGGGCGTGCCGGTGGCCGAATCGCGTCTCTGACGCGTCTTTGCGCCGTTCGCCTCCGTTGGGTTACATCTACGGGAGCTCCTTCTCGCATCAACGAACCTGGGGAAGGGGTGATGGTCCAGGGGCGATAGCATATGGAAAGCGGTGTTGCGCAAAAGCTGAAGGCGCTCGATGAGGCGATCGCGCGTCACGTCAGGCCGGACACTTTTCCGCTGGGAATTCGGATGCTGAAGCCGGGCGAGCTGATACCCGAGGGCCTCAAGATCCCCAGCCAAAACATGGGCGAGCACTGGATCGTCTGCCAGTCGATCGGCGTGGCGCGCCGTTATGGATGGGGAATCGCGGTCGGCAAAGAAGATGTCATCTGTCCGCTCTCCGCGATCGCATTCGGGTTTCGCGCTCCCAACGACGAATACTTCCGCGGCTACGCTTCCACCGGGATGTACTGCGAGAACGAGCAGGCCGCCTCGCGCCTCGAGGCGGGAACCTGGCGGTTCGAACCGGGAACTTATTCGCATGTTTGCGTAGCTCCGCTGTCGCGCGCGTCGTTCGAGCCGCACGTCGTCGCCGTCTATGCGAACAGCGCGCAGGTGATGCGTCTGGTGAACGCCGCTCTCTACACCCGCGGCGGTAGAATCGAAAGCACGACGGGCGGCCGGCTCGATTGCGCCGAAATCGTCATCCAGACGATGAAGACCAGTGCGCCCAAGGTTATCATCCCGTGCAACGGCGACCGGGTATTCGGGATGGCGCAGGATACGGAGATGGTCTTCGCGTGTCCGTGGGAGTTTGTCGACGAGTTGCTTCGGGGGATGGAAGGAACGCACAAAGGCGGAGTTCGCTATCCGATTCCGGTCGCGATGCGCGGAACCGTCACGATGCCGAAGCATTACCAGGAACTTCTCAAGATGCTGGAAAGCGCCGAAAAGGGCGCCAAGGGTCAGTGATGCTCGCGGCGCAGCGCCGTTGACGTTATCTTTGTGCGCATGGTTCGCGAGGAAAAGATCGCCCCTTCCATCCTTTCCGCCGATTTTGCCCGGCTTGGCGAAGAAGTCGCAAAGGTCGAGTTGGCCGGCGCCGACATGATCCATTTCGACGTGATGGACGGTCATTTCGTGCCCAATCTCTCGATCGGCATTCCGGTGATGGAGTCGCTGAGGAAGGTCACGCGGCTTCCGCTCGATGCGCATCTGATGATCGAAAATCCCGAGCTTTACGTCGATATGTTCGTAAAAGCCGGCGCCAGCTCGGTCTCGGTTCACGCCGAGGTATGCAAAGACATCGCGGCGATGGCGAAGCGGCTGCACGACCTGGGAGCCCGCGCTTCAATCGGAATCAATCCCGAAACCGACGTGCAGCGCGTGCTGCCGTTTGCCGAACATCTCGACATGATCCTGATTATGAGCGTTCATCCGGGGTTCGGCGGCCAGCAGTTCATCCCCGAGGCGCTTGAAAAGCTGCGGATTGTGAGGCGTGAACTCGACCGTCGCGGCCTCAAGGTCGACATCGAGATCGACGGCGGCGTAAAGCTTTCGAATATCGCCGAGGTCAAGGCCGCGGGCGCCAACGTGTTCGTGTCGGGCTCGGGAATTTTCGGGCAGGGCGACTACAACACGATCATGCACAAGATGCGCGATCTGATCGCTCGCACGCCCATCAAGGACTGACGCGACAGCTCCTGGAAGCTGGCCCCGCGCTGGCAGGCAACCGCCGCGCGGAGAGTCTTTTGGATCACGGGACGAAATTCGTCTTGTGCGGTCGCAACGCGCGGAGAAGCGAGAGCGGGGTTTGTCACAAAATAGAAGATGCTCTCCGCCGCGGTCGCTAATATTGCGCAGAGGACAGCGACTGCCATGAAACGCCGCGAAATCGATTGGATAGCGCTCGGCTGCGCTCTGTTCCTGGCGATCGCTTCATCGCGCGCGGCGGCGCAAAGTCCCCCAAACGCGCAACAGTTCAAGCTCGCGGGACTGGACGTGAGCGCGTGGCTTCCGCCGGCGCAAACACCCGGGCCGTGGCCCGTCATCATTTTCTCGCACGGGTTTCACGGCTGCGGCACGAACTCATCCTTCTTGATGGAAGCGCTTGCGGGCGCGGGATATGCGGTGTTTGCGCCCAACCATCGTGACGCGGCGTGCGGAAAGCTCCCTGGATTGATCGGGCACGCCGAGACGCTGTTTCGAAATCCGGAAAAGTGGAACGACCAGAGCTATTCGGACCGCGCGCAGGATATCGAAAACCTCATCGACGCCATGCAGCGCGACGCCCACTATGGGGCTCCGCCCTTCGATTGGCATCATCTCGGCCTGATTGGCCATTCGCTCGGCGGCTATACGGCGCTCGAACTGGCAGGGGCGTGGCCGCGATGGAAGGATCCGCGGATAAAGGCGGTGCTGGCGCTGTCGCCCTATACGGCGCCGTTCATTCGGCACAAAACGCTGCGCGGTATCGGCGTGCCGGTGATGTACCAGACGGGTGCGCGCGATCGCGCAATCAGCGCGGGACTGGAGCGTCGCGGCGGAGCCTATGAGCAGACGCCCGCGCCCAAATATCTCGTAGAGGTGGCTGGCGCGGGACATTTTGCGTGGGTCGACATCCGGGCAAACGCCACCCACAAGATTATCGTCGATTATGGCCGCGCGTTTTTCGATCAATACCTGAGAGGCCAGCCCTTTCCGCATGACCTGGAGGAGCCGCCTCGCGGCGTGGCGGACCTGCGCTTTCAGCAGTGAGTTGGTTCTTCAGGGTCATCGGACTCCCTCGCCTGCGATCTTTCCGGATGCTATAAGAATCGTCTGCGCTTTCCCGGCAGCATTGGACGTAATCGGGGTGTAGCTCAGCCTGGCTAGAGCACTGCGTTCGGGACGCAGGAGTCGCTGGTTCAAATCCAGTCACCCCGACCATTCATCTCCCAGGTGACCGTCGATCCACATTCACTTTCGCGGGACCGCATAAGACGATGATCAGCTTCGCCCTCATGATGGTTGCGTCGTACCTCGCCGGGTCGATTCCGTTCGGAGTCATCGTTGGCCGTCTGCGCGGCTTCGATCCGCGCGCCGTAGGCTCGGGCAATATCGGGATGACCAACGTAGTGCGGGCGGGCGGCAAAGGCGCGGCGGCGCTTACTTTCGTCGGCGATATCCTGAAAGGAGCGATTCCGGTTGCGGTGGCGGCTGGGATCGGATTTGCCACAACCGAGTTGGCCTGGATCGCCCTGGCCGCATTCGTCGGGTCGATCTGTTCGGTTTTTCTCGGGTTTATCGGGGGAAAGGGAGTATCGGCCGCGCTCGGCGTCTGGGTCGTCCTTTGCCCTCTCGCGTTGCTTTTTGCATTGGCCGCTTTCGGAATATTTGTCGCGATGTATCGTATTGTGTCGCTGGCATCGATAGCCGCAGCTCTCGTGCTTCCGGCGGCGGTTGCCGCGGTCGGAGCACCCGGGCAATACGTTGTCCTGGCGATCGTGATGAGTATCCTCGTCATGATTCGCCATCAGGCAAACATCAAACGATTGCTCAAAGGAGAAGAGCCCAAATTCGGCGTGAGCAAAGGCAGCCAGCCTGAAGCATGACGGGGTGGCGGTGCCCATTCGTTGGTCGTTCGCCCACGATCGAGGCAGAAGAGTGGCGGTAACTCCGGCGCTGATAACCGTCAGGCACGAGATAGATGGCACCCGGCTTGCGTGTACCGAAAAGCGGCCTTTACCGCAAACTTCCGGCAATGCTGGCAATCAACAGGGGGACTTGCGCAGCGGGTGGTAATGGGGCCAAGGTTAAACAGGCTTGCTCAGCGTTACGTGGCGCACGCCGTCCGCAAGAGTCGAAGAGGAAGATATGAAAAAGGTCGAGGCAATCATCAAACCGTTCAAGCTCGATGAGGTCAAAGAGGCGCTCTCGAGCATCGGTGTGCAAG
>JAJPKP010000026.1 GCA_021323675.1 Pseudomonadota bacterium | reverse complement strand
GGGCAAACCGGCGGTTCGCGTGATTTGGCGGATTCGGCTCAGCGGTCGCACTCGCCGCCGATCATGTTGATCATGCCGAACGTCGTGATGATGTCGGGAATCATCCGGCCGATGAGCATCTGGTTGAGCGCCGACATCCCGAAGAAGCACGGCGGACGGACCCGTACCCGGTAGGGACGCCCGCTGCCGTCGCTGACCACGTAAAAGCCCAGCTCGCCGTTGCCGCCTTCCACTGCGGCATACGCTTCGCCTGGCGGAATCTTGATGCCCTCCATGATCAGCTTGAAGTGATTCATCAGGCCCTCGATCGAGTTGTAAACCTGATGCTTGGGGGGAAGGACGATGCTCGGGTCGGTGATCGATACGGGTCCCTCGGGAATCGAAGCGATCGCCTGCTCGATGATGCGCCGCGATTGATACATCTCCTGAAACCGCACGTTGAAGCGATCGTAGTTGTCGCCCTTCTCTCCGGTCGGAACCTCGAAATCAAACCGGTCGTAAACAAGATAGGGATGCGCCTTGCGGACATCGTAGGGCACGCCGGTTGCCCGAAGCAGCGGTCCGGTAAGACCGTAGGAAATCGCCTCTTCGCGCGAGATCGCGCCGATTCCGCTCATCCGATCGATGAACACGCGGTTGCGCGTAAGCAGCTTGTCGCAATCGGACAGCACTGAATCGAGGCTGCGGAAGGCGTTCTGGACGCGGTCGTTGAAATCGGGCGGCAAATCGCGGGCCACCCCGCCGACCCGGCACCAGGTCACCGTAAGCCGCGCACCGGTCACCGCCTCGACCAGGTCGTAGAGCAGCTCGCGCGCTTCCAGCATATAGAAGCCGACCGTCACCGCGCCGACCTCGCTCGATGCCATCCCCAGGCAGGTGAGATGGTCGGTGATGCGCGAGACTTCGCTCATGATCGCCCGCACATACTTGCATCGCTCGGGAATCTCGATTCCCGCCAGCTTCTCGACCGCGAGCGCGAAACCCACGTTGTTGATGCAGGGCGAGGCGTAGTTCAGGCGGTCCGTATAGGGGAAACACTGCGTCCAGGTCCCCTGCTCGCACATCTTCTCGAACCCGCGATGGAGGTAACCGACCTCGACATCGCAATCCACAATCCGCTCGCCATCGAGCTTGAGGTTGAACTTGATGGTGCCGTGGGAGGCGGGATGCGACGGCCCCATCTGGATCTCCATCACCTCTTCGACGGGGTCGGAAGCTTCGGTCTTCTGCTGCCAGCGTGCTGGAAGTGCCATGATGACTATGTGTTTTAGCGAAAAGTTCTCCGCGGTCGCCCGCCGTTTAGCGCGATGGCCGCAGCGGCAACACCACGGGATCGGTTTCCGGAACGATCGGCTGACGGCGCTGATACGGATAATCCTTGCGAAGCGGATGACCTTCGAACGAATCGTAAAGCAGGATCCGCCGCAGGTCGCCGTGGCCGTGGAACTGGATGCCGAACATGTCGAAGCATTCGCGCTCGAGCCAGTCCGCGGACTTCCAGACTTCGCAGACGCTGTTCACCCCTGTCTCGGCGGAATCGATCTGAACCTTCACGCGCAGCCGATGACCGAGCTTGAGAGAATTCAGATGATAAACCACCTCGAACCGGGGCTTGCGCTCGATCCAATCAACCGCCGTCAGATCGACCAGCATGTCGAACTCAAAACCCGGTTCATCGCGAAGCGTTCGGAAAATTTCCAAGGCGCGGTCGCGCGAAACAACCACCGTCTCTTCGCCGTGTGCCTCGGACGAATCGACGATATCCGCACCGAATCGTTCTTTTATTTTCTCAACCAGCATGCCGCTTCATTCGGGGATACAGGGGGCTCGCCTGAGCTCCCGGTCGATGGAACTTACCCGCATACCTTTACACTATAAGCGGGTCTTTTCCAGACCACGGATTGAACGCTCCTGGGCGCTTGGCGGGAATGAAATGTTGAGCGCCACGGTCTCCAATGCAACGGACCGCCGCAGTTCAAACTTCCGCCTCCAAGCCAGCAACGACGGAACGCAAGGGTGTGGGGCGGATGCGTTGAAAGCCGCGGCGAGTGTATCAACGCCGGCGCTTAGTCCCAATCGAGCGCGCCGCGCTGCCAGGCGTAAATGAGACCCACCGCGAGAATCGCGATAAATATCAGCG
Organism: Pseudomonadota bacterium; assembly: GCA_021323675.1. GTDB lineage: Bacteria > Desulfobacterota > Binatia > Binatales > Binataceae > JAFAHS01. The sequence goes on along the minus strand of JAJPKP010000026.1, from coordinate 91,132 downwards.
CCTCTACAAATCCAAACATTCCCAGCTTGCGCAGTTCGACTGCCCAGGGGTAGAGGAACACCACTTCCACGTCGAAGACCAGAAACAAGAGCGCGGTCAGGTAGAAGTGCACCGAGAATCGCCCCCAGGCCGATCCACTCGGAGGATTGCCGCACTCGAACGCCTCGCCCTTCACCTTGCTCGGCCGCTTCGGGCCGATAAGCGAATTGATGGTGACCATCACGCCCGCGACGATGCCGGCCACGATGAACGTAACGAGAATCGGGAGCCAGATTGTCATCGCAAATTGATCCTGCGCTGAGAGTTCCGGGATATTCTTCTATCTGAACCTCCCGCACTTTCCAATCAGTTCGAGCACTTGCCGCGATTCCCTTCGGCGGGGCAGATTTCAACATCGTTAGCGATCCGAACATACCGAGTGTTCAAGAAAGACCGGGGCATTAGCTCGGCTGGCGGCGCATTTTAACTATACCGATCGGTATTGGCATCAAGAGAAGACAGAGATCACCCGCCGTATGCGACCATTTTCTCTAGGAAAATCCAGAGGTTTTTAAGGTCAAAGAATAATTGGCAATTAATATTATTGACAGTTTAAGATGTCGCTACTAATCAGAAGGCTGTGGGGAGAAAGGCAACAACGATGTTCTAAGGAGCCTCGGCGCAAAAAGCCGAAGAAGGGGAAGTTTTATGGATCGTGCTATCGCATCTCGCGGCCGGTTCGTCGGATTTCTCGCAGCCCTGACATTCCTGACGCTCGCGCTCACGACACCCGCCGCCGCACAGGTCAAGCCTGGGGACTTCATCACAGTCGACAACGCGTACAAGGTCAAAGACCTGGTCTCGCCAGGCGTCTATTGGCGGGTGCAGACCGGCATGTCGATGAAGATCGTTCCAACTGAGCGAATTGACTGGCCGCCTCCTTACAAGGAAGCCACCGAAAAGTACTCGCCTCAGGTCCGTCTCAGCGCCGACCATCGTTCGCTCGTCGGATACGTTGCGGGACAACCCTTCCCGCTGATCGATCCCAACGATCCCGACGCCGGCACCAAGATCATGTGGAACTACTACTTCCGCCCGGTCTCGACCGACGACTACGACCTCCGCTTCTTCGACTGCGAAAGCGTGTACGCGGGGCTGCACAAGCCCTACAAAGTCCTCTGGTACTACTCGGTCGGCCATTACGCCGGGTACAACGAGGTCGGCCGCACCGAGGTCGAACCGATGCCCATCGATCCTGACTTCCTGAAGTCCGGCCGCTACTCGATGACGGGTCTGTATCCGCAGCTTGCACCGCAAGACGGGCATGGTTCCGGATTTCTGCGCTATCGATACGCCGACCCGAACCGCGCCGACGATAGCTGGACGTACAATCCACAGAGCCGGCGCATGCGCCGCCTGAATGACACCCTGATGAGCACGGCGCAGGATGCCGGTCCCGAGTCCTACAGCCCCGATGATTTCGAATGCTTCGCGGGCAAAAACGAGAACTATAACTGGAAGTATCTGGGCGAGCGCCAGATGCTCGGAGCGATCAATGACCCGAACTCGCCCCCGCTGACCTGCCCGACCGACGGAGGCGCGAGCCACTGCCCGGCGAATTGGGAGATGCGCCATATGTTCATCATGGAAGGCACTGCTCGACCGGATCGGCTGGCGGGCGACCTGTACTCGAAGCACATCCTCTACATCGATTCCGAAGCCGACTTCGGCATGTATCAGGACCAGTACGACCACAAGGGCCAGCTCTTCATCAACTACACGTCGTGGCTGAAGTACGCGGACCGGGTGCGGCCGGATGCACGAATCGCGATCTATCCTTTCAAGCGCGAGTTCCAGACCGGCTCTTCTTCGACCGACATTCAATCCGGGCTTTCCACCGTTTGCTACCATCCCGGTTACGACGTGCCGGAGAAGGAATGCTGGTACATCAACATGGGCGCGGTGGACCGCTCGTTCTTCGACCCCGATGCCGTGATCAAGGCTTCGATGCGCTAATCCCGCCCGTTCGCTTGACGATCGCAAACCGGCGCGGCCCCGAAAGGTCGCGCCGGTTTTTTGTTCCCGTGGTCTGCTAGAATTGCTCGCGCATGAGTTCTCGCGATGAAACGTTGCTCGGATGGGCAACTGACTCCATTCGCCGAACATGGCGCAAGGCAAACGTCGAACAAAGTGTCGCCCTGCGGGGCGACCTGTCGGCGCGGCGCTTCTGGCGAATCCATCTCTCCGGGATTAAGAACCTCCGGTCCGCAATCCTGGTCGATCTCGGGCCGGACGATCTGCCCGGCTACGCGCGCGCCTTGAAGCTGGTGGACCAGCCGCTTGCGGAGCCGCCCTGGATAACGGTCCATCGCTTTCTCGCCGCTCTCGGAGTGCCCGTTCCCCGCGTTTACGCACTCGAACACCAACTCCGCGCGATGCTGGTCGAAGACGTCGGCCACGTCTCACTGATCGATGCCGCCCGCGGCAATCCGCCGGAGACCGCGGACCTGTTCCGGGCGGCAGCCGAACTGCTTTTGCGTCTCCACGTCGAAGGAACGCGCGCGCTCACCGGCGACCTGCTCCCCGCCAAAATCGCTTACGACCGCCGGCTATTCAGATGGGAGCTCAAGGAATTCCTCGACCTCGGATGTGCGGCGCTTGGGACAGGGATGGAAAGCAGTGATCTGACCGCTGAGCTGGAGATGCTGGCCGATCGGCTGGGACAGCTTCCGCGCGTGTTTTCACATCGCGACTTCCATGGCCAGAACCTTTTCGTGCAGCGCGCGGCGGACGACCAGCCGCGGCTGCGCGTGATCGATTTTCAAGACGCCTTGATGGCGCCGGCGGCGCAGGATCTTGCGGTGCTGCTTACTACGCGCGACATGGCGGCGTTGATCACGCCGGCGCTCGAACGGCGGATCCTCGAATTCTACTACTCAGGTTTGCTGCGGCGGCGCGCCGCTTCATTGAATGCCGCCGATTTTTTCGCCAGTTACGAACTGTGCGTCCTGCAGCACGCCATCAAAATGACCGGACGGTTTCTGATGTTTGAGCGAAGCGGCAAGTCGGAATACGGCCAGTTCGTGCCGCATACGATTGCGCAGGCGCGCCGGATGCTCGGCGGATCCTTGGGAGCAGGCTTCCCGCGTCTGGCCAGGGCGTTTGGAGTCGCGCCGGGAGGCGAGGTATCGCGATGAAGGCGCTCGTTCTTGCCGCGGGTTTCGGCCAGCGCCTCAGGCCGCTTACCGAAACCGTGCCCAAACCGCTGCTGCCGGTTGGCGGACGGCCCCTGATTCACTACCCGCTGCTGATGCTCAAGCACGGGGGAATTCGCCAGGTCGCCATCAATACCCATCACTTGCCGCACGCGATGGAAGCGGCCTTGCGCTCGGGCGACGAACTCGGACTCGAAATCATATGGTCGCCCGAGCCGGTTCTGCTCGGCACGGGAGGGCCGCTTAACGTTTTGAGAGGGTTTCTTGGCGATGACACCTTTGTAATCGCAAACAGCGACACGATACTCGACCTCGATCTGAACGAGGTGCTTCGGTTCCATCGCGACCGCGCCTCGCTGATTACGCTTGCGGTCGCCCGTCCCGAGAATCTCGACTGCTACAGCCACATCGATCTTGACGCATCGGCCAGAGTTCGGCGGATGCGCCTGATCAGGTCGCGCTCGCCGCTGACCTATGAAGACTTTGTTGACGGAACGCTCGAAGGGGAAGCGCTCGAATCGTTGATGTATTGCGGCGTGATCATCCTGGAGCCGCGGGTGCTCGATCTCATTCCGCGCAATCCGCCCTGGAGCATCATGGACGGACTCATCGCGCCGATGGTGCGCGACGGTCTTCCGGTAACGGGCTTTGTCCATCGCGGGCTGATGCGAACGATCGACGACCTGGAAGCTTACGCGAAAGTTCGCGACGAGTTTGCCTCAAATCCTCCGCGCCTGAGGTTTACCAACAGTTCACGCGCTTAGCGGCCGCGATTCGCTTGACTTAAGCGTGCGGCGACACGACAAAATGAAAAGGCAGAGCGGTGAGGTGGGGACCGCGCATCGGATCTCGTCACATAAGAGGTGCTCACGATGCCGAAACTCGTTCTCTATCACACCATCCTGTCTCCATTCGCCCGCAAGGTTCGCATCGCCCTGGCCGAGAAGGGTGTTTCTTGCGAGAAGGTTCTGCTGGACCTCGCCAAGGGCGAGAACCGCACGCCCGAATACCTGAAGCTTAATCCGCACGGACGCGTTCCAACCCTGGTGGTGGATGGAATTCCGCTGTACGAATCGACCGCGATAGTCGAATATCTCAACGAGTCGTTCCCCAAGCCTCCCCTGCTGCCTGGAAATCCGATCGAGCGCGCGCGAGTACGCATGCTCGAAGAAACCATCGACGGGTCATTCATCGAGGCGCTGCGGAACGTTCTTTTCAACACTTCCCGCCTGCCTGAACCCGAAAGAAATCCAAAGGCGGTCGATGAAGCGCGCAAGAAGATCGCGTGGCACAATGAGTGGCTCGACCGCGAGCTGGCAGGCCGCCAGTTTCTGGTCAACGGCGGACTCTCGGTCGCGGATATCGCCGGCCTGTGCGCCCTCGAATTTCAGCGCCGGCTCGAAATCGGCATCGACCCGCGCCATCGAAACCTGATCACCTGGTACGAGAATCTGAAGTCACGTCCCTCCGCCCGCGCCTTGAGAGAATAGGTACCGATCCGCGACAGAGAGAAGAAGACCAATCCGGGGCATAACCGCCGGATTTTCCGTCCGCCTCACCAGTGCAGGAAAGCGGCGATCAGAAACGCCGCGATCATCAGCAGGCCGTACTCCATGTGTAGCTGGACCGACCGCAAAAGGGCGAGATTCAGCTTCTTCGGCGCCGTTTCGTTCATCACGATCTTCAGTTGATTCACCGCGCGGGGAACGCTGAGTGCGGCAATCAGGCCGGTCCAGGGAATCGCCCCTGCGAGCATCGCGATGACCGTGGTCGCGTACGCGAGCACGTCCATCGCCAGCAGTTCATAATTGGCGCCCCTGCGGCCCAGGATGGTCGCGAGAGTGCGCTTGCCGTGGACGCGATCGCTATCGATGTCGCGAATATTGTTGGCGTGGAGAATTCCCGCGACCAGAAACCCAAGGGGAATCGATGCGAGCAGGGCGCCCCACGTAAAGTGCAGCGCCATCACATAGTACGCACCCACCACAATCGCGGGGCCCATGAAGAGAAATACCGTCAGCTCTCCCAGGGCGACGTACGCCAGCGCAACGGGCCGCGCGGTGTAGAAATAGCCGGCGGCCACTGACGGGATCCCGATCGCCAGAATCGGCCATCCACACAGATACACAAGGACGAGCCCCAACGCCGCGCCGATCGCAAATGCGGCGATCCCGCCGCGCCAGACCTGATCGGGCGCGAGCAATCCGCGTTGAATGACCATGCTTGGCCCGAGCGACTCTTCGGAGTCCGCGCCCGAGGCCCAGTCGTAATAGTCGTTGATAAGATTGGTGCCCGCCTGAATCGCCATCGCGCCCACCAACGCCAGGACCATCCTGCCCGGAGCGAAAAATCCGTCGCGCGCCGCGATCGCCACGCCGAGCAGCACCGGAATTGCGGCCGCGCTCAGTGACAGAACCCTCAGCGCCTGGAACCAGATTGCCAATGCGCCCGGCCGTGCGCCTGAGCCCTGCGGAATTGCCGATGCCTCAGCCATGACGCTTAGAAGATTACCTTCTCCTCCCTAAGCCGCGCGATCTCGCCCGCGGTCATCCCGAGCAAGGTAGCGAGAACTTCATCGCTATGCTGCCCGATTCGCGGAGCGCCGCGATAGTCCGGTTCAATTCCGCTGAATTTGACCGGCAAACCCGGCACCGCGCGGGCGCCCGAGTCGCCATGCTCGCGAGTTATCATCATCGCACTTGCCCGGAACGCGCCGTCGGCCATCAATTCGTGCGTATTGTACACGGGACCCGCCGCAATTCCGCGCTCGCGAAGCCGGCGCACCAGTTCATCGCGACCGAAGTTGCGGGTGCGCGCCGCCACCTCGCTTTCCAGCATCGCGACATTGCGCAGGCGGTCCGCAAGCCGGGCGTAAGCGGGATCGGACGCGAGGGCTGATATGCCCAGCACGTCGCACAACGCGGCGAATTCCGTATCGCTAGCAATCGCGATCGCGGCCCATTGATCCTCGCCCGCGGTCGGAAACACGCCATGCGGTACCATCGCCGGGTCGCGGTTGCCAATTGGGCCGCTATCGCGGCCGTTCAGGAAGAAATCCATCATCGCTTCGGGGACCATCGTGGTCACCATCTCGGCCATCGACAAATCGAGATACTGGCCTTCGCCGGTGCGATCGCGATGGTGCAGCGCGGCGAGCAGAAAGAACACCATCGCGGTCCCGACCGCAAAATCGGGCCATGTTCCGCCGATCCCGCACGGGAATTCTCCGGGATAACCGGTGAGATGACACAGGCCCGCGAAAGCCTGCGTGGTCGGCCCGAACCCGACCGTGCGCGCGAACGGTCCATCCTGTCCCAGTGGAGTGCCGGACAGCATGATGATGTCGGGCTTCAGCTTGCGCAGGCTCTCATAGTCGAGGCCGTACTTGCGCATGTTGCCGACGGTGAAGTTCTCGGCGACGATGTCGCTCTGGCGCGCGAGACGGCGCGCTATTTCCTGGGCCTCTGGCCGCGAGAGATCGAGCGCAAGACTTCTGCGCGAGAAATTGATCGAGTGGAATACGCCCGAAAGGTTCGGGCCGATCACGCCGTCCGTGCCGGTGAGGAACCTGACCAGATCGGGCGCGCGCATGCTCTCGACCCTGATCACATCGGCGCCAAGCGAGCCGAGCCACGCGGTCGCGTGCGGCACCGCGAAAATCCATCCGAAATCGAGCACGCGGATGCCTTCAAACGGCAGCATCAGATGATCCCCTCCGCCGCAATTCGCGCCAGCGCGGCGTCGTCGATCCCGATCCGCCCGAAAATCGTGCGATTGTGCTCGCCGAGCCGCGGCGCTCCCCGCGTTATCCTCCACGGCGTCCGGCCCATCGCGCAGGGAGCACCTGGCATACGCACCGCGCCCGCGGCAGGGTGATTGTGATCGACGAAGAAGCCGCGCGCCTTGTACTGTTCGTTGCCGGCAACTTCAGCGACGGTGTGCACCGGAAAGCATGGCACGTGCTCGGCCTGCGCGCGCCGGAATGCTTCATCACGCGTGACCGCCGAGAGCCAGTCGTGGATCGCCGCCTCGATTACATCGACGTGCGCCGCGCGAGAGGCGGTGGATGCGAAGATCTCGGATTCCATCCACTCCGGCCCGCCCATCACCGTTTTCCATCCGCGCCAGAACCGCTCGGTGCCGGCATTGAAGCTGACCCATCCGTCCGCGCAGGGATAAACCCATTGCGCTCCGGCTTTTCTCCGGATGCTAAGGCGCTGGTAGGCGGGAGACTCCGGAGACTCATGAGTCGCGCCGCCCAGGTTCGGACGAATCATGCTCACCATCGCAAGCCACTGGCTCACGTCCACATGCTGTCCCATGCCGCTGCGACGGCGATCGAAAACGGCGACCATCGCAGCCGCGGCGGCCGTGTAGCCGGCGAGATAATCCGACTGCCGTCCGCCGAGCTTGAGCGGCGGCTGACTTGCGGGATCGGTCACCTGATGCCACGGCGTCTCGTATCCGACACCGCTCATATGAGTCGCCACCAAATCTCCGCCGCGCAGGTCGCGGTAGGGCGAGTCGGTGCCGAACGGCGTCAGCGAAACGATGATCAGCCTTGGAAAGCGCTCGGCGAGCAGGCGCCACGAAAGTCCGATACGGTCGTTCAGAGCGGGCAGGTTGGGATTGAAGACGATATCGGCCTCCGCGAGCATCGCGTGCAGCAATTCACGCGCGCGCGGACTTTCGAGGTCGAGCGTCACGCCCAGCTTGTTGGTATTGAGAAAAAGATGAAGGCCGCCGGTCTCGAGATCGGGCGTATCGCCGCGAAACGGCCCAAGTTGCCGTTCCCGCGCGCCCGAGTGGGGAGGTTCGACTTTGATAACCTCGGCGCCGAAGTCAGCGAACGACTTCGCCGCCATCGCGCCCGCCAAAAACGGAATTGAATCCAGGCACGGCAGCTCGATGACGCGCAGCCCATCGAGCGCCTGGCCGCCGTCGCTCATTGCGCTCCGCTCCGCATTGCCTCGAGCAAGTCGATGAGTTCGCCCATCGATTGCATCACGTAGTCTGGGCGATGCTGCGGGTGTTTCTGCAGGTAAGAATACGATGCCGCGCCGGTAGCAACCGCGACCGTTCCGCCGAAACCCGCCTGCTGCGCGGCCATGATGTCGCGAGGCTCGTCTCCCACGTACAGGCACGCGCGCGGCAGAACTGAGGCCCGCATCGCGGTCTGCCGCAGCAGTTCGGTTTTATCGAGCAATTCCTTCATCGAGGAGATCGGCTGGGTGACCACGTGGTCGAGGTAGGCCGCAAGCCCCACCATCGCAAGCTTTTCAATGAGCCGGCGCGGTTCGCCCGGCCGGCTCGTCACAACGGCGGTCGCGTAGCGGCGCCGCTTAAGTTCGGCGAGCGTTTCCGCCACGTGCGGCAGCACTTCGAGCCGCTCGGTCTTGTCGATTTCGGTCATGAAATAGGCGAAGGCGAGCTGAACGTACTCGGGACGGCGGCTCTCCGGAACTCCGAGCCATACGTCGTCGCGATTAAGCGCTTCGCGGTATTGCTCGGGCGTGAGCTCGTCCTGATGTCCGATATCGCGGAGCGCGTTGCGAGCGGCGATATAGAGCGGCCCGTGGATATCGACCAGGGTGCCGTCGAGGTCGAAAAATACCGCCTTGAATTCGCGTGCCAAACTCTCGCAACCCGGGTCCGGCGCGTTTCGCAGGCCGGACCCTTTCGCCCCTTTGAAGCCTTTTGTTTCGCTCCTTGTCAAGCGCGCGCGAGGTCGTCAAGCGCGACCGCGGCCATGTCACGCGGCGTCAGCGGCAGCAAAAACCTTCCGTGCAGATCGCTTTCCAGCACCAGCGCCGGTTCCGCAAGCGCGAAGGTCAGCGCCAGCACGGCGGCATCCGCTTCATCCATCGTATCCGGAGGTGAAGCTTTGACCCGAGCACGCCTGGCAAGCCTCCCGACGATTGCCTGTCGAGCATCGAGTGCGGCTCGCGACTCGGACTTGGGCGGCAATGCCTCCGCCGGTTTCTTCCATAAGGAAAACGCGAGATAGGGGTACGCCTCGATGCTTTCCGCGCCAATCCGTTCCAGCGCGCGATGAGCCGCGAATCCGGCCAGCATGAATCGCGTAAAAAGCCATCCCCTGCCCTTCGCGTGCTCAGGCGCACCGGCGTGAACGGATGGAAACAGCGTGCGAGCGATAGCGGCCAGATGCGGTTTGCAACCCGCATCCCGGGCGCATCGGAAGAAATACTCGTCCCGCGGAGTCGGGAACATCGAAAGCCGGATACGCTCGCCGGGGGCCCTTGGGCGGTTTATCCGCCCGATTAGGGAGCGCAGGGCGCAATCCAAATCGCGCTGGCACGATTGGTTGTTTGGAACGCGCGGAGAGTCCACCAGTGCAATCGCACCGCGCTTCAGTTCCGGCACGGCGGCGGAGAGCCGCTCCGCGATTTCCTCGATCGGATCGTACGCGGCGGAGGCGACACCGATCCGCACCAGGCGCATCGACCCTTGGCTGGAATTCAATACGGCAAGGTCAAGGAAATCCTCGCCTACGTCTATTCCGGCTATTGGCCGGCCCTTGCCGGCAGAGTAACCGGTGACCCGGGCCGATACATAAGGAGATATTCCCGCCGCCCGCCGATCACCTTCTTTACGTAATCGCGGGTCTCCCGATAGCCGATATTCTCGACCCATTCGTCGTCGTCTCCGGGAAATTTGCGCGTCCATCCCTCGACCGCGTGCTCTCCGCCGTTGTATGCCGCAACTGCCTTGAAGGCGTCGCCGCGAAACATGTCGAAAAGATTCTTCAGGTAGGCGGTCCCGATTTTGACGTTGACCTGCGGATCGAAAAGGTTGGGAGAGGCTTCATAGCCAATCTGCCGTGCGACACGCTCCGCGGTCGAGGGCAGAAGCTGCATCAACCCGCGCGCATCCGATACCGACGTCGCATGCGGATTGAAGAGACTTTCCTGCCGGGCGAGCGCGAGAACCAGCCAGGGATCGAGAGAATGCTGCTCGGCCGATCGCGAAAACAAGTCCCAATAGGCCCGCGGATAGCGGATTCGCTCCGCAACCTCGGCATTCAGATGGCCATTCTTCGCCATCCGCGTCGCTGCGACGATCGCATCGTACCAGGCGCCCGCCGCTTGAAGGCCGCCGAGGATGAAATAACGCATCGATCGATCGCTGGCCGCCGCGCCTTCGAGCGCACGATATTCGCCGGCTTGCAGATCGGCAATGCCGAGCGACCGGAGCGCGAGGATGTGCTTCAGATGGAAGCGGACTGTCTCGGACGAGCTTTCCGGCACCGGGTCGAATCTCAACTCGGGGGCATTGGCCGCGGGAAGATCGGCGACAACACCGGACACGCGGATCGCCGCCAGCATCGGGTAATAATTGCTCTCGACGCTTCGGGCGAGGCGCAGATAAATGGCACGCGCCGACGCGCCGTCGCCGATTTTCTCCAGGGAACGCGCGCGCCAGTAATCGAACATCTCGCGTTCCGACGCGCTCTCCGCGCGATTGTGCATCGCCGCGAAACTGGCCGCCGCGCGCGAATAGTTGCGCTCCATGTACAGCGACCACGGAATTCGAAATCGCGCATCTTCCGCCGCCTCGGTCCCAGGATAACGCTCGACGAGCCGTCCGTACTCCGCACGCGCGGCATCGTAGTTGTGAAGCTCTTCGTAGATTCTCCCAATTCGCAGCATCGCGCCGGGCGCGTGGCTGCTCGACGGAAATTGCGCGACGACCTTGCCGAAGGTTGCGCGGGCCGCGTCGAAGTTCTCTTCCTTCCAGTAAATCAGGGCCAGATCGTAAAGCACCGCGGACGCGGCCGGGCCGCGCGGAGCGATCGACAGATATTCCAGCAGCGCCTGTTTCTGGCGCTCGCTGTCGCCCTTCAGCGCCTGCGCTTCAAGCCACAATGCTTCGACGCGATCGGAGGCAGTGGGTGCAAGGGGGAGAGCTTTGATCGCCTGCTCCAGGGCAAGCGATGCGATCCCTTCGCGCAGCAGCAACGCGGCTTCGTTTCGGTGATAGTCAAACGCGGGCAGAACGGAGACGGAAGGATCGGCCGCAAGTATCGAATACGCGAGACCGCGCGCCTTCGAATCCGCATCGCCATGCGGAGCGCTCTCCCTGAGCGCCATCGCCTTGTCGTAGGCGTCCTTGTTTCGGCCCATCGCGCGCAGCGCTTCGGCTTCGAGCAGGCGGGCGTTTTGCTCGAGCGACGGATCGGTCGCCGTCGCGGACAGATGAGTGGCTACGGAATATGAATCCGTCGCGCGGCCGAGCCCCAGAAGAATCTGCGCAAGTTCCAGCTCTCCGCGCGGCGTCATCACGCTTTGCGGGTACTCCGCGCGCAATCGTTCGAAAGTCGCCGCCGCCGAAGCCAGATCGCCCTGTTTCGCCTGCGCCTCGCCCAGATAGAAGAGCGCATAATCCGCCAGAGTGGCATAGTGGGATGCCGCGAAGGCCAGCTCGGAGGCGGCGCGTGAATAATCGTGGCCGGTAAATGCCTTGTAGCCATCGACAAAGGCCTGCTTGGCATCGGCTGGCGCGGTATCGGGGAGCAAGGGTTCGGCCGATGCTGTCGTGGTGGCGGTGTTCGGCGCAGGCTCCGCACTGAGCGCCTGCGACCTGGCAACCGAGGTGGCGCAGCCGGCAATGACGACCGCCAACAGGACAGCGGGGAGGATCGCGCGGGTTTCCGGAAACTCCACCCAATCGTGGTTAGCGCACCGTTTGATTCGCTTCAATTGGGGAGCGTTGAAAAGCGAACATTTTGACCGGCGCGAGCGCTTGCGAGGCTCTGGATTGTCTGGCAACACCTAGCACTGAACCTGCAGTTCGTTTCATGAGTTCACACAACCGGATCATCCTTGCCTCGGGCTCGCCGCGGCGCAGGCAACTGCTCGCCGAAGCCGGCCTCAATTTCGAATGCGCTGAAAGCGGGGTCGAGGAGCGGCGCCGGCCGGACGAATGCGCCCGCGATTACGCGTTGCGAATGGCCCGGGAAAAGGCGTCGGAAGTATCGCGCCGCGTGCCCGATGCGATAGTGATCGGAGCCGACACCATCGTCGAATGCGGCGGCGAGATCCTCGAAAAACCCGCCGATGCGGACGATGCACGCCGGATGCTGGCGAAGCTTTCCGGCCGCGCTCATCTGGTGGTGACCGCCTTTGCAATCTTCGCCGCGGGCCGGATGATCGAATCGGATGCGGTCGAAAGCCGCGTATTCTTTCGGCCGCTCAGCGATGCCGAGATCGGCGATTACATCGCAACCGGGGAGCCGTTCGACAAGGCCGGAGCGTACGGAATCCAGGGCATCGGCGGCGGCTTCATCGAGCGCGTGGACGGCCCGCAGGACAACGTGATGGGGCTTCCGGTGCGAAGCGTTATGGCCGCGCTGGCTCGTGCCGGCGCGGTTGGATCGGCCTGATGCTGTCCGAAGAGGAAATTGCCCGGCGTCTCGCGGTGGTGAAGGACCGAATTGCCGCGGCCGCCGGGCGATCGCGACGCCACCCGGATTCGGTGTGCCTCGTGCTGGCCAGCAAGACACAGCCGCCGGGCGCGCTTCGCGCGGCCTACCGCGCGGGAGCGCGTGTATTCGGTGAAAATTACGTGCAGGAAGCCGCCGCCAAGCATCACGCGCTCTCGGATCTGCGCGATATCCGATTCCATCTGATCGGCCATCTGCAGACCAACAAGGCGCGACAGGCGAGCTCGATGTTCGAGCTGATCCACAGCCTTCATTCCGCGCGGCTCGCGCAGGCGCTGCATCGCGCGCATCCAGAGCCGCCGATGCGCGTTCTTATCGAAGTTAATCTCGGGGGCGAGGCGACCAAGCACGGCGCCGCGCCCGACGATGTCGAAGGGCTGATCGCGCAGGTGCGCGACGAAGTTGAGGTCGCGGGACTGATGGCAATTCCGCCGCCAGCTCACAATCCCGAGCATTCGCGCCCGCATTTCGCGCAGCTGCGCAGGATGCGCGATAAGCTCGCCGCCCATTCAGGCCTCGAGTTGCGCGAGCTGTCGATGGGCATGACGGACGATTTTGAAGTCGCTATAGAGGAAGGCGCCACGATCGTGCGTGTCGGACGCGCGGTGTTTGGCGAGCGGGGCTAAATGAAAAAACACGGCTTTATCGGCGGTGGCAACATGGCGGAGGCGCTCGCGCACGGCCTGATTGCGCGCAAAGTGCTGCGCGCCGCCGACCTCGTGATGTCGGATGTGGCGGTGGCGCGCCGCAACGCGTTGAAACGAAAGCTCAAGGTCGAAACCACCGCCGACAACCTGCAGGTGATCAGGCAGGCGCGCGCGATCCTGATCGCGGTCAAACCGCAAACTATCAATGACGTGCTGTCCGAAGTCGCGTCCGAGCTGAAGGCCGGCGCGAAGAGCCATCTCTTCATCTCGATCGCCGCCGGAATTCCGATCGACCGCATCTGCGGATTTCTCGGCACGCGCGCCAGAGTCGTTCGCGTGATGCCCAATGCGCCGGCGATGGTGGGCGAAGGGATGGCCGCGCTGGTGCGAAGCAAAGGGGCAAGCGCCGCCGATGAGGCCTTCGCGCTTCGCATCTTCCGCGCGGTCGGCGACGCGGTCGCGCTCAAGGACGAGCGGTTGCTCGATGCGGTTACGGCGTTGTCAGGAAGCGGACCGGCCTACGTTTACCTGTTCGCGAAAGCGATGGCCGACGCGGCGGCGAATGAAGGAATTCCCCGCGAACTCGCGACGAGGATGACGCTGCAAACGCTGCGCGGCGCCGAGCGCGTGATGCGCGAGTCCGGACGCGATGCCGCCGATCTGATTCGCGTCGTCGCCTCTCCGGGCGGAACCACCGAGGCGGCGCTGCGCCGATTCGCCGAGGCGGGATTTTCTGATATCGTGGCGCGCGCAATTCACGCCGCCGCCGAACGCTCGCGCGAATTGGGCCGCGGCGCCTGAAGTGAAAGGTCTCCATTGAATCCCTGGGTCAATCTCGTCTTTTTCATCGCTCGCACCCTGGAAGGGCTGCTGAACATATATTTCTGGATCGTGATAATCGCGGCGGTCCTCACCTGGATTGAACCGAATCCGTACAATCCGATCGTGCGATTTCTCTATGGCGTCACGGAGCCGGTTTTTGACTGGGTTCGCGAGCACATCCCGGTGTTTTTCGGCGGAATAGATTTTTCTCCGGTGATCGTGATCATCGCGATTCAATTCGTGCAGGTGTGGCTCATTCCCACCCTGCTCCACTTCATCGTCCCTGGCTTTGCGTGACGTCCGCATCCGGCCCAGCCAACGCACATGGTTGGATACGGCTTGGCGGCGGCTATCTTACCATCGAAGTCGCGGTCCGTCCGGAAGCGCCGCGAAGCGCAATCCAGCGGATCGACGAACGCGGCCTGGTGATTGCGATCGCGGCTGCGCCCGAGCATGGAAAGGCGAACGAGGAACTTATCCGTCTGGTCGGCAAAGTCGCCGGAGTTCCTCGCACAGCGGTTTCGGTTTTGAAAGGCCATAGCGCGCGCAGAAAAGTCCTGCGAGTGGAAACGGCCGACCCTGAAAGCTGCGCCGCCAGGTTGCGCGCGGCTGTCAGTCGGCGATCATAAGCGCCAGAGATCCAAAGCGAATCAAAATCGAATCGTCTGCCTCGCGTTGACACATTCGGACGGCGTGATTACCTAAAGAGGAGCTAAACCGGCCGTCGGGCCGTCAGCAGTCGACACCCTCAGATGCCAATCTACGAATACAAGTGCAACAAGTGCGGGGTTATCGAGGTCACGCAACGCATCACCGAAGCGCCCCTCAAGAAATGCCCCAATTGCAAGAGCAAGGTCGAGCGCCTGGTCTCGCGCAGTTCCTTCGTGCTCAAGGGCACCGGATGGTACGTGACCGACTACGCGAACAAGGGCAAAAAGAGTTCTGATTCGGCAAGCGAAAGCACATCGTCCACGAACGGAGCTTCGAAAGATTCGAAGCCGGCGTCGGAATCCAAGTCTTCTTCGGAAAAGAGCACACCCGCCAAGGCCGCCGACTAGAACGCGCGAAACACCGAGCGATATCGTCCGCAATCGGAAACCGCAGGCTGGCATAGTCTGCGGTTTTTCTGTTTCAATGGGCCGATTGCGCGATTTTGCTCGCGCTCGCAATCACGATGCGCGCACTCGTAGTCGATCCCGAGCTCGCCTTTTGCCCCGACTACCCGGACCCGCTGCCCGCGGCCGGCGAGAGCATCGTCCGGGTCTCGCTCGCGGGCATCTGCGGAACCGATCTCGAAATTACGCGCGGGTACATGGGGTTTCGTGGGGTTCCCGGCCACGAATTCGTCGGACGGGTGGTGGAAACGAAAAGGCCCGAACTGCGCGGGAAACGGGTGGTCGGTGAAATCAACGCGGCGTGCGGCCGATGCGCGTTTTGCCGCGCAGGACTCGGACGCCATTGCCCCGACCGCACCGTGCTCGGAATTTTGGGCCGCGACGGCGCGTTCGCGGAATATCTGCGTCTTCCCGACGAAAACCTGCTGCCCGTGCCCGACTCAGTCCCCGACGAAGTCGCGGTGTTCACCGAACCATTCGCGGCCGCACACGAGATTTTCGAGCAAGTCGATCTCGCGCACGACGAGTCGATTGTCATCCTCGGTGACGGGCGGCTCGGGGCGATGGTCGCGATGGCATTGATCGGCGAGAACTATGCGCCGACCGTCGCGGGTCACCATCCTGAGAAACTCGAACGCCTCGCATCGCTCGGGATCGTGACCAGGATCGAACGCGACCTGACCGGCAAATTCGACTGCGTGATCGATTGCACCGGGCAGGGCGACGGTTTTGCTCGCGCGATCGAGCTCACGCGCCCGCGCGGCCGGATAGTCCTGAAAAGCACGGCGGCCGCGGGTGCGGCGCTGAATCTCGCGCCGATAGTGATCAATGAAATTTCGGTGGTCGGCTCGCGATGCGGCCGGTTTGCGCCGGCCCTCGCCGCCATTGAAGCGGGCAAAATCGACCCGCGTGCGCTGATCGACAACTGCTACCGTCTTGACGAAGGAGCGGCCGCGATGGCGGAGGCGGCGAAGCCCTTCAACTTCAAGATTTTGCTCAGGCCGTCGTGAGGATCAGTCGAAGCGGCGTTGCGGCGCGCGCGCGCCGCCCCCGAACCCGCATCGCGGTCGGAATAGATACGGGCGGCACGTTCACCGATTTGCTTGCGATCGTGAACGGGGACCTGCGCGTTCTCAAGGTTCCTTCAACCCCCGACGATCCTGCACGAGCCGTTCTGAGCGGCTTGCGCGAGATGCTCTCCGATTTGCCTCCCGACCTCGTCACCTACAGCTCGACTGTCGCCACGAATGCCCTGCTCGAACGCAAAGGCGCGCGCGTCGCAATCATCACAAACGCCGGCTTCGAGGACGTGATCGAAATCGGGCGCCAGAACCGCGACGATTTGTATTCGCTGGCTCCGTCGCGGCCCGAGCCGCTTGTTCCCCGCGCGATGCGAATCGGGGTGCGGGAGCGCACACTATACGATGGTTCGTCGCTGACGCCGCTTACGCGCGCGGAAATCGGTCGGGTCGCGCGGATGGCCCGGCGATCGGGCGCGCAATCCTTCGCGATTTGCCTGCTCCATTCGTACGCGAACCCCGGCCCCGAGGATGCAATCGCTCGGGCGCTCGCTCCGATCGGCCGCCCGATCTCGATCTCGCATCGGTTGCTCGCGGAATATCGCGAGTACGAACGCTTCTCGACCGCGGTAGTCAACGCGTATGTCGCCCCCCGGATGTCGGCGCATCTCGAAGAGCTCGCCCGAAACCTCTCCGGGTCCCAACTCAGGATCATGCAATCCAACGGCAGCGCCACCGGGTCCGAGCTGGCGCGCGCCGAGCCGATCCGCACGATCCTTTCGGGACCGGCTGCCGGAGTTGTCGGCGCCGCCGCGCTGACGCGAACTTTCGGCAGCGACCGCCTGATCACTTTCGACATGGGCGGCACCTCTACGGATGTGTCGCTGTTCGATCGTCGCGCGCGAATCCGCACGCTCAGCTATCCGGACGGCTATGCCGTGCGCGCTCCCGTCATCGACATCCATACCGTCGGCGCGGGCGGCGGTTCGCTCGCTCGAGTCGATGCGGGGGGCTCGCTGCGCGTAGGACCCGAGAGCGCGGGCGCGGACCCCGGTCCCGCCTGCTACGGGCGGGGCACTGCGCCGGCGGTAACCGATGCCGACCTCGTGGCGGGACGGCTGGTCGCGTCGAATTTTCTTGGCGGAAGGATGCGCCTGTATCCGGCCCGCGCGATCAAGGCGATCGGTGCGATCGCCTCGGCCATGAAGACCGGCGCGATGGAAGCGGCACGCGGCGTAATTCGCGTGGTCAACGCCAACATGGAACGCGCGATTCGGGTGATCACCGTCGAGCGCGGCTACGACCCTCGAGAATTCACCCTGCTGGCGTTCGGCGGGGCGGGACCGATGCATGCCGCGGAACTGGCGCTCGACCTTGGAATTCGCCACGTCGTGTTTCCCCGAAATCCGGGCCTGCTGTGCGCGTGGGGCGCGCTGGGCGCGCCCTTGGGCCGCGAATTCTCGATCACGCTTCGCGCCGTCGATCCGAATTACGAAGCCCTGGTTGCGCGCGCGCGCCCCATGATCCAGCGCGCGCGGCGGGAATTGCTCCGCGAGGGCGCCGCATCCTCGGCGCTGGAAACCGAGGTGCGGCTCGACATGCGATACCGAGGCCAGTCATACGAGCTGGAGGTTCCTCTCACCCGCGATTTCCGCGAACAGTTCCACGCCGCGCACCATCGCGCGTTCGGCCATAGCGCTCCTGCCGCGGCTCTCGAGGTTGTGAACCTGCGGTTGCGCGCAAGCGCCGCTGACGCATCGCTGGCGATCGCGAAGATCGGCCGGCAGCGCGGAAATCCCGCCCCGATATCGCGGATGGCCGTGCTCGTCGGTTCGCGCGTGCGAACCGCTCCCGTTTACGCGCGCGACTCGCTCGGCGCCGGAGCACGCGTGCGCGGACCCGCGATAGTGGTCGAACTCAGCTCCACCGCGTATGTCGCGCCGGAATTCACGATGCGCGCGGACGACTATGGCAATCTTCATCTGGAGGCGGGGCGATGAAGCTCGACCCGGTCGCGCTCGCGGTGATGAACAACCGGCTCGCCGCGATTGCCGAAGAGATGGGCGTGGTGCTCGGCCAGACCGGTTACTCGCCCAACATCAAGGAGCGGCACGACTTTTCCTGCGCGTTGTTCGACGCGCGCGGCGAGCTGGTCGCGCAGGCCGCCCATATTCCCGTTCATCTGGGTTCGACTCCCCTGTCGGTGCGAGCCGCGATCGAGCATCTCGACCTGGGTCCCGGCGATGTCGCGGCTTTGAATGATCCATTCGCAGGCGGCACCCATCTGCCGGATCTCACGCTGGTGATGCCGATCTTTCTGCGCAATGAACGGCGTCCGTTCGCGTACGCGGCCAACCGCGCTCATCACGCGGACATCGGAGGCATGGCGCCGGGCTCGATGGCGCTATCGACCGAGATCTATCAGGAAGGATTCCGATTGCCGCCGGTGAAGATTGTCGAGCGCGGCGAGATCTCGCGCGACGTGATGGCGCTGTTTCTCGCCAACACCCGCGTCCGCGAGGAACGCGAAGGAGACTTGCGCGCCCAAATCGCCGCGCTGCGCGTCGGCGCCGATCGGCTTCGGTCCCTGGTAGGCAACTCGGGGAAGTCAATCGTGAATGCCGCGATGGACGATCTGAAGGACTATGCCGCGCGGCTGATGGAGTCGTCGCTGCGCGCGCTCAAACCCGGCATCTACCGGGCGCGCGACTTTCTCGATGACGACGGATTCGGCACGAAAAACATCCCGATCCATATCAGCATCCGAATCCGCGGCGGACGAGCGATTGTCGATTTCACCGGCTCCTCTCGCCAGGTGCGCGGTTCCGTCAATGCCAACTATGCCATCACCCTCTCAGCCGTCTTCTACGTGATGAAGTGTCTGGCGGCGGAGGCGGTTCCCGCCAACGAGGGACTGATGCGGCCCATCACGTTGATTGCGCCGCCCGGATCGGTCGTGAATGCGCTCGCGCCGGCCGCGGTCGCGGGCGGCAACGTCGAGACCTCGCAGAGGATCGTCGATGTGCTCTTTCGGGCGATGGCGAAAGCAGCGCCGGATCGCGTGCCTGCGGCCAGTTCCGGATCGATGTCGAATCTGACGATCGGCGGATTCGATCGCGTTCGCAATCGCCACTTCTCCTACTATGAAACGATCGCGGGAGGCGCGGGCGCGGCGCCCGGACGTCCCGGCGCATCCGGCATCCACACCCACATGACCAATACCCTGAACACTCCAATCGAAGCGCTGGAAGCGTACTACCCGATGCGCATAACCGAGTATCGCATTCGGCGCGGCTCGGGCGGACGCGGGCGATCGCGCGGCGGTGACGGCTTGGTGCGGGAAATCGAATGTCTGGGCGAGTCGAACGTGAGCCTGCTGACCGAGCGGCGCACGCTGCGCCCGTGGGGACTCTTCGGCGGCGGCAACGGATCAGCGGGGGCAAACTGGCTTGTGCGCGGAAAGCGCCGCGTCAAGCTTGCCGCCAAAACCAACCTGACGCTGCAAGCCGGAGACAGAGTCAGGATCGAAACGCCCGGGGGCGGCGGCTGGGGACGCTGAAACTCAAAGCCTTCCTTTTCCGTTAGAAACCCAGGTCAGGTTCGATCTCTACTCGGCCGTAACCCGCCGCAAGGCCGAACGTCTAGCCGGAATACGTGCCCTTTACTGACTCGCTGCACTCTTGGAGAGATACAAGAGAGCGTAGGCTGGTGATGGCCGGGTCTGACTATATCGAACTGCGCACCCGGAGCGCCTTCAGCTTTCTTGAAGGCTCGACTCTTCCCGAAGACCTCGCCGAACGCGCGGGAGCGCTGGGCTACCCTGCGATCGCGATGGGCGATCGCGACGGCCTCTACGGCCATCCGCGCTTCTACCAGGGCGCCAAAGCCGCCGGGATTCGCGCGATGGTCGGCGTGGACCTCACCCTCGATGACGAGAGCCGGCTGTACGTTCTGGTCCCCGACCGCGATCGCTACCGCAACCTCTGCCGGATGATCACCGCATCGAAGATGCGCCCGATTGGAGCGCATCCTGACGGCACCCCCAAATTTCCCGCCAAAGGCGAAAGCCGTATCACTCTCGACGATCTCGAGCGGTACGGCCGTGGGCTCATTTGCCTCGCGGGCGGCGTGATGAGTCCGCTGTCGCGCCGGTTGATCCGCGGCGAGGACCCGTGTGAGCTTGGCGACCGGTTGGGTGCGATCTTCGGCCGCGAAAATCTCTATATCGATCTGCAGCGGCATTCCGATGCCGACGAGGAGCGGCTGAATCGCAAGCTGTTCGCGATGGCCGAGGCGATGCGGCTGCCGATCGTCGCGGCCAACGATGTCTGCCATGCGGATGCGGACCGCACGCTGCTCGATGTGCTTACCTGCATCCGCCTCCATACCACGCTGGAGGAAGCGGGGCGCCGGCTGTGGGTCAACAGTCAGCGCCATCTCAAGCCGCCTGGCGAGATGGCGGCGCTGTTTCGCGATCTGCCACGCGCGGTCGCGGCGACGCGCGAAATTGCCGAACGATGCGAATTTGCGCTGTCCGACATGGGCTACCGGTTCCCCGATTATCCGGTGCCGATGGGGGAAACGGCCGACAGCTACCTGCGCATCCTGACCTACCGCGGCGCACGGGAGCGATGGGGCGATACGCTTGATGCGCGCACGCGCTCTCAACTCGAGCACGAACTCGCCGTCATAAAGCGTCTGGGGCTCGCAGGCTACTTCCTGATCGTCTGGGACATCGTCCAGTTCTGCCGAGACAACCGAATCCTGGCGCAGGGACGCGGATCCGCCGCCTGCAGCGCCGTCTGCTACGCGCTCGGCATCACCGCGGTGGATGCGGTGAAGATGAATCTGCTGTTCGAGCGCTTTCTTTCCGAAGAGCGCGGCGAATGGCCCGATATCGACCTCGACCTGCCCAGCGGCGATCAGCGCGAGCGCGTCATCCAGTACGTCTATCGCCGCTACGGCGACCGCGGCGCGGCGATGGTCGCGAACGTCATCACCTACCGCACCAGGAGCGCCGTGCGCGAAGCCGGCAAGGTGCTGGGCTTTCCGCCAGAACAGGTGGATCGGCTCGCCCGGATGAACCAGGTTTATGAATTCCGCGACCATCACGACGATCTGGTCGCACTGCTGAAACGCGGCGGAGTCGATGCGCAAGCCCCTCGAATCAGGCTGCTGGTCGAGACGGTGCGAAAGCTCCAGAGTCTGCCGCGCCATCTCGGACAGCATAGCGGCGGGATGGTAATCGCCGCGGCCGCGCTTGACGAAATCGTCCCGCTGGAGCCGGCGACGATGCCGGGGCGCGTGGTCGTCCAGTGGGACAAGGACGATTGCGCCGATCTCGGCATCATCAAGATCGACCTGCTCGGGCTTGGGATGCTGGCGGCGCTGGAGGAATGCATCCCGATGGTGCGCGAGCACGAAGGCGTCGCCATCGACCTGGCCCATCTGCCCGCCGACGATCCTGAGGTCTATGCGATGCTTCAGCGCGCCGACACTGTCGGGGTGTTCCAGGTCGAAAGCCGCGCGCAGATGGCGACGCTGCCGCGGATGAAGCCCAGGTGCTTTTACGATTTGGTGATCGAGGTCGCGATCATCCGGCCCGGCCCGATCGTCGGCGGCATGGTGCATCCCTACCTGAACCGCCGCGCCGGCCGCGAGCCGGTGACCTACCTGGTGCCCGCGCTGGAACCAATCCTGAACCGCACCCTCGGAGTGCCGCTGTTCCAGGAACAGTTGCTGCGTATCGCGATGGCGGTGGCGGGCTTCACCGGCGGTGAGGCGGAGGAATTGCGCCGCGCGATGGGGTTCAAGCGATCGGCGGAGCGGATGCAAAAAATCGAGCTGAAATTGCGCGCGGGGATGGCGCGCTACGGCATCTTAGGGAAAACCGCCGATCAGATCGTGAAATCAATCACCTCCTTCGCGCTCTACGGCTTTCCCGAAAGCCACTCCGCGAGCTTTGCGCTAATCGCCTATGCGTCGGCGTATCTCAAATGCCACCATCCGGCCGCGTTTTTCGCCGCGATGCTCAACTGCTATCCGCTCGGCTTCTACCATCCCGCCACCCTGGTAAAGGACGCGCAGCGCCACGGCGTGAACGTGCTGCCCATCGACATTGCCCATTCCAACTGGAAGTGCACTATCGAAAAGGGCGCCCTCCGGCTTGGTTTGAAATATGTCAGCGGACTCCGCGCGGAAACCGGCACGCGCACCGAAACCGAACGCGCCGCCGCGGCTTTCAAGTCGATGTCCGACTTCTCGGCGCGCGTCAGCCCCAATCGCCGCGAGCTCGATCTGCTTGCCTATGCGGGCGCGTTCGCTTCATTCGGGATGACGCGGCGCGATGCGATGTGGCAGGCAGCCGCCGTCGAGCGCGAACCGCTGCTTGCCAAAGCCGAACCCCGTTCCACGCCCGCCCGTCTGCCGGCGATGTCTCCGGTCGAGGAAACGATCGCGGACTACGCGGCAACCGGCCTGACCACGCGGCCGCATCTGATGGCCCATCTGCGCGCCGAACTCAAGGCGCGAGGCGTGCTTAGCGCCGCGGAATTGCCGCTCGCGAAGCATGGTTCGTGGGTGAAAACCGCCGGCGTGGTCATCGTCCGCCAGCGGCCGGGCACCGCCAAGGGATTCATCTTCATCACGCTCGAAGATGAAACCGGAATCTCGAACCTGATCGTTGTGCCGGACTTGTTCCAGCAGAATCGCGCGCTGCTGCGAACCGCGAAGATTCTCTACGCTGAAGGCGTCTTGCAGACCGTCGATGGAGTAACGGCGATTCGTGCCAGCCGCTTCCGCGCCCTGCGTCCTCCCGGCACCCTGCCCGCCTCTCACGATTTTCACTGAAAGCGGGCAACGATTCGATCAGTTCCTGTATTTCTCTTCCAGGGACTGATACTCGGGAACGCCCATCGTCCGGATGAATTCCTCGAACACTCCGCTGCCGGTGTTTACCGCCGCGATTTTTCCGGAGCGCTTCAGCTCGCGCATCGTATCGCGCATCGTTCGATACGCGGCCAGCAGTGTTCCGATATGGATCGTGACCCTGAACGGATACTTGGCCAGATCATCGATCGGGAGCAGGTCGCCGTTGTAGATGAGCGGCAGATCGCCGAGCCGTTTCGCGTAAGTGTTCAGGTCGTCGACCGTCTTGATGCCGTCGACGAAAATCAAATCCGCGCCGGCCGCCCGATAAGCTCGCGCCCTGCGCTCGGTTTCGTCCCATCCGAGCGGCTGCAGTGCGTCGGTGCGCGCGATGATCACCAGGTTTGCGTCGCGGCGCGCATCGCAGGCGGCGCGCACCTTGGGCGCCATGTCCTCCATCGCGATTACCTGCTTGCCCGCCAGAAACCCGCATCGTTTGGGCCATACCTGGTCTTCGATATGAAGGGCGGCAGCGCCCGCGTCTTCATATTCCCGAATGGTACGCCAGACATTGACGGGATTTCCGTAGCCCGTGTCAGCATCGCAAATCACCGGAAGCTCGACCGCACCCGCGATGGACCGGACGTTCGCGACCATCTCGGACATCGTCAGCAGTCCCAGGTCGGGGTACCCGCGCGACGCCGCGGTGCCAAATCCGGTCATGTACACCGCGTCGAAGCCGGCCTCTTGCGCGAGCCGCGCCTGGAGGCAATCGAACACAAAGGGGGCCACAATCATCTGCGGCTTCGCGAGCATCTCGCGCAGCCGCACTCTCGGTTGGTTCATCGTTGGGTTCCCGATCTTTTGAAGGAGGATGGTTTCGGCAGTCTGAGCGCCTGCGACTTGCGCCTTTCAGGCGAAGTAGTCTTCCGCGCGGATAGCCGGGATGTTCACCTGGTAGATGCGATTGTTGCGCAGGACTTTGAGGCACACCTGATCGCCGGGGCGATGGTTGCCGAGGCTATCGTACAAAACGCGGCGCTCGCTGATGTCGCATCCGTCCACCGCCAGCACCAGGTCGCCCTGTTGCAAGCCGGCCTTGTCTCCCGGGCCGCCCGGCATCACACCCGCGATCACGACGTGCTCGCGCAGCGTATAGGAAAGCACCCCCAACCACGCCCGCGGCGTCGCCGTCACTCGCCGGCCATGCTGTAGCAGCTCGTCGCGGACGGCCAGAAAGTACTCTCCGGGGATTCCCAGAATCGCGCGTCCCAGGTCGGCGAAATTCAGATAAGAAATCGCGATCACTTCGCCCTGGCGGTTCATTATCGCGCCGCCGCTTAGCCCGATGCTGAGCGACGACGCGGTAACGCAGACGCATCGTTCCAGCACGAATTCCCATACCGCATCGAACGGGCCGAGGTAGGTGATCATCCCGCAGTCCGCGCATCGCTTGTCTCCGCCCAGACTCGCGACCGTGAATGCTTCTTCGCCCGGGGTGCATTTTTCCGATGACGCGACCTTGAGATAGGGCAAGTTTGTCCCATCGATCTTCAGCAGCCCGAGCCCGGTGCTGTAGTCCTTGCCGACGATCTTCGCCTCCTGCTGTTCTCCGTCGGGCAGTGTGATGATCACGCTTTTCGCCCCCAGCAGGAGATAGTGCACTGTGAGGATGAGGCCATCGGGGCTTACGATCGTGCCGGTTCCCCGCCGATCGGTGCCGAGCCCGATGGCGGTAGAGACGTGCGAGGCCGGAACGTGGGAATGCACTCCGACGGTGGCGCGCAGGGTCTTTTGCAGCAAACTAATCGGCGCGTTCACAGGCTCCAACTCCCGGTAATCAAGCTAAGACCGCGCCACGCTGCTTTCAAGCACAGTCGCTATTGACGCCAATCAAAAAAAGAGGCGGCTCGCGCATCGAGCCGCCTCTGAATCGAGTGGCAATTGTTGGGGGACTACTTCTTGGCCGGAGCGGTGTCCGTGTATACCGCGGTCTCGTTGGCGCGAATCGTCAGCATCTGAAGCGCCTCGCCGAGATCAAGTTCGCTGTACTTCTGATTCGAGTACAACTCATCGAGATGCTTCACCGCTGCCTCGGGCCTCAGATCCGCCATCGACAGTTCGCGCTTTACCTGACCGATGATCTTGCGCGCGCCCTTCCAATGAAACATGTCGCCCGCGGTGATCAGGTTGTCGAGCTGTCCGACGCTGACCTTCATCGCATCGGAATAGCCGTCAATGTACCCATCCTTGGCGGCACTGCTCAGGTTGTTCCAGAACGAACCGTTGTGAGCACCGGAAGCGGCGAACGCAAGGCCCCAACTGGCAAGGAATCCAAGTACTACGCCTGCGACGAATTTTTTCATTTCGAGAAGCCCCTCCGGCTTCCACAGTGTGCCGGTTGTATCAAAATTACGTCGACGTTGCAAAAATTCCCGCGTGCTTTGAGATGCGAATTTGCGTCATCTGGCGCACTGTTGAGCGCCAATGGACTCTTTCCGGCCTTCGTCTCCCGGACGGCGAATCCCGACCGGACGAAACCATCCGCCTCCCCACACCCCATTGAGCGAGCACCCTATATGATTTGGGGAGGGCGGTAAATATGCTGTTTTAAGGGTGCTTTTTCGCCTCCGGGATTGAACCAGGCGCCTCATAACGACATCATCTTCTGAAGGCCGCTGCCCTCAAACCGCCAAGCGCGCCCCCACCATGACCGTTCACGACCAGGTCCTTTCGTTTATCCACAGCCCCGACCCGACTCGCTTCCGTTCCCTGGCTATAGACGTTTTTCGGCATCAATACGTTTCAGTCCCCGCATATAAATCGTTGTGCGATCGGCTGGGCGTATTACCCGACCGAGTTTTGTCTCTCGATCAAATCCCGATGGTCAGCACGGTCGCGTTCAAATACTCCGATCTCTGCCCTGCCAGCGCTTCCACGACCCCGGATGCGCTCACCTTCCTGACCAGCGGCACCACAGTGGGACGCGATCGCCGGGGGCGACACGTAGTGGCGCGTCCCGAGGTCTATCGCGCGTCGGCTCTGGCTCATCTGAAATCGATGATGTTCCCCGACGGGGCGCGTATGCGGATGCTGGCGATCCATCCCACCGCCGATCGGATGCCGGAGTCGTCCCTCTCCACGATGATTAGCTGGTGTATCGATGCGTTCGGCAAACAACCGTCGCTCTGCGCAGCCGAACGCAGCGGACTCGATGTCCAAGCGGCGCTCGAGTTTCTTGAGGGCGCCGAGCGCGACGCCGATCCGGTCTGTATCCTCGGCACCACAGCCGCTTCGGCAGCGATCTTCGAACGCCTGAGAATGCGTGGCCGCGCCATCCGGCTCCCCTCCGGCTCCAGGATGATGGATACGGGGGGCGCCAAAGGCCAGATCGTGCCGCTTACTTCGCATCAGGTCGTCGATTTGGCCGGCACTCTGCTCGCAATCCATCCCGACTATGTGATCAACGAATACGGGATGACCGAGCTATGCTCTCAACTCTACGATGCGACCCGGCTCAACTCCCCTGTCGGCGACGGAGTCGAGGACAGGGTCAAGCTCGCGCCCGCCTGGATGCTGCCCGCAGCGCTCGATCCTGAAACTCTGCGGCGGCTGCCGGACGGAACGACCGGGATGCTCGCGTTTATCGACCTGGCCAATGTCGGGTCTGTGTCGGCGGTGCTCACCGAAGACTTTGGAATTGTCGAAGGAAACCGGGTCCGCGTGCTGGGGCGCGCGATCGCAGGGGGTCCGCGCGGATGCGCGCTGTCAATCGCGGAGTTTGCGGGCAAGACGAACTCCGCACCAGCCCCCTCGGCCTTGCGCGCCGAACCGAGCGATGACTGCCGCGTCACGCCCGCCGATATCGAAAACTGCGCGCTGCAGATTCGATCCGCGCTCGCAAAGCGGATCGAGCCTCGCCGCATCGCGCGAGCGCTTGCCGCCGTGTTCGATCGATGGCGCGATCGCTCGTTTGGCGTGCGCCGCCGGACAATCGGACTCATCGCAGAGCAAACCCGATTCAGCGCCCGGTTGCTCGAGGAGTCGCTCGATGCGCTCCTTCAGCCATTCAATCCCGCCGCTCTTTTGGAGGCGGCGGATACGGTCGTTCCGAGCGAAGACCTGATCGGATTCGTGATGGCGGGAAACGTGGCGGGATCGGGGATGCACGAAGTAGCGCTCGGCTTGATCGCGGGAACCGGGCTGATCGTCAAAACGGCATCGCGCGAGCCGCATATGTTTGAAGCTTTCGCGAACACTCTCGCCGATGAAGACCCTGCGCTTGGTCAAAGGATCGCCGTGTTCAGTTGGAGCCGCGATCGCATCGAGCTTACCTCGGCCCTTCGCCGCTGCGTGGACGCGACCGTCGTCTATGGAGACGACTCAACGGTCTCTTCCTTCGGCGGCGATGCCGGCGTAATCGGATTTGGCGGCAAGCTCAGCGCCGCTCTCGTCACCCGGGACGCGGTCCGTACCGATGGCGCTAGCAAGGCCGCGGCTCTGCTTGCTCGTGATGCGACTCTGTTCGAACAACTCGGCTGCCTCTCGCCTCACCATGTGTTCGTCGAATGCGACGACGGCGGCGCGGAGCGCTTTGCTCAGGACTTCGCACATGCGATGCGCGATCTGGCCGAAGCGTTGCCGCCGCCGATCCGCCTCGAACTCGAAGATAGCGCCGCCCTGCGCGGCTTTCGCGAGGCTGCGCGCTGGCGTTCGATCGGAGGCGAAGGGGTCATCCTGACCGAAGGTCCGGGATTGTCGTGGGCGGTTGCTTTCGATCGCGACGCGCCTCTGACGGCGTCGCCCGGGCTTCGATGCGTTTACGTCACGCCCGTGCGCGACCTCGATGATCTGCGAGAGCGCCTTGTGTCCGCACGGGGACGAATTGAAGCCTTCGCGGTCGCCGGCGCCGAAGAGGCTCCCACGCCGGCGTTGCGCGAAATCCTCGATGAAGCAGGGGTCTCGTATCTCGCGCAGCCTGGCGCGATGCAATCGCCGCCGCTCACCTGGCGGCATGGGCGCGGCGAGTTCCTGCGCCGAGTGACCAGCAGACGATGACGGAGCTCAGCGATCTCTTCCGGCGCTATCTGGCGCAGACCTCCGACAGCCCCATCGGCCTCGAAATCGTTCGCGCCGAAGGATCGTGGCTGTACACGGCCGATGGCCGCCGCTACCTGGACCTGATCGCGGGAATCGGCGTGAGCGCGCTCGGCCACGGCCATCCCGCGGTGCTCGAAGCGATCGAACGCCAGATGCGCCGGCATCTTCACGTGATGGTCTACGGCGAATACGTGATCGAGTCGCAGGCACGGCTTGCCGCCCGCCTGGCGCACTTGCTGCCCCCATCGCTCTCTCGCATCTATTTCACGAACAGCGGCGCCGAAGCGATCGAGGGGTCGATTAAGGCCGCGCGCAAATTCACCGGCCGCCGCGCACTGGCCGCCTTCGACGGCGCATACCATGGCGATACTGCCGGAGCGCTGTCGCTTGCGGGCAATCCCGCTTTTCGCGCGCCGTTCGCACCGCTGCTCGGCCCCGTTCTTCACCTGCCCTATGGCGATATCGGGGCGCTCGCGGCCATCGATTCGTCGGTCGCCGCCGTGGTCATCGAGCCGATTCAAGCCGAGGCCGGCGTCCGCATTCCTTCGACGGCTTTCATGTCGGCGCTGCGCGATCGATGCGACCAAACCGGCACGCTGCTGATTTTCGATGAAGTCCTGACCGGACTCGGCCGAACCGGCGTCCTGTTCGCGCTGGAACATTTTGGCGCGGTTCCCGACATCATCGTGATGGCAAAAGCGCTCGGCGGCGGATTGCCACTGGGCGCGTTCGCCGGCCGCGATGAGATCATCGGGACGCTTTCGCACGATCCTCCACTGGGCCATATAACCACCTTCGGAGGCCATCCTCTTTCCTGCGCCGCCGGGCTTGCAGCGCTCGAAACGATCGTCAATGAAGGCCTGCCTGCCCGAGCCGCAAAAATAGGCGAGTACCTGCGGAGCCGATTGCTCGCGCTTAAAGCTCCCGAAATCGCCGCGGTGCGCGGAATCGGTTTGCTGGTGGGTGTGGATTTTCGCTCCGCCGACTTCGCTCATCGCTTCGTCGCGGAGACGATTAGACGCGGTGTAATCATCAATTGGACGCTGAATGCTGACACTGTTGTCAGACTCGCGCCACCGCTTGCTGTAGCGGAAAAGGACATTGACTTTGCGATTGCCGCGATGCGAGATGCGCTGGAAGAGGCTCGCATCCAAAGCCGAGCGTGAAGAGACGGGCCAACCGTGCCGGAGCATCGCGAACAGATTCGCAAAGACAGCAAATGGGCGGTCCCGTTCGAGGTCCTGCCGCTCGGCGATGACGGCTGGCTTTGGCTCATTCGTCTGTCCGCCGCGATTGGACTGGTGTTCCTGCTGCTCTACGTAGTCGTTGATCCGCAAGCGCTCAACGAGCCCGAGCACTTCAAGCTCCATAGTATCAGTGTCGCGGGCGTCGCAGCATTCCTGGCGCTCACCTGGACGAGCATTTTCCGCCGCTTCTGGCAGTTTTGGACTTTCACCATATGCCTCTTCATCATGGCGATGTTCATCGTGTTCAGCGCGGTCACCGGCGACCCGGTGTCGCGAATGATCGCGATAATTCTTTGCCCGTTTGCCACCGCGTCGTTCGTCAACTGGAGCGCGCGATGGCAGTTGGCGATGAGCTTCGCGGCGCTCGGATCGTTTGCGGTCGCGCAGTGGATGGTGCCGATTCCGGACGGCTTCAATATCTATCGATGGCTCGGCGTGCTGGCCGCGGTTCTGCTCGCCGAAAGCACCGCGATCTTTGTGGAACAGTACCGCAACCGCATCCGCGGCCAGCTCGAAGCGCTCGAGGCCGCCGCGCGGTTTCGCGAGCGCGAAATCGCCACCATGGCGCATGACATCAGGAACCCGCTGTCGGCGCTGGCGGGCTACGTGGAACTGCTGGAAGAGCCAGGCGCCAGGCCGGCGGACCGCGACCAGATGATCGCGCGAATCGGCTCGACCGCCTGGAACACCAACCTGGTCGTCAACAACGCTCTCGACCTGTACCGGATGGAAGAAAACGGTAGCTTCCCGATGCGCGACGGCGATATCGATCCCAACCCCATCATCGCCAACGTGGCCGACGATTGCGCGGCGCAGGCGCGGCGGGTGGGCCTGGGATGGCGGTCCGAGCTGGCCGATTTGCCCGGCGTACGGATCGATCCGCGAATGCTCTCGCGCATCATCCAGAACTCCGCGGCGGCGGCTATCGGCGCCGCAAAAACTGGCCACGTGCGCATCACAACCTCGGTCCGCGATGGCCGGATCGCGATAGAAATTGAAGCTCCCAGCGCTTCTATCGCCGCCGCCGACCTTGAGCAGATGATGGCGAATCCGCGCGGCCGCAGCCATTCTCCCGGCGCGGGAAAGATCGGACTCTTTCTGGCGCGGGCGATGACAGAGGCCGCCGACGGCGCATTCACCGTGGACCTCGCCAATCCTGCCGGATTGCGCCTGCGCGCGGAAATTCCCTGCGGCGAAATTGCTCCTGCCCGAAGCTTTCAGAATCGCCGTTCGGCCTGACGGCTGAAGACGTCTTGCCCGCCTGTTCGCAATCGATTAGCGTCCGTTCCATCAAACGCACCAACTCGCGCATCGCGCGCCTTTACCACCATCGAATCCGGCTCTGACAATTTGTCGCCTGCCATTCGGAAATCGAAAAACAAGCCAGCGCACCGACGCACGACCGCGCTGCCGGGCGAGTTCGAGTTGATTGCCCGGCTGGTTGCGAAGCTGCCGCTCAGCCCGCGCACGATTTTGGGGCCCGGCGACGATTGCGCCATCCTCGCGCCCAGCCCCGCCCCGACACTCGTGACGATCGACTCGATGGTCGAGGGCATCCACTTCAACCTGAATTGGGGAACGCCCGAGCAGCTCGGAGCCCGATCGCTCACGGTCAATTTGAGCGATATCGCGGCGATGGGCGGAAAGCCGGCCGCCTGCGTGATAAATCTCGCCATCCGCCCCGGCCTCACGATGCCGTTTTTCGACCGGCTCTATTCCGGCCTGCGGCGCACCGCGCGCGAAAGCTCGGTCGATGTAGTCGGCGGCAACGTCACGGCTGCAAGCCAGTTGGCGATAACCATCGCGCTTTTGGGCGATTCGCCCGCCCGCCCGCTCAGGCGCGATGCGGCGCGAGTCGGCGATGAAATCTTCGTTACCGGAACCGTCGGCGATGCGGCGGCTGGATGGCGAATTCTGGCGGGCAAGCTCCGCGCGCGCGGCCCGGCGCGCCGCCATCTTCTCTCGCGCTATCTCGTCCCGCGCGCCCGTATCGATGCCGGCCGTCGCCTCGCCACGCTTCGCCCGGCTCCCGCCGCTATCGACATCAGCGATGGATTGCTTCAGGACCTCGGGCACATTCTCGAACGAAGCCGCGTTGGCGCGGAGATCGACCCTGAGTCGATCCCCACCTCAAAAGCGTACAATGAGCTAATGGGTTCCGACCTTTCGCTCGCGCTCGGCGGCGGCGAAGACTACGAGTTGCTCTTTTGCGCTCGCCCCGGTCATTCCGAGCGCAGGCTTTCCCGATTGCTAGGCATCCCCGTCCGGCGCATCGGCCGGATCGTTCGCGGCCGCGGAATACGGCTCAAGGGCGGCGCGATGCCGGGGATCGCCGGATGGGATCAGTTGCGGTCCGGGAATTGAACGATTCTTCCTGTGATGGTGCTGCTGCCAGTTCTGGTCTTCCTGCTCATCGCGCTGAGCGCGAGCATCGCCGCCTCGGAGACGGCGATCTTCACGATGGCGCGGATGGAGCATATTCGCGATCACTTCAGCACGTCCGTTCGCGCCGCGGTTGACCGCCTGATGCGCCGTCCGCTGGAGTCGCTGATCGTCGTTATCGGCATCAACGAGGCGAGCAACGTGTTCGCCGAATGCCTTGCCACAAGCTTCTTTCTTTTCTGGCTGGGCGGCGAGCTGGGGCCCTATGTCGCCGCGCCGGTGATGTTCGTCGTCGTGCTGATCTTCTGCGACATCACCCCCAAGACTTTCGCGCTCGGCCATCCGGGGGCGGTCGCCTACCTGACCGCGCGGCCGCTTGCGGCGATCGCGGACTTCCTCCATCCCCTGGCGCGACATTTCGCTCCCAGCGTCGCGGCTCCCCGGCCCGAACCGTTTTCCGAATCGGAATTCAAGGCGCTGCTCAGGCTGGGCGAGACCCAGGGCGAGGTTGAACCCGAGGAGCGCGCGCTCATCCATCGCGTGTTCGATTTCGGGGCGCGCCGCGCTTCGGAGGTGATGACTCCGCGCGAGCGAATTTTTGCTCTCGATATCGCAACTCCGCCTGCTCAGTTGAACGCCGAAGTTGCGCACGGCCACTTCTCGCGCATCCCGATGTACCGGGGCAGCCCGGAAAACGTCGTCGGCGTGCTGCACGCCAAGGACCTCGCGATGCAGCGGCTTGCGGCCGCTCCGCCTCGGGTCGAGCGCCTCCTCCGGCCCGCCTACTTTATTCCGCCGCGCAAACCGCTCGGCGAACTGTTCGACGAAATGCGTCGCGGCCGCTTCCAGATGGCGCTGATCGTCGACGAATACGGCCGCCTGCTCGGTCTGGTCACCCTGGAAGATCTGCTCGAAGAACTGTTCGGCGAACTGCGCGACGAGTTCGATGTCGAACTGCCCGAGCTGCAGAAGGTCTCGGACAACGAATGGATCGCCTCGGGCGCGATCGAAGTCTCCAGGCTGGCGGCCGCTCTTGGCGGCGATTTCGTCCTTGATGTTCCCGGCGGGGGACGCACGCTCTCGAGCCAGATGCTCCGGCGCCTGGGCCGCATCCCCCCGGTCGGAGAGACGCTCGCGCTTGGAAAATTCCAGGCAACCGTCGAGCGCGTGCGCGGCGCGACGGTCGAACAGGTGAGGATACGGCGATGAGCCTGGCCGGCTTGATCGTGGCGGTCGCCGCCTGTATCGCGGTTCAGGCGTTTTTCGCGGCAAGCGAGATAGCGGTCGTCTCGGCCGACGAGTTTAAGGTGCTGGCGGAGGAGGAGCGCGGCAGCGCGCGGGCGCGGATGCTCGGATGGCTGCTCGAACGGCGCGACCGCCTGCTCGCCCTCGCCCTGACGAGCAACAATCTCGCCACCGTCCTTGCCGCGGTCACGCTCACCGCCTTCCTGCACGATCTCAAGCCCGGGCTTTCCTTCTGGGCGCCGTTCATCCTGGCGCCCCTCACGCTCGTGCTGGGCGAATCGATTCCGAAGCTGCTTGCGCTTCGCAATCCGCTCGGATTGGCGCGCTTTGCCGCTCCTCCCCTGCGAATCCTCACGATAGTTCTGTCACCGCTGCTCTTCGTCGAAACTCTGCTTAGCCGCGCTCTGCGTTTTGTCGCGGGCGTTCCTTCCGAGGCGGAAAGCGTTTTTTTGGAGCGCGAGGATCTCGTGCGCCTGCTCCATCGGCGCGAATCCGACACGGCGCACGCCGCGCCGCCTCAGGATGCGATTCTGCCGTCGGAGCGGCAGATGATCAGCCGCATCTTCCGCTTCTCGCGCGCCGAGGCGCGCAAGGCGATGGTGCCGCTGGTGCGCGTGGATGCGATTCCCCAGGACACGACCCTGGCTGCCGCGGTCGAAACCGTGCGCCGCGTGGGATTCAGCCGCCTCCCAGTGTTCAGCAACCGCATCACGGACATCGTCGGCGTAGTGCACGTGTTCGATTTGCTCGAAGCGCCCGACTTGAGCCATCCCGTTAGCGAGATGATGCGCCCGGTCAGTTACTTTCCGGAATCGATGCCGCTGGATGAAGTGATGGTTGCGTTGCAGCGCACCGGCGAGAATCTCGCGGTTATCGTCGACGAGTACGGCGGAGCGGCGGGAATTATCACGATGGAAGATCTGCTCGAAGAGGTGGTCGGCGAAATCGAAGACGAGCACGACCGCGAGGAAGACGTCGCCCGCGTCGCCGATCCGCGCACAATGATTGTAATGGCGCGCGCGCCCATCGCCGAACTCAACGAGCGCTTCGGACTGCGTCTGCCCGAGGGCGACGAGTATGCTACCATTGGCGGGTTGGTGCTCGAACGCCTGGGCCATATCCCCAAACCCGGTGAACAACTCAGCGCCGGAGGAATCGCCATCACCGTCACGCGCAGCGACCAGCGCGCGGTGCGCGAGGTGATGCTGAAGCTGGAGCGGCCGCTTCGAGCCGACCTACTTAAGCGGCGGCGATGACGGAAAAGCAGATTCGCGCAATCCTCGATTCCGTGGCGTCGGGCAAGACCAGCGCCGCGGCCGCGATGCGCTCATTGCGCGAGCTGCCCTTTCACGATCTCGGCTTCGCCAAGATCGATAACCATCGATCGCTGCGCCGCGGCGTGCCCGAGGTGATCTTCGGCGAAGGAAAGACCGCGGCGCAGATCGCCGCGATCGGCCGGCGCGTGATAACCGCCGGCACCAGCCTGGTCGTCACCCGTATCGGCCCCGACAAGGCCCGCGCCGTAAAATCGAAACTGAGGCGGATGAAGTATCATCCCGAGGCACGCCTCGGCGCGGTCGTGATCGAACCCGCGCCGGTCCGCGGCCACGGAGACGTGATGGTGGTAAGCGCGGGAACCTCGGATTTGCCGGTCGCCGAAGAGGCCGCGCTGTGCGCCGAGTTGTTCGGCAACCGGGTGCGGCGCGTTTACGACGTGGGCGTCGCGGGAATTCATCGCCTCACCACCAACCTGGATCTGATCCGCAAATCCAGCGTGCTGATCGTCGTGGCGGGGATGGAAGGCGCGCTGCCGTCGGTGGTGGCGGGCCTCATCGACCGCCCCGTCGTCGCGGTCCCGACCAGCGTCGGTTACGGCACCGCGTTCGGCGGATTGGCCGCTTTGCTCGGGATGCTGAACACGTGCGCGAGCGGCGTGACCGTCGTCAATATCGACAACGGATTCGGCGCGGCGCTCGCGGCGACGCTGATCAACCGCGTCGGCATCGACCGCGACGGGTGCGACTGATGGCGTCGCGCAATCCTATCACGCAAGGCCGCGCGCGGCGGGCAATCAAGATGGGCGGGCTCGCCTCGCAGGTCGGCACCAGCTACCTGTGGACCTCGATCCGCCGCCCCTTCCTTTCGCGCAGCGAGCAGGAACGCGAGCTGCTCGAAACCCATATCCGCAACGCCGAACGCATTCTCGAAAGCTCGAAGAACCTGCGCGGCGCCTTCATGAAACTTATCCAGATGCTCTCGATGCGCCAGGATTTGCTGCCCGGCGAGGCGCTCGATGTCCTGCGCGCCACGCAATCGAGCGTGCCGCCGATGAGCTACTCGATGATCGCCGAGCAGATTCGCCGCGAGATCGGCAAACGTCCCGAGCATCTGTTCCGAAGCTTCGATCAGACCGCCTTCGCCGCCGCCTCGCTCGGCCAGGTCCATCGCGCAAAGCTGAAAGACGGCCGCGATGTCGCCGTGAAGGTGCAGTATCCCGGAGTCGAGGCCACCGTTGAAGAAGACCTCAAGAACATGAAGCTCCTGCTGCGCACCCTGCAGGCGATCGGACGGGACGTGATGCGGCAGAAGGTCGATACCGCCGCCATCTACACCGAGCTGGACGAGCGCCTGCGCGAGGAGCTGGATTACGTCAACGAAGCGCGCAACATGGCCGAGTTCGGCCGCCTGTTCGCCGACGATCCCGAAGTCGAAATCCCAACCGTGATCGGCGAGCTCAGTTCGCGCCGCGTGCTTACGATGACGTTTATCGACGGCTACCCGCTCGCCGATGTGATGGGGCCCGAGGTCGATTTGGAGCTGCGCACCTGGGTCGCCAACAAATGCCACGCCATCGTGTGGCGCCAGATCATGGAGTTCGGAGTGCTGCACACCGATTTCCATCCCGGCAACTACCTCGTCAGCTACCATCCCCGGCTCGGAATTCTCGACTTCGGGTCGATTCGCCGCTTCCGCGACTCGGAGCGAAAGGCCTACACAATGGTGGCGCGGGGAATCATCGACAACGACGCGCACGCAATCGGCGCCGGGATGCAGAAGCTCGGATGGCTCGAGCGCGGACAGGACCCGGCCCCGATGGTCAAAATCGTGCGCATCCTGTTTCAACCGATGATGGTCGATCGCGATTTCGACCCCGCCGATTACGATACCGTCGGCAACGCGACCAAGGTCGGCGAGATCGCCTTCGAGCACAAGCTCTACAAATCGCCCGCGCACGGCGTCTTTCTGCTGCGCGCGCTGATCGGGCTCGAAGGCATAATCCGCCATCTGGGCGTCAAGACCAACTATCGGCGCATCTTCAAAAGATGCGTCGAGCACGCCGAGGCCGCGCAATCCTGACGATTCCCCGGTTGGCGCGGATTTCGCGCAGGTGGATGAATCGGGGAAGATCTGCGAAATGCGCCGATTGTTCCGATGACCCAACCGACGTTGAACGCCGATTCAATTCTTGAACGCCTCGAATCGCATCGCGACCATCACTTTCGCCGCACTCGCGCCCGCCGCATCACCAACCAAAAAGCCGCGCTCGATTTCATAAACCAGGTCGGCTTTTGCGCCGCCTTTACCGCCGGCCTTGGCGTGCCGTGCCTGCGCGAAGCAATCGTCGGCGCGCGAGAGCCTGAACTCCCCGAGCACATCCAGCACGACCATGCGATCGGGATGACCTGGCGGCTGAAGGACGATTTTGCCGCCTGCCGCCTTGCTTACTACGGCAAGGCGATCGCAGGCCGCCCGAGCTTCATCGCGCGCGATCTGCTCGGCGCCTTCCTGCGCCTTCGGGCCGCGCCCGGCGGATATCGCAAGCTGTACGCGGCGGGGATGCTGTCGCATTGCGCGAAGCTGGTCATGGATGCGCTCGTGAAGCGCGGCGCCGCCGAAACCCGCGCCCTCAAGCTGACTTCCGGTTATTCCCAGCCGAAGCATCGGCCCGCCTTCGACCGCGCGATGAAAGAGCTGCAGGAAAAATTCCTCGCCCTCAAAGTCGAGGAACGCTACGACCCTTTCACCTACGTCTGGGACACAATGGAGCATCGATGGGGCGACGCGATGCGCGAGGCGCGCGAGCTCACGCCGCGCGAAGCCGCCTATCGAATTGTCCGCCGTTATTTCGAGACGGCGGCCTTCTCCACCGAAAAGACGATCGCGCGCCTGCTCGCGATTCCGCCCGCGCTCGTGGAATCAGCCGCGCGCCGCCTCGAACGCGAAGGCACCATCGTCCGCGCCGTGAGAATCAACGGCTACCCCGGCCGGGCAAGCATCCTCGCCGAGTACGCCGACCGGAGTTTCTAACCAGCCACGCGCGGCGGACAGCGGAGGATGTGCTCGCGGCCGTGGTGGTTGCGCCGCATTTTGAGTAAGAGAAGATCATGAGCAGGCGCAATGTAATCCGCGTTCATCTGATTGCCGGCGGTTTTCCGCCCGGCACCGCCGCCGGCCACGACATGAACTACGCGCGGCTGCGGCTGCTTGGGTTGCTGCAGGAAAACCCGCGATCTACGCGACCGTCAGCAACGACTACGGCGATATCGCGCGATGGCTTCCCGACGCGCGGATGCTCATCACCTACGTGGCGGGGCCGTACCCGGACGATGCGCAGAATGCATTCATCCGCGGATGGATCGAAGCGGGCGGCCGATGGCTCGCGCTGCACGGCACCAGCGGCGGCAAGGCCGCCAGAGTCGGCGAGCATCGGCGCGCGATGGTCA
Organism: Pseudomonadota bacterium; assembly: GCA_021323675.1. Classification (GTDB taxonomy): domain Bacteria; phylum Desulfobacterota; class Binatia; order Binatales; family Binataceae; genus JAFAHS01. The sequence goes on along the minus strand of JAJPKP010000026.1, from coordinate 53,307 downwards.
AAGGACCGTACCATGACACGCTCGGCGGCTTCTTTTTGAATCATCCTCCGGTAAGGAAATTCCGCGTTAACGTGACCGATCCGGAAAGCCCTATCACGCGCGGCTTGCCCGCGTCGTTCGAAGTGTCAGACCAACTCTACCTGGTCGAGCTGCAGCATCCCGAGGACACCAAGGTGCTGCTCACGACCGAGCTGCCGCAGGATCCCTCACCGCCGGGCTTCGGCTTCGTGTACGACCGCGACACTTCGCTGCAAGCGGACGGCAAAACCCGCGTGCTGGGCTACACGCGCAAAATCGGCAAAGGCGCGGTGACGTATGTGGCGCTGGGCCATTGCCACAACCCCACCAACAACGTGCAACCGTTCGTGGACGCGTCCGTCGAGCCATCCGGCAAAACCCCGCTGACCTTTCGCGGCTCGTGGGAATCCCCGGAACTCAACCGCCTGATTCAGAACGCGATTGAATGGAGCACCGCCGATTAGAACAAACGGACGCGAACTTCATTGCGGGCTACACCGCCTCCAGAAAGGCTCCCGCGGGCAGGCCGAAGCGGCGCGCCAGCGCCCGAATCTGGCGCACGTTGAGCTCTCGTTTGCCTCGCAGGATCTCGGACACGACGCCCTGGCTACCGATCTCGGGCAGGTCACCTTGTGACAGGCCGTGCTGTTCCATAAGGAAAGCGAGGAGCTGCGCTCCTGTCACGTCCGGGATTGGATGATGCTCCTCGTCGTAAGCTTCGATGAGGACGCTCAGTGTATCGATGAAGCGATGGCGCGGGTCGCGGGGATTGTCGCCGACCTCGTCGACCAGCTCGTTGAGCTTCGCGACCGCCGCATCGTTTCCACAATGACAGTGGATCAATCCACAAAGGCGTTCGACGCCGCAACTCAAACGGGTCGGAAGGTATCGAAATTGTCTTGTCGTTCGCTCGGAGAGAGCCGCGTTTTGAGAACGTTAACTACTGCTTAAGGGTCAAGCTCGTTATGAACCGGAGCCACATAGTCGCCCAAGTGTGTTACGTTTGTCGAACGGGATTCCAAGGAAGCTCAGCGGCTGGTTCGAGAGAATTATCCGTGGGAGAAGATCGCGCCCTCCAAGCGCAACTATACCGCGGTGGAGTGCACCAAGGTTTTCGTTCGAGATGGATTCATCGACCGATACTCGGGCGAACGCCTCGTATTTCCCGGAACGCTTGGGCTGCTCTCCTTGCTGTTGCCTGAAGACTTCCCTTTCCACCAAAACGGAAGATGGATTCAACGCACCCCGCATTCTGGGAATTATTTCCAACCATTGACCACGTAATTCCAGTGGCGCGCGGCGGCGTCGACGCCGACGAGAATTGGGTTACAGCCTCACAGTTACGAAACTCAGCAAAGGCCAACTGGACACTTGAGGAACTCTCCTGGAAATTGGTGCCGCCGGGAAACATTGGGGAATGGGACGGCCTGACGCGATGGTTCGTAAATTTCGTCGCGCGACGCATGGACCTGCTGGCGAGCAACTATTTGCGAACGTGGTGGCGAGCCGCGACGGCCTGCTTACCGTCATAGCGATTCATAGCGGCGTGAAGGTCCGACGCGGCGGTTCGACCTCGCTGTCAACCCGGCTACGCTGGGACCGGGGCCGCCGTCGGTCGCGGATAGTTCTCAGAAACAAAGTCAACTTCGGCGTTCACCTCGACCGATATTAGTAAAGAATATCCTTTACTAATAGGGAAGCACGCGGTACTCTCGCTTCTGGATCGGCAGGAGAAGGAACCATGAGTGAAATTCCAGACGGTCGTAAGCAGGCGATATTGCCGCTTCAGTTCGCCTACAATTTTCGGGTTTACCTCGACAGGTACTTCTTCTTCTAAATTTCCAGAAACCAACCGTTCAGGCATGTGCCGCCTCCGCCACTTATCCCCAGCCACCGCCCTTGCGGCACTGCAGGGGTGAATTAGGAACGCAGGAATTTTGAAAATCCAAATTCCTCAATAAAATTAAATACTTAGCTGGCGGAGGGGGGAGGGAGTCGAACCCTCCGGCAGCCGCAATAGCTGCCAGGCCGGTTTTGAAGACCGGTGGGGCCACCGGGCCCCTTCCTCCTCCTATCGGTTCGAACCGTTCGTGCGGCTTTATGCCTCCATCCGGCCTTGAGGCCGCTCGCGTTTGGGCCTGCCCTTGTTCACACGGCTTCAGCGCGTTCGGTGGCGCGACGCCGCGGGGAATCGATCCGCGCAAAGCCGCTCCTTATTCGCCGTTGCTGGTGCGAGCAGACAAACGCCCGTGAGCTTACGATGGCCTCGAACGCGATTCCATCGCAAGCCGCCATCCTTCTCGTGCGCCGCGGAGGCGTTCCCGCGCGGCTCGACCCTCGATGCTGCCGGCTATTGAGCCATGGTCTCTGAAATGAACCTGTTCGGTGCGCCGCTCACCATCACGTAGCTTCCGGCGGCAGCCACTGTCGCCGTGCCGTCGCCGGCGTGATCCACGGTGACGACGCGAACACTTATCCGGACATCGCGTTCACGGTGGTGAGGCTGAAGATCGGCGCGATGATGCCGCTTTCCAAGGCGTACTCATGCGGGGAGATGTTGGCCTCGAGCCAGATTTTGCCGATGCGGCGGCGGGCGCGCGGTTACTCAATCCGGACAAAAAGCTGTCTCGCTTTGCGACAGTCTTATCGGGCCGCAGCCTGAAGTTCTCCACAGCGCCCTTAATCGCCAAATTCGTGCCATGCCGGGCGTGTGATTCTCGGTTACGGATTCAGAGAGATTCAGAGACAGAAAAATTCCCGCAGTCGTTGCGATTTCCCAACGCGAGGAACGCAGAACAGCTTCGCTCAGGCTGAAGCGTTTCCGTTCATTGTGTTCCTCGGATGCACCGCTCGATGGACCGGTGGCTCGAATGGCGAAATGCTACGGCTCTTGCGCTTTGGCAGGGTCCGGCGGCCAGAACTCGCGCCGCAGCGAAGCATCGTTCCGTTTTCTCAAATCCGTTTCGTTGTCCGCCGTAGCCGCGGCAAGAACTCATTCGTAGCCAAAACGCCGAAGAGCTCCCGCGGCAATCGTGGTGAGGCGAGCCGAAACGTCGGCGGACAGCGATTTCCATCGGCCGACGCTTGCCGGTTGCTTCAGAACGGCGGCCGCGTTTTCGGCGATCGCGGGGTTCAGGCCGAGTGCGACGAAGACCTCCGCGGCAAGCTCGGGTCGGGCGCACAATTCTTCCAACCTAATCCGGACATAGCGCCGTCCAAGGTTCTTCTCACACCAATCCGCCGCTTCGGAATTGACGCGTGCCCACATCGTGCATGACTCCGCAATTGGATCTCTCTCTTGACCAGGTTCGGCGCGAAACAGTGACGCGAAGTGTTTCCGGTATTGATTTTGATTCGAGGAAATTGCCATATCGCGTCCATCTCTGAGTACGTGGACGAAATAGAATCCCGGAATCAATGAGTGGATAAGCGGCAGAATGTATATCGACCGCGGGTTCTTCCATCCCCAGCGTTGGCCGGGCGGAACCGCGCGCAGGTATCGGCGCATCCTCTGATGAAACTGGCGAGTAAATCCTCGCCGCACATCCCTGGGCAAATCGCCGACCCGAAACGCGACGGTTCCAGCGCTTTCCAGAATTCGATTGATCCAGCGCTCCAACATCGGCTCGAAATCCAGAGCATCGCCCGGGCCGTTGACATTGGTGCCCATCGCGACGCCTGCCCGGATCAACAGGTCGCGGATCGCTCGCGTTCCGGAGCCTCCCGTGCCGCCGACTACGATCGGATGGCGGAGAATCGCGGCGAAGCCAAGTCTGTCAGCCACAGCCTGACCGACACGGCTGCGCAACATCATGGCTCGTCCAAAACTCAATTGCGTGTGTGCTCGTCCCGATTGATTGGTGTGCAACCTAGTCTGCGATTCGGCTATTGGCAAGATCACTCCCGGTATCTTCGCCGCTTCCGCAGTCGGCCTGCATTTTCCCTGGCTCCCGCGCATGGCTCTTGACGGAACCGTCCCGACCAATAAAGTCAACGTCGGCGAGACGGCATAGAGATTGGCGATGCCGCAGCAGCGCGAACAGACTTGGGCCCAGGGTGCTGCTTCATCCGTCGCGAACGAGAGCTGGGTCAACGACTCTGACGTTCGAAATAAGGGTGTTCGATGGACAAGACCATCCTCGTAACCGGAGGAGGCAAAGGCATAGGGCGCGCGCTGGTCGAGGGCTTCCTTCACGCGGGTGCTCGCGTCGCGACGCTGACCCGGAGCGAGCCTGCGCCATTCAGCGTGTCCGGCGCCGAGCAGGACCGCTTGGTCACGATCGTCGGAGATGTGACTTCGACCGACGACGTACGAAAGCTTATTGACATTTCCCTGCGGCGATTTGGACGGATCGATGCCCTAATCAACAACGCGGGACTGAATCGTATTGCCACATTTGCTGAGTGCGATTTCGAGGACTGGCTTAAAGTAGTCAACGTCAACCTTGTCGGAACCGCACTGTGTACACGCGAAGTTCTTCCTTTGATGGTCAAGGCTGGCTACGGACGAATAGTGAATATAGTGTCACGATCCGCGGAAGACCCGGTCTCCGGCAGGACGGCATACTCGGCCGCCAAGGCCGCCGTAATCACGTTTACCAAGGTCCTCGCCAGAGAGCTTCAAGAGCTAAAGGCGCATGACGTTCTGGTCAACGGGCTCATCCCGGGCCCTACAAACACTTCGTCTCACCCGATGAGTGGCCAGAAGCCCGAAGCCGTGTTTCCCTACTGTCGACAGTTGGTGGAATTGCCGCGAGGCGGACCGAACGGACGCTTTTTCCGAAAAGGGAAAGACTATCCCATGTACGTGAAATTCAACGACGAAGGCGAATCCACACCGCGGTCCTATTGGGGCCACCTGGCGGCCTGGTTAAGGCGATGAGTATCTTCACCCGCGAGCACCACGACACCGCGCCGCGATGGCGGAACATCGGAAAATGCCGCGGGTAGCACTTTCACATCCGGCGTGATGATTCGTAATGTGAGGGCAAGACGAGGGGCCGGAGCGGTATCATTCACCCTGCTGGTCTGATGTATCAGCATCGGATGAAAGATGAAGAATTCGCCGCGCTTTAAAACCATCTTCTTCTCACACGGGAGAGAGCCAACCTGCCGGTACCGGGTGTTGCCATATGCGGCTTTCCCCCGGTCTTCCTCGAGTCCCAAGGGCGTGGCGTCGTCAATTAGATGACTTCCGGGAATTACCGAAACGCAGTTGGATTCGCTCGCGGAAGTGATCGCAACGTGAAGGGAAAGCCCCTTCGGCGGACCATCCAGCAGATTCCTAAACGTGTCCCGGTGCCACGGGAGAGCGCGATCCGTCCCTTGATAGAAGATCTGGGTTCGCCAAAGAAGGAGATTGGAACCGAGCAGGCTCGCGACATGCTGAACTATGGGGCCAAGTCGGCAGATATCTGCTATCGGTTTCCAATCAAGATGCCGGTTCCTTCCGGTTTTGAGCACCGAGAATTGCCCGCGCCTGAAGGCGGCCAGAATCATACGCTCCAGGAAACAGGACTGGTCCAGGTCCAGCAGGGAAAAAGGCCCGGCATAGCCATTCTCCTGGAAGAGTTCGATCGACAAGCGCGTCGCGTCTGCTTCTTGCGGCATCATCGCGATTAATTCGCTGACTTCGAACAACGGTTCCCGCGTCCGGGGCTCACTCGGAAGGACCCAAAGTTCCTTGCGATCGCACCTACCGCCCCGGCCAGCCTCTTCGCTTGCTATTCAACAACTCGACTCGGTATTTGAAACCTCCGATTAACTACCCCGCAGTATAGAAGTGCCAAGGCTGTGCTTTTCCGCCACTACCCCGACTTCCTGGATAGTTGGTATCATGCTCAACTGAAGTTCGACCGTCATGAGGTCGGGAGGCTGCACCGACACGCGGTGCGATTTCTCTGAGCGTTCTTGTGAAATTGTCCGGTTATGCGCTTCCTCTTACACAGGATTATGCGCAAAGACAAGTATATTGGACAATTCGTCGAACCTTGCGTCTCCGAACGGATGCTCGGGCGCTCCGATTTTGGATGTAAGGAAGGAGACGGGACAGCACCCAGTCTCGCGCCTTAAGGAAATAACACTTTCTCGGTAATGTGCCCCATCGGATTTCATAATGGCACTCGCATTAGTGTAACCATTCGCACCAGTAGTGCGGACTTTCGACTCATGAGTGTGGACTTTTGACCCTGTGGATAGCCTTATCGCGGCGAGTGGTTATCGAGCGAGCCTCACCCAAAGCACCTCCTCCCTCTCCGGACGATGATTTTCATTTGAACCTACCGATCGGTCGAATTCCGTTCGAACCTGGCCGGCCCGGGCGTCTCTGCGGCTAGCGCCCGCTGAGTTTTGATTGCGTATCGCGGCTATCAGACCGTCGAGCAGGTAGGTTGACCACGGCAAAGCGGCAAGGCCCAGGCGTTAGACAGCCGGAGCCGTCGTCTTGCCGGCCTGCCGGGGACCGGCGAGGAGTTGGATGCGAGAGGACAGGGACTCCGCCTACCGCTTCGCAGGCGGGTCCTGGCGTGCGCTTATCGGAAGTTGAAAAGACGCAAGCGCCTTTCCACGACTTCGCTTATCGATCGGACCACCTGCGGGAGAATCTTGTAGGGAGCGATTTCGTTCGGATGGTCGTGAAGTGCGCTTTCGATGCCGCGGCGCCATGCAAGGCGCAGCTCGGTGTTGACGTGGACGATCGTCATCCCGGCCCTGATCGCCGCCTGAAAATCCGCGTCGCGGGTTCCGGAACCGCCGTGCAAGGTCATGAAAATTCCGGCCGCCGCCTTGATTTCAGCTATCCTCCGGATGTCGAGGCGCTTTTCCGCGCCGCCCTGGATCATCTCCTTGAGCATCCCGTGCATGTTGCCCACGGCGGGCGCAAGCACGTCCACTTTGGTCGCGTCCACGAACTGCCTGGCCTGTTCGGGCGTCGTTAGAACTCCGGTTCCCTCGGGAGGCTCGTCCAGAATTTCCGAAGAGGCGCCGATCCACCCGATTTCTCCTTCGACCAGGATCGCGGGATCGATGGACTTGATCGCCTCGACCGCTCTCGCGGTCTGAACGATGTTCTCTTCCATCGGCAACGCCGAGCCATCGAAGATGATCTCGTCGAACCCGGCGCGCGCCGCCTCCATCGCCTTGTCCAGCGAGTGCGTATGATCGGCGTTGAGAAAGATCGGCTGGGAATGTTCTTCCCGAATAGTCCGAACCAGCGCCGCGGCCTCGCGAACGCCGACGAACGCTCGTTCGCCCTCTGACACCCCGACCATCACCGGCACGTTCAGCGTGCGCGCCGCCGCCGCGATCGCGCTCAAGCTCGGCAGGTCCGAGAAATTGAAATGGCCTACCGCGACTTTGTCCCGCTCGGCTTCGTAGAGGATGTCTCTTAGCTTTTTCATGGATGACTGCGCGTTTCGCCTGGCGGAACCCCTCGCCGGCTTTGCGTTGCGGATCGCAAGCGCCCTGGACCTCGCGCATCACCGCGCGAGCCGATGCGCACGGGCGGCGGCCTCTCGACCATATCCCAAAGAGGACGCGTGGGGAACATCGTAAATCCGCTGCGAGCATTCCAGGCTTCGAACCCTCGTCAAAGCCCGATTCCATGGACCTCCCTCGCGCGCGCGAGAGTAGTCAACCGAGAGTGGACCTGCACCACTATCGATCAGCAGACCCGCACGCACCCGTCAGGCCCGCTCCATAACTGCCGGTCGTTCGATGCGGATTCTTTATTGACAAACACCGCAGTAAGGGTGTAGCGGTCATCGCAGTACAGAGTCTCGAATGTGGGGTAAAGAGCTCTAGTATGCGAAGTTAGTTTGACGTTTGCGCAAGTGAGATACAACGAGTCATGCCGCGCAGAAACTGCCCGCCCCGGGCGTTTCAGGGCTCTCGGTTTCCTGCCAACGCATGGTTCGATGAGAGGAGATTTGCGATGCGAAGCATCAGCGTTTTTCCGGGGAAACCAACCCTTGCCGCTTTCGTTGTACTGTCTTTGTTGTTGATCGCGCCGTATTCCGCCTCGGCGCAGGTAAAGCCCGGCGACTTCATCACCGCGGCCACCGCCTCCAAGGTCAAGGACCTTCTTTCGCCTGGTGAGTATTGGCGAGCGGAGAACGGGATGTCGATGAAGATCGTGCCGACCGAGCGGATCGACTGGCCGCCGCCTTACAAGGAAGCCACCGAGAAATATTCGTCGCAGGTGCGCCTCGCTCCGAACCGGCTCTCGATGGTCGGGTACGTGGCGGGACAGCCCTTCCCGATTATCGACGACAACGATCCGGACGCCGCCGTGAAGATCATGTGGAACATGGACTTCCGGCCGATGTGGACCGACGACTTCGATGCGCGCTACTTCGGATGCGTCGAGGTGTACGAGAAGCTCAACAACCCCTACAAGGAAATCGACTACCAGTTGATCGGCCACTATGGCGCGTACAACGAGGTGGGCCGCACCGAGGTCGAGCCTTTGCCGACCGACCCCGACTACAAGATCAGCAACATCATGTTCCGATGGCGCGCCTATCCGTGGCTGTCGCCCGCCCAACTGCGCGGCTCCGGCATCATCGGCTACCGCTACGGCGATCCGACGAGAGGCGACGACTCGTGGAGCTACAATCCCGCCGCGCGGCGCGTGCGCCGGCTCGATGATGCGATCCGCGGGGACGCCACCGGCACGCTCCAGTTCAACCAGGACGATGCCGAGGGTTACAACCCCAAGATCGAGGACTACAACTACCGGTTCCTGGGCGAGAAGACGATGCTGGGCGCGCTGCACGTGGTGCAGGATCCGGGCAACGTGTGCCCCACCGACGGCGGCGGCAGCGTATGTCCGGCCGAGTGGGAGCTGCGCCGCGTGTACGTGATCGAGACCAGGGCGAATCCCGCGCGCAATCCCAACGACCTCTATTCCCGGCACGTCGTATATATCGATGCCGAAGCGGACGTGGTGCTCTCGCACGACATGTACGATCGCGCGGGCGAGTTGATGGTGAACTTCACCAACTGGCTCACCTACCGCGACCGCCCCGTGCCGGACGCCAAGATCGCTATCTATCCGTACAAGCGCCTGTTCCAGGTCAACGGCACCAGCACCAACGTTCAGACCGGACTTTCGAGCTTCTGCGACCTGCCGACGCCGGGCGCGCCGGAGCGCGAATGCTGGTACATCAACATGGGATCGGTTACCCGCGCCGACTTTACCACCGACGCGATGGTGAAGATGTCCGCCGGCCGCTGATCGGCTAAATCGTGCCATGACAGAACGGCCGCCCGCATCCGCGGGCGGCCGTCCTATTCCGTCCGTTTCGCCGACAGGCGATTCGATTTCGCGGCCCGATGCGCCTTAGCGCGGCGCCTGCCATGGCAGCGGCATCGCCGCATTGTCCGCGTGGCAGACCTTTACCGGCGCGGTGCTGAGCGCCGCAATTATCACCATCTTCGTATCGCCGGTGTTGGCGATCTGGTGTACGACGTCTGGCGGGATTATCAACGTCGAGTTCGGGCCGAATGCGGTGGTCTTGCCCTCGATGGTCAGGGTTCCGGACCCTTCAAGGATCACGATCGCTTCTTCGCAGGCGTGGCGATGAACCGGCGTCGCGGCACCCGCCTCGATCACCTGTCCCCAGACCTCGAGGTTTTTCATTCCGTGTTCCGGGCCGGCGAAAGTGCGATGGCTCAGGCCCGGCAGGTTGAACTGCGGCAGTGACGAGTTGCTGACTACGGGCATAGTGATTTCCTCCGCGGTTTCTGGTCCGGCGCCTTGCGCCGCGTGCGTTCATCCCCGGCCGCGATGTTGCAAAAGAAAATTCAGCACCGCGTGGTTGAACGCGCCGGGCTGCTCAATATTACTCAGGTGCCCGGCGCCTTCAATGATCGTAAGTCGCGCGCCCGGTATTCGCCGCGCCATCTCGCGCGATGCGGCCGACGGCGTGAGCGTATCTTCATCGCCCACCACGATATGGGTCGGCGCCGCGATTTTTTCGAGCGCGAACCTCCGCGGATAGTTCACCGAAGCCGCGATGGTCTTCAAGTACGACTGCTTGTGCAGCGCCGACATGCTCGCGACCAGCCGCTCGAAAACTCCGGCGCGCGGATGCTTGCCAAGAAGGGTGCGCGCAACCGCGGGCGCCATCTCGCTCGGTTCCTTGCCCGCAAGCAGCGGCTCCTGCCTGAGCCGGATAAACTCCGCGCGCTGCGCGTCGGTCAGATGCCCGAACCCAGGCATCGAGTCGCACAGCGTAAGCGTGGCTACGCGCTCGGGAAACCGCTCGGCGAAGTCCAGCGCGATCACCCCGCCCATCGAAAGCCCGATCAGATGCGCGCGCGGCGCGCCAAGGTAATCGAGGGCGCGCCTCAGGTCGGCGGCAAAATCGCCGAAGTCGAGAGCACCTTCGTAATCGTCGCTGTCGCCGTAGCCGCGGGCATCCCACGCGATCGCATGAAAATGGCGCGCGAAAGCGGGAAGCTGCTCGTTCCAATTGGTGCGATTGCCTCCGATACCGTGCAGAAAAATCGCGGGCTCGCCCGCTCCGGCATGCTCCAAAGCGATGCGCGGCGGCCCGGGCACGTGGACAGTTTGAGATTCGGCCATTCGCAAGCCCCGCCTGTTGTTAGCGAACACTCTCGTCCCGGTTCAAGACGCGTATGATGAGAACGGCACTCGGGTAGCCGCCTCATGAAAAGCCGCCGCACCGGCGCCGTTGCTCAGCCTTGAAGTTCGACACACATTGCGCGAGCGTTATTACAAAACGTCCGCGCCGCCCGCGGGCGGCGCCCCTATGCCTGGAGGCCGCGATGAACGTTGAAGCACGAGAATGCGGTCCAACGCTTGCGCTGGTGCGCGCCGTTCGCGACATCCGATGGGATCAGATGCCGCCGGATGCGAAAGAAGCGGCTCGACACTGTTTGCTGGATTTTCTCGGATGTGCTGCCGCGGGCTCGCGCGAGCCGCTCGCGCGCATCCTGTTCGACGAAATCGCCGCGCGCGAAGGATCGTCGGAAGCCTCGCTGATCGGCCATCGCGCTCGATGCTCCCGCGTGACCGCCGCGTTGCTGAACGGAGCCGCGGGCCATGCGCTCGATTTTGACGATACACACATGGCGATGGGTGGCCATCCGTCCGTGCCGGTCATTCCCGCCGCGCTCGCGCTCGCGGAGACAATCGGCGCAAGCGGCCGCGCGCTGCTCGAGGCCGTCGCCGCGGGAATCGAACTCGAATGCCGGCTGGGCGCGATGGTCGGCGGCGAGCATTATGCCATCGGCTTCCATTCTACGGGCACGATCGGCACTTTCGGCGCAGCCGCCGCCTGTGCGCATCTGCTCAGGCTCGACGAAGACGGATGGCTGCGCGCGATTGGACTGGCGGGAACCCAGGCAGCCGGGCTTAAGTCGGGCTTCGGCACGATGGCGAAGCCGCTGCACGCGGGCCGCGCCGCATCGAATGGCCTGCTGAGCGCCGCGGCGGCGCATGGCGGATTCACTTCGAACCGCGCGATACTGGAAGCTGACCAGGGGTTTTTGGCCACCCACGCGGGTGCGGCTCCCTCGCGCGATGCGCTCGACGCGTTCGCCGGACGTTTCCTGATTCGCGACACGCTCTTCAAGTACCACGCCTCGTGCTATCTGACGCACGCGCCGATCAATGCGGCCGCGCAAATCCGGGCCGAAACCCATCTCGATCCCGCCGATATCGAAGATGTGGAAGTGCGGGTCGCTCGCAGCCTGCTCAGGATTTGCAACATCCAGGCACCCGCCACAGGACTGGAAGGAAAATTCAGCTTGCGGGTCACGACGGCGATGGCGCTACGGGGCGAGAATACGAGCGACCTCGCGACCTTCAGTGACGATCGCGTCAACGACCCTGCCCTGGTCGCGCTTCGCGACAAGGTGCGTGTGGTAACGGTCGAGCGCACGCCGCAGACTCGCGCGCGCATCGTCGTGACCGCCAAAGGCCGGCGCTACGAGGCAGAATCGGATTCAGGCGAACCCGCCGCCGACCTCGCATTTCAGCGCGATCGGCTGCTTGGCAAGTTTCTCGCTCTGACGGCGCCGGTGCTCGGAAAGCAAGGCGCGCAGGCGCTGGCGTCTTCGGCGCTGGCGGCGGAGGACGCGGCAAGCGTTTCGGACCTGATGCGGGCAACCCGTGCAAACTGAGAGGCGCCCGCGATCCTTCGACTCGTCTTCCTGAGAGAAAGAGGGCGCAAACCGCACAGCGTCGAATCCGCCGGTCGCATATGTCGCCGAACATGGTACCTTCAGTCTGTCGCTGAGATGCGCATCTACGCCGCCACCGTCTTCATCGCCGCATTTCTCCTCTTCCAGATCGAGCCGATCATCGCGAAGTACATCCTGCCCTGGTTCGGCGGGACCGCGGCTGTATGGACCACGTGCCTGCTTTTCTTCCAGATGCTTCTGCTGGCCGGCTACACGTACGCGCATCTGATCGGCACCAGGATTGCGCCGCGGCGTCAGGCTGCCCTGCATCTCGGTCTGGTCGCGGTGTGCATCGTCGCGATGGGTCTGATGGCCCTGCGTTGGCATTCGCCGGTGATCCCGGGCGCGGCCTGGAAGCCGCAGCGCCTGGAGTTCCCGGTGGCGCGAATCCTGATCATTCTTTCGGTCAGCATCGGACTACCGTATTTCGTGCTCTCAGCCACGGCTCCGCTGTTGCAGTCGTGGTTTGCCCGCGTCTATCCGGCGGCATCGCCGTACCGGCTTTACGCTCTTTCCAACCTGGGATCGCTGATCGCGCTGCTGACCTATCCGTTCGTGGTCGAACCGAGTCTGGCGCTAAGGGCGCAGGCCAACATATGGTCCGCCGCCTACCTCCTGTTCGCGATCGGTATCGCGCTCTGCGCGATACCGGTGATGAGCGCGGCGCGGCCGGCAGTCGAAACACGCGACGAAGCGGCCGAGACGGCAGCTCCGGGGGTGCGAGCGCTCTGGATAGTGCTGCCGGCGTGCGCCTCATTCCTGCTCTACGCCAGCACCAGCCAGATGACGCAGGACACGGCGCCGATTCCGTTTCTGTGGGTGTTGCCGCTCGCGCTCTATCTGCTTTCGTTCATCATCTGTTTTGACAGCGAGCGATGGTACCGGCGCGAGATTTTCCATCCGCTGCTCGGCGCCGCGATCTTCGCAAGCTTCTTCATCGTGATCTACGTAAGCCGAATCTCCGCCGCTTTGGGCCATCTGGTTTTAAGCCCGAACAAGGTCAGCCTGATTTTCGAGATCGGAAACGTGCTGCTGCTGATGTTCGCGGGCTGCATGGTTTGTCACGGCGAACTGGTTCGCCTCAAACCTCATCGGCGCGATCTCACCGCGTTCTATCTGATGGTTTCAGCGGGCGGCGCGCTCGGCGGCCTCCTGTCGGTCGTGGTCGCTCCGATCGTGTTTGCGGGTTTCTGGGATTTTCGGCTGGCGGTATGGACCTGCGTAGTGCTGATGACGGTGGCGCTGATGCGCGATCGCGAATCGTGGATCTATCGCTGCCGGCCGGCTTACGGAATCGCGATTCTCGCCGTCGCTCTTGCCTATCCTCTGCTTATCCGCATCGTCACGCACAAGGAGATTTACGCCGGGCTCGTGTTTGCCGTCGTCGGGGCCGCGGCGTTCACCGCCCGCGCCGAGAGCCCGCCGCGATGGCTGTCGCAGCCGGGGCGTATCGTCCTGGTGTCGATGCTCGGAGCGATCGCGATGCTCGCCGCGATCTTTGTCGAAACGACGGTCATCGCGATGCATGACACGCTCTGGATGACGCGGAATTTCTACGGAGTATTCCGGGTAGTCGAAACGGACACCCCCGACCATCGCATCCGATCCTACCGGCTGCTCAACGGCCGCGTCAGCCACGGCGCTCAGTTCTTTTCCTCCACCGACGAGCGCCTGCGCTACTATCCGGCGACCTATTATTCACCCGACAGCGGCATCGGGCTGGTCATGATGAACCATCCGCGCCGCGTGCGATCCGAGGACTCGTCGCTGCGCGTGGGAGTGATTGGTCTCGGCGCGGGAGCGATATCGGCGTGGGCGCGGCCGGGCGACTACTTCCGCTTTTATGAAATAAATCCGGAAATCATACGCGCCGATAACGACCCTGTCGGCTTCTTTACCTACCTTCGCGACTCGAGCGCGAAGATAGACCTCGTTCCCGGCGATGCGCGCCTTTCGATGGAACGCGAGATCGCTGAAGGACATCCTCAACAGTTCGATGTGCTCGTGATCGATGCGTTCAACGGCGACTCGATTCCAGTCCATCTGCTGACCCGCGAAGCGATGTACATCTACCTGGCGGAGATGAAACCGGACGGCGTGCTTGCGGTGCACATCTCGAATCTCTACCTGGATCTGCGGCCGGTGCTTGCCGGGCACAGCCGCGCGCTGGGCCTTCGCTACGGCTTCGTCCACACCGACGACAAGGATATCGTGGATTGGGGCAGTGACTGGGTGTTGCTCGCACGCAACGACAAGATCCTCGGCCTGCCGGCAGTCGCGGCGCATCTGCAATCGAGCGATCATGTGCGCCAGGTGCGCGCCTGGACCGACGACTACAGCAACCTGTTCCAGATCCTGAAGTAGTGAGAAATTCCGCCGATCGCCGGGGCCCGAGGCGAGCCGGCCGCGAACCCCGGTGATTCCGTTCCTACTGCGTGGCGCGATCCAGTGCCGGGCGCTTTTTCGTCGCAGACAGGTTGTGCGCGGTGTTGATCAGGCAGACGTGAGTGAACGCCTGCGGGAAGTTGCCGAGCTGGCGCTTCAGACCCGGATCGTACTCCTCCGCGAGCAGGCCGAGATCGTTCGAGATTGACAGCAGCCGATCGAAGATGGCGCGCGCTTCCTCCGTCCGGCCCATCGCCGCCAGATTGTCCGCGTACCAGTAAGTGCAAGCCAGAAAGGCGCCTTCCCCGCTCGGCAATCCGTCCACGTTGCCCGATCCCGAATAGCGCATCACGAAGCCGTCCACCATCAGTTCTTCCTCGATGGCCTTGATGGTGCCGAGCACGCGCGGGTCGTCTACCGGAAGAAATCCCACCAGCGGCATCATCAGGATGGAGGCGTCGAGGGTGGTCGCTCCGTAGTACTGCATGAAAGCGTTGCGCTTGGGGTCGTAGCCGTTGCGGCACACGTCGTCATGGATAAGCTGGCGCAGCGACCGCCATTGCTCGACCGGGCCATTGAGCTTGAACTTCTCAACGGCTTTGACCGCGCGATCGACCGCCACCCAGGCCATCACCTTGGAATGGGTGAAATGGCGCCGCGGCCCGCGCACTTCCCAGATTCCCTCGTCGGGCTGGTCCCAGACCGATTCGAGGTAGTCCATCAGCCGCTTCTGCAGGTTCCAGGCGTCGTGCTGCTCGGGCACGCGATGCTTTCGCGCGACGTGCATCGTATCCATCACCTCTCCATACACGTCGAGCTGGAATTGCTGATGAGCGGCGTTGCCGATTCTGACCGGATGGCTGCCGGCGTACCCGGAGAGCCACGGAATTTCACCCTCGGTGAGCTGGCGTTCGCCGGCGATGCCGTACATGATCTGCATTTCCTGGGGATGGCCGGCGACCGCGCGCAGCAGCCATTCGCGCCATGCGCGCGCTTCCTGCGTGTAGCCCGCGATCAGCAGCGCATAAAGGGTCAGGGTCGCGTCGCGCAGCCAGCAGTAGCGGTAATCCCAGTTGCGCACTCCTCCGAGCGCCTCGGGCAGCGAGGTGGTCGGCGCCGCCACCATCCCGCCCGTGGGCGCGTAGGTGAGCGCCTTTAGCGTGATCAGCGACCGCATCATCTGATCGCGCCATTCTCCCGAGCACTTGCATCGCGCCGACCAGTCGGTCCACCACTTTTCGGTCTCCGCGAGCATCGCCTTCACTTCGCCGGCGCGGGGAGTGGGCCGGTGCGACGGGTACCAGGTCAGGATGAAAGCGGCTTCGTCGTTGGCGGAGAGGCGGAACTCACCGCTGTGAGTCAGGTTGTGTCCGAGCAGCCGGACGGGAGTACGTAGCTCCATCGCATCCGGGCCCGCCACCGCGCGCAGCCCGTAGTCGGCGCGGCGCACCCAGGGAATTTCGTGGCCGTAGCCGAAGCGCAGCACGAACTCCGTTCGCATCATCACCGATCCCGCAGTGCATCGCGCGATGCGCACGAGGTCGACGCGATCCTCGCGCTTCGAGATCGGCATGAAATCGATGAGCGTGACCGATCCGTCGGCGGTTTCAAAGGTGGTTTCGAGAATCAGCGTATCGCCGCGGTAGCGGCGCGAGATTTTCTTCACGTCGCCGGCCGCCTCGATCAGCCATCGTCCATTGGTCCGCTCGCCCAGCAACGCGCTGAAGCACGCCGCCGAATCAAAGCGCGGCACGCAGAGCCAATCGATCGATCCGTTGCGTCCGACCAGCGCCCCGGTCCGCGTGTTTCCAATCAGGCCGTAATCCTCTATCGCCAGGTTCACCCAGTGTCCCTCTCCAGGTCAGGAAAAGTTGCACAGCAGACTACCACGAGCGGCGGGCAGTGCGAATTTCCGCCCCGCTGTTCAACGTATCGCCGATTGCGCTATTGGTCAGCCTATCCATCGATGAGGAGAGACCAGTATGGGCCGGCTTGACGGCAAGGTTGCGCTGATTGTCGGCGGAGGCGCCGACGGACCTCCCAACAAGGGCGAAGCGCTCGCGATCGGCAACGGCCGCGCGACCGCGATCATGTGCGCGCGCGAAGGCGCCGCCGTGATGGTCGCGGATCTGAGACTCCCGCTGGCTGAAGAAACCGCCGCCGCCATCCGCGCTGAAGGCGGCCGCGCCAAAGCTGTCGCCTGCGACGCAAGCAAGGAAGAAGACTGCCGCGGCGCGGTCGAAGCGGCGGTGCGCGAATTCGGCAAGCTTCATCTGCTGGTCAACAACGTTGGAATAGGCATCGGCGGAAGCCTTCTCAAGACCACCACCGAGCAGTTCGACCGGATGGTGGCGGTGAACCTGCGCAGCCACTTCCTCACGATGCGCTATGCGGTTGCGGAAATCGCGAAAGCCGGGGGCGGCGCGATCGTAAACGTCTCCTCGATGGCGGCGCTCCGGAGCAATCGCCTGATTCCCTACGAAGCGACCAAGGCGGCGCTGCTCGGGCTGTCGCGTTCCGCCGCCGCATCGCACGCCCGCGATAATATTCGCGTCAACACCATCCTGCCCGGACTGATCAACTCGACGATGGTGCGGCGCGAGATCGGCGATCGCGAGGCCGCCGTCGCCCCGCGCATCCCGATGCGGCGGCAGGGAACGCCGTGGGAAATCGCCAAGGCGATCGTCTTCCTGCTCTCCGACGACGCATCCTACATAACCGGCACGGAACTGATCGTGGACGGCGGCCTCTCGATGGGCTGACACGCGCGAACGGCTTGGAAAACTCGATTGAGTGAGGCAACGATGCCCAGGATGAGATTCGGCTATCAACTCGACTTCCGAAATCCGCCCGGTTCCGGCCGCAGCTTTCCGGATCTTTATCGCGATCTGCTCGGGCAGGCGGAACTGGCGGAGTCGCTCGGATTCGACTCGATCTGGCTTACTGAGCATAATTTCACCGACGACGGCTACCTGCCCGCGATGCTGCCGGCGGCCGCGGCGATTGCGGCGCGCACCAGCCGGGTCGCGATCGGCACTTTTGTCCTCCTCGCCCCGTTTCAGCATCCCCTCAAGCTCGCCGAGGATGCCGCTGTCGTCGATGTGATCTCGAACGGGCGGCTGCGGCTCGGACTTGGCCAGGGTTATCGGCAGGAAGAATTCGACGGCTTCGGCGTTGCGCGTTCCGAGCGGCTCGGCCGCACGCTCGAGACGATCGAGATTCTCAAGCGCGCATGGACCGGCGAGCGCTTCAGCTTTGAAGGAAAATACTTCCGATTCAAAGATGTGCGCGTGCTGCCGACCCCCGCAAGCCGCCCCTATCCGGAATTGTTGTGGGGCGCGGGCGCTCCCAAGGCAATCCAGCGCGCGGCCAGGATGGGGCTCTCGTTCGCGTGCGTGGCGGGACGCCGCGAAGTCGGGATATACACGGATGCGCTCAAGGCGGCAGGACGCGATCCTGCTTCGTTCAGCGTGGTCAACAGCCGCGTCGTCTATATCGCTTCGAGCGAAGAGGAGGCATGGCGCGAGGTGGGCGATGCGCTCATGTATCAGGCCGAGCACTACGGCAGATGGCTCAGCGCCGCCGCCGGCACTACTGACATGAGCAAGGTGCTGATCCGTCCCGACCCGGACCGCCTGAAGCACACCAGCATCCTCGGCCCGCCCGACAAAGTCCGCGCGCGGATCGCGGAAGTAATCGAGTCGGCGCCGATCACCGATCTGATCACGGTCACGCAACTGCCCGGACTCGATCCCTCGAAGGCACGCCGCTCGCTGGAACGCTTCGGCCGCGAAGTTCTGCCTGCGTTCAGATAGGTTCATGGCGCGGATGCGTTCGGCCATAGGTTTTCATCGGCGCGGAAGCTAGTCTTAACCTCCATCCGACGGCGGGGAGCTAACGACGATGAAACTGTTCACATTCGCCACCAGTCCCTACGCGCGAAAGGCCCGAATGGCGCTCGACTTCAAAGGCATCCCGTATGATCCCATCGAGCGATGCTATTCGCTCGACCGCAAGCATGACCTGCTCAGCGCGAGTCCCCGCGCCGAGGTGCCGGCGCTGGTCCTGGACGACGGCCGCACCATCGCCGACTCGACGATCATCTGCGAATACCTCGAGGATGCGTTTCCCGATCCTCCCCTGCGTCCCGCCGATCCATACGAACGGGCCAGGATGCGGCAAATCGAAGACCTGTGCGATCGCGCGTTCGATGCCGTCAGTTACGGCTACTGGATCGCCGCGGCGCGCAAGGATGTTCCCGAAGCGGGGGCGATGACCGCGGCCGCGCGCGCGGAATTCACCCTGCTGCTCGAAAAACTGGATCGTCAACTGGACGGCCGCGATTTCTTCTGCGGCTCGGTCAGCATCGCCGACCTTGCCGCGATTTGTTACGTGCCCGCGGCGGGGGCGATGGGCATTGATATTGCCCTGATGCCGCAGCTCAAGGCGTGGGCGGCGCGGATGAACAAGATCGCGGCAGTCCGCGAGGACCGCAAACGCCTGGTCGCGGCACTCTCCAAAGTTCATGATATTACCAGCGAGCTGGAAGGACCCGACGGCAAAGTTCACTGGCGCGACAGCCGCCTGGAATGGCCGGTTCGCCGCGGATTTATCGATTTCGTCGCGCGCGAATTTCGCGGCGGCAAGATGATGTTTCCGCCCGAGGGAGTTTGAGCGAGAGGAGGTCTATGGCGATGCCGGTAGCTTATATTCCGCGTACCCGCGAGCTCTACGCCGATTACAACAACCCGTATCGATGGGTCACCAACGACTCGGCGCCCTGGACTCCCCTTCGCAAGCCAATCGCCGAATGCAAGGTTGCGCTGATCAGCTCCGGCGGCATCATGTATCGCGATCAGCCGCGGTTCCATCGCGAAGACGCTTCCTACCGGCGCATCCCCAAAGACGCAACGCGCGCCGATCTCAACATCTGGCATTTCGGCTATCCGACCCGCGACGCGCAACAGGATCCCAATTGTGTGTTTCCCTGGGAACGCCTCAAGGAACTGGAACGCGAAAAAGTGATCGGCGCGCTGTCCGACCCCTGCTTCAGTTTCATGGGAGGCATCTACTCGGCGCGCAAGGTCCGCGATGAGCTGGCGCCGCAAATCGCCGATGACCTCAAGCGCGCGCACGTTGACGCCTTTTACCTGGTGCCTGCCTGACCCGTATGCCATCAGTCCGTTGGACTGATCGCGCGAGTAGTCGAAGAAGCCGGTATTCCGACGTTGTGCATGACTTCGGCGCTGGACATTACACAGGCAGTCAAGCCGCCGCGGGCCGTGTTCCTGAATTTCCCGCTCGGCCATCAGACCGGCAAACCGAACCAGCCGGATTTGCAAAGGCAAATCGTCAAGGATGCGATGCGCGCATTCGAGACCATCGCCCGGCCCGGCACGATCGTCGAGCTGCCCTATGTCTGGGATCCCAACGATCGCACCTGGGAAACCCGCGACTACACGAAGGGATGGATGCCCGAGCGGCCGTCGAAGGAAGAGGCGGACCGGGAGGAAGCCGAACGCCGCGCACGCTACGCGAAATAAAGCGCAGCGATACAGGACGGAGGAAGAGCGAACCATGAATGGTGTGGCCGCGATCGCCGGTCTCGCATTGTTCGAATACATGATCCTGGGCGCGATGGTCGGCCGCGCGCGCGCCAGGTACCACGTCGAAGCGCCGGCGACGACCGGAGACCCCGCCTTCGAGCGCTACTTTCGCGTGCATCAGAACTCGATGGAGGCGCTGGTCGTCTTCATCCCGGCGTTGTTCCTGTTCGCGAGGTATGTGAGCGTCTCGATAGCGATCGCGCTCGGATTGCTGTTCCTGGCCGGCCGCATCATATACGCGGCGGGCTATATCAACGCGCCGCAGAAGCGCGCGCCCGGCGCGATCATCACTTTCACAATCAACGGCATCCTGGTGCTTGGCGCGGTCATCGGCCCGATAGTTCATCATATGCGCGCCCACTGACGTCGCGGCGATTTTTCCGGCACTTACGATGCGTCGGAATTTGTCGCTTGGCAGATTTGCGCTGAACTATTAGAGTCAGGTTCTCGGAATTTCTGCTCTGTCATTACTATCCATTCCTGACGCAAGGAGAATTTCCATGGCGGAAGAACGCAAAGGCGCCGTTACGATGAGGGGCAACCCGATGACCCTGGTCGGCCCCGAAATCAAGCCCGGACAAAAGGCTCCCGATTTTACGCTGGTCGGCAAAGGCCTTCAGCCGGCTACGCTGGAACAATTCAAAGGCAAGGTCAAAATCATCACCACCGTTCCCTCGCTCGACACGCCGGTGTGCGACGCGGAGACGCGCCGCTTCAACCAGGAAGCCGCGAAACTTCCCGGCGACGTGCAGATTCTCAGCATCTCGATGGACTTGCCGTTCGCGCAGGCGCGATGGTGCGGCGCGGCGGGAGTCGATAAGGTCACGCCGCTCAGCGACTATCGCGCCGCCGAGTTTGGCCAGAAATACGGCGTGCTGATCAAGGAGCTGCATCTGCTCGCGCGCACCGTGTTCGTGGTCGACAAGAACGACAAGGTCACCTACGCGGAATACGTGAAGGAAGTCGCCGAGCATCCCAACTACGAAGCGGCGCTCGAAGCGGCGCGCAAGGCGGCCGGCGCCTGAGCCGAACATCAACCATCGCGGGAGATGCTACGCCGCATCTCCCGCGTTTACACCTCATCCTTTTGGAGCATCATCTTGCAGGGGAACAATTCGCCTGAGTCACCCGCGCATGTGCTGTCGTTTGCGGCCGGCCTCAAGCGCGGCCTCTACGAAGCCATCTTTCGCCGCCGCGACATCCGCGAATTTCTGCCCGACCCTGTTCCCAACGACGTGCTGGCGCGGGTGCTGATCGCGGCCCATCATGCGGCCAGCGTCGGCTTTACCCAGCCGTGGGACTTCGTGATTATTCGCGACCTCGAACGCCGCCGCCGCGTGCACGCGGTCTTCGACGAAGAGCGCATCAAGAATGCCGACCAGTTCGCCGGCGACCGCCGATCGAAGTTCCTGTCGCTGAAGCTCGAAGGCATCCTCGACTCGCCCCTCAATGTGCTGGTGACCTGCACTCCCGGCCGTTTTGGTCCCGCGGTGCTGGGCAAGGTGAGCATCCGCGAAGTCGAGATTTACTCGGCATGTCTCGCGGTCGAGAATCTGTGGCTGGCGGCGCGCGCGGAAGGCCTGGGGGTCGGATGGGTCAGCATCCTGCGCAACGATGCGCTCGCGGAGATCTTTTCGATCCCGAGCGGCACGATTCCGCTCGCGTATCTCTGCGTCGGCTACGTGCGGGATTTCCCGGATCGCCCGGTTCTGGCTACCAAAGGATGGGCGCGCAGGTTGCCGCCCCGATCGGTCCTGCACTTCGATTCGTGGCAGGGCGCCGACGCCATCGGAACCGACCTCGCCGCCGCAATCGACGATCCCGCCATCTGGCGCGAGATCTTTCCCGGCGAAGATCCCGGAGAACGCTGAAACCCACTTTGGCCCGCTCGACTCCTTGGCGATGGGAGATTCAAGGCCGCACCCTGCTGGTGCGCTTCGATGCGCCGTTTCGGACGCTCGGATGGGCTCCCCTGGGGGGAGGTTCGGCACGCGCGACCGTACTCGCCAATCATCAGGTGCCGGACGGAGATCGTTCGCCCACCGATCGGCCCGCCGCATATCTGCGCCGCATCCTTCGCGATCTTGCGATCGATCCGCGCGATGCGGTGGCGATGATGACGGGCGCGAAGATTCGCCGTGCCGCTTACGCTTCAGCGCGCCGCGGCACGCTGATGGCCGGATGCTGGTGTACGGCGGGATGCACCAATGCGCTGCGAGTGGGCGATCGCGCGACCTTCGCCGAACGCCGTCCTGGCACGATTAATCTGATCGTCGCGATCAACGAGCCGCTCGAACAGAGCGCGATGGTCGAGGCGGTACAGATCGCTACCGAGGCGCGCGTGTTGGCCGTGCAAAACGCCGGAATCGTGAGCACTCGCTCCGGCGAACTCGCGACCGGCACCGGCACCGATTGCATCGTGGTCGCCGCTCCGCTCACCCCCCGCGCGCATCGCTACTGCGGCAAACACACCCTGGCTGGAGAACTGATCGGACGCGCCGCGCTGGCGGCCTGCGCCCGCGCGCTGGCTCGCCGCGGCAAGGAGCAGGAGTGACGCCAAGCGGATGCTCTTTCGCGAGCAACGGCCTGAAGGTGCGGGGCGAGCGGCCTCTTGAATGCCCGGCGATGCGCTAGTTCGATTGCATGGCGATGACCCACGCGCTGCATCTATCGACTGCGCTGATCGCGGCGGCGATTTTGCTTGACTGTTCTCTGGGCGACCCCGCCTGGCTTCCTCATCCGGTCCGGATAATCGGCGCGGCAATCTCCCGCGGCGAAACCGTTCTTCACACCGGAGACCCGCGGCGCGACCTTGGACGCGGCGCTATCCTGACCGTAGCCATAGTCGCGCTGTCCGCGACGGCGGCGTGGGCGTTAGTTGCGCTATGCGACCGGCTTCATCCGGCGGTTGGCGCACTTGCCGCGATTGCGATTGCCTGGACAACGCTGGCGCTTCGGAGCCTCGATCGCGCGGCGGCGGAAGTTCAGGACGCCCTGCTACGTCGCGATGACGGCGCGGCGCGCCGCGCGATGCCCGCGCTGGTTGGACGCGATCCCTCCTGTCTCGACCGCGAGGGGATGGTACGGGCGGCGGTTGAGTCGGTCGCGGAGAATTCCAGCGACGGCGTCGTCGCGCCTCTGCTGTTTCTTTTCATCGCGGGCCCGGCGGGTGCTATCGCTTACAAGGCGGTCAACACGCTGGACTCGATGATCGGTCATCGCGACGCGCGCTACGCGTACTTCGGCAAGGCTGCGGCGCGGCTCGATGACGCCGCAAACTGGATTCCCGCGCGCCTAACCGCGGTTTGCATCGCGGCCGCATCGGAACTGTGGCTCGGGCGCGGGCGCCAAGCGCTTGCCATATGCGGTCGCGACGCGCGCAAACATGAAAGTCCGAACGCCGGCTATCCGGAGGCGGCGATGGCCGGCGGCCTGGGGATGCGCCTCGGCGGTCCGGCCATCTATGAGGGCGAGAAGATCGAACACGCGACGCTTGGAGACTCTGAATGCCCGGTTACGATCGATGACATCGCGAGTGCGCGGATGATTTTCAAAATCGCGGCGGCGATCGCGTTTGCGTCGTTTGCCGCCTTCAGGATGATCCTTACATGACTCGTCCCGTGCCCATCGACCGCGTCCACGGGGGCGCGGCGCCGCCCGGCGCGATCGACTTCAGCGCAAGCATCAATCCTCTCGGGCCTCCGCCTGGCGCAATCGAGGCGTACCATTCCGCGGTCGCGCGAATAACGTCATATCCGCCGCCGAAGAGCGCCGCACTGGAGCATCGGATGGCGAGCTGGCTCGGGGTCGATCCCGAGAGCGTGCTGGCGGGGAACGGAACGACGCAGCTCATTTATCTCCTGGCGCGCGTGCTCGAGCCCGCGCGCCCCTTCGTCGCCATCCCAACCTTCAGCGAAATCGCAAATGCGCTGGCGGGCGAAGGCTCGCCGCCCGAGCCGATTCAACTGGATCGCGACCGCGAATATCGCCTCGATATGGACCAGATCGATCGCGCGCTCGCGGACCACGCGGGAGCAATCTTCATCGGCCGTCCGAACAGCCCGACGGGGACGATGCTCTCGATGGGCGAGGTGGAGGAGATTGCCGCGCGATGCGCCGCGCGGGGATGCTGGCTCGTGCTGGATGAGGCGTTCGTCGATTTCGCGGATCCTCCGGAGTCGGCGGTCGGGATGACCGCTCGCAACGGGCGCCTGATCGTGCTTCGCTCGTTGACCAAGTCTTTCGCGATTCCCGGGCTGCGGCTGGGATGCGTGGTCGCGGATCCTGAAGTCGCCGCGGCGATGCGCGATGCGATCGAACCCTGGTCGGTGAGTGTCGTTGCCGAGAGTGTCGGGCTCGCCTGCCTTGAATCGGCGGACGATTATCTGCGGCGTACCCGCAAGTTTGTGGGGCGCGAGCGAGAACACCTGGTTCGGTCTCTCAGCGCAATCGCGGGCGTGCGCGTGTTTGGGTCGGCGGCGAATTTTCTGATGATCGCGATTGCGGATGAGTCCTCGCCGGGACAATTCGGCGAGAATCTGATCCGGCGCGGCATCGCGGTGCGCGACTTGCGCGCGATGCCCGGTTGCTCGGCGGGCCTCTACCGGGTTGGCATCCGCAGCCGCGCCGACAACCAGCGCCTGATCGAAGCCGTCGCGAAATGGAAGGAGTAGCGATCTGGAGGGCTGCGCACCAAAGATCTTCTTCTGGTGCGCGATTGCCTTTATGATTCTCTGAACTCGAGCGATGAACCTTCTCGATGAAACCCTGCGAGCCATCCGTCCGCTCGATTCGGAAGCCGAGCGGGCGGCGGCCGCGCATCTGGATTCTCTGACCAAGCCTCCCGGTAGCCTCGGCTATCTCGAAAAAGCTGTGCGACGCTACGCGGCAATCCGGGGCGACAAGGACGCTCGGATGAATCGCGGCGCGATCGCCGTGTTTGTAGCCGACCATGGGGTTGCCGACGAAGGCGTGAGCGCCTTTCCGCAGGCGGTCACGGTCGAGATGCTGCGCAATATCGCGGCGGGCGGCGCCGCTATCAGCGTGCTCGCGCGCCGCTTCGGCTATGACCTTCGCGTGATCGATGTGGGAGTCAAAAGCGACACCAGTGCGGCGCCTTTCGCGGCAGTAACCTATCGCCGCGTCGGCTCCGCAACCGCGAATTTCACACGCGGGCCCGCGATGAGTTCGGAGCAGGCCTTGCGCGCGATTGAAGCGGGAATCGAGATCGCCCGGGAACTTGCGCACGACGGGGCAACCCTTATCGGAATCGGCGAGATGGGGATTGCCAACAGCACTTCCGCCGCCGCGATCCTGAGCGCCACAACCGGATTGGCGCCCGCCGAGCTGGCTGGGCGCGGAACCGGTCTTGATGACGCCGGAGTACGCCGCAAGGTCGGTGTCATCGAGCGCGCGCTCGATTTGCATCGCTCCGCGCTCGTTGATGGCAGGTCGATCCTTGCCGCGATCGGTGGATTCGAAATCGCGGCGATGGCTGGGGTATGCGTGGCTGGCGCGGCGCTGCGTGTTCCGGTGGTCGTCGACGGGTTCATCGCGACTGCCGCCGCATCCGCCGCCGAGCGTATCTCTCCGGGCCTGTTCGAGTACCTGTTCTTCAGCCATCGATCGGCGGAAGGCGGCCATGCCCCGGCGCTGGAGCGGATGGGAGTGCGGCCCATCCTTGACCTTGATATGCGCCTTGGCGAGGGGACCGGCGCCGCGCTCGCGATGAATACGCTCGAGGCGGCGCTCGAGTTGTTTCATTCGATGGCGACCTTCGCGTCCGCCGGCGTGTCAGGCAAGGTGCGATGAGCGATCAGAGCTGGCAAGCCAACATCGCTCGCAGCCGCGAGAACGGAAGGTGGGACGTGGCCGCTCAGCTACGCCTCGCCGCGAGCTTTCTGACCATCATTCCGCTCGGTTCGCTTCAGGCCGACAATGCCGTCGTTGCGGCGTCGTTTCGATGGTTTCCGCTGGTGGGCTTCCTTCTTGGCGCGGCTCTGGCGATCGAGGATCGGATCTTGCTGCTTGTTTTTCCGCCGATCTTGAGCGCGGCGATTGTAATTTTGTCTCTCACGGCCGTGACCGGAGCCGTACATCTCGATGCGCTTGCAGACACGGCGGATGCGCTCGGTGCCGGTCGCGATCGCTCCCGCGCGCTTGCCATCCTGCGCGACAGCAGAATCGGCAGTTTCGGAGCGGCCGCGATCGTTTTGTCGCTGGGCCTCAAGATTATCGCGTTGGGCGCCGTTCCCGCGTCCCACCGCTTTGTGGCCCTGTTCACCGCGGCGGGTCTCGCGCGATGGGCGATGGTAGCGGTGGCGGGAGGCCTTGAATATCTGCGCGGCCAAGGCGGCGCCGGAGCGAGCCTTCTGCAGCGCGACGCCCGGAGCATCGTCGTCGCAAGCATCACCGCCGCGGTTGCGGTTGCCGCCACGATGTCGCCGCGAGCGATCGAATCGGCGCTCGTCGCAATCCTTGCCACTGCGGGCGCCCGATGGTTTTACAGGCGATGGCTCGGCGGCGTGACCGGCGATCTGATCGGCGCCTGCGGCGAAATTGTTGAGATAGCGGTGTTGGCCACCTTCGCGGCATCGTGAAATGCCCGCGCGGAGAGAACGATTCGCTTCTCAAGTGACCGTCACATGCGCAACCTCGAAGCCAAATTTCGCCTGGCCAGCCTCGCCGACGCGCGCCGGCGCGCTCTCGCAATCGGCTACACGTATCGCGACACGCTGCGCCAGCGAGACACTTTTTTCCGCGTCGCGCGCGGCAAGCTCAAGCTTCGCGAGGAAGGCGGCAAAGGATCGCTGATTCACTATGGCCGCATCGCGACCAGCTCGCTGCAGCTCAGCAATTACGAAATCGTGCCCGTTGCCGATCCGGAGAATACGCGCGCGATTCTGGCTGCCGCCCTCGGCGTGGTGGCTGTAGTCCGCAAGGAGCGCGTCCTGCTGACGCGCGCAAACGTGCGACTTCATCTGGACCGCGTCGAGGGGCTCGGCGAGTTCGGCGAGTTGGAGGCGGTTGTCGCGGAAGGAGACGACCCCGAAGACAGCAGGGCCTCCATCGATGAAACCCTGACGGCCCTTGGGATCTCTGCCGATGAATTGATCGACGTCTCTTACTTCGAGCTGGCCGCTCACGCATCGCCGCGGGAATGATCGTCGAAGACCGCGAAGCGGGATCAGGCCGGCGCTTCGACCGGCAGCATCGGATCGCGCGGCTTTGGCAGGTTGTCGTACAGGTCGGCGACCAGGTCCGACCTGACCTTTTGACAGCCGGGATCGTTCCACAGGTTGCGCCACTGGAGCGGATCTTCGGCGAGGTTGTAGAGTTCGCCCTCGGTACCGTCGTAGGTAATGTCGGGCGTGGGGGCGTTTCCGCGCAATAGCGGCGGAATTTGCGCCATATCAAAGCCGATATCGCGGGTCGATTTTTCGTACACCGTGCACAACCATCCGTCGCGATAAATCGACCGCATATGCATCCCGATCTGCCGGAACTGGCTGTCCCATTCCGTGATCACACGCTCGCGCCGATCCACGCGGTTGACGGGCAACGGCTTGCCCTGCGCCCACTCGGGAATTGGAAC
The DNA here is from genome assembly GCA_021323675.1 of Pseudomonadota bacterium. Lineage (GTDB taxonomy): Bacteria > Desulfobacterota > Binatia > Binatales > Binataceae > JAFAHS01. The sequence goes on along the minus strand of JAJPKP010000026.1, from coordinate 25,494 downwards.
GCCTGCTATCCGGCAGAACGTCGGAGCGAGATCGAGATGTCCAACAGGGTCGGTTATTTCGGCGGGAGAGATCGCCGCAACCGGCGCGGGACGCCAGATGAGCGGCACCCGCATCAGCGCATCGACATGATACGGCCCCTTGTAGAGCAGCCCGAAGTCGCCCTGAAGCTCGCCGTGATCGGTCGTGAAGAACACGTCGGTGCGGTCCGCCCATTTGCGGCTTGCGATTCGCGCCAGCACTCGTCCGACGGCCTCGTCGATAAGCTCATTTTCGACATGGATCAGAGCGTTGATTTCGCGAATTTGATCCGTGGTCATCTTGCACGGCACGAAAGTTCCCGGCCCGCCCTCGTCGTTGCCGAAGCGGCCCTGATACCACTCGAGCCAATGGCGGGGCTTTTGCGCGAGAATCTTTTCGATGCGCTCGCGTGAGCCGGGGTAACCGGGGGGCAAATCCAAATCGCGCCACTTGATGCGCCGCGCCTCGCTTGCCGGAGGATCCCACGGATGATGCGGATCCGGAAAGCTCATCCACACAAACCAATCCGCATCTTCATCCAGCGAATCCAGGTAGGCGATAGTGCGGTCCGCAACCCAGTCGGTATGGTAATGCTCGCGGGGGATTGGATTGTAAGCGACTTCGGGCGCGCCCGTGTCGCCTCCGGGGCTCGCGCTCAGCACGCGCGCGAAGCCGCCGACTTCGGCCGGAAAATTGTTCTGCAGCCACAGCGAGTAATGCCATCCGCCGATCGGCGCGTGCATCGCCAGTTCCATCCGCTCGAACCCGCGGTAGGGACCGGTCGAACCTTCGCGCGCCATGCGGTTTTCGAACCATCGCCCCTGGAAATCGAACGCCGGCTCGAAGTGCGCCTTGCCGATAAGCGCGGTGCGATACCCGCCCTTTTCATGCAGCCATCCCGCGATGCTGGGAGCGTCCGGGGGAAGGGCGATGCCGTTGGCGAAGACGCCGTGAGTGCGCACGTATTGCCCCGTCACCATCGTCGATCGCGCAGGCATGCACACGGTGTTCTGGTTGTGCGCGCGGCGGTAGTTGAGGCCTTCGGCGGCGAGGCGGTCGGCGACCGGAGTTCGCGCGATCCTTCCGCCGTTGCATCCCAGCGCATCGTAGCGTTGTTGGTCGGTGGTGACGAAAAGGATATTCCGGCCCATTGCTAAAGATCTCCGTTCACTTTCGGTCGGCCAACAGCGAGCGAATCATGCGCTCGACGACCACACCGGCCCGCTTGACTGAAAGTCCACGCCGGCGGCGCAGAAAATCCCACATCTCCCAGCTTGCCGCGCCATCCAGCGCCGCCGACAGTTCGGCGGCCTCGTCCGGAGAAAGCGCCGCCAGCTCCCGGCTGAATGCCGCCTGCATGTGATCGCGAGCCATCTCGTACGCGATCCGCAGCCGCCGCGCGATCTCGCCCGACGACTCCTCCATCCGGATGCCCGCGCGGCGGACCGGGGTTACGTACTCGAACAGCCTCGCGCGCTGGCGCACGAACGCCGCGACGCGCTGGTCGAATGCCAGCGTCCGATCGATCGGGTTGATCAGCGGCCCGATGCGCTCGAACTGGAGGTCGGCCGCGCTCGCGTAGATCGCTTCCAAATCGTCGAAATGATGAAAGACCAGGCGAAGCGAAACTCCCGCCCGCCTGGCTATTTCCATCGCGGTCGGTTTCGCGACGCCTTCGTTCAGCAGGTCGAGCACCGCCTCGGCGAGCGCGCGGCGCGCGCGATAGCTCCGGGCGGCGCGTCCGTCCTTTGGAACTGCGCCGGAATTGCTCACATTTCGTGATATTATTTCAGTGATAATGCAAATACAAGACCGGCGGCCGCCCCCGGCTTCATCCGGGACGCGCGGGCGAGGTCTCGTTTATCGCTCGGCGCCCGCGATCTCGAGCAGATTCATCGTGATTCGCAGCGTCAAACCCCAGATCGTCTGGCCGCCGTAGAGGATCGCCGGGAACTTCGAACCATTCGAGCCCCACTGGTATTCGCCGCGATAGCGGCGATCGGCGAGCGCGCTGATTGGCACCTCGAAAATTTCCGCGACCTCGTCGAAGCATGGAATCAAATCGGAGGCGGCGGGAATTACGCCCGCGAACGGCGCGACTGTGATTCCGCTGGTAAGCGTGCTCATCTCCGGAAACGCGCCGAGCACGTCCACGGTTTCCGGATCGATTCCGACCTCCTCCCGCGCCTCGCGCAGTGCCGTATCGAGCAGGGTCGTATCGCCCGGATCGACGCGCCCGCCGGGAAAGGCAACCTGCCCGCGATGGCTCGATACGTGATCGGCGCGGCGGATGTAAACCACATGCAGCTCGCCGCTCCGCTCCAGGATTGGAACCAGCACGGCCGCGCCTCTGGAATTGTTGGCAAGCTTTTCCCGGGGAACGGGCGTTTGCTTCGAGAGCGTCCGGCGCAGCCGCTCAATATAATGGCCGTTGGCGACGGGTTTTCCGGATAGTCTGGGCTGTGCCATAGCTTCAAATCATCATGGTGCGGGTGCCGCGCGCAAGCGGGATTGGATCGCGGCGTGGCTGCGCGTAAGCTCGTGTCCCGGCCGCGCGGGCAAGTCCCCCGCCGCGGTTGAATCGTCGATGCGCTACCTGATCGGAAGATAACATGAAATCGCGCTGAAAGGGCGCAACCAGTGGCGCTTCATCGAGCAGCTCCGCCATAACCTCCGGGCGATGTTCGGCGATGTGAAGCTCGGCCGTATGCGCGGCGAGGGCCCGCGCATCATCGTCGAGCTTCCCGACGAGATCGATGACGCCACGGCGGCGGAACGCGCATCAGCGGTCTTCGGGTTTGCCAATTTCTCGCTGAGCCATCGCGTTGCGCTGGACCTCGAGGCGATCAAGGCGGAGGCAATCGCCGAGGCTCGAAAGTACCCGGCGCGCACTTTTCGCGTCAGTACCCGGCGCGGCGACAAGCGGTTCGCGATGACCTCGATGGACGTCGATCGCGAGGTCGGCGCGGCGATTGTCGAGGCCCTGGGACTGAAGGTCGACCTCCACAACCCCGAACTCACGGTTTCGATCGAAATACTGTCGGACGCGGCGTTCGTCTCGGCCGGCAAGCTCCCGGGTCCGGGCGGGCTTCCGGTGGGAATTTCGGGCCGGGCGCTGGCGCTGATTTCGGGCGGCATCGATTCTCCGGTCGCGGGGTACCGGATGATGCGGCGCGGGCTGGCGCTCGACTTTGTGCATTTTCACGCCTATCCCCTGGTATCTGCCGCCAGCCGCGAGAAGGCCTGCGACCTGGTGGCGCATCTCACCCGCTACCAGGCGCATTCGACGCTGGCGCTGGTGCCGTTCGGCGCGCTTCAACGCGAAATCGTTGCGAATTCCGACCGGCCGCTGCGCGTGGTGCTGTACCGGCGCTTCATGCTGCGGATCGCATCGGCGCTCGCATCGCGCTTTCGCTCGCGCGCCCTGGTCACGGGCGAAAGCCTTGGCCAGGTCGCGTCGCAGACCCTCGACAATATGGCCGTGATCGAAAACGCTGCCGCCCTGCCGGTCTTGCGCCCGCTTGTCGGAATGGACAAGAACGAAATTGTGGAGCAGGCGCGCGCGCTCGGCACTTTCGAGATCTCGATCCTGCCCGACCAGGATTGCTGCACTCTGTTTGTCCCCGAGCATCCCGAGACCCACGCACGCCTCGCCGAAGTCGAAGCGCTCGAGTCGCGTTTCGAGATCGAGCGGATGGTGGCGGAGGCGGTGCGCGCCACCGAAGTGAAGCGATTCGAATTTCCGCCGCGCGGCGAGGCGGTCAGCCGGGCGGGAGAATACCGCGATGGATAAGCCGCTCAAGGTCGCTGAAATCGATCACGTGGTCCTCCGATGCCGCGACATCGAACGCGCGCTTGCCTTCTATGTGCGGATTCTCGGGATGACCGAGGAGCGCCGCATCGAGCAGTTGGGCCTCATCCAACTGCGCGCCGGCCGAAGTATGGTCGATCTGATTGCGGCGCGGACTCCGCGCTCGGAAGATGCGCTCAATGTCGATCACGTATGCCTGGGCATCGAGACCGGCGATCTGAATTCGGTTGCGGCGCAGCTTCGGGCCGAAGGCGTAGAGGTGATGGGCGATCCGGTCGATCGCTACGGAGCGCGCGGCGTGGGCAAGTCGATTTACGTGCGCGATCCGGAAGGAAACGTCATCGAATTGAAGCAGATGCCGTCAGTGTCCTGATTGCGCGCGGCCTTCTGAATCCCGCCCGCGGAACTTGTTTTTGAGCGACGAGACATTAGAATCCTATCGTTTGGCGACCCGTGGGAGGGGATTTTAAAAACATGATCAAACCTGCGTTTCTTGCAAAGCGCCGACTCGTTGGTCTTGCCGCCATTTGCGCCGCGCTGGCGGCGGGATGCATGGGCAAGACGCCGCAGCATACCGCCCAGTCGTATCTTGATGATCTGAAGCTCTACAATTATCCGGGGGCCTATCAACTCCTGTCCCATCAGGATCAGGTAGATAGGACCATGGATCAGTTTCTGACCGAAATACCGCTCGCCCCGGATGTCAGCCGCGACTGGTTCAAGACCATCCTGCACGCGGTCGACTACCAGGTCGGGGACGCGAAGATCGAAGGCGACAAGGCCAACGTGACGATAAAGATTACGCGGCCCGATCTGGCCCTTTGGGAGCGCACTATCGACGCGAACCTCGGTCCCAACGATGCGGCCAATTCGGTGGCTCAGAAGGACATCAACGAGAAGACCTATCCGAAGCTCGAATACGACGACAATATCGCGTTGATAAAACAGGGTGACGATTGGCGAATTTTCGTGGATTTTCCCGCCAAGGAAAACGTCGCCAAGATGCGCAAGGACGCGATCGAGGCCTTCCACAAGTACGACTACGACAAGGCGATTTCGACCTATCAGAACGCGATCGCCGAGCTCGACAAGGAACAGGCCACCGGCAACGCGGGAATCAAGTTTCTTCTCAACCGCGAGATGCAGACGGTTCAGAACGTCAAGAACCAGATTCCCGAGGCGCAGGCATACATTCCGAAAATCGGCCTCACCGACGTGGACATGAAGATGTCCGCGTCGCGGGTGCCCGGAATTTTCGGAAAGCTGACCAACAACGGCGACAAAGCGATCGACGAAATTCAATTCACCGTCACCTACTACGAGGGCAAGGGCGCCAAGAAGAAGCAGGTGTACACGGAAGTGCACACCCCGGTGGCGACTCCGCTCGAGTTTACCGACTTCAACCGCCCGGTGTTGCCGTTCGTTCCCGGCGAGACGCGCAACTTCGGCTTTCGCCTGACGGCTCCGGCCGATATTCAGCAGAAGGCGACGCCGGACCTGAACGTGACGCAGATCGTATTCACGCAGTCCACCGCGCCGCTGCCCAAGCCGCCTACACCGACGCCGACCGCCACGCCGTCGCCGGCCGCGGCCGCATCGCCGGCGGCGCCAGCCAAGCACTAGATCGTCGGGCGCGCCCAAACCACGGACCGCGCCCGTCGCCGGAGTATCCGGCGGCGGGCGCGGTTCCGCTATTATGCGGCTTGGGCGCGCCGCGCCTTTCGCCTTTGACGATCAGCATCACCGTCGCAGTTCCCACCCATAATCGCGCCTCGACGCTGGGCGCCACGCTCGCCAGTATCGCCGCGCAACGAATGCCCGAGGCGGCGGAACTCGATTGCCTCGTCATCGACAATGGCTCGACCGACTCGACCCCGGCCGTCGTCGAGGCTTCCGCGGCGGCGGCTCCCTTCCCGATGCGCCGCGCCTTCGAGGCCCGCCTGGGCTCCAGCTTTGCCCGCAACCGCGCCGTCGATGAAGCGCGAGGCGATTTCATTTTCTTCATCGACGATGACGCGATCGCGGAGCCGTCATGGGTATCGGAGATGCTCGATGCGCTGCGAAGCCGCAACCTCGATGCGGCGTGCGGGATGGTGTTGCCGCGATGGCTTGCGCCCCCGCCCGAGTGGCTGGGCCCCAGCCTGTGGGTGAAGCTGGCGGTCCACGTGCGCGAACAGATAGACGAGGCCCCGGTGGAAAAGGCGGAAACCATGGCCAATTACTTCAGCGCCAACGTCGGCTTTCGCAGACAGGCCTTCGAGCGCTTCGGAAGATTTCGCGAAGACCTTGGCGTCGTAGGCGGCAATCCGATCTCGGGCGAGGACACCGAACTGTTCGAGCGTATCATTGCGCGCGGCGGAGCGATGGGTTTTGCGCCGCGCGCCATCGTTCATCATCAGATTCCCGCCGAGCGGATGACGCGCCACTACCTGCGGCGCAAGAGCTTCGCCTACGGATTCGGCAGCGCCATCGCGGGCGGCCGCAGCCACAATCAAATCGACAAACTCGTAAGAAACGCGGTGCGGATGGCGGCGGCGGCGATGCGCGGAGACTCGGAACGCGCCATTTACCACGAACTCGAATGCGCCAACTTCTTCGGATACTGGCGCGGCCGTCTTGCGCTGCGGAAGTAGGCTCTCGCTTTCTCATCGGACCACGGCACGATTGTCCGCGAACTCCGTCGCTTATTTCACAGACGACAGCATGCCGCGTTTCAGTACGCCTTCCAGGTAAGGAATCAGTTCCATCCCGGCGAGTTCTTCCGGTGTGACCCATCGCGCCTCGACGTGTTCGTTGGGCGCAAGTCTCAGGCTTCGATAGACGGTAAGCCGGCACGCGTATAGCGCCTGCATGTAGGGCTCGTCGATCATGTTGTGCAGGCCGAGCAGGCGATCGATCGCGACTTCGAGGGAGGTTTCTTCGCGAATCTCGCGCAGCAGGCACTCTTCGGAACTCTCGCCTATCGCGAGATGTCCGCCCGGCAGATCCCACGCACCCGGCCGATAAACCATCGTGCCCGCCCGCTTGAGCACGAGCAGCCGGCCGCGATTCGCAATTACTCCGTGAACGCCGACAAAAAATTGAGCTTCCGCCATCTCCGATTCTCAGCCGAAATCAGGCTAGCGCGGGCGGGCAAGCCTCGCCAGCCGCGTTTGTCGAGAGGCGCAATCGCGAAGTAACATCGCCGCGAACGACAGACGGAGGGTTTCGCTTCCGATGGAGAAAGCCGACTTCTATCGAGATGCCCGCGGCGATCTGCCCGGCCCGCTCGCCGGAATCAGGGTACTTGAAGCCACCACAAGTTGGGCTGGGCCGATGTGCGGATGCATCCTGGCGGACCTTGGGGCTGACGTGATCAAGGTCGAGGACCCGGCGGGGGAAGTCGGCCGGCGCGTTCCTCCGTTCCTGCCGGGCGCCAGCCGTCCGATCAGCTTTCTGCACGCGACGGTCAACCGCAACAAGCGCAGCCTGACGCTCGATTTGCGCACATCCGCAGGCCGTGAAATCTTTCTCAAGCTCGCAAAGCGCTCGGACATAATCGTGCAGAATTTCCGCCCCGGCACCTTCGACAAATGGAGCGTCGGCTACCAGGCGTGCCGCGAGGTCAAACCCGACATCATCTACGTATCGATCAGCGGCTTCGGACAGTTCGGACCTGCTCACGATCGGGTCGGTTACGATCCGCTGGCGCAGGCGATGTCAGGATTCATGTCGCTGAATGGCCCGGTGGAAGGAGGCCCGACCAAGGCGCCGACATTTCTATGCGATGACCTGGCGGGACTGCACGGCGCGATTGCGGCGCTCGCCGCGTTGCAGCATCGCGCTCGTACCGGCGAAGGACAACATTGCGACGTATCGCTGCTCGATGCGGCGATATTCCAGTCCAACGGCTACCTGACTTTGGGAGCGCTGGGAATTCCGATGCCGCGGATGGGCAACGAGTTCACTTTTACGATTCCCTGCAACACGTTCCACTGCCGCGACGGAATCGTGATGATGGGCACGCTGCTGGATACTCATTGGAAGGTTCTCGCCCGCGTGTGCGGACGCCACGATCTGGCGGAAAACCCGGACTATGCGACGATCCCGGGCCGGATGAAGCATCGCGGTGAATGCAACGCGATGGCGGCGAAGTGGTGCGCGGACCACACCGTCGCGGAGGTGGTTGAAATCTGCGCACGCGAGGCCATTCCGTGCGCACGGGTCAACACCTATGCGGAAGCGGCGGGCGATCCACAGATCCTGGAACGCGACATGTTGCAGAATACGATCCAGGAGGACGGCTCGATGGCGCCGATTACCGGGCCAGCGGCAAAATTCTCGCGCACGCCCGTCCGCATCCGCAGCGGCGCGGCGGCCCTGGGCGCGGACAATGAGGAGATTCTCGGCGAGTTGGGAATCGGCTCCGAAGAGCGCGTGCGGCTGCGCGCGGGGAAAGTGATCTGAGGCCTGCGGGTCGCCGAGGGTTGTCGGCGCAGGTCAGGAACTTTCAGTCGTAAACGCCATCGACAAACCATCGGCCGGAATGCGGATCGCAAAACGCGCGATATACGCATCCGTCGTCCAGTTCCATTTCGTAATAGTCGCGGCAGAACGCGGCCGTTTGCGGCGATGATTCTCCATCGCCTTCGCGCCACCATTCCCCGTCGCGCCGCCATGGCCCGGCAATCGAAATCACGCGCGCGCCAAGCTTCGGTCCTCGCACAAATTCCGGCACTCCGCGCACGCTCATCACCTCGACTTCCATCGCGGGACGAATGGCGCGAATCACCAGCCGGGTGATGTCCGCACTGGGTTCGACTCGCGCCGCATCCGGGCTCGGCGGAGAAGGATTGAAGCTTTCGAGCCGGATGGCCTCCGGACGATGGCTGTTGTCAGGCGCCAGCATCCCGACATTCTCCGGGCCGCACAACACCGCCAGGCGCGCAATTGTGGTCTCGAGCTTGTCGGGCGCGGGCGCCGGCGGCAGAAACATGTCGGCCTGCGCGGGCCGCGGGGCCCGCGGAGTTATCTCGATTCGTATCGAATCAGCAGGCGCTTGAGGCGGCGAAGATTCGAGGCTCAGATTGATCAGGGTAAGAATTGCGCGAATGTCATTGGTCGGCGCGGCGATTGCGACCCTGCGCGTATTGATGCGGCGATCGGCAAGTCCGAGCGTCAGCAGCAGGTCGCCCGCCACCAGGCCGCGCAACTCCAGGCGCTCGGCAAGCCGATCGAGCATCCCGCGCATTATGAATGCGAGCGGCTCCAGCGTCTCGATTCCGTATTCCAGTTCGATGGATTCGGTGAAAATCTCGGCCCGGCGGCGGGGATGAAGCGGGCGAGGGCTCTCGCCGCGCGCCAGGCGCACCAGTTCGATACCATTGCGGCCGAGCCTGCTCCCGAGCGCATCGGGATCGAGCCGCGCAAGGTCGCCCAGCCGCTTGAGTCCCCATCGCGCCAGCGTCGCTTCCAGCTCGGGGCCGCCGTCACGCGCGGCAAGATTCATGGAATCGATCGGCAGCCAGTCGATAAATTCACGCTCGCGGCGCGGCGGAATTACCCGGATGCCGCCGCAGCGCGCCGCCAGTTGCGCGATCTCGCGATTCGCCGCGATTCCCACGGCGGCATCCATTCCGACGCGCTGCACGCGGCGCATCAAGTCGGATGCGATTTCCTCTTCCGATTCATAGAATCTGCCGAGTCCCGAAAGATCGAGCCATACGCATCCGTCCGCGCCGGGCTCGACGATCGGCGAGACCGACTCCGCCGCATCCGCCAGCGCTTCCGATGCGGACCGCTCCGCCGCCTCCGAACGCGGCATCGAGGCCAACTGCGCGGCCATCGCGCGCGCCTGCGCAATCGTCATCCCGGCGCGCGCACCCTGCTTCCGCGCGGTCTCGGAGACAAACAGAATTTCGGCGTGCGCGGCGCGGCTTTCGCTGATGACCAGCGGTACCGCGGCTAGGGAAGAATCGGAGCGGACCAACGCCGCGATAGGAAAATTGCCGACCAGGATGCATGCGATGCGCGGCATGGCGGACGATCACGCGTTCGAGGCGTTGCGGATTGGCGCGGCGGTCTCCTGCCCGCGCGGACGCGCGAATGAAGGCGCATAAGGATCGACCGCGCCGCAAATCATCGCACGGCCGCCGGTGCGGCCCAGCTTGTTGCGCACGGTCGATGCCCGGATCACGAATCCGTCGAACAACGCGGGCGACGCGGGCGTAAGCCGGTTGAACGACGCTTCAATGCGCTCGAGCCTGAGGCTCAAGGCGGCGAACGTGCCGCATATGCGATATGGCGCGACCACAAGCACCGCCGCGCCGCTGCGCTCCGCTTCGCGTGCGAGACGCAACGCGATGCTCTGGGGCAACGGCGCGACGCTTGCGCCGGCATCGAGCACAACCAGCCCGAATCCACCCGCCTTCAGGACAAGCTCGGCGGCTTTGAAAACGGAGGAGAAACGATAACGGCGAAATCGGCCGGAAAAACCCAGGGCCAGCTTGCGGCGATCGTCCACCGAGGCCCATAGCACTCGATTAAGATCCGCACTGCCCGCGGTGATGTCGCCGGGATTGAAGCTCCGTGTGCTTTCGATCCACGCGGCAACTTCTCCGGCTCGCGTTGCCGCGGAGACGAAACGCGCGGCAACGGTAGTGCGCCCGGCCCCTACCGGACCAACAATTTCACTGACCCGGCCTCGAACGATGCCTCCGTCGATGATCGCATCGAGAGCGGCAATCCCGGAGCCGAGCCGTCGATGCTTCAAGGTCAGCTCATGACCCCGAAAGACAGAGGCAGGAGCCTGTGGGTCCGAATCGGGTTTGCGCAGGATAACGACAGCCACGGGCATATTTTCGCTTTTTTTTCGCTTTTATGTCAAAAGATGTCTCAGCCGAGGCTCCAAATCGCCCGATTTTCAAAGGTTTTTGCCTTGTCCTCAGTTATGGGGGATCCGGCGCGCAACTTCTTTCGGTTGGTGCCTTGGCGTCACGGTGGTTTAAATTGCAGGACCGGAACATCAGATGAACTTCGATGTAATCGTTGTGGGTGTAGGCGGGATGGGCAGCGCAGCCATCTGGCAGCTCGCCCGCCGCGGCCGGCGTGTTCTCGGAATCGAGCGATTCGACATCCCGCATACGATGGGTTCCTCGCACGGAGTCACGCGAATTATCCGGCTGCCGTACTACGAAGACCCTCGCTATGTTCCGCTGCTCAGGCGCGCGTACGAATTGTGGCGCGAGATCGAAGCCGCATCGGGTGAGCGGCTATTCGTGAAGACCGGCTCGATCGATGCCAGTCCGGAGGATGGGGAATTGTTCCAGGGCGCCCTCGCCTCCGCCCGGCTTCATCATCTCGAGCACGAAATTCTGACCGGGGCGCAAATTGCGGATCGATTCCCCGCCTATCGACTACCGGCGGATCATCGCGCGATCTATCAGCCCGACGGCGGATTCATCGCTTCCGAGCGCGCAATCGTCGCACATGTTCGCGCGGCTCAATCGGCCGGAGCGGAGATTCACGCTCGCGAGCGCGTCCTCGAATGGACCCCGCTCGGCGACAACGGCGTATCGGTCGTCACCGACAAGGGGCGATACCGCGCGCGGCGCCTGGTGCTGGCGGCGGGCGCGTGGATGGGAGAGATGGCGGCGATATTGAAGCGGATCGCGGTTCCCGAGCGTCAGGTGCTTGCCTGGCTCCAGCCCAGGCGGCCGGAACTATTCGATCCGGGAAGGTTTCCGGTTTTCAATGTCGCCGTGGATGAAGGCCGCTACTACGGGCTGCCGGTATTCGAAATCCCCGGCTTCAAGTTCGGCCGCTATCATCATCGCGGGGAGACTCTCGCGACAGCCGACGAACCTAGGCGCGATCCCGATGCGAAAGATGAACGGCTGCTGCGCCGGTTTGCCGATCGCTACTTTCCCGAGGGCAGCGGACCGACGATGGCGCTGCGCACCTGCATGTTCACCAACACTCCCGACGAGCATTTCATCATCGATCGCCATCCCGATCATCCGCAGGTAGTTCTCGCCTCGCCGTGTTCCGGGCACGGATACAAATTTTGCAGCGTGATCGGCGAGATTCTCGCCGACCTGGCGGCCGACAACGGCTCCTCTCGCCATGACCTCGACTTTTTGCGCCTGGGACGGCCTGCCTTAAAGGCCTCGTAAAGGGAAATGAGCGCATGAGCGAGATCACCGTCTTCATCGCGCGAAAGATAATCACGATGGATCCCGGGCGGCCTTTCGCGAGCGCCGTCGCCGTGCGCGACGGACGCATCCTGTCCGTGGGCAGCGTCGAGTCGATGCGGCCGTGGCTCAGGCGCTACCCGCATCGAATCGACGGCACTTTCGCGGACCGGATCGTGATGCCGGGGTTTATCGATCCGCACACGCATCTGAGCCAGTCCGGCACTTACATGTATCTGAACTACGTCGGGCCGATTCCGTCGCCCGGCCCCGACCGAATCAATCCGGCACTGCCGACGCGCGAGGCGGTGATGGCGCGGCTTGGTGAGATGAGCGCCGCAACTGCCGGCGCGAAGGAGCCTTTGTTTGCGTGGGGATTCGATCCCGCAATGCAGGGCGGACATCTGCATCGCGACGATCTCGATCGCATCTCAGCCGATCGCCCGATTGCGATTCTCTCTTACGCGCCGCATTTCGTTTACACGAACAGCGCGATGCTGCGGCTGCTGGGAGCGGACGAATCGCTCGCGATGCACGGAGTGGGACGCGATGGCGACGGAAGATTGAACGGACGGTTCGTCGAGATGGAAGCGCTCAACTATGCACTGGCGCCCGTCCGCGGACAGTTCGTGCGCGCGGGTCAGCACAGTCTTGGGCTCAGGCGAATGGGCGACGTGGCTCAGCGGGCCGGAGTGACCACCACGGCGGACATGCTGTTCGGCGCGCGCAACTTCGAGTCCGAATGGCGTTTGCAGCAATCCGTAGTCAGCGATCCCGAGTTTCCGCTGCGGATGGTGCTGGTGCCGTATGAGGCCGCGATTCGAGAGCGTTTCGAAAGCGACGCGGACGGGTGGATGGCGGACCTGAAGGCCCGCGCGACCGACAAGATCCGCTTTCACGGCGTGAAATTCTTCAGCGACGGTTCGTATCCCGCAATGTCGTTGCGCGTGCGCCCGCCCGGCTACCTCGACGGCGGCAACGGCCTGCGCGGCGATGTTCCGTGGGATGAACTGGCCGGTCGGATGCTGCCGTTCTGGAAGGCGGGCGTGCAGATTCACGCGCACGCCAACGGCGATGAAGCGATCGACGCGGTGCTGGATGCGCTCGCGAAACTGCAATCGATTCATCCCCGCTTCGACCATCGGCTGACCATCGAGCATTACTGCATCAGCACAACCGATCAGGCGCGCCGGCTGAAGGCTCTCGGCGGTCTTGCCAGCGTAAACTGCTATTTCGTCCATTTCCGCAGCCAGATTCATAACGAACACGCATTCGGCCCCGACCGCGCGGAAGCTACCGCCCGGCTCGGCTCCCTGGAGCGGGAAGGGGTAACGTTCGCGCTGCACTCGGATTTTTCGCTGGTGGTCGCGCCGCTCGATCCTCTGATGGCGGTGTGGATTGCCGTGAATCGAATCGCGGCCGATGGAGTCACGGTGCAGGCGCCGGGCGAACGTATCGGAGTCGAGCGGGCGCTGCGCGCGATCACTATCGACGCCGCCTACGTTCTGGGAATGGAGCGCGAGATCGGGAGCCTGGAAGTGGGAAAGTTTGCGGATTTTACCGTGCTGAGCGCCGACCCCACAGCGGTCGATCCGATGGCGATACGCGACATCCGGGTGTTGGGGACGGTGCTCGGCGGACGTGTGCAGCCTGGCGCCTCAGCCTGACCGAGTGGCGCCGCCGTCCGGGCGGACGCGCAGCGTCTTTTTTCCCGTCAGGCGCTCGTCAGAGAACCCGTTTCGCGTCCTCGAAATCGACCAATCCCAGGCGCCCGCCATAAAGTGACGGATGGTACGAATGATAGCCGAGCATATGCTGAACGCGTTCCGGAAGTTTGCGCGCGGTTTCGATCGGCACCGCAAGATAATGGCATTCTTCCGGCCGGAGCCATCCCAGCACCCAGCTCACATGCATACCCCATCGCCAGCGATCCTTGGTGCGATTCTCTCCGGCGGCGTGAATCACGTTGCCGGTGTAGAGAAGCACGGACCCGGCCGGCATCACGGCCTGCGTGACTTCCGCAGGTGAAGGCGCGCGGTCGGGATCGCTCCATCGATGGCTTCCGGGCGCGACCTGCGTCGCTCCGGTCTCTACTTCGAAGTCGCTGAGCGCGAACATACAGCTCACCGTCACCTCCGGCGCCGGCCACGGGAAGTGCGGCCAGTTCGCGGAATCGCGATGCAGCAGTTGGGCGGGCTCGCCCGGACCGACCACCATCATCTGGCCGGTGTTCAGCCAGTAGCTCCCGCAATTCGGCAGCAGAAAGCGATCGGCATACGCTTTGAGCCTTTCGTCAAGCAGCAGCTCCACGAATGCCGGCGACTTGGACGCAAGACCGCAGAAGCGCTTGGTCCTGGGTCCGTGGAACAAGCGCCATATCTCACCCTGCTCCTTGCTGCCGGGAACGCTGTCCTCGACAAACGGGCGAAGGTCCGCCTGCAAGCGGCGCAGAAGATCGGGCGGCAAAAAATCACGGACGATGACGCCGCCGTCGGTCTCTATCATGCGGAGGATCCGCTCGATCGGAGCATCGGGTGCCACCGTAATCAGGGACGGCGCGGCATCATCGGGCCGGAGGATGATGCCTTCGCTGAGGCGGCGAACGGTTTCGGCTGCTTGCGCGCTTTGGGGCATCACTACACCTCGCAATCCTGATCCGCGGCCCGGGAGGGGCGCGGAGTCAAAGGCTACACGTCCTTGAATGCAACCTTCTTCTGCTTTGATTCGATCGCGGCCTGCGCCGCCGCCAGCCGCGCGACCGGAATCCTGTACGGTGAGCAGGACACGTAGTCGAGGCCGAGGCGATGGCAGGTTTTCACACTCGCGGGGTTCCCGCCGTGCTCTCCGCAGATTCCGATCTTCAGCTTCTTGTTGGCTTTGCGGCCGCGCTCTATCGCCATCCGCATCAGATCGGCGACACCGCTCGCGTCGAGTTCCTGAAACGGATCCTTCTTGTACACGCCGCGGCGCAGATAGTCGTCGAGGAATTTTGACGAATCGTCGCGCGAAAGCCCGTAGGTCATTTGCGTAAGGTCATTGGTGCCGAAGGAGAAGAACTGCGCCGATTTGGCAATCTCGCCCGCCATCACGCACGCGCGCGGCACTTCCACCATCGTGCCGATGGTAAACGGCACTTTGGTTCGGGTCTCCGCGAAAACCTCTTTCGCCACCGCGTTGATCTCGGCCGCCAGAAGGTCGAAT
This sequence comes from Pseudomonadota bacterium, assembly GCA_021323675.1. GTDB lineage: Bacteria > Desulfobacterota > Binatia > Binatales > Binataceae > JAFAHS01. Next base: position 10,292 of record JAJPKP010000026.1, on the reverse strand, counting down.
TCTTTTTTGTCGCCGATCAGCGGCAGCATAATTTCCGGCATCGCCTTGATGCCGCGCTTGCGCAGAGCGCAGGCCGCTTCCAGGATCGCGCGAGCCTGCGCCTTGTAAATCTCCGGATAGCTGATCCCGAGCCGCGACCCGCGATGCCCCAGCATCGGGTTGAACTCGAACAGGCTGTCGCGGACCTGCTTCAGATGGTCGGGCGTAACGCCGATCTTCGCCGCCAGCTCGCGAATCTCTTCGTCTTCCCTGGGAAGAAATTCGTGCAGGGGCGGATCAAGCAGGCGAATCGTTACCGGCAAGCCTTTCATTTCGCCGAGAATCCCCTCGAAGTCCTGCCGCTGCATCGGCAGAATCTTCTTGAGCGCGGCGACCCGCTGCTCGGTATTCTCCGCCATGATCATCTGGCGCACCGCTTCGATCCGCTCAGGATCGAAAAACATATGCTCGGTGCGGCACAGGCCGATTCCCTCGGCGCCGAACTCGCGCGCGATTCGCGCATCGGTGGGCGTGTCGGCATTCGCCCATACTCCGAGCCGCCGTTCCTTGTCCGCCCACGACATGAACTTCTTCAGATACGGCGGAATCTCAGGCTGAACCGTCGGCACGCGCCCGAGAATCACCTCGCCCGCCGAGCCGTCGAGCGTGATGTATTCGCCGCGCCGGACCACATAACCGTTGGCCGAGAGAGTGCCCGCCGCGTAGTTGATTTCGAGCGCGGTCGATCCGGCCACACAGCACTTCCCCATTCCGCGCGCCACCACGGCGGCATGGCTGGTCATGCCTCCACGCGCGGTCAGGATGCCCTCCGCGACCTGCATCCCATGAATATCCTCGGGCGACGTCTCGATGCGCACGAGGATAACCGGACGTCCTGCGGCGTTGACCGCGACCGCCTCATCCGCGGAAAACGCGACTTCGCCAAACACCGCGCCGGGAGATGCCGGCAAGCCCCGCGCGATCACTTCCTTCCTGCTGTTCGGATCGAGCCGCGGATGGAGGAACTGTTCGAGCGAATCGGGCTCGACGCGGGTCAGCGCGGTGGCGCGGTCGATGAGTTTTTCGTCGGCCATATCCACGGCGATTCGAACCGCGGCCTCGGCGGTGCGTTTGCCGGTGCGGGTCTGGAGCATGAACAGGCGCTGGCGCTCGATGGTGAACTCCATGTCCTGGCAGTCTTTGAAGTGATTTTCCAGGCGCTTGGAAATCGCGAGCAGTTCCTTGTAAACGGCGGGGAACAGCTCTTCGAGCGTCGAATACTTCTCGCGCCGCTCCTCTTCCCCGATATTGTTGCGCTGCGCCCATTTGCGGCCCGCGGCGAGACTGATCTGCAGGGGAGTGCGTATTCCGGCGACCACGTCCTCGCCCTGGGCGTTGGGCAGAAATTCGCCGTAGATGCCCTTTTCACCCGTGCCCGGGTCGCGCGTGAAGGCGACGCCGGTGGCGCAATCGGCCCCAAGGTTTCCGAACACCATCGATTGGACGGTCACCGCCGTGCCCCAATCGCCCGGAATATTGTTGATTCGGCGATAAGTGATCGCGCGCTCGTTGTTCCATGATCCGAACACGGCGCCGATCGCCTCCCAGAGCTGCTCGTTGGGGTCCTGCGGAATATCCCGGCCCACCCGGCGGCGAATCAGATCGCGGAACTGGCTCACGAGCTCTCTCAGATCATCGACCGTGAGATCGACGTCCTGCGAGACCCCGCGCGCGGCCTTCTTCTGATCGATTAGTTCCTCAAACGGATCGGGATCGTTCTTGTTCTCGGGCTTGAGCTTCAGGACGACGTCTCCGTACATCTGGCAGAAGCGCCGATAGGAATCCCATGCGAAACGCGGATTGTTGGAAACCGCCTCCAGCCCGACCACGGTCTCGTCGGTGAGTCCGAGGTTGAGCACCGTATCCATCATTCCCGGCATCGAAACCCGCGCGCCGGAACGCACCGAAACGAGGAGAGGATTGGATGGATCGCCGAAGCGGCGTCCCAGCGCCTTTTCGACCCGCGCGATGCTTTTCTTCACGCCCTCGGCGAGTCCCTTCGGATATTTGCCGTCGTGGTCGTAGTAGTAGTTGCAGACCCGGGTTGAAATGGTGAAGCCGGGCGGGACCGGGAGTTTGAGCGAAGCCATTTCGGCAAGATTTGCGCCCTTGCCGCCGAGAATTTCGCGCATGGAAGCGCGGCCTTCGGCCACGCCGGCGCCAAAAAAGTAGATTTCAGGATGAACACGCGCCATTTCGAATTTTTGTCTCCAGCTTCCCGCATCATGGCGGGGTCAGTGTTATAACTTCAATCGGTTGGGATTGTTCAGTCCGCGCCCCAACCGATCTTCTTGTTCAGCACATCCACCAGCGCACCGATCGGGTAGCGCTCCTGGGTGGTGGTATCGCGATCGCGCAGGGTCACGGTGTCGTCTTCCATGGTCTGATGGTCGATCGTCACGCCGAAGGGAGTGCCGACCTCGTCCTGCCGGCGGTAGCGGCGTCCGATCGATCCCGCTTGATCGTAAGCCGTCGTGAAGTGCCGCGCGAGCATCGCGCGCACGGCGTGCGCCTTTTCCGGCTGTCCGCCCTTTCGCAGCAGCGGATAGACGGCGACCTTGACGGGAGCCAGCCGCGGCTCGAAACGCATCACGATTCGCTCTTCGTTCTCGACCACGTCTTCATCGTAGGCATCGAGCATAAACGCGAGCATCGCGCGATCGACGCCCAGCGCCGGCTCGATAACCCATGGCCGGTAGCGGGCCTTCGCTTCCTCGTCGAAGTAGGTCAGGTCCTTGCCGCTCGCCTTGGCATGCTGATCGAGGTCGAAGCTGCCGCGCTTGGCGATGCCTTCCAGCTCGCCCCATCCGAACGGGTACAGAAATTCGATGTCGGTGGTTCCGCTCGAGTAATGCGAGAGCTCTTCGGTGCCGTGCTCGCGGCGGCGCAGATGGTCCGGCTTGAGACCATACTTCACGTGCCAGTTGAATCGAAAATCCACCCAGTAGCGGTACCACTTCTCCTCTTCGGCGGGATCGGGACGGATGAAGAATTCCATCTCCATCTGCTCGAACTCGCGGGTGCGGAAGATGAAGTTCTCGGTGGTGATTTCGTTGCGGAACGATTTTCCGATTTGCGCGACGCCGAACGGCAGTTTCACGCGCTGCGTATCTACGACATTTTGAAAATTCGCGAAGATGCCCTGCGCGGTCTCGGGACGGAGATAAACGGTGTTGGCGGTGTCCTCGACCGGCCCCATGAAGGTCTTGAACATCAGGTTGAACTGTCGCGCGGCCGTCAGTTCTCCGCCGCACTCGGGGCATCGGTCGCCCTCGATCTTGTCGGCGCGAAAGCGTTGCTTGCAGCTTTTGCAATCGACCAACGGATCGGTGAAGTTCTGCAGATGGCCTGAGGCCTCCCAGGTGCGGGGATGCTGAAAGATGGCGGAATCGAGTCCCAGCACGTCGGTGCGAAACTGCACCATCTCGCGCCACCACGCCTCTTTGACGTTGCGCTTGAGTTCGATGCCCAGCGGACCGTAGTCGTACGTTGCGCCGAGGCCGCCGTAGATATCGCTGGTGGGAAACACGATTCCCCTTCGCTTGCAGAGGTTGACCAGCTTTTCCATCGTGACCGCGCCTTTGCGCGCGGTCATCGGTTGTTCGTCGGACAAAAAACCCTCCCTCGCTCCTTCATTCGCCCTGGTCGCCGAGCCGAATGATCTCCGCCGACAAGATCGATCCGCCGGCGATTTCCAGAATTGCGACCGTCCCTGGCACATCGATGAGGTTGCGCGGCAGCGTAGCGCTGCCCGGATTCACCACCAGGGTCGCGCCGTAGCGGACGACTCCTTCGACGTGGCTATGGCCTTGCACGATGATATCGACCGGGCCGCCAAAATGCCGGTGCATCGCCCGCTCGAAGACCTCCTGCGAGGTTTCGTCGGGGGTCGGGATGGCGTGCACCAGGCCGATCTTCAACCCTTCGAGTTCCACCAGATGCGCCTCGCGCACGCGATCGTCCGGCTCGAGGCGATGCTGGTGGCCATCCAACCCTTCGTCGCCGTTGCCCAGCGCCGCGATAACCGGCGCGATGCGCGACAGCTCATCGAGCACCCGATTGACGTACACGTCGCCGGCATGCATCACGAGATCGATTCCGCGAAAGACTTCGTGCACACGGGCAGGAAGATGCTCGCAGGCTTCGGGAATATGAGTGTCCGAAATCAGGCCGATGCGCATCGTGATACGCTCAGGGCAGACAGGGCCCCAAGACGCGGAGCGACAAGCGTATCATGGGCCCGACACGCGGAGCAATTTGCGGTTGATTAACGTCTGTCCTCGCGTGATAAAAGCCCTTTGACCGGAGGAAATATGCTTAACCAAAGGACCATCTCCGCGGCTATCGCCCTGGCGGCTCTCTTGTTCATGGCAGGATGCAGCCACAAGCTGGTGGCGACCGAAGGCCAGACCCAGGTCGCGATCTTTCCCGACGAAGATACCTACAAGAAGCTGGCCCAGATGAAGGCGCAGGGCGGCGTCGCCGGAATGCTCGGCGGGATGGGCGAAAACCTGGCAGCCGGCAAACTCGACAACGGCACTCCGGTAAAGATCATCTCCAGCGATGACATCGGATCCCAAGTCGAGGTAACCGACGGCCCCTCGAAGGGGATGAAGGGGTTCGTGCCGAAGGCGAACGTCGATTGACTCGCGTCAAGTTCGGCCGGCCATAACGGTCTCCAACCGGTCGAGAAAAACCGCTCTGCCGGGCGGAGAATCCGCCCGCCATTAACCCTCGCCGGCGGTTCAGATCAGGAAGCCTTGCTGTATTGCCGCGGAGCGGTGCCGATCACGCCTGCGGCTTCGAGTTCCGCGATTTCCGTGTCGGTCATTCCAAGCATGCCCCGGAAGACATCGCCGTTATGTTCCCCGAGAAGCGGCGCCGGCTCGTCGCCCTTGAGGGGAGTATGCGAAAAACGGGCGACCACCCCGGGGTAAAGATGCGTGCCCACCACCGCGCGATCGACGGCTACAAAGTACCCCCGGTCTGTAATTTGAGGATCGGCCAGGACCGCGGCCGCGGAGTTCACCGGCGCCGCGTACAGGCCGGCCGTCTTGAGTCGATCCAGGACGTCCTCAATCGCCATCGTGGACATCGCGCGGTTCAACTCCGCATCGAGGGCGTCTTCGTTTGCCTTGCGCCGAGCGGCGTCTGAAAACCGCGAATCTTCGGCGAGATGATCGATACCGAGCGCAGCGGCCAGCGCGCGCCATTGCTCGTCGGTAGGCGCGGCGACCGCAATCCATGCGCCATCGCCGGCGCATCGATAGATCCCGTGCGGTGCGTAAGCGCGATTTCGATTGCCCTGGGCGCGCGGCTCCTGGCCGCTGAGCTGATATTCAACTATCGGCCCGGCCATCAGTTCGATCGCGCCCTCGACCTGCGCAAGCTCGATCCATTGCCCCTTTCCGGTCCGTTCTCGCTCATGCAGGGCGGCCAGGACACCGAAGGTTCCCGTCAGACCGCTCACGGGATCGCCAAGCGCATTGGAAAGCGTGTAGGGCTGCTCCGCATCGTGATAGCGGGTGAGCCCCGTCACACCTGCCATCGCCTCGACGGTGTTGCCGTAGCCGCGCGCATTGGTTTCGGGACCGCCGTACCCGAACGACGGCATCGAAATCATTATCAGCCGCGGATTGATGGAATGGAGCACGTCCCAATCGAGTCCGAAGCGCTTCATGATCCCCGGACTGTAGTTCTCGAGCAGGATGTCGGCGGTTGCGGCCAGCCTTTTGACCAAATCGATCCCGCGGGGGTTGTTGAGGTCGAGGGTCACGCCAATTTTGCCGCGATTGACGGTATTGAACGTGGATGCGCGCTCGATCGGCTGCATCTCCGGCGGCCCCATCGAGATCGATCCGCGCCACCAGTCGAAGAATTGCGTGTCTTCGATTTTGATCACTTCCGCTCCCATCTCGGCGAGCAGCATCCCAAGCAGGGGCCCGGCCCATCCCATCGACAGGTCGAGCACCCGGACTTTCTTCTCGAGAATCGTGGTCATAGCGTCCTCGCGACAGAATCGGTTCCCGCGCTCATCCGCGCGATTTCGGCGGCATCAATGCCCAATCGGTTTCCCAGGATCTCCTGATTGTGTTCTCCAAGGCGCGGCGCCGGCCGCGACGGCTCAGGACGATGCGAAGTAAGCCGCAGCGGCGCGCCGGGAATACGGATGCGGCCGAGTTCGGGATCGTCGATGGTCTCAAAAAAGCCGCGCGCTTTGGTCTGCTCCCACTCAAGGACCTCGCCGATGCTTGGGATGGGGACGAGGGGGATGGCGCGGCGCTGCCCTTCGCGATACAGCCATCCGCGGTCATGTTTCAGAAAGAAGGCGGCAACGATTTCGAGCAGCGCATCATTGTTGACCATCCGTTGCAAAGCGGTGGCAAAGCGCTGGTCTCGCGCCATTTCGGGCCGTCCCATCAGGTCGCAAAGCCCTTCGAACTGTTTGTCAGTCACGCATTGCAGGCCGGCATAACCGTCGCGGCACTTGAGCGTGACGATCAGAAACGGCCCCACCGCGAAGCGCCGGCCCGCGCGCTCGCGCACGACACCCGCATATTGGAAGGTCACCGTCTCATAGATCATGGTCGCGACCGCGGCTTCGAGCAGGGAAATATCGATATGCTGGCCGCTGGCGGTGCCGATTTTGCGCGCCAGCATCGCCTGCATCGCAGCAATCGCGGCGTAAAGTCCCCCGATGTACTGGGCGAGCGAGCCCGGCGGGGTGAGCGGTTCCCGATTGGGCTCGCCGACCGGATAGGTCCATCCTCCGCGCGCGTACAGCGTCAGGTCGTTCAGGATGCCGTCGCGATCGGGCCCGTCCTGCCCAAAGTTAGAGATCGAGATGATCGACAGACGCGGAAATCTGGCCATCAATTCGCTCGGAGCGATTCCGAGCTTCGCCAGCGTGCCCGGCGCGAAATTCTCAACCATCAGGTCGGCATCGCCGAGCAGCCGCAGCAACGCATCGCGCCCCGGCCGATCGCGCAGGTCGAGCGTGATGCCGAGCTTGTTGGTGTTGAGAAACGCGAACAGCCCCCCGCGATCGCGTGAAGGCTCTCCGTTGGCGCGAAACGGACCGATCTTGCGGCCTCCTTCGCCCCAGGGAGGCTCGACCTTGATTACTTCCGCCCCGTAATCGGCGAGCAGCTTCGTCGCGTAAGGACCCGCGATGAAATGCGTGAGATCGATGACCCGGATGTCGCTGAGCGCGCGGTAGCGCATAAGCCGTCCCCGGGGGCATTCGACCGCAGCGATACCGCGAAAGTCAAACGCAATTGAACGCTTGGTATGTCGATAACCGGCCGCGCGGCCGACCGGCGCAACTCGAGCGCCTCCGCGCAACGGCGCCAGAGTCCGAATTCCAGGCTTGGTTCAGACCTTCGGAATCGTCATGCCCTTTTGCACCGCAGGCCGGGCCGCGATCGCATCGATCCAGCGCTGGACGTTCCTGCCCTCGCCTACGCCTTCCGGGCTGGCTTGTTTCAGCAAAGGAAACGCCGCCGAAACCCAGGGGTAGGTCGCAATGTCGGCGATCGAGTAGTCGCCGGCAAGAAACTGTTCGCGGGCAAGCTGCGAATCCATCACCTTGAGCAGGCGCGCGCATTCGGTGACGTAGCGATTGATCGCGTAGGGAATCTTTTCCGGGGCGACATTCAGAAAGTGGTTCGCCTGCCCGATCATCGGCCCGATGTTGGCCATCTGCCACATCAGCCACTCGATCGCTTTGGCGCGTCCCGCGACGGTGCGAGGCAGGAACCTGCCGGTCTTCTCAGCAAGATGGATCAGGATTGCGCCCGACTCGAAGATCGCGAGATCGTTTTCATCGCGATCGACAATCGCGGGAATCTTGCTGTTCGGGCATATCGCCACGTATTCCGGCTTGAACTGATCGCCTTCCCGGATATTCACGGGATGGACCGTGTACGGCAGGCCGCACTCTTCGAGCATTACGGAGATCTTGCGGCCGTTGGGAGTTGTCCAGGTGTAAAGATCGATCATCGTGGTTATTCCTTGGGTGGTTAAAATGAAGGGGACGATCGTAGCCATATGCCAGCGACGAGCGCGGGGCAAGTCTCGTTTTGCAACCGTTGTTCAGCCGCGCTCGCGATGCGGGTAAGATGCGCATCCGGATGAAGTTGCGACACGTGGCTGCCCTCGCGCTGGCGAGCTGGTACCTGCTGATACCGATGTTCGACCCGAAGTCGGGCAAGGTTATCTCGTTGCCGATGTCTGACTGGAACGAAGAAGGAATTTTCGACAGCGAAGCCGAATGCACCGCCGCCAGGCGAAGCCTGGCCGAGGATTACAGGAAGAACCGCGCGCCATCGCGCATCGTGGACCTCGTCGCCTCGCAGGGAAAATGCGTGTTGAGCGACGACCCCCGCCTCGGCGGCAAGGTCCCTTATAGCCTCGGACCCGCTCCGCCCGCGCCGTCGCCGCCATCGCGATGACCGAACTCCCCGCGGGCGGCGCTCCCTGCCGGACCGGCGAATTCATTCAAAGGGTTGCCAGCGATGCGTCGCGCGCGATAAGCAGGCTTCAGGTTTCTTTCATCTGCAATCGGCCGGGCATTCGCCCGAAGCCCGAGGAGGCATTGCGATGCAAAGCGTGGTCGAACTCGAAGCCAGTCCGGAAATTCAGGATTTGCGCCGCCGCGTGCTGGGATTTCTGGAGGAATTCATCTACCCCAACGAGCCGATTCTGCTCAAGCACGACGAAGAAGCGGCGCGCACGATGCGCTCGATTCAGGCCAAGGCCAAGGAGCGCGGCCTGTGGGCGCTCGGGCTGCCGAAGGAGATCGGCGGCGGCGGCCTCGACTTCATGCCCTACGTGTTCGTCAACGAGATCGTCGGGCGCAGCGAGTTTGCGATGGCCGGGCTGGGAACGCATTCGGCGCAGGACGCCACGATGCTTTATCTGTACGGGAGTCCCGAGCAGAAGAAACGCTGGATGATTCCGCTCGTCAGCGGCGACATCTACCCGTGCTTTTCGATGACGGAGCCGGAGGTCTCGGGGGCCGATCCTACGGGGCTTCGCACTCGGGCGGTGCAGGACGGCGACGAATGGGTGATCAACGGACACAAATGGTTTTCCAGTGGCGCCAATCACGCCGCGTACACGACCGTGATGGCGGTGACGGACCCCGACGCGCCGACCTACGAACGCTTCAGCATGATAATCGTGCCGACCGATACGCCGGGCTTCGAGATCGTGCGAGTGGTTCCGGTGATGGGCGAAACGTCGGGCGGTCATTGCGAAATCCGCTTCAACAACGCTCGCGTTCCGCTCACCAACCTGCTCGGTCCGCGCGGACAGGCATTCAAGATCGCGCAGCGGAGGCTTGGGCCCGGACGCATCTATCACTGCATGCGATGGCTTGGGCAGGCGCAGCGCGCGTTCGAGCTGATGGTGAACCGGGCGATCAACCGTCAGGCGTTCGGCGGGCCGCTGGCGGACAAACAGACCATCCAGAACTGGATTGCCGACTCGGCCGCCGAGATTCAGGCGGCACGGCTTCTGACGCTCAACGCCGCCGCCAAGATCGATTCCGGCGACGAAGCCCGCGTCGAGATCGCGCTAATCAAATTCTTCGGCGCCAAGGTGCTGCACGACGTAATCGACCGGGCTATCCAGGTGCACGGCGCGATGGGCGTTTCGGAGGACACTCCGCTTGCCCGGATGTACCGGCACGCCCGGTTTGCACGGATCTACGACGGACCCGACGAGGTACATCGGATGACCGTGGCCCGTCGAATTGTCCGGGAGTTCAAACAGGGCCGAGCGTGGGATTTCGGGCGCGGCGTGAGAGACGGCGGCGGCTTCAGATAGAGAGACAAATCCGCAGGTTCACGCGGATGCTCGCGAAATGAAGCATTTGCGCGAACCCGGTGAACCTGCGGAGTTTCTCACAGGGCGTTGGTGCCGCGTTCGCCGGTGCGGATGCGCACAACCTCTTCCATCGGCATTACGAAAATCTTGCCGTCGCCGATGCGCCCGGTGCGGGCGGCGCGTTCGATAGTCTCGACAACCTGGCTTGCAAGCTCGTCGGATACGATTATCTCGAGCTTCACCTTGGGCAGAAAGTCCACCACGTACTCCGCCCCCCGGTAGAGTTCCGTGTGGCCCTTCTGGCGACCGAAGCCTTTGACTTCACTGACGGTAAGGCCTTGCACACCGATGCTCGAGAGCGCCTCTTTGACCTCATCGAGCTTGAACGGTTTGATGATTGCCTCGACCTTTTTCATATCTTC